>DWWU01000029.1 GCA_019119555.1 Candidatus Fusicatenibacter intestinigallinarum | reverse complement strand
TTTTTGATTTGTTGATTGCTGGTGATAGGGGTATCTCAACAATACAACATATAATCAAAAACTGCTACTTTTTTTGAAAAAAAGTGGTGGAAACATGTACCTGGGGCTAGCCGTCGCGCCAGCGACTTGGTCCAATAAATAAAAACGTGCAGCCGACGGTGTAAGACCAGTGCCGGCTGTACGTTTTTTTTTCAGGAGGTATACAGATATGAAATCAGTAAGCAAAAACGAACTGGTAAAGCTGCTCTCCATCTGCGGTCAGGTTGCGGAGCATAAGAGCGAAAAAATGCAGGATCACGCGGAGCACCACAGAAAGACAGAGTAGCCGGCGAACACCGCTCTGTTTCCCGGAGAGATGACGCCGGCTCTCACCAGACAGGAAGTTATTCCATGTACCCGCCCTTCATCGGAGATACCGCCTTGTCGGCGAACTGCTTCAGCACGCCGTGGGTATAGCGGTTTTTCCTGGGCTTCCATGCGGCTTTCCGGCCGGCGAGGATGGCGTCGATCTCTTCGGCGCTTTTTCGCTCTCCGTTGACGCCGACAATCCGGAGAATCCGTTTCGGGATATTGATCTCGATCAGATCGTTTTCCTCCACCAGGGCGATGGGTCCGCCTTCGGCAGCCTCCGGGGAAATATGCCCGATCGCCGGGCCCTTGGAGGCGCCGGAAAAGCGCCCGTCTGTCAGCAGAGCAATGCTGGCGCCCAGCTCTGCGTCGGAGGCGATGGCTTCCGTGGTGTAAAACATTTCCGGCATTCCGCTTCCCTTCGGCCCTTCGTAGCGGATGATCACCGCGTCGCCGGGACGGATCTCGTGGGTCAGAACCGCCTTGATGGCGTCTTCCTCACAGTCAAACGGTCTTGCACGCAGCACGGCCTCAAACATCTCTTTCGGAACCACCGTATGCTTGACCACAGCGCCGTCCGGGGCGAGATTTCCCTTCAGAATAGCGATGCTTCCGTCGGTGCCGAACGGCCGGTCAAACGGACGGATCACATCTTCCCGTTTCAGATTCCAGCGGTCCAGGTATTCCTGGCATTTCTCATAAAAGCCGTTGGCTTTCAGATCTTCCAGATTTTCTCCCAGAGTTTTTCCGGTTACTGTCATCACATCCAGATGGAGCATATCCCTGATTTCCTCCATGATCGTCGGGACTCCTCCCGCATAGTAGAAGAACTGTGCCGGCCATTTTCCGGCAGGGCGGATATTGAGCAGATAGTGGGCGCCTCTGTGCAGGCGATCAAAGGTATCCGCATCCAGATCAAAGCCGAACTCCTTCGCGATGGCAGGAATGTGGAGCAGAGAGTTGGTGGAGCCTGAAATCGCCGCGTGTACCATGATCGCATTTTCAAAGGATTCCATTGTCACGAGCTTTTTCGGCGTCAGATCGTTTTTCGCCAGCCAGACCGCCTGTTTTCCCGCGTTCCGTGCAGCCTGCCGCAGGTCGGCGCTTGTCGCCGGCATCAGGGCGCTTCCGGGGAGCATCAGGCCAAGCGCCTCCGCCATGATCTGCATTGTCGATGCGGTGCCCATAAAGGAACAGGCTCCGCAGGACGGACATGCGTTGTGCTTGTAGAAATCCATCTGTTCTCTGGTGATCTCTCCCCGCTCGTACATGGCGCTGTACATGCCGATCTGCTCCAGCGTCAGCAGATCCGGGCCGGCATCCATAACGCCTCCGGTTACGACGATGGAAGGGATGTTGATACGCCCGATCGCCATCAGGTGAGCCGGCATGCTTTTGTCACAGCTTGCGATAAAAACGCCGCCGTCAAAAGGTGTGGCGTTAGCGTGAATTTCGATCATATTTGCCATCATATCTCTGGAGGGCAGGGAATAGTTGATTCCGTCGTGCCCCTGGGCTTCCCCGTCGCAGATATCGGTGCAGAAATATCTTGCGCCGTATCCGCCGGCTTCCGCGATTCCCTTCCGGGCCTCTTCCACCAGCTCCAGAAGGTGTCCGCTTCCCGGGTGACTGTCGCCGAAGGAACTCTCCACAAGAATCTGTGGTTTTGACAGATCTTCCGGTTTCCATCCGGTTCCCAGGCGGAGCGGGTCCAGCTCCGGCGCAATTTCTCTCAGTTTCTGACTTCTCAGTTCCATACTCAGTACTCCTTTTCTCCTGTAGTGTCTGCTGCGGAAAGGTTCCGGCAGATCAGTGATGAATTCATCTGATCTTTTTGCTGGAAGTTTCCCGACTGTACCGCGGAAAAACCGATGATTTCCCGACTCCTCCGCAAAATTCATCTGATGTAAATACCATATACCATTTCAGAGAAAAAATCAATCCGCAATATTGCCAAAAGCGTATGGTGTGTCTGAAATTTATTGTTTGACATTTGCCGGTTCCTGAAATATGCTGGTATTAACTGCTGGAAATGCCATACTGTTTCGCTGAGAATGTTTTTTGCGAACGTGCAGGCGTAAAAGCATTTCTGAGAAAGGGAGGTGAATATATCAAATGATACATTCGGATGAAAAAAATCTTCCGGAAAAATTATCGGATGATATTGTGAGTTATATTCTGGAGGAAAAGCTTCAGCCGGGGGACAGGCTGCCCAACGAGTCTGTGCTGGCGGAGAAACTGGGCGCCGGACGAAGTTCTGTCCGGGAAGCTGTGAAGCTGCTTGCGTCCCGCAACATCGTTACGGTCCGTCAGGGTTCCGGCACCTATGTTTCCGCGTCTCCGGGAGTTGTGGAGGATCCTCTGGGATTTACGTTTATCGGAGACAAACGGAAGCTGGCCGCTGATCTTCTGGAGATCCGGTTCCTTCTGGAACCGTCTGTCGCCGCCTGGGCTGCGGCCCGCGCGGAGGAGGAAGACATCCGCCGCATAAGAAAACTGTGCGACGAGACGGAGCAGCTTTTGAAAGAGGGGAAAGACCACACCAAAAAGGATGTGGAGTTTCACACAGCGATCGGCATAAGCAGCAAAAATCTGGTGGTTCCGCGGCTGATGCCTGTCATCAATTCCGCGGTGCCCCTGTTCATTGACCTGACGAAAAATGTGCTGCGTCAGGAGACCATCGATACTCACCGGGAAATCACAGAGGCCATCGCAGCTCACGACGCGGCGCGGGCATCAGATGCCATGTATCTGCATCTGGTGTACAACCGGAGACTGATCCGTGAAGCGTAGGTTACAGTCCGGCCGGCTGAACAGTTACAAACAGAGTGACAAAAAGTAAACAATGATTGACAGAAAATTTTTCGGAAGTTATAATGAAGTCAGATTTAAAGAGACGGATGATCGGTTTTAAAAGAAAAAGGATCGGTTGAAGGATCTAAGAGAGACTGTCAGACCAGAACTCCTGCAGGACATTGGCCCGCGAAAGCATATTCCGCGGAAGTGGTGCCGGGAGTTCCAGTGGTAAGAGCGGCGCCGAAGGGGCAAGGGGCTACTTGAAACTCTCAGGCAAAGGAATTAGATCCGGACGGGCCTCTGGACTCTGGAGAAGGAAGACAGGGAGAGATTGCTTTCAGTCAGTGAAAGCAGTTTCTCCCTGTTTTTTGTATAACAGGAAACTATGTTTCCTGTTATACAAAAACGCTCCGCGGGATGCGCACTCGCGCGAAACAGAAATATGTCGCTGAGGCGACCGCGCTCGGCGCGAGCTGTCTGAAGTACCGTATCATCTTTCTCAAAAAGTCCGACAAAATTATGACAGGAGGAAAAGCGAATGGAGCTGAAAACGCCACTCTACGAAGCCCATGTGAAGGCCGGGGGAAAGATGGTTTCCTTTGGCGGTTATCTTCTTCCGGTGCAGTACCGGGAGGGTGTGATCCGGGAGCATATGGCTGTGCGCACCCGGGCGGGTCTTTTTGACGTATCCCATATGGGGGAGATCCTCTGCGAGGGGAAGGACGCCCTTGCCAATCTTCAGATGCTTCTGACAAATGATTTCAGAAACATGACAGACGGACAGGCGAGATACAGTCCCATGTGCAACGAAAACGGAGGTACGGTGGACGATCTGATCGTGTACAGAAGAGCGGAGGAACAATACTTTATTGTCGTAAATGCCGCCAACAAAGACAAGGATTATCAGTGGATGAAAGCCCATCAGTCCGGGGATGTGGTTTTTACGGATGTTTCCGCATCCTATGCGCAGATTGCCCTGCAGGGACCGAAAGCTCTGGAGATTCTGAGAAAAGTCGCCCCGGAACAGAGCATCCCGAAAAAATATTATCACGCGGTGTTTGATGCCCGGGCTGCCGGGATTCCGTGTATCCTCTCGAAGACAGGCTATACCGGAGAGGATGGGTATGAACTGTATCTGGACAGTGGAAAGGCCGTGGAACTGTGGGACGCGCTTCTGGAAGCGGGAAAAGAGGAGGGCCTGATTCCCTGCGGGCTGGGAGCGAGAGACACGCTCCGCATGGAGGCTGCCATGCCGCTGTACGGACATGAAATGAACGACGGGATCACACCGCTGGAGACAGGGCTGGGATTTGCGGTAAAGCTTGGAAAGGAAGCTTTTATCGGAAAACAGGCGCTGGAAGAGAAAGGAGAGCCGGCGATCACCCGTGTGGGACTGAAAGTGACCGGGCGGGGAATCATCCGGGAGAATCAGGACGTATACTGTGGGGAACGGAAGATCGGCCATACCACATCAGGCACGCATGCCCCGTATCTTGGTTATCCGGTGGCGATGGCGCTCGTGGATGTGGATGCTGCAAAGCCTGGAACAAAAGTGGAAGCGGACGTCAGAGGACGAAGAGTGGAGGCGGAGGTCGTGGCGCTGCCTTTTTATAGGAAAACCAGTCAGAAACAGTCATAGAACTTTGCGATGGGCCGGATGCCCGCAGGCACTATACTTTCATATGGTCTGTGCAGTAAATACACAGACCTGGCTGAACTGTAACAACATTTTTCAAAAAAGGAGAAAAACTATGGAATTGAGAGAGGAACTGCTTTATTCAAAATCACACGAATGGGTAAAGAAAGAGGGGGACGAGGCGGTGATCGGTCTTACGGATTATGCGCAGTCTGAGCTGGGGGATCTTGTATTTGTAAATCTCCCGGAGGAAGACGAGGAAGTGACGGCAGGCGAGAGCTTTGCGGATGTGGAATCGGTGAAGGCGGTGTCAGATGTGTATTCTCCGGTGACCGGCGTGGTGAGCGCGGTGAATGAGGAACTTCTGGACGCCCCGGAGATGATCAATGAATCTCCATACGACGCATGGTTTGTCAGAGTGAAGGATATCACAGCGGAGGAGGAGCTTCTGTCCGCAGAGGAGTACGAAGCGTTTGTGGAGAGTGAGAAAAATTCATAAGAGGAAGGAGGCTCACAGATGGGAAGCTATGTGCCGAACACAAAGCAAGAGCAGCAGGCGATGCTGGAGGACATCGGCTATGGGTCGATGGACGATCTGTTTCGTGACATTCCGGAGGAGGTAAAGCTGAACAGGGAGCTGGAGCTTCCGGCCGGTCTCTCAGAGATGGAAGTACGGAAAACGATGGAGAAGATCGCGGGAAAGAATAAAATCTACCCGACAATCTTCCGGGGAGCAGGCGCCTACCGGCATTACATTCCGGCCATCGTGGAGGAAGTACTCTCGAAGGAAAACTTCCGGACGGCCTACACGCCTTATCAGGCGGAAATCAGCCAGGGCATTCTGCAGTCCATTTTTGAGTATCAGACGATGATCTGTGATCTGACGGGAATGGATGTGTCCAACGCGTCTGTCTATGACGGCGCGTCCGCGGCGGCGGAGGGCGTGGCCATGTGCAGGGAAAAAAAGAGAAACAAGGCGCTGGTCTCTGCCACGGTTCTCCCCTGGGTACTGGAGACTGTCAGGACTTACTGTTTCGGAAACGGAATGGAGCTGGAAGTGATTCCGGAAAAAGACGGGACGACGGATCTGGAATGGCTGAAAGGCCATCTGGATCAGGAGACTGCCTGTGTGCTGATTCAGCATCCGAACTATTATGGAACGCTGGAGCCGGCGGAGGCGATCGGGCGGGCGGCGCACGAGGCCGGAGCAAAATTTATTATGAGCGTAAACCCGATTGTCCTGGGCATCCTGAAGACTCCGGGAGAATACGGTGCGGATGTGGCAGTGGGAGAAGGACAGCCGCTGGGGCTTCCCCTTGCGTTCGGTGGTCCGTATCTGGGATTTATGGCATGTACCAGAGCCATGATGAGAAAGCTGCCTGGCAGGATTGTGGGAGAGACGAAGGACCGGAACGGGAAAACCGGATATGTGCTGACGCTCCAGGCCAGAGAGCAGCATATCCGGAGAGAAAAAGCGTCCAGCAATATCTGCTCGAATCAGGCGCTCTGCGCTCTGGCGGTGAGCGTTTACCTGGCGGCGATGGGCAACGAGGGGCTGGAGCAGGCAGCCGTTTCCAGCATGTCCAAGGCGCATTACTTTGCAAAACAGCTCGCGCAGGCCGGATACCGGACGGAGAATCCGGGTGAATTTTTCCATGAATTTGTGACAGTGTCGGAAACGCCGTCGGAAAAGGCGCTCCGGATGCTGGAGGCACATGATATTCTGGGAGGTCTTCCGCTGGATGATCACAGGATCCTGTGGTGCTGTACGGAAATGAATACAAAGGCGGAGATGGATGAGGCGGTCCGCATACTGAAGGAGGTGTAAGGCATGTTACTATTTGAAAAAAGCAGGCCGGGAAGAGGATGCCGGGAACTTCCGCCCTGCGATGTGGAAACTGTGAGTCTTCCCGAAAATGACCGGCGCCGGAAAACCCTTCATCTGCCCGCTCTTTCCGAGGTGGATATTTCCCGGCATTATTCCGGACTTGCCCGCAGGACCCATGGGGTCAACGATGGATTTTATCCGCTTGGATCCTGTACGATGAAATACAATCCCGGGATCAATGAAGCGGCAGCGTCCCTGCCGGGGTTCACACAGATTCATCCGCTTCAGGGAGAGGATACGGCGCAGGGATGCATGGAGGTGCTGCATCTGGCGGAAAAATATCTGTGTGAGATTACCGGAATGGACCGCATGACCTTCCAGCCTGCAGCCGGAGCCCATGGGGAGTTTACGGGCCTTCTTCTGATAAAGGCATACCATGAGAGCAGACAGGACCGGAAGCGGACGAAGATTCTGGTTCCCGATTCCGCCCACGGGACCAATCCGGCCAGCGCATCTATGGCGGGATACTCGGTGGTGTCGATTCCGTCCAATTCCGACGGATGTGTTGACATTGAGAAGCTGAAAGAGGCGGCGGGAGACGACGTGGCGGGTCTGATGCTGACAAATCCCAATACTGTCGGCCTTTTCGACAGAAACATTCTTGAGATCACAGAGATCGTACATCAGTGCGGCGGACTTTGCTATTATGACGGAGCCAATCTCAATGCTGTCATGGGAATCGCACGGCCGGGAGATATGGGATTTGACATCGTGCATCTGAATCTGCACAAGACATTTTCCACACCACATGGAGGCGGCGGCCCGGGAAGCGGTCCGGTGGGCTGCAGAGAGTTTCTGGCAGATTTTCTACCTTCTGTGCTTGTCAGTGAGAAAGCGCCGTACCGGTTTGAGAAGCCGTCGCAAAGCATCGGCGAAATGAAAAGCTTTTATGGGAATTTCCTTGTGGTGGTCAGAGCGCTGACCTACCTTCTCACACTGGGGAAGGAAGGAATCCCGGAGGCAAGCCAGAACGCGGTGCTGAATGCCAATTATCTGAGATGTCATCTGAAGGACCTGTACCCGATGGCTTACGATGCCACCTGTATGCATGAGTTTGTCATGAGCTTGTCCGACCTGAAAAAGGAGACCGGAATTTCCGCGATGGATATCGCCAAAGGCCTTCTGGATCACGGGATTCATCCGCCGACCATGTATTTCCCGCTGATTGTGGACGAGGCGCTGATGGCGGAGCCCACAGAGACGGAGTCGAGAGAGACGCTGGACGAGGCCATCGGGGTATTCCGCAGCCTTTACCGGCTGGCGCAGGAGGATCCGGAAAAGCTGCACGCGGCTCCGGTCACCACGCCTGTGACACGGCTGGACGAGGTCACCGCGGCGAGACATCCGGTGCTCAGATATGAATTTCAGACAGAGGACGAGGCATGATTCAGACGATCAGAGTTTTTGAAAGCAGTCAGTTGGTTCCTTATCATAATCTTGCGGTGGAAAAGTATCTGCTGGATCTCTGCGGGGAAAGGGAATGTATTCTGTATCTGTGGCAGAACCAGAGGACGGTAGTCATCGGAAGAAATCAGAATGCCTGGAAGGAGTGTAAGGTAAGCCGGCTTGAGGAGGACGGCGGGTATCTGGCCCGCCGTCTCTCCGGAGGCGGCGCCGTTTATCACGATCTGGGGAATCTGAATTTTACATTTCTTGTAAGGAAAGAAAATTACAGTGTGGAAAGGCAGACGGAAGTGATTCTTCGCGCGGTCCGCGCGCTGGGAATTCCTGCGGTCCGGTCGGGAAGAAACGACCTTTTGGCGGACGGGCGGAAATTTTCCGGGAATGCCTATTATGAACACGGGGATCGTTGCTACCATCACGGGACGCTGATGGTGGATGTGGATAAAGAGGTTCTCGGCGCCTATCTTACGGCGGATAAAGAGAAACTGAAGGCAAAAGGAGTGGACTCGGTCCGGTCCAGGGTTATCAATCTGAAAGAATTTGTGCCGGAGCTGACCATTGACCGGCTGAAGGAGGCGCTTCGCGCAGCGTTTGAGGATGTATACGGGTGCAGGAGTACTGTGATGATGGAGCGTGATCTGGAAGTGGAGAAGGTGAAAGCGGCGGAGAGCAGGTTCTCCTCCTGGGAATGGAACTATGGAAAAAAGATGGAATTCTCGCTGGAACTCTCCCATCGTTTTTCCTGGGGAACTCTGTCCATCCAGCTGGAGGTGAAGGACGGAAAGGTCGCCGATGCAGCCGCTTATTCCGACGCTCTGCAGCCGGACATTATTCTGGAGCTTCCGGACGGTCTGAGGCAGGCGAGGTGCAGCAAAAAGGAACTCTGTGCAAAGCTGGAAACACTTCACCCGGACACGACGGACGAGCAGAAAATGCTGCAGGAAATCCGGGAATGGCTTTGGTCTGTGGAACTGTAATTCTGAGCAATCGTTCGGCAGGAGGAACGGTTGCGGTTTTGGAACAGGAAAGAGCAGGGAAAGGATGGAAAAATATCAGGTAATTATCATAGGAGCGGGGCCCGGCGGATATGTGTGTGCCATCAAAACCGCAAAACTCGGGCTGAAGACCGCTATTGTGGAAGAGCGCAGGGCAGGGGGAACCTGTCTGAACCGGGGCTGTATCCCGGCCAAGGCGATGCTCCATGCGTCAGGGCTTTATCACGAAATTCAGAATGCGGAAACCTTCGGGATCACGGCAGAGGGAATCCGCCTGGATTTTGAGAAAGTGCTCTCGTATAAAGAGCAGACGACAAACCGGCTGGTGGAGGGAGTGGAACAGCTTCTGAAGGGAAACGGAGTCGCCTTCCTTTCTGGGAAGGGGAGGCTGCTTCCCGGGAAAAAGGTAGAAGTGACGAAAGACGGAGAGACGCAGATTTACGAGGCCGATGCGGTTGTCCTCGCCGCGGGATCAAAACCGGTGCTTCTGCCTCTTCCGGGGATGGATCTTCCGGGGGTTCTGACGAGCGATGAACTGTTTCAGCTGCGGGAAATTCCAGAGCATCTGGTGGTGATCGGCGGAGGAGTGATCAGCGTGGAGTTTGCCACGGTCTATTCTTCCCTCGGCAGCCAGGTGACGATTCTGGAAGCTATGCCGCGGCTTGTGCCGAACATGGACAGGGAGATCTCCCAGAATCTGAAGATGATTCTGAAAAAGCGGGGCGTGACCGTTCACAACTCGGCGTCTGTACAGTCTGTGGAACAGGCGGAGGACGGTCTTGTCTGCCGTTTTACGGAAAAGGACAGGGAGCAGTCGGTCAAAGGCAGCCATGTACTCTGTGCGGTGGGACGACGGCCGGACACGGACGGGCTATGGGCTGACGATGCCGCTCCGGCGGCGGAGCGGGGATATGTTCTCGTGGATGAAACCTTTGCCACAAGCATTCCGGGCGTCTACGCCATCGGTGATCTGATTCCGGGAGCGCAGCTTGCCCATGCGGCCAGCGCCCAGGGAATTGTGCTGGCTGAGCGGCTTGCGGGAAAAGAACCCTCGGTGGATCTCTCGGTCGTTCCGGGCTGTGTGTATACGGAGCCGGAGATCGCGTCGGCGGGTATTGATGAGGACACCGCCAAAGCGCAGGGCATTCCCGTCCGGACGGGGAAATTCATTATGAGCGCCAACGGAAAATCCCTGATCTCCGGGGAAGAGCGGGGATTTATCAAAATAGTACTCCATGACAAAACAGAAGAAATCCTCGGCGTGCAGATGATGTGCGGGCGCGCCACCGATATGATCGGAGAATTTGTCAGCGCGATTGTGAATCATATGACCGCCCCTCAGGTGCTGAGAGCAATCCGTCCCCATCCCACCTACAATGAAGGAGTGGGAGAGGCGCTGGAAGAACTGGAAGGCGGAGCGATTCATGTAATGCCGCGGAAAAAGCGGGCGGAGAAATAGACGGAAAAAGAAAGGACGACGTCCCATCACCAGGCAACTGTGGCGGGACGTTGTCCTTTGTAACAGTTCAGCCAGCTGAACTGTAACTGCCCTTTTATAGGTCCTGTTCTCAAGGCCGGACAAAAGCAGCCTTTCTTCAGCGGTTTCCGTCTGGAGCGTTTTGCTGGGATACAGACTTCCAAGCAGCGGTGCGACTAACCAGCTTGGAGCCGGAGAACATACCACGAAAGAAACTGTCAATTCAGTTTACGTTTACAGCGTTAGTTTACTGAAAAGGAAGGACCTTTCTGACCGGAACTTATAAGGAATGAGCAGGCGGCTGAGCAGAAAATGCCAGCTTCCTGCTCAGTTTTTGTATCTCGGGGGCCTGTCGGTGAAAACAGTCATACATTACGTGTATCGATCACAATAAAATAAAAGTATTGGTACCGAAAGTAGCAGAGTGCTACAATGGAAATCGAAAGACAAGGCTTTAAAGACAGGGAATAGTCAGAGCAAGGAGAACACATGATGGAAAGGATGAAAGAAAAGAACCCTGACAGGAATGAACATATCGGATCCGGCCAGATATTGATCGTTTCCTATTCATATTCGGGTAATACGCACCGGATTGCACAGGAAATTCAGAAAGCCACCGGCGGAGACTGGTCCGAAATTTATCCGTGGCAGCCATATCCAATGGCATTCCCGGAACTGCTTCAGCAGGTAAAACAGGAAGTGCAGTCTCATTACCGGCCGGGTCTCTTACCGACTTCACATACGCCGCAGGCTTATTCCGCTGTTTTTGTGGGATCCCCCAATTGGTGCGGAACCATTGCGCCGCCTTTGGCCTCCTGGTTATATCAGAACGACTTATCCGGAAAAGTGCTCCTCCCGTTTTATTCCCATTGCGGCGGTGTCTCAGGAGACCTCCGGGGAGATATTTTCAGGCTGTGCCCCAAAGCAGATGTACGGGAGGCGCTCAGTGTAATAGACGATGGCGGGGAAGAACTGCCAGACATACTTCGCGAATGGTTTATAAAGACCAGGATAACAGAATTCCGGATATTTCGCGCCGGTCAGGAAAGGAGTTTTCTATGATTCATAAAGTGATTGCATTATGTAAAGAAAGAGACGTCACGCTGACAACATATATCCATGATCAGTCGGAACAAGGTAAGTTTCAGATCGAAAAGCGGCCCGCAATTATCATCATGCCAGGCGGCGCCTATTCTTTCCTTTCCGATACCGAAGGCGAGCCGGTTGCCCTGACCTTCCTGAAAGAAGGATACAACACCTTTGTACTGCGCTACTCGGTATGATAAGTATGTCCCTGCGATCAACCCAATTATGATTGCCGGTAAAATGATCGAGTACGACCTTCCTTTTGAACTGCATCTTTTTCAGGACGGCGAGCATGGGATGTCCGTATGCAACAATCTGAGCTCTTATAATGAAAACGCCAAAAATCTCAACGAGGCCAATCCCAACGTCAGCATGTGGGTACCCATGTGTGTCAACTGGATTAACAAGCTATTTCATATCTGAATATAAATGGGAGTGTTATTTATACGTATCAATGACAAAATTTCATTTGATCAGGAGAATGTTTTCAGCTTAGGAAATGCCAACACGGCTTATGCCTGGTCTTTCACTGGAAATTCCTATTTAAACCCGTTGACTGAAGCGGACAAGTGTCCTGTATTTTTGGCAAATGTTACCTTTGAGCCCGGCTGCCGGAAAATGCACTAAGATTTTTAGTATGTATCGTTTGTATAGCGTTTGAAATATAGTGAATATGGTGCATTGTACACAGTTGAGGAAGAAATGTGTGTATGGTGTTGAGATAGATGAGAAGCTGGTTGAAGGAGTAAAATCTGGATGCTGGCTTTTTTAATTATTTTAATTGTCTTTCTATACACAGCGCTGTAAAATCAAATTACAAATGCAACGCAATTTTTTTCTGAATATTACGAAAGGAAAAAATATGGATAGTAAAGATAAGATCATTCAGGAGCAGAAAGAGAGAATTATTGCATTAAATGAAGAAATCCAACGACTTCAGGCACTCTTATCCGAAGCAGGCATTCCATATGAAAAGAAAACGCAAGAAAAAGAAAATGTGGCTGTTTAGTCAGATTTAGCCGTGAAAGATGCAGAGACGGAACAGGGAAAACACATTATTCCTGAGCCGATCACTCAGAAACATGCCCAGTATTTCTATTCCTTTTTCAAAGGTCGAAAAGATGTATACAGCAAAAGAGCCGGAAAGCCGAATCCCAAAACTGGAAAGACGGGGTATTATACCCAGTGCTGGAATTATTGGAAACCGGGCATCTGTCCAAAATATGAAAAAAAGAAAATGAAATGTTCGGACTGTCCTGAAAAGCATTATAAAGGACTTAACGGAAAGGTGATTATGCAGCATTTACTTGGATTGCGGGAGGACTGCTCTGATGTGATCGGGGTATATCCGATGCTGCCTGATGAGACATGCAATTTCCTCGTATTTGATTTTGATAATCATGATGACAATACAAACGGGGAAGATTTTGCCAATACAGATGAACTCTGGAGGGAGGAAGTAAATGCTTTGCGGGAAATCTGCCGTATTTATGGAGTGGATATCCTGACAGAGCGTTCCCGTTCCGGTAAGGGAGCGCATATCTGGATGTTTTTTCAGGAACCTGTTCCGGCAAGAACGGCAAGACTATTCGGTACAGCGCTTTTGACAAAAGGAGCAGAGTCTGTTAATCAGAAAAGCTTTCGTACTTATGACAGGATGCTTCTGGCTCAGGATCATATGCCTTTAGGCGGGCTTGGTAATTTGATCGCACTTCCTCTGCAGGGGCAGGCATTGAAGAATGGAAACAGTGCGTTTATAGATCAGAATTGGAATGCATATCCGAATCAGTGGCAGCAGTTGAAGAATGTAAAGAAGCTTTCGAAAGAATTTATCGAAAAGAAGATAAATGAGTGGTCCGAGGATGGGGTTTTAGGCGCACTTGCAGATCCGGGGGATATAGATGGCGAGGAAGCGGAAGAAAAATCAAGAGCAAACATAGACAGCCTGGCAGCAGGGCAAACGGAGCTGAACGGCCAGAGTCAGCAGATTACAAGCCAGGAATCAGGTAAAAAATCAAAACCGTGGAAAAAGAAAAAGATTCAGTTCCGTTCGGAAGATGTTTCCGGACAGTTTAAGATTGTCCTTGCGAATGGAATTTATATTGAAAAGGACAATCTTCAGCCGAGAATGCAGAATGCCTTGCGCCGCATGGCTGCGTACAGCAATCCTCAGTATTATAAAAATCTTGCAATGGGATTCTCCACCCGAGATAACCCCAGGATTGTTGCATGCTCTGAAGATTTTGATGATTATATCTGTATCCCCAGAGGATTGAAAGAAAGGCTGATGGAAAAACTGGGAGAAGCAGGGATTACATATGAAGTCAGTGATGAGAGACAAACAGGAAGAAATATTCATGTGGATTTTGCCGGGGAGCTTTATCCTGAGCAGCGAAAAGCGGCAGAAAGAATGTTGCAGTATGAGAATGGAATCCTGCATGCAGCGACAGCATTCGGAAAAACAGCGGTAGGATCATATCTGATTGCGGAAAGAAAGACAAATGCTCTTGTACTGGTACATAATAAAGAAATTATGAATAACTGGGTGGAAGACCTTCAGAAGTTTCTGGATATTAACGAAGAACCGCCCGAGTATAAGACACTGACAGGACGTGTAAAACGAAGGAAAAGCGTGATTGGAACCCGATATGCCGGTCATGATTCGATGACGGGAATTATTGATGTGGTGATGATATCATCTCTTGGAAAGCCTGGAAATACAGATGCAGTTGTGAAGGATTATGGCCTCGTACTCATAGATGAATGCCATCACTGTGCATCAGATACGGCAGAGGCGGTAGTGAAAGAAGTCTCTGCCAGATATGTTTACGGACTGACCGCAACACCCAAACGGGATGACGGGCAGGAGCAGAAAATATTTATGCAGATCGGACCGGTCAGATACCGTTTCAGTGCTAAAGATAAAGTAAAGCTTCAGGAAATCGAACATTATGTTTATCCCAGGTTTACAAGGCTGATCAATACAACAGGACAAGACTGGAAGATTAATGAAGCGTATGTCGCAGTGCGTAGCAGTGATGTGAGAAACAGGCAGATTGTATCTGATGTAGAAGAATGCCTGAAACAGGGCAGGACTCCGCTTGTGTTGACTAAATTCAAAGATCATGCAGATACATTGCTTGCTATGCTTCAAGATAAGGCGGATCATGTATTTCTGCTCAAAGGAGGGAGAAGTAGAAAAGAAAATGAACAGATCCGCGAGAAAATGAAAAATGTTCCGGCAAATGAATCGATGGTTCTTGTGGCAATCGGACAATATATAGGCGAAGGGTTTAATTATCCAAGGCTTGATACGATGATGCTGGCAACACCCATTGCCTGGCAGGGAAATGTGGAGCAGTATTCCGGAAGGCTCCACAGGGATTATGAAGGGAAACAGGATGTGATCATATATGATTATGTGGATACGCATATCCGTGTCCTGGACAAAATGTATTATAAAAGACTGAGGGCATATAAAAAGATCGGTTATGAGATCATTATGAATACGACGGAGAAAAAGCAGGAAACAAATGCTATATTTGACAGTGATTCCTATATGTCTGTATTCGAAAGAGATATAGCGGAAGCTGATGCTGAAATCGTGATTTCCAGTCCTGGTGTTAGTGCAAGAAGTATACGCAGGATGCTAAAAGATCTGGGAGAACGCCATGACTCGGGTGTAAAGATCACCCTTTTGACTCTGCCGGCAGATGGTTACCCGAAAGAACGGATTGGAAAGACAAAAGAACTGCTTGCGAAACTGACGGAGTTGGGAGCAACTGTGATGGAAAAGCCGGGAATACATGAGCATTTTGCTGTTATTGACAAGGAGATTATCTGGTACGGCAGTGTGAATCTTTTGTCCAATGCTAAGAAAGAGGATAATCTGATGCGGGTAAAGAGTAAGGAAATTGCGCAGGAGCTGTTGGAGATTGGGTTTATAGGGAGCTGGACAATGCTGGGTAGTAACCGTGTCTTTCTCAAGTAATGGTAATTTTATTGCTTCTGCAACTGTGAATGCAGAGACAGGTGAGATGCTCAAAGACATTCTGATGTATACTGGCTGATTTGCCGATATAGGATTCGCTATCTTCTATATTTTTGATTCGGTAGAATGTCCCAGGTCTGCGGATCTGGGGCTTCTGCCGTTTTCCGGCGAAAAAAATAATCTCCCTTCCTCAAATCCATTTTATTAACGAATGCAAAGATAGGAGGAGATCATCATGCCAGGTGCTGTTGTGAGAAAGTAACAGTTCAGCTGGCTGAACTGTTACGTGAGAAAAATGAAGTATTGCATTTTTTCTTGCAAGATTTATTATCATTGGGTATAATTAAAACTGTTTTATGCATTTTAGAACAGAACAATATTTTCTATAAAACAAGTGAACCGTTGATAAAAACAAGAATATGAAAACAATTTAGCGAAAATATAATTATTTGCAAAAACCAGGATGTGGCCTGCATGTGTTATAATACTAACATGAGAAAAACATATAGAGGTGATACAAACTGCATACTGGATCGTCTATTAAATAAGGGCATAATTTAAATACGATATTAGTTTATCAAGGAGGGCTATGCCTCTGGATTACGCAAATATTTATCCAGAACGCAGTAGAAGGAGAAGCGAAATAATAATGGAAAATTTGGAAAACAGAATAGAAAACCGTGAGATCTTCAAGAACGCGCCAAGAACAGAACCAGAGCGTCAGCATTATTTCATAGGACAATGCAGAAAATCAGTGAAAAAAAGAAGTGAAGAGCTGGGGCGTCCTCTTTTCTTTCGTTGTGTTACCTTCGGGTGCCAGATGAACGCCCGGGATTCCGAGAAGCTGGAGGGAATTCTTGAGGCTGTCGGCTACCGGAAAACGGACAGTGAAGAAGCCGACTTTGTGATCTACAACACCTGCACTGTCCGCGAAAATGCAAACCTGAAGGTCTACGGACATCTCGGACAGCTTGGAAAGGCAAAGAAGAAACAGCCCTGGATGAAGATTGCCCTCTGCGGCTGTATGATGCAGGAACCGCAGGTGGTGGAGAAACTGAAAAAAAGTTACCGGTTTGTGGATCTGATTTTCGGGACCCATAATATCTATAAATTCGCCGAATATCTCGCCGAGGTTCTTGCCCGGGACGAGATGGTGGTGGAGATCTGGAAGGATACGGACCAGATCGTGGAAAATCTTCCGGTGGACCGGAAATATCCGTTTAAGTCCGGCGTCAACATTATGTTCGGCTGCAATAATTTCTGCAGTTACTGTATTGTGCCCTATGTGCGCGGCCGGGAGAGAAGCCGGCGCCCGGAGGAGATTCTCACGGAGATCCGGCGTCTGGCACAGGACGGCGTCGTGGAAATCATGCTTCTGGGACAGAACGTCAATTCCTACGGGAAAAATCTGGAACAGCCTATGACGTTTGCTCAGCTGCTCCGGGAGGTTGCGAAGATAGACGGAATTCAGAGAATCCGTTTTATGACTTCCCACCCGAAGGATCTGTCCGATGAGCTGATCGAGGTGATGGCTTCCGAACCGAAAGTCTGCCGCCATCTGCATCTGCCCCTTCAGTCAGGCAGCAGCAGGATTTTAAAGCAGATGAACCGGCGTTACACGAAGGAGCAGTATCTGGATCTGGTGGACAGAATCCGCCGCGCGATCCCGGATATTTCCCTGACGACAGATATCATCGTGGGATTTCCCGGCGAGACGGAAGAAGATTTTCAGGAGACGCTGGATGTGGTGCGCCGGGTTTGCTATGACAGCGCGTTTACTTTTCAGTACTCCAAACGGAGCGGAACGCCTGCGGCGGCGATGGAAAACCAGGTGCCTCATGAGGAGGTGCAGCGTCATTTCGACCAGCTTCTGGCGGAGGTGCAGGAGATCGCCCGGGAGGTCTGCAGACGTGACGAGCACACGGTTCAGGAGGTGCTGGTGGAAGGAATTAACGAGCATGATGCCTCTCTGGTCAGCGGCCGCCTGAGCAACAATATCCTGGTGCATTTTCCGGGGGACGCGTCCATGATCGGAACCCTGCAGAAGGTATATCTGGAAGAGAGCAGAGGATTCTATTATATGGGAAGACTGGCGTGATCCGGAGAAATGAAGCCGGATATTTGAAACGGAGGAAAAATAAGTGGCATTATCACCGATGATGCAGCATTACGTTGCTACAAAAGAGGAATACAAGGACTGTATACTGTTTTACCGTCTGGGTGATTTCTATGAGATGTTTTTTGACGATGCGGTAAAAGTATCCAGGGAACTGGAACTTACGCTGACCGGAAAGGACTGCGGCCTGGAAGAGCGGGCGCCTATGTGCGGGATTCCTTACCACGCGGCGGACACCTATATCAACCGTCTGGTGGAGAAAGGCTATAAGGTCGCGATCTGTGAACAGATGGAAGATCCGAAGCAGGCCAAAGGAATTGTGAAGCGTGAGGTCGTCCGGGTGGTTACGCCGGGAACGACGCTGGACGCCCAGGGGCTGGACGAGTCCAAAAATAATTATATTATGTGCATTGTCTGCGTCGGGGACAGCTTCGGCATATCCCTCGCGGACATCTCGACGGGAGAATGCATGGTCACGGAGCTGGACAAGGAGAGAAAGCTTCTGGATGAAATCAATAAGTTCATGCCGGCAGAGATTATCTGCAATCAGGCCTTTCTGGTCAGCGGCGTGGATACGGAGGATCTGCGGTTAAGGCTTGGCATCTGTATCAATCCGCTGGAGGACTGGTATTTTGACGATGACCTCTGCCGCAGAACGCTGACGGAGCATTTTCATACCTCGACCATCGAGGGACTGGGGATTGCGGATTATGAGAGCGGTACGATTGCGGCGGGGGCGCTGTTCCAGTATCTGTATGAGACACAGAAATCGGATATGGCTCACATGACTTCTCTGACGCCTTATGTGACGGACCGCTTTATGCTGATTGACAGTTCCAGCCGGAGAAATCTGGAACTGGTGGAGACTCTGAGAGAGAAGCAGAAAAGAGGCTCTCTTCTGTGGGTGCTGGACAAAACGAAGACGGCAATGGGCGCGCGTCTGCTGCGCAGCTATGTGGAACAGCCGCTGATTGACGCGGAGGAGATCGAAGGACGGTTGTCGGCAGTGGAAGCGCTGTGCGATCAGGCAATGATCCGGGATGAGATCCGGGAGTATCTTCAGCCGGTTTATGATCTGGAGCGTCTGATCAGCCGGATCAGTTATCAGTCGGCAAATCCGAGGGATCTGATTTCCTTTAAGACTTCTCTGCAGATGCTGCCGTTTCTGAAACAGCTGCTCCATTCGTTTCCGGACGGCATGCTGAAGAAACTGGACGATGAGCTGGACGATCTCTCGGATCTTCAGGAGCTGATTGAAGCGGCGATTGAGGACGAGCCGCCGTTTGCGATGAAGGAAGGCGGCATTATCAAGGACGGATACAACGAGACCGTGGACAAATACCGGAATGCAAAGAAAGAGGGAAAACAGTGGCTCAGCGAGCTGGAAGCCAGCGAGCGGGAGAAAACGGGAATCCGTACCCTGAAAGTGAAATTCAACAAAGTGTTCGGCTACTACATTGAAGTGACCAACAGCTTCAAAGATCAGGTGCCGGATTATTATACGCGCAAACAGACGCTGACCAACGCCGAGCGTTTTATCACGCCGAAGCTGAAGGAACTGGAAGATATGATCCTCGGAGCGGAAGACCGGCTGTACGCGCTGGAGTATGAGCTGTTCTGCAAGGTTCGTGACGCAGTTGCCAAAGAGGTGGTGAGGATCCAGAGAACCGCACATGCGATCGCAAAGCTGGATGTGTTTGCATCCCTGTCTTTTGTGGCGGGACACAACCAGTACGTGCGCCCGAAGCTGAACACGAAGGGAGTCATCGACATCAAAGACGGGCGTCATCCGGTGGTGGAGCGGATGATTCCCAACGATATGTTTATCTCCAACGATACGTTCCTGGACAATCAGGACCACAGACTCTCCATTATCACAGGACCGAACATGGCAGGAAAATCCACTTACATGCGCCAGACGGCGCTGATCGTCCTGATGGCCCAGATCGGTTCCTTTGTTCCGGCAAGAGAAGCGGATATCGGAATCTGCGACAGAATTTTCACGCGGGTCGGCGCGTCGGATGATCTGGCCAGCGGACAGAGCACGTTTATGGTGGAAATGACGGAGGTGGCAAACATCCTCAGAAACGCCACGTCCAGAAGTCTTCTGATCCTGGACGAGATCGGAAGAGGTACCAGTACCTTTGACGGTCTGGCGATCGCCTGGGCGGTGATCGAGCATGTGGCGGATCCGAAGCTTCTGGGGGCGAAAACCCTGTTCGCCACCCATTACCATGAGCTGACGGAGCTGGAGGGCAAGCTGCCGGGCGTACATAATTACTGTATCGCTGTCAAGGAAAAAGGCGATGATATCGTCTTCCTGCGGAAGATCGTCAGGGGCGGCGCGGATAAAAGTTACGGAATCCAGGTGGCACGGCTTGCCGGGGTTCCCGAGTCCATACTGAAGCGGGCGAAAGAACTGGTGGAACAGCTCAGCGACGCGGATATCACCGCTGCGGTCAAGGATCTTGCGGCGGCAGGAGCCGGAAAGAAGCCGGCGGTTTCCTGCGACGATATGGATATGCAGCAGATGTCGCTGTTTGATACGGTGCAGGACGATTCGATCATCGAGGAAATCCGGGAGCTGGATATTTCCAACCTGACGCCGATGGATGCGCTGAACACCCTGTACCGGCTTCAGAACAAGATCAATAACCGCTGGTAGAGCGGCCGGGCGTCTGCCGGCCGTCAGAATACAGAAAGGCTGGAAACAGATATGGCACAGAAAATTGAAGTGTTGGATCAGACAACCATAGACAAGATCGCGGCCGGAGAGGTGGTGGAGCGGCCGGCTTCGGTGGTGAAAGAGCTGGTGGAGAATGCTCTGGACGCGAAAGCAACCGCCATCACTGTAGAGATCCGGGACGGTGGAATTCATCTGATCCGGATCACGGACAACGGAACCGGAATTCCGGCGGATCAGGTACGCACGGCTTTTCTCCGCCATGCGACCAGCAAAATCCGCACGGTGGAAGAACTGACCGGAATCGGTTCCCTCGGCTTTCGGGGCGAGGCGCTTTCCAGTATTGCGGCGGTCGCGCAGATCGAAATGATTACAAAGGTACCGGAGGTCCTGCAGGGCGTCCGGTACCTGATTGAAGGGGGAAAGGAGAAGCTGTTCGAGGAGATCGGAGCGCCGACGGGAACCACGTTTATCGTCAGGAATCTCTTCTACAACACTCCGGCCCGCCAGAAATTTCTGCGGACCCCCACGTCGGAGGCCAATGCGGTGGGCACGGTGGTGGAACAGCTGGCTCTGTCTCATCCGGAGGTGTCCTTCAAATATATGGTCAACAATCAGACCAGACTTCATACCAGCGGAAACTGCAATATCCGCGAGCTGGTTTATAATATTTACGGGCGGGAGATTGCCCGGGAACTGATTGAGATCCGGGGAGAGAGTGAACTGATGAAAATCTCCGGATTTATCGGAAAACCTGTTGTCTCCC
The DNA here is from genome assembly GCA_019119555.1 of Candidatus Fusicatenibacter intestinigallinarum. Lineage (GTDB taxonomy): Bacteria > Bacillota > Clostridia > Lachnospirales > Lachnospiraceae > Fusicatenibacter > Fusicatenibacter intestinigallinarum. The sequence continues at coordinate 48,742 of DWWU01000029.1, read as the reverse complement.
GGGGAAACCGGAATTTTGAAAATTATTATGTGAATCACAGATATGTGAAGAGTAAACTGCTGGCAAAGGCCATTGAGGACGGATACCATACTTCAATGATGCAGCACAAATATCCGTTCACTCTGCTGTACCTGGAACTGGACGGAACGGCTGTGGATGTGAATGTACACCCCACCAAGATGGAGCTGCGGTTCTCCCGGCAGGAAGAAATTTATCATCAGCTGATGGAGACGATCCGGAGGACGCTGACGGAGGAAGAGCAGGTCGTGCGGGTTTCCTTCGGGAACCGTCCTGGCCAGAAAGAGAGTGGGCAGAAAGAGAAGGTTTCAGTGCCGGAGCCTTTTGAGCAGAGACGGCTTCAGCAGGTCAGCGGCCGGCCGTCGGCCTTCGGCAGCGAGAGACGCGGGATGCCGATCTATCCGGAAGGCAGGAACTCTGCGCCGCGCCCGGCGGCAGCCGGAGGCGGTCTGACCAGGGAGGAGTCGGCCCTGTTTGACACAGCAGGAAAGATTCCGCCGGCGCAGCATAACCCTCAGGAAACGGACGGAGGGCAGCGCACAGAACCGCCTGCCACGCCATCGGCGGAAATAACGCGCACAGAACCGCCCGCCGCGCCATCGGCAGAAGCTGCACATACAGAATCGCCTGTCATGCCATCGGTCGAGACAGTGTGCAGGGAAGGCGCTGTCGCGGCCCATGGGGCGGAAGAAGGAAAGCCGTCCGGAGAACCGACGGTTCTGTCGGAACCGGCGGAGCCATGTCCGGCAGAAGGAGCCGGAACATCCGGCGATATGGGAAAAACGCTCAGGGAAAAGACTGTCTACGGAACCGGCGCCGGGGGAAAAATGGAACAGATGCAGCTCTTTCAGGATACGCTTTTGTCGGAGCAGGCCAGGAGACATCACAAGATCATCGGCCAGGTGTTCGACACTTTCTGGCTGGTGCAGTACCAGGACAACCTGTATATCATTGACCAGCACGCGGCCCATGAGAAAGTGCTGTTTGAACGGATGATGAAAAACTACAGGGACAAAGAAGTGCTGTCCCAGATGGTAAGCCCTCCGGTCATTGTCACGCTGACTGCCCGGGAGGCGGATCTTCTTGAAAAGTATTCCGATATTTTCGCCTCCTTCGGCTTTGAGATCTCTGCCTTCGGCGGCAGAGAGTATGCGATCAGCGCAGTGCCCCACAATCTGTACGGGATTACGACACAGGATCTGTTTGTGGAGGTACTGGATCACCTGGAGGAGATAGGGGAAAAGCCGCTGGACATCATTACGGAGCGTCTTGCTTCCATGTCCTGCAAGGCTGCGGTAAAGGGAAACCACGCATTATCTTTCCAGGAAGTGGAAAAGCTGATCGATGAGCTGCTGACGCTGGAGGACCCGTACCACTGCCCCCACGGGCGGCCGACGATCATCTCCATCTCCAGGCAGGAGCTGGAGATGAAATTTAAACGGATTGTGTAGGTGAGGGAATTGAAGAGACCTTTGTTGATACTGACCGGCCCGACGGCGGCGGGGAAAACGGAATTGTCCATCGCCCTGGCGAAGCGGCTGAACGGCGCGGTTATTTCCGCGGATTCCATGCAGGTCTACAAATACATGAATATCGGTTCCGCGAAAATCTGTCCGGAGGAGATGCAGGGCGTCCGTCATTATCTGGTGGATTTGCTGGATCCGAAGGAAGAATTCAATGTGGCGCGTTTTCAGCAGATGGCCCGGGAAGCGATGGAAGAGATCTATCAGAACGGGCAGCTGCCGATCGTTGTGGGCGGCACCGGATTCTATATCCAGGCGCTGCTGAAGGAAGTGGATTTTCAGGAGAGCAGCGGGGAGCTGCCGCTGCGGAAGGAACTGGAGGAGACGGCGCGGACCGAGGGGGGCGCCGTTCTTTATGAGCAGCTGAAGCAGGTGGATCCGGAATCCGCGCGGGCGATACATCCGAACAATGTGAAGCGGGTCATCCGGGCGCTGGAATACTACCGGGAGACCGGCCGCCCGATCTCCCGGCATAATGCGGAGCAGAGAGAAAAAAAGCCGCCGTATACGTACGCCTATTTCGTGCTGAGCGACAACAGGGCCAGACTGTATGAACGGATTGACCGGAGAGTGGACCGGATGATCGAACAGGGGCTTGTGGAGGAAGTCCGCTGGCTGAAAGAGCACGGCTACGGCAGGGATCTTGTCTCCATGCAGGGATTGGGTTACAAGGAACTGTTTCCCTATCTGGACGGAGCATGTACCCTGGAGGAGGCGGTGGAGATTATCAAACGGGACACCCGCCATTTTGCAAAGCGCCAGCTGACCTGGTTCCGCAGAGAACCGGACGTGATCTGGATCGATCAGCAGGAGTTCGGTTACGACAGGGAGAAAATTCTGAACCGGATGCTGGAAGTATGGGAAGAAAGAAAACGGAAAGGATAACTTATGATGACAGAAAAGGCAAAGATGTACCAGGCGCTGGGAATCTCGGAAAAAGTCCTGGCATATGGCACGGAGATAGAAAAAGAGCTGAAAGAGAGGTTTGCAGCGATCGATGAGGTTGCCGAGTACAATCAGCTGAAGGTTATTCATGCAATGCAGAAAAACAAGGTCAGCGAGGCCTGCCTGTATTCGACGACAGGCTACGGCTACAACGATCTGGGACGGGATACGCTGGAACAGGTATACGCTACCTGTTTCGGGACAGAGGATGCGCTGGTACGGCCGCAGATTGCCTGCGGTACCCACGCACTGGCAACCGCATTGTCCGGAAATCTGCGGCCGGGCGACGAGCTTCTCTCCCCGGTGGGCAAACCCTATGATACGCTGGAGGAAGTGATCGGCATCCGGCCGTCCAACGGTTCTCTGGCAGAATACGGGGTTACTTACCGCCAGGTGGATCTGAAAGAGGACGGTTCCTTTGACTACGAGGGAATCCGGGCGGCGCTTGGCGACCGGACACGGATGGTGACGATTCAGCGCTCCAAAGGGTATCAGACCCGCCCGACGCTGTCTGTCACACGGATCGGCGAGCTGATTTCGTTTATCAAGAGCATTCGTCCGGATGTGATCTGTATGGTGGACAACTGCTACGGAGAATTTGTGGAGACGCAGGAACCGTCCCAGGTGGGAGCGGATCTGATGGTTGGCTCTCTGATCAAGAATCCGGGCGGCGGGCTGGCTCCGGCCGGAGGGTATATTGCCGGAAAAAAGAAATATGTGGAAAACGCAGCCTACCGCCTGCTTTCTCCGGGTCTGGGCAAAGAGGTGGGAGCTACCCTCGGCGTCAATCAGTCGTTTTATCAGGGCTTCTTCCTTGCGCCGACCGTGACGGCAAGCGCGCTGAAAGGAGCGATTTTCGCGGCAAACGTCTACGAACGTCTCGGATTTTCTGTCGTTCCCAACGGAACGGAAAGCCGCCACGATATCATTCAGGCGGTGACGCTTGGGTCGCCGGAGGCGGTAATCGCGTTCTGCCAGGGGATTCAGGCAGCTGCTCCGGTGGACAGCTTTGTTTCGCCGGAGCCCTGGGCGATGCCGGGATATGACAGCGATGTAATCATGGCGGCCGGCGCTTTTGTCCAGGGATCTTCCATCGAGCTGAGCGCCGACGGTCCGATCAAGCCGCCTTATGCAGTTTATTTTCAGGGCGGCCTGACCTGGCAGCATGCAAAACTGGGGATTCTGATGAGTCTTCAGAAGATGACAGAGGCCGGATGTGTGAAGCTTCAGTAGCGGCACAGTTATTTGCGATACAGGGAGGAAGAGGTTTGAATATTGTGATTATCGGAGGCGGCGCAGCAGGGCTGACGGCCGCCATATTCGCAGCGGCGCCGGAGCATACGGTGACGGTGCTGGAGCAGAATGACAGACCGGGCAGGAAACTGCTCGCCACGGGAAACGGCCGGTGCAACCTGACGAATCTGGACCAGAGGCAGGAGTGTTACCGGACCTCCCGCCCGGAGAAGGCTGCCGCTATCCTGAAACAGTTTCCTGTGTCTTCGGCAATTTCCTTTTTCACGGATCTTGGCATTTATACGAAGAACAGGGACGGATGGATCTACCCCAACAGCGACCAGGCGTCTGCGGTGCTGTCGGTGCTTCTGATGGAAGCGCAGCACCGCAAAGTCAAAATCAAGACACGGGAGACGGTGACCGGAATTGCCCGGGAGGAGAACGGAACCTGGACGGTACACACCAGAGGCTGGAAGTATCCGGCGGACCGTGTGATTGTCACAACGGGAAGCCCTGCCTCGGAAATCTCGGGATCCTGCGGGGACGGAATCTGTTTTGCCGAAGATCTGGGGATCCGGACGATTCCGTTTGCTCCGGCTCTCTGTCCGCTGAAATGCAGCGGAGCGGACTTCCAGAAATGGTCCGGCGTACGTGTGGACGGGAAGGTAACGCTTCTGCTGGACGGGATTCCCGTGGCTTCGGAGCGGGGCGAACTGCAGCTTGCCAGTTATGGCATTTCGGGCATCCCTGTGTTCCAGATCTCCCGGTATGCGGTGCGGGCGCTGGAGGAAGGCGCGCATGTGGAGGCGGAGCTGGATTTCTTTCCGGATATGGAGGAAGAGGATCTGGCGGCGCTTCTGAACCGGCGGATGATGCTCTGCACCTATAAAACCAGGGAGGAACTGCTGATCGGTCTTCTTCCGGATCGGCTGATTTCTGCGGCGCTCCGGGACGGAACGGAACTGGATGCGATTGCCCATGCAGTCAAGTGCCTTCGGCTGACGGTCCGGGACAGCGCCGGATTTTCGCGGGCGCAGGTGAGCTCCGGAGGAGTGGATCTGGCGGAAGTTACTGAAACGCTGGAAGCAAGAAAGTATCCGGGACTGTATTTCGCCGGCGAGGTACTGGATGTGGACGGTGCATGCGGAGGCTATAATCTTCAGTGGGCCTGGTCCAGCGGCGCAGTCGCAGGGGCCAGCGCGGCAAAGGAGGGAGACGAATGATCCGGATTCTTCAACTGAAGCTGCCGGTGCTTCACACGGAAAAAGAACTGGAAGAAAAAATTCTTCATACTCTGCGCATCCGGCCGGAGGAACTGAAAAGCTGGAAGATTGTCCGGCGTTCCATTGACGCGAGAAAGAAGGACACGCTCTGCTTTGTCTATCAGATTGATGTGGAGACGCCGAAAGAAAAGAAGATTCTCGCCAGAAGTAAACATAACGAAATTATGTCAATCAAACCCGGCCGCTATCACTTCCCCAACCCCGGGGATCAGACGCTTCGGCGGCCGCCGGTGGTGATCGGCAGCGGACCGGCAGGGCTGTTCTGCGCATACTGGCTGGCGAAGAGCGGTTATTGTCCCGTCCTGCTGGAACGGGGGGATGAGGCCCATGTCCGGCGGGAAAAGGTGGAACGGTTCTGGAACACCGGAGTGCTTGACCCGGAGTCCAATGTCCAGTTCGGAGAAGGCGGAGCCGGAACCTTTTCCGACGGAAAGCTGAACACGACCGTAAAGGATTCCAGCGGCCGGAACCATGAAGTTCTGAGAATTTTCTGCGAGGCGGGAGCGCCGGAGGAAATCCTGTACGATCAGAAGCCGCATCTTGGTACGGACCAGCTGATCACAATCGTTCAGAATATGCGCCGTCAGATCGAGACCTGGGGAGGAACCGTGAGGTTTGGCGCACAGGTGACGGATTTCGACGTCCCGGGCGGCAGTCTGGCCGGCGTCGTGATTAATGGAGAAGAATATCTGGAGACGGAACTGGCGGTCCTTGCCATCGGACACAGTGCGAGGGATACGTTTTTCCTGCTCGACAGCAAAGGGATTCTGATGGAACAGAAATCCTTTGCCGTAGGTGTGAGAATTGAGCATCCCCAGGCGATGATCGATGAAAACCAGTACGGGAGCTGCCCGCCGAAGATTCTGGGGGCTGCGCCTTATAAGCTGACCCATACCTGCGGAAATGGCAGAGGCGTCTATTCCTTCTGCATGTGCCCCGGAGGCTATGTGGTCAACGCCTCCTCGGAGGAAGGGATGACGGCGGTGAACGGGATGAGTTATTCCGACCGTTCCGGCCCGAACGCCAACAGCGCCATGATCGTCACCGTCGGTCCGGCGGACTTCGCTTCCTGCCATCAGGAGGGAACCTCTCCGGTGCTGGACGGGATCGCCTTTCAGCGTCGGCTGGAGCGGGCGGCATTCCGTGCGGGAAACGGAAAAATCCCGGTTCAGCTGTTCGGGGATTTCTGCGAAAACAGAGTTTCCGCGCAGCTGGGGGATGTGGAGCCGTCCATCTGCGGCGCGTGGACCTTCGGGGATGTGCGGAGCATCCTTCCGGAGACGGTGAGCCTGTCGCTTGCGGAAGGGATCCGGGCCTTCGACCGGAAAATTGCCGGTTTTGCAAGAGCGGACGCAGTCCTTTCCGGTGTGGAGAGCCGGACGTCCTCGCCCCTTCGGATCGTCCGGAACAGCGAATTCGAGAGCAGCATCCGCGGAATCTATCCTTGCGGAGAGGGTGCGGGATACGCCGGGGGAATCACCTCTGCGGCCATGGACGGCCTGAAAATAGCCGAGGCCATTTCTAAAAAATATAAGAATTTGAGATAATTCCTATACAAGATTTCCAAGTTGTGATAAAATGATTTGTGATTCTGGAGGTGCATCAGAGAAGGAAAACCTTTCGGGTCTCAGAAGAGTGGGAACGCCGCGGTCCGGTCTGCAAACCAGAGACAGGGCGGCGGCAGCGAGGTCAGGAGGTACCGGAAATGACGAAAGAATCACAGATCAGAGATATTCCAAGAGAAGAACGGCCATACGAAAAATGTCTGGCCAGAGGGACGGCCGCTCTGTCGGACGCCGAACTGCTGGCGGTAATCCTGCGCAGCGGGTCCAGCGGACAGTCCTGCGTGGAACTGGCGAGAGAAATCCTGCGGTTTTCTCCTTCCAGCAGCGGGCTGCTGGGACTTCACCATCTTTCCGTGCAGGAGCTGATGAAGATCCGCGGAATCGGAAAGGTAAAGGCAGTACAGCTGAAATGTCTGACGGAGCTGTCCACACGAATGGCGACGATGCGCGCAAGGGAGAGTCTGAGCTTTACCGAACCCTCTTCCATAGCGGAATATTATATGGAGCGCCTGCGGCATGAGGAGCAGGAGCTTCTGATTTGTATGATGTTTGACACCAGGAATCATCTGCTGGGTGACGCCGAGATCAGCAGAGGGACGGTAAACGAGGCCCTGATTTCACCCAGAGAACTTTTTTTGCAGGCGCTGGCTTTCCATGCGGTCCATATCATACTGGTTCACAATCATCCGAGTGGGAACCCGGAACCGAGCCAGGAGGACATCATTGTAACGCAGCGTGTGCGGGGAGCTGGGGAACTTATTGGCATTTCTTTACTGGATCACATCGTCATCGGAGACCACTGTTACATCAGCATGCTGGAACAGGGACTGCTCTCCGGCGTCATGCTTAATTGAAGGGATAAAGGCAAGAATGCAGATTCACAATACTTACGGCATAGATTTGGGCACCAGTACCGTAAAAATCTATGATCTCAAAAAAGACACCATCACAAAAGAAAAAAATATGATTGCGATCCGCAACAAAGATCAGCTTCTGGCGGTCGGCAACGATGCTTACGAGATGCATGAGCGGACTCCGTCCAATATCGAAATCATTACGCCGATGTCCAATGGACGCATTGCCAATGTGCTTATGGTGGAGGCGGTGCTTCACACGCTGCTCTGCCGGTGCGGATCCAGAATCGGATACCGGCCGGAGCTCTATTTTTCGGCGCCCTCCGGGATGACGGAAATTGAAAAGCGTTCCTATTATGCGATCGCCCACAGAGGAAGGCTGAAAAACTGCCGGATGTATCTGGTGGACAAGCCCATTGCGGACGCTCTGGCTCTTGGCATACCGATCAACAGGACCAAGGGTTCCATGATCGTAAACATTGGCGCCCAGAGTACGGAGATCTCCGTGATCGCGGACGCCAGGGTCATTTTCAGCAAACTGATACCGATAGGGGGAAGACAGTTCAACGAAGCCATCAGTTTCCTGAACAGAAAGAAGAATAACTTTCAGATTGGTTCGAAAACTGCAAAGCGTCTGAAAATCGCTCTTGCAGATCTGGAGAATGACAAAATGGAAGCGCGGAAAGTGCGGGGAGTGGACGGAACCACCGGACTGCCGGTGGAAGGAATCGTCACGTCGTCCCTGGTGAATGAGGCGGTCACCGGAAGGCTGATGCTGATCAGCGAGGAGATCAAGCTTGCGCTGGAGCGTACGCCGCCGCAGATTCACCGCCATATTCTCTCTGAGGGAATCTACATAACCGGAGGCAGCGCCCGCCTGGCGAATCTGGACCGTTTTCTGACCAGACAGCTGGGATGCACGGTGCAGCTCTCCCAGTATTACGATCTGTGTACGATCTGCGGGCTGAAGGAGCTGATTACTCACGATGCGCTGCACAAATGGGCCTATACGGTAAAAAAACATAATCACAAAAAATAAAAGGATGCAACATGAACAAGAAAAAAAAGTTTCAGATGAAAAGTAAACACCTGCTGGTTCTGATGACTTTTCTGTGTATCAGCGCAATTCTGCTGACTTTTACGCAGGTGGTATCCGTCTCTCCTCTGCGGGAGGCGGCGAGCAGGGTGATCGTGCCGTTCCAGAACGGAATCAATCAGGTAGGCTCCTGGATGAGCGGAAAGCTGGAGGCGTTCCGTAATACGGAGGAGCTGGCGGCCCAGAATCAGGAGCTGGAGCAGAAGATTGCGCAGCTCACAGAAGAGAATACCCGGCTGACGCAGAATCAGAACGAGCTGCAGCGGCTCCAGGAGCTGTATCAGCTGGATCAGGATTATTCCGAGTACGACAAGGTGGCGGCCCAGGTGATTTCCAAGGATCCCGGAAACTGGTATGATACTTTTGTGATCAACAAAGGATCAGCGGACGGGATCGAGAGGGATATGAACGTGATCGCTGCCGGCGGGCTGGTTGGCCTCGTCACAGAGGTGGAGACAAACTGTGCGACGGTTCGGTCGATCATTGACGATTCCAGTTCTGTCAGCGCAATGGCAGTTTCCACATCGGACACCTGCGTGGTTTCGGGGGATCTGCGGCTGATGGACGAAGGGAAGCTTGCTTTTTCCCAGATGTCGGCGGAAAATACCGTGGCAGTGGGAGAGCAGATTGTTACCTCCAATATCAGTGACAAGTATCTGAGAGGAATTCTGATCGGATATATCAGTGAAGTGGAGGAGGATTCCAATCACCTGACATATACCGGATATATTACTCCTGCGGTGGATTTCAGACACATTCAGGAGGTTCTGGTCATCAAACAGCTGAAACAGACGGAAGGAGAATAACGTGCGCAGAAAAATTGTACTGGCCGTACTGATACTGGTCACATTCCTTCTGCAGACGACCGTATTTCAGTTCCTCTCTATCGCCTCCGTGGCGCCGAACCTGCTTCTGATTCTGACCGCATCCTTCGGACTGATGCGGGGAAAGAAAGAAGGTCTGTGGGTAGGTTTTTTCTGCGGACTGGCGATCGACCTGTTTTACGGAAATCTGTTTGGATTCTATGCGCTGCTGTACATGTATATGGGATATATCAGCGGTTTCTTTTACAAAGTTTTTTATGACGAAGATATCAAAGTTCCCATGGTACTGATTGCCGCCAGCGACCTGTTTTACAGTCTGCTGGTTTATGTACTGCAGTTTCTGCTTCGGGTGCGTCTGGATTTTCCGGCATACCTGCGGCAGATTATTCTGCCGGAAATGGTTTATACGATGGTCCTGTCGCTGATCGTTTACCGGCTGTTATTCAAAATCAACCAGAAACTGACGGAATATGAAATGGAAGGACAGCAATCACCTTGGTTAAGAAGATAAAAAAATTTTTCAGGAAAGTGGGAAACAACCGTACGATCATTCTCGGAGTCTGTTTTCTTGGAATGGTGGCTGCGCTGATTGCGCGTCTGTTTTCTCTCCAGATCGTTCACGGAGAGGAGTATGCCGACAATTTTGAGGTGCAGATCACGAGAACCCGGACGCTGGAGAGTACCCGGGGAAATTTCTATGACAGAAACGGAAAAGCGATTACCCAGAACAAGCTGACGTCGTCGGTGACCCTGGAGGACAACGGAACCTATGACACGACGAAGGAACGGGTGCTTTCTCTGAACAGTGAGATTTATAAACTGGCGAAACTGATTGAGGCAAACGGAGACACGCTGGACCAGCACAGCTTCCAGATTATCGTGGATGAAAACGGAAACTACGCGTTCACCGGGAGTGAGGGTACCAACCGCGACCGGTTCCGCGCGGATATTTACGGACAGAGATCGGTGGACGATCTGACCGCTGAGCAGAAGGCCTCCAGCGCGGACACACTGATGGAATATCTGTCCGGTCCCAGCCGGTTTGGACTGGACGCCTATACGACCAGCCCTGGCTATGAGTATACTGCGGAGGATTTTGAGCAGTACGGGCTTCCGTATACCGTCGATGAGAGCGGGAATGCGGTGCTGAACCTGACAAAACAGGAGAGGCTGCAGATTGTCATCGTCCGCTACCAGCTTTCCCTTGTCTCCTATCAGAAGTATCTGCCGGTAACGGTGGCGTCGGACGTCAGTGACGAGACGGTGGCCGCGGTGTCCGAGAACCAGGATGTTCTGCAGGGAGTGGCGATTTCACAGGATTCCATTCGCGTATACAATGACGGAATTTATTTTTCCTCCCTGATCGGCTATACGGGCCTGGCGTCCTCCACCGAGCTGGATGAACTGAACGCCGCATACAGCGAACAGCATCCGGAGGAAGAGGAGGACCGCTACGACACCAGCGCGATCATCGGAAAATCCGGTCTTGAGCAGTATATGGAGCTGACGCTTCAGGGAACGGACGGGGAAGAGGAGGTTGTGGTAAATAACGTTGGAAAGGTTCTCCAGATCCTTGAGGATTCGACGATAGAGCCGAAACAGGGAAACGATGTGACCCTGTCCATTGATTACGACCTTCAGATCACGACATACAAGATCCTGGAGCAGAAGATCGCCGGAATTGTACTGCGGAATCTGGTCAACCAGAAAACGGTGGAACTGCCGGAAAACGGCAGCAGCGATGACATCAGGATTCCAATCTATGACGTCTACAATGCGCTGATTGAAAACAGTACGATAGATATCAGCCATTTCAGCGAAGCTGATGCAGGAGCTACCGAGCAGAAAGCCTATGCGCGGTTCCAGCAGAAACAGCAGGAGGTGTTGGCGCAGCTGAACGAAGAGCTTACGGGAAGTTCTCCGACTCCGTACAATGAACTGGACGAGGAAATGCAGGAATATCAGAGCTTTATTGTGAACGACCTGCTGGGCGACACTCTGGGAATTCTGTCATCCACGGCGATCAATTCTGATGACGAGACCTACCAGGCCTGGAACACAGACCACAGCATCAGTATGAGAGAGTATCTGCTGTATGCGGCGAGCCAGAACTGGATCGATGTTTCACAGCTTACCACAGACGATGCGTATCTGGACGCGTCGGAAGTATACCAGCGTCTGGTGGATCTGATTATGGAGCGTCTGTCGGTGAGCACCGATTTCTCAAAGAAGCTGTATCACTACATGCTTCTGGAAGATCGTCTGTCAGGCACAGATATCTGCAAGATTCTGTATGAACAGAATCTTCTGACAAAAGAGGATCAGGATTATTCGGATTTCGTAAGCGGGAGAATCAGCGCATATCAGCTGATTTACAATAAGATCAACAAACTGGAGATTACGCCTGCGCAGCTTGCCCTTGATCCGTGTTCCGGATCGGCGGTGATTACAGATCCGGACAGCGGAGCGATTCTGGCCTGCGTATCCTATCCCGGCTATGACAATAACCGGATCGCAAACCAGACGGATACGGAATACTGGGCAAAGATCAATTCAGACGAATCCGGACCGCTGTACAACAAAGCGACGCAGCAGAGGACGGCGCCCGGTTCTACCTTTAAGCCGGTCGTTGCAGTCGCGGGACTGATGGAAGGCGTCATCGACGACAGTACGGTGATCAACTGTACAGGTGTGTTCGGCGAAGGCCTTTTTGATGAGAGCGACTGGATTCACTGCCATAACCTGAGCGGTCACGGCCCTCTGAATATCCGGGGAGCGATCGAGAATTCCTGCAACGTATTTTTCTGTACGGTCGCTTACCAGCTGGGTCTGGATGAAAACGGAATCTTCAGTACGGAGCGTTCTCTGCAGATGCTGGAAAAATACGCGTCCAAGTTTGAACTGGATCAGAAGAGCGGCATTGAGATCTCGGAGGCGGAGCCCCGTGTGTCCGACACAATCCCGATTGCTTCCGCGATCGGACAGGGTACCCACAACTATACCACCACACAGCTGGCAAGATATGCTACTACGCTGGCAAATGAGGGAACGATTTACAGTCTCTCCCTGCTCCAGAAGGTAACGGATCCGGACGGCAACGAGGTGGATATGGGCGAAGATTTCGGACCGACGGTGGACAGCACAATGGACGATGTGCCTCAGTCTGTCTGGAATGACGTGCATGCGGGCATGCGGAATGTGATCCGTTCCACCAACGCCAGCGTCTTTTCCGACTGTCCTGTGGAGGTTTACGGAAAAACCGGAACGGCTCAGGAGGACAGAACCAGAGCCAACCATGGATTGTTTATCGGATTCGCTCATTACGATACGAATTCTGACATTGCAATGGCGATCCGTATTCCAAACGGATATTCTTCCACAAACGCTGTGTATGTGGCGAGGGATATTATAGATTATTACTATGGACTCAAGGATGTCAGCGAAATACTGACAGGGGTCGCAGATACGGACAGTGTTACAAACGTCTCCGGTCAGGACTGATCCGGAGGTCAGTATCAGTTTTCCGGTCCTCTGAAAGGACCGGAAAACCGCCGGAACGCCGGTACTGCTCAAACGAATACCAAAGAGAAGGAGACACGCGGGCGGAAGAGAAGCGGCTGCGAAAACAGATCAAGGAGGGTTCGTATGAGTGAAGTAATTGTGGTAACATCAGGGAAGGGCGGAGTCGGAAAGACTACGACGGCTGCCAACATCGGCATCGGGCTGGCACAGCTGGGCAAAAAGGTTGTGATGGTGGATACGGATATCGGACTGCGCAATCTGGATGTTGTGCTCGGGCTGGAAAACAGGATCGTCTATAATCTGGTGGATGTGATTGAGAGCAACTGCCGGATGAAGCAGGCGCTGATCAAAGATAAACGGTTCGAGGATCAGCTGTACCTTCTTCCGTCGGCGCAGACCAGAGACAAAACCTCGGTCACTCCGGAACAGATGAAAAAACTCTGCGATGAGCTGAGAGGAATGTTTGATTATGTGATTCTGGACTGCCCGGCGGGGATCGAGCAGGGGTTTGCCAACGCCATTGCCGGAGCAGACCGCGCGGTTGTGGTGACGACGCCTGAGGTATCGGCGATCCGCGATGCGGACAGAATCATCGGGCTTCTGGAAGCAAATGAACTGAGGGACATTTCATTGATCATCAACCGGATCCGTCCGGAGATGGTAAGACGGGGAGAGATGATGTCTGTGGAGGATGTCGAGGATATTCTGGCGGTTCCGCTGATCGGGATCATACCGGACGACGAGCATGTGGTGATCGCAACGAACCAGGGGGAGGCCATTGCCGGCAGTTCTGCCCCTTCGGGACAGGCCTTTGACAATATCAGCCGGCGGCTGACCGGAGAAGAAATTCCTTTTCCGGATCTCACTGTCAGAAAAGGATTTTTCCATCGTTTATTTCGCAGATAGGAGGGAACGGTATGCGTTTATTTCATTCAGGCAGAAGACAAAGCTCCGGCTGTATTGCAAAAGAACGGCTGTCCACGCTTCTGGCGGCAGAACGGCTGAACTGCTCTCCAAGAGCCATGCAGATGCTGAAAAACGATCTGACCCATGCGGCGGAAAAATACCTGATGGTGGAAACCAGCGAAATTTCCGTAACGATCACGCAGTCGCCTGCAGTGCTGACTGCGAGGATCCCACTAAAGAAAAACGAGGAGTCTCATGTTAAAACGTTATAAACTGAAGAATTACAATTTCATACTGGTCGCGCTGCTGATTACAATCAGCGTCATAGGCGTGCTGCTGGTGGGGAGCGCTGACAGATCCTATCAGAACAGACAGCTGTTAGGCGTGATCAGCGGACTGGTGCTGATGGTGATCGTATCGCTGATCGACTACAGCTGGATCCTGAATTTCTCGTGGATTCTGTATGTGCTCAATCTGGTGCTGCTGGTTATTCTGAAGACCGGTCTGGGGCAGAACAATAAGGGAGCGACCCGCTGGCTTGAGATCGGCGGATTCCAGTTCCAGCCCACAGAGATTGCAAAGATTATTCTGATTGTCTTTTTTGCCATGTTTCTGATGAAGCACGAAGATGATCTGAATACGGCAAAAACAATTTTCAAGGCGATCGGGCTGCTTCTGCTGCCCCTGGCGCTGGTAATCAGCCAGCCTGACCTGAAAAATACAATTACCATTACCGTGGTATTCTGCGCGATGATGTATCTGGCCGGGCTGAGCTACAAGGTAATCGGCGGAGTGCTTGCGGTGGCGATTCCGCTGATTCTCCTTCTGCTGTTTCTCATCACACAAACGGATTTTCAGCTTCCCGAGCCGCTGGACAGTACGATCGGCTACCAGCTGGACCGTATTCGTACCTGGAACGATCCGGATGCGGAGGAAAACAGCAATGGCGCGATCCAGCAGAACAATTCGATTACGGCGATCGGTTCCGGTCAGCTGACGGGAAAAGGCCTGAATAATAATAAGGTATCCTCTGCAAACAAAGGAAACTTTGTGGCGGAGATTCATAACGACTTTATCTTTGCGGTTGCCGGTGAAGAGCTTGGATTTATCGGCTGCTGCGCAATCATCCTGATCCTTTCCCTGATTGTCTTCCAATGCATAAGAATCGGAAGGAGGGCGAAAGATGAGGCGGGAATGCTGATCGCCTGCGGGGTCGGTACACTGGTGGCGTTCCAGAGCTTTCTGAACATCGGAGTCGCCACCGGAATCCTTCCGAACACCGGCACGACGCTTCCGTTTGTCAGCTATGGACTGACGTCTCTCTGGACATTTTTTATCGGGATGGGACTTGTACTCAACGTAGGACTTCAGAATCGTAACTTTGTGACGCGAAACGATGAACTGCTGAGGAGGAAAACTGTTTATGAACATAGGATTCATCGCACATGATGCGAAAAAGACTTTGCTTCAGAACCTGTGCGTTGCCTACCGGGGGATTCTGTCCCGCCATACGCTGTACGCGACAGAGACCTCAGGAAGGCTGATCGAGGAAGCCTCAGGGCTGACGGTCCGCAAATTTCTTGCGGGACATGTGGGAGGCGTTCAGCAGCTGGCGCTGCTGATTGAACAGAATGCTCTGGATCTTATGATTTTTCTGTGCGATCCGCTGAAACCGAAGAAGCATGAGCCGGATGCGCATCAGATCGCAACGCTGTGCGATGTACACAATGTTCCGCTGGCAACCAACCTGGCAACTGCGGAGCTTCTGATAAAATCACTGGGAAGAGGAGAGATGGACTGGCGTGAAATCTATCGATAAAAAAATCGCAAAAGCAAACAGGCTTCTGAATCTTCTGATCATTCTTGTGGCGGTTCTTGTGGCGATTCTGGGAATTGTCATCGGAGTGAGAAACTATATTGACAGCCGGAAAATGGATCTCTCCTTCAGTTATCAGACGGAAGCGTGTCTCTCCGGAGATCCTCTGAAGAAGGCCTCCTCTGCGCTTGCGCCGGCATTTGCTTCCGAACTCTGTGTCGGAGAAGCGAATGTGGCTCTGGGAGACGTTTCTCTCGGTGAAGGAGAGAAGGGAGGGCTTTTCAAGCTGGACGACTACGAAATTCTCTACGCTCAGGGCATTTATGACCGGATCTACCCTGCAAGTATTACAAAGATCATGACTTCCCTGCTGGCGATCGAACATGGAAATATGGACGACATTGTGACCATTCAGCCTGAGGACGTCACTCTTGAGGAAGGTTCCCAGATGAGCGGCATGCAGGCGGGAGATGTGGTGACAATGGATCAGCTGTTCCACGCGCTCATGGTTTACTCCGCCAACGATGCGGCGATGGCAATTGCGAGGCACATCGGCGGCACGGTGGATCAGTTTGTGGAAATGATGAATCAGGAAGCCCAGAGTCTTGGAATGACAGGCACGCATTTTGCAAATCCCCACGGCCTGCACGATGACAATCATTATACGACTGTATATGATATTTATCTGATGCTGAACCGTGCCTTCACAGAGCAGAAATTTACCGATGTGATGAGTCTGTCTTCCTATACGCTGACGGTGACAACGGCTGCCGGATCCCAGAGAACCCGCTATCTGTCTGCGACGGACCGGTACCTGACCGGGGAGGTGAGCGCTCCCGACAACGTAACGGTGCTGGGAGGAAAAACCGGAACAACCAGTCAGGCTGGAAATTGTCTTGCGATCGTCAGCCAGAATGCTTACGGCGAGCCATACATCTCCATTGTCGTCAATGCGCAGAACAAAACCACGCTTTACAATGATATGAATACCCTGCTCTCCCGGATCAACTGATGCAACTGTGTTTCCCGATGATTTGTGCAGGAAATGCACAGATCGGGCCGATTTTCAAGGAAACTGTTACCACAATTTATAAATTATTATTTTTGGCATTGAAATTTTTGGTCAAATATTCTATAATTAGAACATGAACTTTAGAGTTTTTAGTGAAATTATCTTATTCTAATCTAAGGAGGAAACGGCTATGGTTCAATTAATTGTAGGAAAAAAGGGAAAAGGCAAGACGAAGCAGCTTTTGGACAAAGTAAACGCGGAGATTAAAACGGCGAACGGCAGTATCGTTTACATTGACAAAAGTTCGAAACACATGTATGAACTGAATAACAAGATTCGTCTGATCGACGCATCGACCTACCCGTTGAAAAACAGCGACGAATTCATCGGATTTATCTGTGGAATCATTTCACAGGATCACGACATTGAACAGATGTACCTTGACAGTTTTCTGAAGGTGGCAAAACTGGAGGGAGAAGACATCACCGAATGCATCGGACAGCTTGAAAACATCTGCAAGCTTTATGACATCACCTTTGTCCTCAGCGTTTCCTTGGATAAAGAAGAGTTGCCGGAGAGTGTACAGGATAAGATTATTATTGCCTTATAAGAGAGATTGTACTATAATAACTACATAGTGACATGTGAAGGACGGGGCTTTGCAGCACCGTCCTTCTTTCCATTTTACGACAGCAATGAGAGGAGAAAATCCGTGGCAGCGAGAAAACACTCTACACAGAAAAAGCGCCGGGAAGGCGTACGTCCACATAAGATTCATCTGAACATTGGCACCGTAATCTTTCTGGCAGTTTTTGTCTATCTGTTGATACGGCTCTTTTTTTACTTTACGGAAACCCACGTCACTTCCTATCAGGTGGTTTCCGGCCCATTGTCCAGCAATGAAACCTATACGGCTGTTGCCCTGCGCCAGGAATCTGTCGTCTATGCGGAAACAGACGGTTATATCCATTATTATACGTTAAATGTCTCCAAGGTCGGGAAAAACAGCCCGGTGTGCAGCGTCGGCAGTTCGGAGGAGGTCAGTGTCCTGGCGGAAACCACGGCGGAACAGCGGTCGGAGGCTCGCAGGATTCTGTCCGGATTTGCAGCCTCTTTTGACGCGGATCAGTTTACAGAGATGAACAGCACTCGCAGCGCGCTGGAGAACGTACTGCTTGGAGATTCGTCGGAGGCGCTGGCTTCCGCGGGCACGATGCTGGCGGCGGAGGACGGACTGGTTGTATATACGACAGATGGTTACGAGGGCTATACGGTGGATGACGTATCGGAAGACTGGTTTGACGCAAGAAACTACAGCGGACAGACTCACCTTTCGTCGGATCAGGTATCTGCCGGAGATCCTGTGTACCGTCTGGTGACCAGCGAAGAGTGGACGCTGGCGATTTCGGTGACGGATCGGCAGTTTGCAAAGCTGTCGACGATGACGGATATCAAGGTGAAATTTCTGAAGGACGGACAGACTCAGAACGGTACGATCGAGACGCGTCAGGTGCAGGGAAAGAATTATGCTTTTATCACTCTCCAGAACGGAATGGCCCGTTACGCGCAGGACCGGTTTGTAAATGTTGAGCTTGTAACCAATATCACAAGCGGACTGAAGATACCGAATTCAGCGATTACGAAAAAAGAGTTCTATCAGATCCCGGGGATTTACCGCACGACCGGCGGAGACAGCAATTCCTACGGCGTGCTCCGGGAGGTACTGAAGTCTGACGGGACGATGACCACTGAGTTTGTATCTGTGACATTGTACAGAGATCCCCAGGAGGAGACGGCGGACGGCGAACTGCCTTCTTACTATTATGTGGACATGTCGGAACTGGAAGCGGGAGATGTGCTGGTCGCCGCGGATTCCCAGTCCAGATTTACGGTTCGTGATACCGGAAGCCTGAAAGGCGTATATCGGCTGAATCTTGGCTATGCGGTATTCCGACCGATCGAGATTCTGGATCAGAACGATGAGTTTACGATTATTGCGGACGGAACATCCTACGGTGTGGACAGGTACGATTATATTGCAGCCGATGCGTCGGCAGTGGTGGAAAACCAGATTATGGAATAGGCCGCAGCGCCGCATTGCCATGTACGGCAGAATATTCTGCGGCAGGTATCGGTTACTGTTCGCAGTTGCGGATAACAGCCGGTGAAAATGAAAAAGCGTCAGTTGACGGAGGAGGAAGATCAGACAGTATGTTACAGAATCAGTACGAAGAAGTGCAGCAGCGAATTGAAGCTGCCTGCAGAAGGTGCGGGCGGGACCGCAGCGAAGTGACCCTGGTTGCGGTCAGCAAGACAAAGCCGGTGGAAATGCTGGAGGAAGTTTACGGGCTTGGCGAAAGAAATTTCGGGGAAAACAAGGTGCAGGAGCTGACCGGAAAGTATGAGGCAATGCCGAAGGACATTCACTGGCATATGATCGGTCATCTTCAGAGAAACAAGGTAAAATATATTGTCGATAAGGTGGAACTGATTCATTCCGTGGATTCGCTCCGGCTTGCCCGGACGATCAGCGAGGAAGCGGGGAAGCATGGATGTACGGCTCACATTCTTCTTGAAGTCAATGTGGCAGAAGAGGAGAGCAAATTCGGAGTGACTGTGGAGGAGGCGCCGAAGCTGGCAGAGGAGATTTCACTGCTTCCCAACATTCAGATCGAAGGGCTGATGACGATTGCTCCGTTTGTGGAAAACCCGGAAGAAAACCGTCCTGTTTTTAAAAAATTAAAGAAATTAAGTGTTGACATAGCGGACAAAAACATTAATAATGTAACTATGGCCGTCCTGAGCATGGGAATGACCAATGATTACGAAGTCGCCATAGAGGAGGGCGCCACAATGGTTCGTGTGGGTACCGCTATTTTCGGCGCGCGTAATTATGGAATAACAAATTAGGAGAGTATAACGATGAGTGTTTTGGAAAAGTTTCTTGATGCAATAAAAATGAACGATGATTATGATGACGATGATGATTTCTTTGATGAAGAAGATGAAATAGAAGAAGAGAAACCCAGAAGAAGATTTTTCGGCCGCAAACTGGAAGAAGAAGAGGATGAGGAGGAAGAGCAGCCGGCACGCAGCAGCGCAGCAGGCAGAAGGGCATCGTCCTCCAGCCGTGCGTCTGCGTCTTCCGCAGCTTCAAAGATGCCGAATCGTCCCCGTCAGCAGGCTCCGCAGCCGGAAGCGTCGCCGAAGGTAACGCCAATGCGGAAGAGACAGAACATGGAAGTCTGTGTTATCAAGCCGGCATCCATGGAGGATACAAGGGAGATTGCAGATACACTGCTTGCAGGATGTACGGTGATTCTGAACCTTGAAGGAATCGATGTGGAGGTTGCCCAGAGAATCATCGACTTCTGCTGCGGCTCTTCTTACTGCCTGAACGGCGGCTTGCAGAAAGTTTCCGGGTATATCTTTATCCTGACTCCGTCGAGCGTCGAGATTTCCGGCGACATTCAGGATCTGCTCAACGGCGCCTTCGATATTCCGAGCATCCGGACAGATTTCTGATCCCGGAATACGCCGGCGGATTACTGACAGGAGGAATTGTGGCGTGAAGTCGTTACTGGTAAAACAGGAGAGGCCGGAAGCGGCATTCTCCTATGAGATTGTGTGGAAAGACAGCTTTTCAGAGCTGGGAGCTGAAGTGAAAAAGCTTCAGCTTCCGTCCAAAAAGGCATGTATTGTCACGGACAGCAATGTTGCGGAGCTGTATCTGGAACGGGTGCGGCAGGAGCTGGAACCACTGTTTGAGAAAGTTACCGTATTTCTTTTTCCTGCCGGGGAAGAGAACAAGAATCTTTTGACCGTTCAGCAGCTGTATACGCATCTGATTGAAGAAAAATTTGAGCGTAAAGATATTCTTTTTGCGCTTGGCGGAGGCGTAACGGGAGATCTGACCGGTTACGGCGCGGCAACGTATCTGCGGGGAATTGATTTTATCCAGATTCCCACTACGCTGCTGGCGCAGGTGGACTCCAGCATCGGCGGAAAGACAGGGGTGGATTTCGACCAGTACAAGAATATGGTCGGTGCGTTCCACCATCCGCGTCTGGTTTATATGAGCATGTCTGTTCTGAAGACGCTCCCGGATGAGCAGTTTGCCTGCGGAATGGGAGAAGTGCTGAAGACAGGCCTGATTCGCGATGAAAAATTTTATGACTGGACCATCAACCATATGAGCGCAATCATGGAGCGGATTCCGGCGGTGCTTGCGAAGATGATCCAGAAATGCTGCGACATCAAGAGAATGGTCGTGGAACGGGATCCGAAGGAACAGGGGGAGCGGGCAGTGCTGAACCTGGGCCATACGGTGGGACATGCAATTGAAAAACTGAAAGAATTTCAGCTGGGACACGGACAGTGTGTGGCGCTGGGAACCGTGGCGGCTGCCTATATTTCTTTCCGGAGAGGCTATCTCTCTGCGGAAGAATTCTATGAAATCCGCGATATGAATGTAGGGTTTGATCTGCCCATCACATTTACCGGCCTGGATCCGGAAGAAATTCTCGCGGCGACAAAATCGGACAAAAAGATGGAGAACGGGGCGATTAAGTTTATCCTCTTGGAGTCGCCGGGGCATGCGATTGTGGATCGCACTGTGACGGATCAGGAAATACTGGAGGCCATCAATTTTATCAACGGGGACAGGATTGATGAAGAATAAGCGGATTTCCTGCGCCTGGTATCTGGGCGGCGCCGTCCTGGCAGCAGTTCTGTTTGCGCTGGATCAGTGGACGAAGCGGCTGGCTGTAAATCATCTGAAAGGGCAGGAGGATATTATTCTGATTCCCGGAGTCCTGGAACTGCATTATCTGGAAAATCGCGGAGCTGCTTTCGGAATTCTGCAGAATCAGCAGTGGCTGTTTGCGGTTCTGACCGTGGTGATTTTTGCGGCGGTGATTTATGTGATGATCCGGATGCCGAAGACCACCCGTTTCCTTCCGGCTTATCTGTTGGGCTGTACGTTGATTGCAGGTGCGCTTGGAAACTTTTACGACCGGCTTGTCCATCAGTATGTGGTCGATTTTATCTATTTCTGTCTGATTGATTTTCCGATTTTCAATGTGGCAGATATTTATGTGACATGTACGTTGGTTCTTTTTCTGCTGCTGTTCTTTTTCTTTTACAAAGAGGAAGATTTTCGTTTTTTGAAATGAGTTTGCAGCGGGTACCCTGCGGAAGACTGCAGAACATCTTATTATGTACTGCCGTCTTCCGCAGGGTATTTGACATTTTCGGGGAAGAATCGTAACCGTTCACCCAGCTGAATTGCAGCGAAGAAACAGTCTATGCAGGAAATGCAATGACTCGCCTGACGGAACGGCAACGATTTGTAACAGAAAAGAGGATATTATGGAAGAATTGCTTTGTTTTGAAATTCAGGATCAGGATCGGAACTGCCGGATTGACCGGTATCTGTCCGGGCAGATGGAAGGGTATTCCAGGTCGTTTATCCAGAAACTTTTAAAGGATGGAAAGGTGAGCGTTTCGGGGAAACCGGTCAAAGCCAGTTACAAGGTGCAGCCTGGCGAGAGGGTGGAAGCGCTGATTCCGGAGCCGGAAAATCCGGAGATTCTTCCGGAAAATATCCCGCTGGATATTCTGTACGAGGATGAGGATGTGCTGATCGTCAATAAACCCAAAGGAATGGTGGTACATCCCTCTGCAGGCCATTACAGCCATACGCTGGTCAACGCAGTCATGTATCACTGCCGGGGACAGCTGTCCGGCATCAATGGCGTACTGCGGCCGGGGATTGTTCATCGGATCGATATGGATACCACCGGCGCTCTGGTTGTCTGCAAAAATGACGCCAGCCATCAGGCACTGGCAGAACAGCTGGCGGTACACTCGATCACGAGAAAATACCGCGCCCTGGTTCACGGAAATATCCGCGAGGATGAGGGAACTGTGACGGGGGCCATCGGACGTCATCCAACGGACCGAAAGAAAATGGCGGTCAATGAGAAAAACGGAAAGCCTGCAGTAACCCATTACCGGGTGCTGGAACGGTTCGGAGCCTATACGTATATTGAATGTGAACTGGAAACCGGGCGGACGCATCAGATCCGTGTCCATATGGCGTCCATCGGACACCCGCTGGTGGGGGATACCGTTTACGGGCCGAAAAAGTGCCCGTTTCCAAAGCTGCAGGGACAGACGCTCCATGCGATGGTTCTGGGCTTCCGCCATCCGAGAACCGGCGAATATCTGGAGGTGACGGCTCCGCTGCCGCAGTATTTTGAAAAACTCTTAGCAGAACTGTAACGAATTGTTTCAAATTGTCGCATAATTCTCAAATTTACTCTGTACTTTTTGCTAAAATTGTAGTATACTTATGAATATCAAAAGAAAAGCGGCTAAATACAGCAGTCGAACAAGAATGGAACGGCTGTTTTTGCTGTATTGACAGAAAAATAAGAGAAGGGAGCGGTATATATGAAGACAATTATCACGATAGGCCGTGAGTATGGCAGTGCCGGACATTCCATCGGCAAAATCCTGGCAGACGAGCTGGGAATCGAGTATTATGACAAGGAGCTTCTGGAACGTGCAGCGAAGGACAGCGGACTTTGCAAAGAATTGTTTGAAAATCATGATGAAAAACCGACCAACAGTTTTCTGTATTCTCTTGTCATGGATACATATTCTTTTGGCTATGGATCGACGATGATCGATATGCCTCTGAATCAGAAAGTATTCCTGGCACAGTTTGACAGCATCAAGAAGATTGCCCAGGATGGCCCCTGCGTGATCGTCGGACGGTGTGCGGATTATGCACTGGAGGAATATCCCAATGTACTCAGCGTTTTCATCCGTGCAGACATGAAGGACCGTGTCCGCCGTATTGCAAGGCTGTATGATCTGACAGACGCGAAGGCAAAGGATAAAATCCTTAAGATCGACAAACAGCGTGCCAGCTATTACAATTATTATACCAGCAAGAAGTGGGGCGACGTTGCCAGCTATGATCTGTGCCTGAACAGCAGCGTCTTTGGCATCAATGGAACGGTTGAGATGCTGAAACGTGCAATCGAGGAGAAGGAAGCCGAGATCCATCCCATATTCAACGTCACCAAAAAAACAGAATAAGTAATTGAAAAGAGCGAAAGAACAGAGCTTCTGCTGCCCTGGGAGACAGAGATGTTTTCCGGGGCTGTTTTCTGTTGCTTCAGTACAAAAACCGTTGGAAAATTCGCTGAAATACGGTATAATGTGAGCATTGAGCGAATGCAGGCAGAGCGCCGCATGAACCCGGTGAGAATACATGCCTGACCGCTCAGTGAATGAGACGAAAGCGAACAATGAAAAGAATCAATCAAACGGTGGGAGTATTATGACAGGAAAGACAGAAGGAATCACATACCTGAAACAGGTGACGGAAAAACTGAAACTCCGGCTGGAGGAGCTGAACCGCCTGATTGCCGAAGGTCAGAAGGATATTGAGGGCATGCATGAGTATTACTGGGAAAATTATGCGGAAATGGACCAGTACGGATATGAAGAGTTTGACAACCAGCAGGCCCTGCTCCATCAGGTCAATGCCAATCAGGAAAACCTGAAGATGAAGCATCGGCTGGAACGTATGCTGGACGCGCCGTTTTTCGGAAGAGTGGACTTTCTCTACGAGGGCGAGGAGGAAGCCGAAAGCTTCTATATCGGGATCGGAAATTTTGCGGAAAAAGCAGGCATGGTGCCGATGATCTACGACTGGCGGGCGCCGGTGAGCGGCCTGTTTTACGATTATGACAAGGGACCTGCGTCCTATCAGGCGCCTGCGGGTCAGATGGACGGAGAGATTCTGTCAAAGTGGCAGTACAAGATCCGCGGCGGAAAGATGATCTATGAATTTGAGAGTGATGTGAAGATCGACGACGAGATTCTGAAGCAGGAGCTCGGCGGCAATGGAGATGTACAGCTGAAAAATATTGTGCGCACGATTCAGCGGGAACAGAATGCGATTATCCGGAATACCGGCGACAGGATCCTTGTGATCCAGGGAGCGGCCGGAAGCGGAAAGACTTCCATCGCGCTCCACAGGATCGCATATCTGCTGTACCATGACAGAGAATCTCTGCGTTCCTCCAACGTGCTGGTGCTGTCGCCCAACAGTGTGTTTTCGGATTACATTTCGCATATTCTGCCGGAGCTGGGGGAAGAGAATATTCAGGAGATGAGCTTTGATCTCTTCGCTTACCGGGAACTGCGGGACACGGCAGCGGACTGCGAGGATCGCTACGACTGGCTGGAGAGACAGATGGAAACGGCGGACGAGGAAGAGAAAAGCAGATACAGATGGAAACAGTCGGAAGCGTTTGTCGGGGAGACAGAAGGCTTTCTGGCGCAGCTGGAGGACCGGCTGGTGGATTTCCATCCGGTAAAGTTCCGGGGAATGGAGATGTCGGACCAGGAGCTGATCCAGATGTTCTATTTTAAATTCCAGGATGCCCCTCTGCTGGCCCGGATGGACAGAATTATGGAATACTTTGTGGATGCATGGGAAACGCTTCACGGAAGGGATCTCTCCGAGGAAGAGCGGGCCTCTGTGCAGACGCAGTTTGACTCCATGTATGTGACGAAGGATGTATACGAAATTTATCAGTGGTTGATGGAAGACTGCGGCTGCCCCGCCCTTCCGGCGGTTCCCTGGGAAAAACGAATGCTGCGCTACGAGGATGTTTTCCCGATGCTTTACCTGAAGTACCACCTCCAGGGGAAGAATGCCCATAAAAATATCAAGCATCTGGTGATTGATGAGATGCAGGACTATTCCTACCTTCAGTATGAGATTCTGAAGACGCTGTTTTCCTGCCGTATGACGATTCTGGGAGACCGGGCACAGACTCTCGACGAGGAGGTGCAGGATGTGCTCTCATTTCTTCCCGGAATCCTCGGAAAGGATCTGAAGAAGATCATACTGAATAAAAGCTACCGGAATACGGTGGAGATCGCAGAGTATGCGCAGAAACTGGCAGATCTTCCTCCGCTGGAGCTCTTTGAGCGCCATGGAAAACCTGTGGAGGAAGCCGGATTTCCATCGCTGGAGGCTGCGGTGGAAGCCGCGGTTGGAAATCTGAGACTCTGTACGATCCATAATCAGGCGTCTGACGAAACTGCAGACAAAGCTTCGGAGAACCGGGAAGAAGAACACCGGTTTGAGACTGCCGCTGTGCTCACCCGGACGGAACGGGAGGCGAAGAGCGTATACGAAATTCTGCAGAAACTGCAGATTCCCGCTTCTCTGATGGATAAAAACAGTTCTTCCTTTCCGCGTGGGCTGACAGTGACAACTTATTACCTGGCAAAAGGTCTGGAATTTGACCAGGTTTTTGCGGTTACCGAAGACGCGGACAGCCCGCTGCTGCGCCAGGTGCGGTATCTCTGCGCAACCAGAGCGCTGCATGAACTGTATATGTATCGTGTCGGTTCGGACGGGTCTGAACAGTGAGCGCAGGGGATATTGTTTTCGGCTGCCCGGCGATCCAGCCGATGGAGCAGAAGGAGGAAGACGATGAGTTATGTATGGTATAAAAAAGGAGCGGAACTTCTGAAAGAGATCGAAGAGTTCCGGAAGGTCCGCGATCATCTGGGCCTTTGGTATATTGGCCAGATGGGAATGGTGTTCGGATGGAATGGAAAGATCCTCTGTGTGGATCCGGTGCTCGGAGCGATGCCCGACGACAGTGGGATGGACCGGAGAAATTATCCGGCGCCGTTTGAGCCGGAGGAATTTTCCGTGGATTTTGTTTTCTGCACCCACGATCACGGGGACCATATGCACGGGGAAACCCTGCGGCGGCTGGCGAAGAGAAATCCTGAAATGAAAATTTTTCTGCCGGAGCCGCTGAAAAAACAGGCTGGGGAGATTGGAATTCCTGCCGCGCAGGTTGTCGGGATGCGGCAGAAGGAAATACTGTGTCCCGGAAACGCACTTCCGGAAGGCTTCTCTGTCCGCGGCGTTGCCACAGCCCATGAGGAATACCGTTTTGATGAAACGGGCTGCAGTGAAACGTTGGGATATGTATTCCGGTTCGGCCCCTATCGGCTGTTTCATTCCGGCGATACCGTTGTGACCCGGGAGATGGCGGAGGAACTGAAAATGGAGCAGGGAATCGATGTTCTGATGGTTCCGATCAATGGCAGGGATCTGGAGCGCCATGCCCGGGGAATTGTCGGAAACATGGACAGTCGTGAGGCCTGCTGGTTCGGGGCGGAGATCGGAGCTGATCTGGTGATTCCTCTCCACTACGACATGATCGGGGGAAACGAGGAGAATCCGCTGGTCTTTGCAGATTACATGGAGCGTTTGTATCCTGACAGAAAGTATCACATCATGCGTCTGGGCGAGGGTCTGAAATTCTGAAAAAACTATTGACAGAAGAAACATGCAGGTGTAAACTGAGTGAGACTTGGCAACAGAAACCTATAATTTTCAAATATTACAGAAAGGAGGCACACAATATGTTAATGCTTCGTAACTTTACAGATGACAACAGAAAAACCGATCGGAACTACAGGGATACGACTGCAGGAAAGAATTGTCTGCCTCAGAAACTTTCTGTCGGTCCGGGCTGACTGTACCCGGATCACTGCATAACTGCAGATCAGAAATGAGAGCAGAGGAAGCCGTCTTCGTGCGCATGTGCCCGAAGACGGCTTTTTTCACATTATAGGAAATTCAGGGAGGAGAGAGTTGAGTTTATGAGCGTATTACAGAAACGATTCAAAAAGTTCCGGGATATCGCCAGATTTCTCAGGGGAAGCGCGCATTTTCTACTGCTGGCGCTGGCGGCCGGAATGCTGACAACAATGTTCAACGCACTGACACCGCAGATTATCCGCTACACGGTGGACCGGCTGACCGGGGAACAGCGGCCGGGAGGAAATTTTCTGCTGCTGGCTGCGGCCGGAGTGGTGGTCAGCGCAACCTGCGCCGGGGTATTCACCTATTGCAGCAACGTCTGTATGGCGAAGGGATCGGAAGGTTTCCTGAAAACCATGAGAGATCAACTATACCGCCATATTCAGAAACTGCCGTATACATGGCACGGACAGAACAAAACAGGGGATATTATTCAGCGGTGTACCAACGACGTGGAGATTATCCGCGCGTTTCTCTGCAACCAGCTGATGGAAGTGATCCGCATCGTTTTTCTGCTGGTGTTTTACATGAGTATCATGTTCTCGATGGATGTGCGCCTCAGTGCCGTCGCGGCGGCCTTTATTCCGGTGGTTGTGGGCTACTCGATGTACTTTTATTCAAAAATTTCCAGCCGGTTCCTGGAGGCGGATGAAGCGGAAGGAGAGCTGACTGCAAAAGTACAGGAAAATTTGACCGGCGTCCGTGTGGTGCGGGCATTCGGGAGAGAGCGTTATGAGATCGAACGTTTTGACCAGAAAAATAACCGGTTTGCCGATCTGTGGATCCGCGTGGGAAGGCTGATGAGCGTTTACTGGGGAGCGGGAGATTTCCTCACCGGCGTGCAGGCGATGACGATTCTGATCGTCGGTACGGTGTTCACCGTTCGGGGACAGATTACGCTGGGAGAACTTATGGCGTTCGTGTCCTATAACGCGTCGCTGGCATGGCCGATCCGGAGTCTCGGCCGCGTCCTTTCCAACATGAGTAAGGCGGGCGTTTCCATTGACCGCGTCACCTATATTCTGGATGCGGAGGAGGAAACGGACGAGCCCTGGGAGAAAGAGGTTCCCATGGACCGGGAGATCCGGTTTGACCATGTGCATTTCGCCTATGGTCAGGACGCGCCGGTACTTGAGGATGTCAGCTTTTCCATCCCGGCGGGAAGTACGTTTGCGATTCTTGGCAGCACCGGAAGCGGAAAATCCACGCTGGTGCATCTGCTGGACCGTCTGTATGATCTGCCGGAGGGCTGCGGATCCATCACCATTGGAGGAGTGGACATCCGGCAGATCCGCAGAAGCTGGCTGAGGAAAAATATCGGTATGGTGCTTCAGGAGCCGTTTCTGTATTCCAGGACGGTGGGAGAAAATATTTCCATCTCCCGGGAACATTCCGGATGGGAGGAAATCCGGGAGGCGGCCGGTATTGCCTGCGTGGATGACGCCATCGAACAGTTTTCCGATGGATATGAGACGATGGTCGGTGAGCGGGGCGTGACGCTTTCCGGAGGCCAGAAGCAGCGTGTGGCAATTGCAAGAATGCTGATGCAGAAGGCGCCGATTATGGTGTTCGACGATTCGCTCTCCGCTGTGGATGCGGAGACAGACGTAAAGATCCGCGCCGCTCTGAAGGAATCCATGGGAACAAGCACAGTGATTCTGATTTCCCACCGGGTGACCACATTGATGCAGGCGGACTGCATTATGGTTCTGGACCACGGGAAAATTGCCGAGATGGGTACCCATGAGGAGCTGATGGAACGGCAGGGAATTTACCGGAAAATTTACGATATCCAGATGAATTTGGATGATGAGGCATTAAAGAGAGGAGGGGCTGTATGCGAATAGAGGAACAGGAGTATACGAAAAATTTTGACATCCGCATCTGGAAGCGGGTGCTGCCTTTTCTGAAACCGTTTAAAAAGACTGTGGCAGTGGTTCTGATTTTCAATCTGATCTGTTCGCTGGTGGATATTGCAATGCCGCTGTTTCAGAGGTATGCGATCAACACGTTTATCAATCAGAAGACGCTGGACGGAATCTGGCAGTTCGGGCTGGTTTACCTGCTGGTGGTTGGTTTTCAGTTCCTTAGCGTCGTACTGTTTACAAGGGGAAGCGCTTCCCTGGAAATGTACATGGGAAAGACGATGAAAAGAGCCTGTTTTGTCCATCTTCAGGAGCTGTCGTTTTCTTACTACAATGTGACCCCGGTGGGGTATATTCTGTCGCGGGTTATGAGCGATACGGACCGGATTGCCGGGATGGTCGCGTGGAACCTGACGGATATGATGTGGGCGCTGGTCTATGTGATGGGGGTATTTCTGGCGATGCTGGCGCTGAACTGGAAACTGGCTCTGATTATCATGACGATCGTGCCTGCGCTGGCAGTTCTGACCTGGTATTTTCAGAATAAGATTCTGCGCTGGAACCGGAAGGTGCGGAAGATCAATTCCAGAATCACCAGCGGATATAACGAGGGCATTATGGGCGCGCAGACGTCCAAGACACTTGTGATCGAGGACAAAAACCTGGAGGAATTCCAGGAGGTGACCCAGGAAATGCGCACGGCAGCGATTCGTGCCGCAAGGCTCAGTGCGGTATACGTTCCGCTGATCCTGTTCTGCGGTTCCCTGGCGACGGCGATCGTTCTCGGCAGAGGCGGTCAGATGGTGATGGACAACCTTCTGATGATCGGAACCCTGTCGGCGTTTACGTCTTACGCGGTGGGCATTTTCGAGCCGATTCAGCAGCTGGCGCGAAACCTGGCAGAGCTGATTTCCATTCAGGCGAATATTGAGCGGGTGGTCACACTGCTGGACCAGGAGCCGACGGTGACGGATTCCCCGGAGGTGGCGGAGAAATACGGGGATACGCTCCATCCGAAAAAAGAAAACTGGGAACCGATCCGCGGCGACATCGAGTTTCAGGACGTATCCTTTCATTATCCGGACGGCAAAGAGGAGGTGCTCAGTCATTTTAATCTCAAGGTTCCGGCTGGAACGACGATCGCCATTGTCGGGGAAACCGGAGCCGGAAAGAGTACGCTGGTCAATCTGGCCTGCAGATTTTTCGAGCCCACAGGCGGAAAAATCCTGATCGACGGGAAGGATTACCGGGAGCGCAGCCAGCTGTGGCTGCACAGCAACATCGGCTATGTGCTGCAGAGCCCGCATCTGTTTTCCGGCACGATTGAGGAAAATATCCGTTACGGCCGCCTGGACGCCACGGAAGAGGAAATCCGGGAAGCTGCCAGAGCCGTATCGGTGGACATGATTGTTGAGAAACTGGAGAAGGGCTATCAGACGGAGGTGGGAGAAGGCGGAAGCCGGCTGTCCACCGGAGAAAAGCAGCTGATTTCCTTTGCCAGAGCGATTCTGGCCGATCCGAGGATTTTCGTGCTGGACGAGGCTACTTCCTCCATTGATACCCAGACGGAACAGCTGATCCAGAAAGCGACGGAAAAGCTTCTGAAGGGAAGAACTTCCTTCATCATTGCACACCGTCTGTCGACGATCCGCCACGCTGATCTGATTCTGGTGGTGCGGGACGGAAAAATCATGGAACAGGGGAAACATGAAGAGCTGCTGGATCAGAAAGGATATTACTACCATCTCTGCCGTCAGCAGTTTCAGGAGGAGCAGCAGGAATTTTAAACCTGCCCGAAAGCTGCGGAGTCATTATTCATGAGCAACAGGAGAAATACAATGGCGGATTTATTAAGATTAAAGCAAAACGTGATTGATATGCTGCAGGAACAGCAGGAAAAACTTGGATATCAGCCGGAAACCGTCCGGCTGTACTATCCGCTGGAGTCTCTGAATCATCTTCTGGGAACCCATGCGGAAAAAGAAGAGATGAGGGGGCTGCTGAAAACATTCCGTGAACAGGCGCCGGAGCTTGGACAGATTCGCTTTTCTGACAAGGAGGGGAGATTCTGTATTACGGTTCCGCCGGAGGGCGTGAAATATGTTCACCGGGAGATCCCGCAAAATCACTTTCTGAGGGGGCTTCTGGCTCTGGTTTCCGCTCACGGCACGACGTTGGATCAGGCCAAGGGTATATTTCCATAGCTGTTCCGGCCATGTGGAGGAGCGCCCTATGGAGGGGGAATTTGATCTGCTGATGTATTTTCCCGATGGTCATCCGGACAGTTATTATTACTGCCTGAAGCAGGAAGGAGAGCATGTGCTTTATCACAGATTTATTCGGGAGGATTACGAAAGCTTTGGATTTGGCAATGTTGCGGCATCCGGCCATTGAAAATCGCTTCGCGATGGGCCAGGCTCTGCGTTTTTTCATACGGTCTGTGCAGTGAATGTACAGACCTGGCGGAACGGTAATCCAAATTTGTTTATTTATTAAACAAAGTATTAACATCCGCGCCTGGCTATGATAGAATGAAAAAATGAATTTCATTC
The DNA here is from genome assembly GCA_019119555.1 of Candidatus Fusicatenibacter intestinigallinarum. Classification (GTDB taxonomy): domain Bacteria; phylum Bacillota; class Clostridia; order Lachnospirales; family Lachnospiraceae; genus Fusicatenibacter; species Fusicatenibacter intestinigallinarum. The sequence continues at coordinate 17,068 of DWWU01000029.1, read as the reverse complement.
CAGTTCAGCTGGCTGAATTGTTACTGAATTTCCGTATATTTCGGCAAAGGGGGAAATAAACATGAATCTGAAACAGAAAAGTGCGCCTCAGCGGCTTCTGTGGGCTCAGTTTGACGCCCTCCAGATGGGATCCGGCTGGGAGGAAGAGGATGTGACAAAACCGCAGATCCTTCTGGAGGACGCCTTTGGCGACAGTCATCCGGGGAGCACGCATCTTTCCGGACTGATGGAGCAGGCCAAGTACGGCGTGTTTGAAAAAGGAGGCTTTCCTGCCCAGTATCATACGACAGACATCTGTGACGGCTGTGCCCAGGGGCATGACGGAATGAATTATATCCTGGCATCCAGGGAGGCGATCTGCGATATGATTGAAGTCCACGGATCGGTATATCCCTGGGACGGAATGATCCTTTCCGCGTCCTGCGACAAGTCGATTCCGGCACAGCTGAAGGCTGCTGCGCGCCTGAACCTTCCCACGATTTTTGTTCCGGGAGGAAGTATGCGGCCGGGGCCGGATATGACGACTTCCCTTGTGGCGGGGGATATCTCTCTTCGCCAGAAGCGGAAAAACGCTGTCAGCGCCCAGGAGATCAGGGACTATAAGCTGACCGGATGTCCTTCCTGCGGAGCCTGTACGTTTCTCGGTACGGCGAGCACAATGCAGTGTATGGCGGAGGCTCTGGGGCTTACGCTGCCGGGAGCGGCGCTGATGCCGGCGACTATGCGGGATATTCTTTCCGGCGCCCGGAAAGCAGGGCGGCAGATCATGTCTCTGGTGGAAAAGGGAATCCGTGTCAGCGACATTCTCACCAGGGAAGCGTTTGAAAATGCAGTGATCGTTCACAGCGCGATCGGAGGTTCGACCAATGCCACCATTCATCTTCCGTCCATCGCCAGAGAACTCGGGATGATTCTTGAGCCGGAACTGTTCGACGAGATCAACCATAAGGTGCCGCATCTCGGAAACATCAATCCCAGCGGAGAGCATCTGACAGAATCCTTCTGGTTTGCCGGAGAGGTTCCGATGGTTGAACTCTACCTGAAAGATATGCTTCATCTGGACGTGATGACAGTGACAGGAAAAACGCTGGGGGAGAATCTGGAAGATCTTCAGCGGGACAACTTTTTCGCGCGGAACCTGGGATATCTCCATAACTATGGCCTGGAGCGGGATCAGGTGATTTTTCCTGTGGAAAAAGCCACGGAAAAAGGTTCTGTGGCAATTCTGCTGGGCAACCTTGCCCCGGACGGCGCTGTCATCAAATACTCAGCATGCAGCCATGAGATGCGGGAGAGGAAAGGGCCTGCAAGAGTCTATAACTGCGAGGAGGACGCCTATCAGGCCGTTGTGGACGGAACTGTGGAGCCGGGAGATATTCTGGTGATCCGGTATGAAGGGCCGCGGGGCTCCGGAATGCCGGAGATGCTGATGACCACGGAGGCGATCGTCTGCGACGAGCGACTGAATGGGACGGTTTCGCTGGTGACCGACGGCCGTTTTTCCGGAGCGACCCGGGGCGCTGCCATCGGACATGTGTCGCCGGAAGCGGCCAGCGGCGGTCCGCTTGCTTTTCTGGAGACGGGAGACATTGTCGCCTACAGTGTGAAAAACCGGACGCTGGACATTGTGGGAATCCAGGGAAAAGAATGTTCCCCGGAGGAGGTTGAAAAGATTCTTGCGGAGCGCTCCAGAAAAGGAGTGATTCCCCGTCCGGAACGGAAAGGAATTTACAGACGTTATACGAGCCATGCGCTCTCCGCGATGCAGGGCGCAGGATATGAAGACTGAAGGAGCAGGAAGACATGAAAGCAAAATGGATTACGCCGGCGGTTACGGCAATGGATGAAAACGGTCATGTGGATCTGGATGCGAACAAAAGGATCTACGACTTTCTGATTGAAAACGGTATGGACGGAATTCTGCTGCTGGGCAGTATCGGTGAGTTTTTTGCAATTCCCCTGGAAGAAAAGAAGCGGCTGATCAGAGAAGCGGCTGCATACATTGATCATCGTGTCACTGTGTATGTAGGAACCAATGAGATGAATTTTGAGGCCTGCACGGAGCTTTCCAATTACGCACTGGAGCAGGGAGCGGACGGCGTCATGGTGATTTCGCCTTACTATTTCAATCTGCCGGACAGCGCGGTGCTGAACTTTTACGACACTCTGGCGGAACGCGTCCACGGACCGGTGCTTCTGTATAATTTTCCGGACAGAACCGGCTATGACCTTCGCCCGGATCTGGTCTACACGCTGGTATCCCGCCACAGGAATATTGTCGGCATCAAGGATACGGTGGCGACGATGGGACATACCCGGGCGATCATTCAGAAAGTGAAGAAGGAGTATCCGGATTTTATGGTATTTTCCGGATTCGATGAATTTTTCGGACATAATGTGCTGAGCGGCGGGGACGGTTGTGTGGCCGGGCTGTCTAATTTTGCCCCTGAGGTTGCGTCGGGATATGCAGACAGAGCCCGCCGGGAGGATCTGGCAGGAATGCAGGAATACCAGAAAAAAATTGATGAGCTGATGGCAATCTATGATGTTGCGCCGCAGTTTGTGCCGGTGATAAAAAAAGCGATGGAGGTGCGGGGAGTGAAAATGAAACCGTTCTGTGCGCCTCCCGTCCTCCCTGCAACGGAGGAGGAGACGGAAAGCATTCGCCGGATCCTTGTAGAAGCAGGTTTGTGATTTCCCTGCGGAACATAAAAATCCCCGGGTCTTCCATGAATCGGAAGACACGGGGATTTTTTTGATAACGGGAAACTACGTTCCCTGTTATCGAAAAACACTCCGTGGGATGTACACTCGCGCGGAGCAGAAATCTGTCATCAGTTTTTCGGAAGATGCACCCGGTAGGAGGTCTCTTCCAGAACGGTTTTTGCACGGTCACAGGCATCGGCCTGATAAAATTCAATGCGCAGAACACCTTCCTCGAATTCCCTGTTGTGGATGATTCCGATGTTTTTGATGTTGATGTCATTCTTCGCCAGCAGTGTTGTGACCGCCGCGATTCCGCCGGTCTCGTCATACAGGTCGCAGTAAAGAACGTACATTCTTGAGGTCATGCTCTTCATATCCGGAAGCGAATCCCGGTAATCCTTTGCACTTTCGAACATCTGAAAAATATCATCCGTCTTCTGATTGTCCACCAGATATTTCGCCTGTACCAGCGCGCGGATATATGCGTCCAGCACGCGGGAAATCTGCTCCCGATTGGACGCGCAGATCTGCTGCCACATTACCGGGGAGGAGGAGGCGATTCTGGTGATATCCTTGAATCCTCCGGCGGCAATCATTTTCATGTATTCCTCCGGCGTGTCCAGATGTTCCAGCGTATTTACCAGCGTGGCTGCCACAATATGAGGCAGATGGCTGACAGCCGCCGTGACATAATCATGTTCTTCGTAGGTCAGGACCATAGGGATCGCTTTCAGAGAACGTACCAGTTCCACAAAATCCGACAGGGCGGAGATCTCAATTTCCGATTCGGGTGTGATCACATAGTAGGCGTTCTCCAGCAGATAATCGGTAGAATTGGCAAATCCTGTCTTTTCGGAACCGGCCATCGGATGTCCTCCGATAAAATTCCGGATCAGTCTGATCTTCTGAACTTCCCTGTGAATCTCGCCTTTTACGCTTCCCACATCCGTAATGATGCAGGAAGGCTTGATGATTTCGCTTAAAAACGGCAGGTAGGACAGATTGGTCGTTACCGGCGCACAGAGAAAAATGTAGTCACATTCTGAAAATCTTGGATCGTGCTCTGTCAGCGCGACGTCGATGACTCCGGCATCAATGGCTTCTTTCAATGTAGCAGTTGTGTGAGAGTACGCCATCAGATAACAGTCTGTGCGAAATTTCTTCATCGCCCGGGCAATCGAACCGCCGATCAGACCAAGACCGATAAAGCCTACGGTAATTTTATCCATTGTGTTACAGGTTCCTTTCCGCCAGCCTGATATAAGGGGCCAGCTCATTCATCAGTGTGTCAAAACGGTCGAAGGTCAGAGACTGTGGACCGTCGGAGAGCGCGTGGGCGGGATCGTTGTGTACCTCGATCATCAGGCCGTCGGCGCCGCAGGCAACCGCTGCCTTTGCAAGAGGAGCCACATAGGATGCGACTCCCGTTGCGTGGCTGGGATCTACGATCACAGGCAGATGACTCTTCTCGCGGATGACCGGCACGGCGCTGAGATCCAGAGTATTTCTGGTCGCAGTTTCATAGGTGCGGATACCGCGCTCGCAGAGAACCACGTTTGGATTTCCCTCTGCGATAATGTATTCCGCGGCATTCAGCCATTCGTCAATGGTTGCCGCGATGCCCCGTTTCAGCAGAACCGGCAGGCCGGATTTTCCCGCTTCCCGGAGCAGCTGGAAGTTCTGCATGTTTCTTGCGCCGATCTGGATCATATCCACATACTTTACCGCAGCATTGATTGCATCCAGACTGATTACCTCACAGATCGTGTTCAGACCGTATGCCTTTTTTGCCTCGGCCATATAGCGAAGGCCCTCTTCCTCCAGCCCCTGGAAAGAGTAGGGAGAGGTGCGGGGTTTATAGGCGCCGCCTCTCAGGATCTGTGCTCCTGCCTTTTTCACATTTTCTGCGATGAGCATCAGCTGTTCCTCGGTTTCCACCGCACAGGGACCTGCCATTACCGTCAGGGTCTTCGGGCCGATGACATGACTGCCGACCCTGACGGAGGTGGGTTCCGGATGGAATTTTCTGTTTGCCAGCTTGTAGCTTTCGGTGATCGGCACCAGCCGGTCTACATAGGGAAGCATCTGCAGGTTTTCGTTGACCAGCAGCGATTTGTCTCCGACCACACCGATGATTGTCACCTGTTTTCCTTCGGAGAGATGAGTTTCCAGTCCTTTGGACTGAACCAGAGCAGTTACTTTATCGACCGCCTCTTTTGGGGCGTCTGGTTTCATTACAATGATCATGACTTTTATCCTTTTCGTTCGTCTTGGTAATTACACCGCCGGAAAACTGTCATTCATGAAGAACAGTTTGTAACCATTCAACTGTTGAACAGCCTCAGCAGTTCAGCAGAAGCCACGTTTCAGAACCTCTTTTACAAGCAGCGGCTGAATCTGCGGATAGGTCTGGTTCACAGGCGGTGTGTCAAAAAATTCTATTTCAGAGATTTCCTTGTGCAGATTGTGTTCAAATTCTGAAATTTCAGCGCAGTATAACATTCCATAGGTTTCAGTTTTAAAATAGTACGTTCCTGATGTCTGCAATAGACCCATTTATCATTGGATTTTGAAATAATCACGGCGAATTTCAGCAAAGCATCTTCCGCTTCCCCACAGAAGCGGACAGCCGTGATTTTTCTGTCTGTCAATCCGTGTTCCATAATGATCCTCCATCCTCCTGCACAATAAGGATATTTTAAGGCACAGGCAATCAATTGTCAATAATTTATTGCTTTAAAGTGGAAAACAAAGGCTACAGTTCAGCCAGGCCTGTGCATTCACTGCACAAGCCGTAGGAAAACGCAGAGCCTGCAGGTATCCGGCCCATCGCGAAGCAATTTTTGCATTTGCTCTGTCTGTGGTCTGCCTTCCTCTGTGTTTCGGGACCGGGGAGCGAGAGGCTGGAAATGAGAGAATCTTTTCTGAAAATTGTTGAAAGTATTGAAGCATAATGTACATTTAAAAAAGGATGAAAATTCAAACTTTCAGAAATATATTGTTAAATTTATATAATATACTTGAAAAAAAGTCATTTCTTTAGTAGAATATAGACCATAGGAAGAAGAGCGGAAACGTGAAACTTCACATGTGGGAGCGTATGGGAGTTTTCCGGACAGAACCGGAAGGGAAACCAGCACTCCGGGACATAAATTTATTTTGGGAGGTATTACATATGGACGTTTTTAGAACTGACCGAATCAGAAATGTGGTCCTGCTTGGACATGGCGGCGCCGGAAAGACAACGCTGGCAGAAGCGATGGCGTATCTTTCAGGCATTACCAACCGCCTGGGAAAAGTAAGCGACGGAAATACCATCAGTGATTATGATAAAGAGGAAATCAAACGTCAGTTTTCCATTTCCACATCAATGATCCCTGTTGTGTGGGGAAAGAATAAAATCAATGTTCTGGATACGCCGGGTTTCTTTGATTTTGTCGGAGAGGCGCAGGAAGCGGCCAGCGCGGCTGACGCTGCAGTGATCGTTGTTTCCGGAAAAGCGGGCGTACAGGTCGGAACACAGAAAGCGTGGGATCTGTGTGAAAAATATAATCTGCCCCGGATGATTTTCGTTACGGATATGGATATTGACAATGTCAGCTATCGTCAGGTAGTAGAACAGCTGACAGAACTGTACGGAAAGCGGATTGCTCCTCTGCATATGCCGATCCGTGAGAATGAGAAATTTGTCGGCTACATCAACATCGTGAAAAACAAAGGACGCCGTTATATTGATAAAGATAAAAAGGAAGAGTGCGAGATTCCAGAGTACTCGAAGGAATATCTGGAGAAATACCGTGAGACGCTGATGGAATCTGTGGCAGAGACCAGTGAGGAATTTATGGACCGCTATTTCGGCGGAGAGGAGTTTTCCGTTGCAGAGATTTCTGCGGCTCTGGCGATGAACGTGGGAGACGGCTCTCTTGTTCCCGTGTGTATGGGCTCTCCGATCAACCTTCAGGGTGTGTCCAATCTGCTGGACGATATCTGCGGCTATTTCCCAAGCCCGGCGGATCGTCCGTGCGCCGGCCTGAATACCGCGACCAATGAGATTTTCCAGGCAAATTATAACTTCCAGAAATCGAAATCAGCGACGATTTTCAAGACAATTGTCGATCCGTTCATCGGAAAATACTCGATGATTAAAGTGTGCTCCGGTGTCATCAAGAGCGACGATGTTCTTTACAATGTGGATCAGGAATCTGAGGAAAAACTGAATAAGCTCTATGTGCTGGAGGGCTCCCGCCCGATCGAAGTTCCGGAACTTCATGCAGGAGATATCGGAGCGATCGGAAAACTGGGAGATGCGAAAACCGGCGACTCCCTGGCGACCAAAGCGGCTCCGATCCGATACGGAAAACCGGAAGTATCTGTTCCGTATACGGCAAAACGTTATAAACCAAAGAATAAAGCGGATGTGGATAAGATTTCCCAGGCATTCCAGAAGATGATGCAGGAGGATCTTACGATGAAGGTTGTCAATGACTCCGCAAATCATCAGACACTGATTTACGGTATGGGCGACCAGCACATTGACGTTATTGTCAGCAAGCTGCAGGAACGCTACAAAGTGGAACTGGAGCTGAGCAAACCGAAAGTTGCGTTCCGCGAGACCATTCGCAAGAAATCCGATGTGGAGGCAAAATATAAGAAACAGTCCGGTGGACACGGACAGTATGGCCATGTGAAAATGCGCTTTGAGCCGTCCGGAAACCTGGACGAAGCCTTCGAGTTCTCTCAGGAAGTTGTCGGCGGCGCGGTTCCGAAGAATTACTTCCCGGCAGTGGAAAAAGGCCTTCAGGATGCAGTGGAGGCAGGTCCTCTGGCAGCATATCCGGTTGTGGGCGTGAAAGCGGTTCTGTACGACGGATCCTATCACCCGGTAGATTCCTCGGAAATGGCATTCAAGACCGCGGCAAAGATGGCGTTCAAGAAAGGCTTTATGGAGGCTTCTCCTGTACTGCTTGAGCCGATTGTTTCGATGAAGGTGATTGTGGATGACAAGTATACCGGCGATGTTATGGGTGATCTGAACAAGCGCCGCGGACGTGTGCTGGGAATGACGCCGGAGCATGGCGGAAAGACGGTGATTGAAGCCGATGTGCCGGAACTGGAAATCTATGGATATTCCACTGCGCTTCGGTCCATGACCGGCGGAAGCGGAGAATTCTCCTATGAATTTGCAAGATACGAGCAGGCGCCGGCGGATGTTCAGCAGAAAGAGATTGAAGCAAGAGCAAGCAAAGTATCAAGCGATGAAGAATAACAGTTACCGATAATAAAAAAGGATAGTATTTTTGAATGTTACAGGCCTGAAAAGAATGTTCTTTTCGGGCCTGTAATTTTGTGTCACAGTAGATGAATCTTTAATCTTTTTTATAAAATATCAGTGTCATTTTCTCGTTTATTACCTTTGTTTTTCCTGTTGGATGATATCCCATTTTTTCGTACAAATGGCAATTTCCCTGTTCCTGCAATATTGTATCCAATTCCCAATTTGTACTTCCGTGTTCTGCTTCTGCAAGCCGCATTGCTTTTTGTGCATATCCCTTATTTCTGTATTCAGGCAAAACAAACATGGGCGATATCCTTTTGGCTGTATCTTTTTCGTGTCTGTCAATAACTCTTACAGCACCTACGATTGCGTGGTCGGCTTCAATAAAGTAATAATAAGTAAATGACTGGTTCAGTCTCATCACTGTTTTGTCAATTTTTTCAACAGCAGGGCTGGTTTCTGTGTCTTGATACTTATCGAATAACTTCTGGAAAGCTCTTATTTGCATCCTCCATAGTTTTTCTGCATCTTTTATGCCGGCTTTGACCAATCGGATTTCCATAGCGTTCTCCTATATCCGTTCAATCGCCCGGATCAGACTGTCCACATTTTCTTCTTTTGTCGCCCAGGAGGTACAGATTCTGACCATCTGATGACTTTCATCTGTCATCCGATCCGGCGAAAGTGCAAACTGCTCTGAAAGAGAGCGAACACTGTCGATGGGCAGAATCGTAAAAATCTGGTTGGTGGTGTTTTCGCAGACAAGTTCAAATCCTTTTTTTCGAAGGGCGGTACGGATCCGATCCGCCAGGTGGTCGGCGTGTTCTGCCAGTTCCAGATACAGCTTCATATCGTCCTTTAACAGTTCCAGAAACTGAATGCCGAGCAGGCGTCCTTTGGCGAGCATTCCGCCTTTCTGCTTGATCATATAGCGGAAATCCTTTTTCAGCTCCGGATGTGTAATCACAATGGCTTCTCCGAACAGCGCCCCGCACTTGGTTCCTCCGAGATAAAAGACGTCGCAGCATTCTGCAAGGACCGGAAGGGTAACGTCGTTGCCGGATGCGGCCAGCCCATAGCTCATGCGGGCTCCGTCCAGAAACAGATACAGGCCGTAACGGCGGCAGGTTTCGTGGAGCGCCTCCAGTTCCGCTCTGGTGTACAGTGTGCCGAATTCTGTCGGGCTGGAGATATAGACCAGCTTCGGCTGGACAGTGTGTTCGGCAGACGGGTCGGTCAGATGAGCTTCCATGGCCTCTGTCACCTGAGCGGCTGTGATCTTTCCGTCCCGGTGGGGGAGACCCAGTACCTTGTGACCGGTGGCTTCCACAGCCCCTGTCTCGTGGACGTTGATGTGTCCGCTGGCTGCGCAGATCGCTCCCTGATATGGGCGCAGAGCGGCGTCAATCACTGTCAGATTCGCCTGCGTTCCTCCTACGACGAAGTGTACGGCAGCGTTCTCCTTACCGCAGAGTTTCCGGAGAATCGCCGCTGCCTCTGTACAGTATGTGTCTTCCCCGTATCCGATGGTCTGTTCAAAATTTGTCTCTGCAAGTTTTTTTAAAATGGAAGGGTGCGCTCCCTCATTGTAATCGCAGTTAAAATAAATCATTTTCCTCTCTCCCTTTTTGTTCATTTTCGCGGCCGGGTGCCGTAACCGTTCAGCCAGCTGAACGGTTACCAGAAGTGCTGTCCGGATCTTGCCGGAAAGCAGAATCTTACCGAACTGTTATCAGAATAAACGAATTTATCGCGAAATTCAACGTTTTTCTTTACACTTTTTTCAAAGAAAGGTATAATTATATTACAGTTTTTTATATAGCAGGAATCTGCATTTCCTATAATTGACTAATCATGCAGCTGACTGCATGTGAAAAAGAAAGGTGGAGAAAAATGAAGGAATTCAGGTATGATGACGTTCCGGTGGTCGAGACTTCCTCCGGAAAGCTGAAAGGGTATTACTGTGACGGAGAATATATCTTCAAGGGGGTTCCTTATGCTTATGCAGACCGTTTCCAGATGCCGGTGAAAGCCTCCTGGGAAGGCGTGAAGGATGCGACTTCCTACGGATTTGTCTGCCCGTTGATGAAACAGGAAACGCCCAACGGTGAGCTGATGGTGCCGCACCGCTACTGGCCGCAGGATGAACACTGCCAGAATCTGAACATATGGACAAAGACGCTGGACAGCGAGGCAAAACACCCGGTTCTTGTCTGGATTCACGGCGGCGGCTATGCTGCGGGATCTTCCATCGAACAGGTTGACTATGACGGATATCAGATGTGTATGCAGGGGGATACGGTCGTCGTGTCTGTAAATCATCGGCTGAATATCCTGGGCTATCTGGATCTTTCTCCTTTCGGTAAAAAATACTGGAATTCCGGCAATGCAGGAAACGCTGATCTGGTAGCCGCTCTGAAGTGGGTGCATGAAAATATCGCTGCGTTCGGAGGAGATCCGGAGAATGTTACGATCTTCGGTCAGTCTGGCGGAGGAATGAAGGTGGCGGATCTGATGCAGATTCCGGATGCCGACGGACTGTTTCAGAAAGCTCTGATCATGAGCGGCGTGGGAAGCAAAAGTCTTCTGAAAAACTGCACCGGGGACGGCCGGGAGGTTGTAACCGCAATGCTTCACGAGCTTGGAATAAAGGAAGAGGATGTTGAAAAACTGGAAACGGTGCCGTATTACGATCTTGTCCGGGCCTATGAAAAGATAAGCCCGGCGATTGCGGCAAAGGGCGGCTATATCGGCGGCAGTCCGATGGTTAACGAATATTATAAAGGCAATCCGCTGGAATACGGCCTTCGCGACCGTGCCCACAAGATTCCGCTGATGATCGGTTCTGTTTTCGGAGAGTTTTCTTTCGTACCGTCACAGTATGACAAATACAGCCTGTCGGAGGATGCGGCCCATGAACTTCTGGAAAAGGTATACGGGGAGCATACGGATGATATTATCCGCGTATTCCGCAGTACCTATCCGGGCAAAGCGGTGACAGATGTTCTTCAGCTGGATCGCGTCATGCGGCAGCCGACCAAAGAATTTGCCGCAATGCATGCGGAAGATGGAAACGGACATACATTCCTCTATAACTTTATTCTGGAATTCCCGTTCCAGTATCAGAAAGCTGCATGGCATTGCTCAGATATTCCGTTTTTCTTCTGCAATACCGATAAAGTGGAGGTATGTACGATTCCGGGCGTTACGGAAAAACTGGAACGGCAGATGTTCGGCGCGCTGATGTCCTTTGTGCGAACCGGAACGCCTTCCAGCCCGGAACTTCCTGCGTGGGAGAGCGTGATGCCGGGCAAAGAGCCGACGATGATTTTTGACCGGACCTGTGAACTGCGCATGAATTATGACGACGCTCTCTATGCTGAAATCGACCGCGCGCTTCCTCCGTTTGACCTGACGGCGGCAATGTCCGAACAGAACGTACAGCATTGATTGCTCACCGGGAGGAAAAACTATTGAAAGAGTTTTATCATGTGCCGAAAGCTTCGGGGAAAAATCCGATTACAGTCACTGTCCCGGGTTCGAAGAGTATTACAAACCGCGCCCTTCTTCTCGCAGCGCTGTCGGAAGGTCCCTGCCTGCTGAAAGGCGTCCTGTTCAGCGATGATTCCAGGGCTGTTCTTTCCTGTCTGGAGGAGCTGGGGTTTGAACTGGAAATCCGGGAAGCGGCCAGGGAAGTCCGCATTGTGGGAACCGGAGGACGGATTCCGCGTCCGGACGCCCGTCTGAATGTCAGAAGCGCAGGGACGGCGGCCCGTTTCCTCACGGTGTTTCTGGCATTCGCAGGCGGAGATTATCAGATGGACGCGTCCAGTCAGATGAAAAAACGTCCGATGGAGCCGCTGCTTTCTATTCTCCGGAAGGCGGGCGCTGTGATTACCTGTCAGGAGGAAGAGGGGCACTTTCCCTTCCGGCTGCAGGCACATCGCCTGAAACTTTCGGAGGTGACCGTGGACACTACGGTCAGCAGCCAGTTTGCCAGCGCTTTTCTGATGACGGGAACGCTGCTTCCCGGTGGGCTGACCGTCAGAATGGAAGGCGACCGCACCCAGGGCGCATACATTCAGATTACAAGAAAAATGATGGAGCAGTTCGGCCTCCGAACGGAGGAACAGAACGGAGCGATCCGGATTCCCGGAGGGCAGAAAACCTGTCTGGAGGAGTATGTGATTGAACCGGATGTTTCCGGCGCCTGCTATTTTTACGGAATGGCGCCTCTGCTTGGCATCGATGTGACCGTACGGGGAATCCATCCGAATTCCATGCAGGGGGATCTGAAATTTCTGTCTGTCCTGAGAGAAATGGGATGCCCGTCGGAAGATACGGAGACAGGAATCTGTGTTCTCGGCAGCCGGATGCGGGAATTCAGAGGCGTAACCGTGAACATGAAGGAATTCTCCGATCAGACGATGACGCTGGCTGTCATTGCGCCATTCGCATCCACGGAAACAAAGATTACAAATATCGGACATATCCGTTTCCAGGAGTCTGACCGCATTGCGGCAATCTGCACGGAGCTGCAGAGAATGGGCATCGACTGCCATGAGCTTCCGGAGGAGGATGGAATCCTGATCCGTCCGGGGACGCCCGGTGAGGCGACCGTTGAGACGTACGAGGATCACCGGATGGCAATGGCATTTTCTCTGCCTGGGCTGAAAACAGGGACCATCACGATCTCAGATCCCGGATGCTGCCGGAAAACCTTTGAAAATTACTTTGATCTGCTGACAGAACTGTTTGGCGGGCCCTCTGCGTAACCGTTATGTCTGCTGAACTGTAACGCTGTACGATTGTAGCAAATGAGATTTTTGTTGACAAATCAGCGCCGGGCGGGTAGAATAACTGTTAGCCATATAAAAAGACAGAGAAGAGGAAGAGTAGGAATAATTGCAGGATTCAGAGAACTGCCGGCAGAACGTATTGGAAGATGTCAGGGATGACGTTCAGATATGTTCCGGGGTGCGAGGCAGGGAATGCGTGTTCTGAACTGGCCTCAGAGTTTCTTCGCCGAACGGAAGCAGTAAGCGAGGACGGATGTTTCCCGTTACCGAAACAATGAGTGCATCTGCGGAATCTGCGGATGAAGAAGAGTGGTACCACGGAAAGACAGCCTTTTCGTCTCTGGAGACAGAAGACGAAAAGGCTTTTTCTATAACGGGGAACTACGTTCCCTGTTATAGAAAAAGATCTTCAGCAACACCCTTCGGACTGTCTTATGGACAAAAAAACGATGTACTGGAATAACAGGAGGATGAAAAAATGGCAGTACCTTATAATCATAAGGCGATTGAAGCAAAATGGCGGGTGAAATGGGAGGAAAAGCCTGTCAATCCCAAAGTGGATGAAAACGGAAAAGAAAAAGAAAAATACTATTGTCTGGATATGTTCCCGTATCCGTCAGGAAACGGCCTGCATGTGGGACACTGGAGAGGCTATGTAATCTCCGACGTATGGAGCCGCTATAAACTGCAGCAGAATTACTATGTGATCCATCCGATGGGATGGGACGCCTTCGGACTTCCGGCAGAAAACTATGCGATCAAAATGGGAATTCATCCGGAAGTTTCCACGAAGCAGAACATTGCAAACATCAAACGCCAGATTCAGGATATCGCGGCAATTTACGACTGGGATATGGAAGTGAATACCACAGATCCGAACTTCTATAAGTGGACTCAGTGGATCTTTGTGCAGATGTTTAAAAACGGTTTGGCTTACGAGAAAGAGTTCCCGATCAACTGGTGTCCGTCCTGCAAAACCGGACTTGCAAATGAGGAAGTCGTAGACGGAAAATGCGAGCGCTGCGGTACTCCGGTGACAAAGAAAAATCTTCGTCAGTGGATGCTGCGCATTACCAAATATGCAGACCGTCTCCTGGAAGATCTGGATAAACTGGACTGGCCGGAAAAGGTCAAGAAAATGCAGACCGACTGGATCGGACGTTCCTATGGCGCGGAGGTAGATTTCCCGGTGGAGGGCAGAGAGGAAAAGATTACGGTCTATACCACACGTCCGGATACCCTGTACGGAGCGACCTTTATGGTTCTGGCGCCGGAGCATGCGCTGGCAAAGAGTCTGGCTACCGACGATCATAGAGAGGAAGTGGAGCAGTATATTTTTCAGGCGTCCATGAAATCCAATGTGGATCGTATGCAGGATAAGGAAAAGACCGGCGTATTTACCGGCACCTACGCGATTAATCCGCTGAATGGGGCAAAAGTGCCGATCTGGCTGTCAGATTATGTTCTGGCCGATTATGGTACCGGAGCGATCATGTGCGTACCGGCGCATGACGACCGTGACTTTGCTTTTGCGAAGAAATTCGATCTTCCGATCATTCAGGTCATCGCAAAAGACGGAAAAGAAATCGAAAACATGGAAGAAGCATACACCGAAGCGTCCGGAACCATGATCAATTCCGGCGAGTGGAATGGAATGGAGTCTTCCGTCCTGAAGAAAGAAGCTCCGGATATGATCGAAAAGAAAGGTTTCGGACGCAAGAAAGTAAATTACAAGCTGCGCGACTGGGTATTCTCCCGTCAGCGTTACTGGGGCGAACCGATTCCGATCATCCATTGCCCGCACTGCGGAAATGTGCCCGTACCGGAGGATCAGCTTCCGCTCCGCCTTCCGGAAGTGGAGAGCTATCAGCCGACCGGAACCGGAGAATCTCCGCTGGCAGCCATCGACGAGTGGGTAAACTGCACCTGTCCGGTCTGCGGCGCAGCTGCAAAGCGTGAGACAAACACCATGCCGCAGTGGGCAGGATCTTCCTGGTACTTCCTGCGCTATGTGGACAACAAAAACGATCAGGAACTGGTTTCCAAAGAGAAAGCAGACAAATATCTTCCGGTGGATATGTATATCGGAGGCGTGGAGCATGCGGTACTGCATCTGCTGTATTCCCGTTTTTACACAAAATTCCTGTATGATATCGGAGTGATCGACTTTGACGAACCGTTTACAAAGCTGTTCAATCAGGGAATGATCAACGGAAAGAACGGAATCAAGATGAGCAAGTCAAAGGGCAACGTTGTTTCTCCGGATGATCTCGTAAGAGACTACGGATGCGATTCCCTGAGAATGTACGAGCTGTTTGTGGGACCGCCGGAGCTGGATGCCGAGTGGGATGACCGCGGAATCGACGGCGTCAACCGTTTCCTGAAACGTTTCTGGAAGCTGGCGATGGACAATAAGGACAGAGACGTGAAAGCGACCAAAGAGATGCTGAAGATCCGTCACCGGCTGATCTATGACGTAACCACGCGTCTGGAAAGCTTCAGTCTGAACACAGTAATCTCCGCGTTTATGGAATACAACAACAAGCTGATCGAGCTGGACAAAAAAGGCGGAATTGATAAAGAGACCATTGAAACCTTTGCGATTCTCCTTTCCCCGTTCGCACCTCACATTGCCGAGGAGGTATGGGAGCAGTACGGACACAGTGAGACGATTTTCCGTGCGGGATGGCCAAAACACGACGAGGAAGCAATGAAAGACGACGAAGTGGAAGTGGCTGTTCAGATCAACGGAAAAACCCGCGCTGTCATCAGCGTTGCCCATGATATCTCCAAAGAGGATGCGATCGCAGCCGGAAAAGAGGCCGTGACTGATAAACTGACAGGCACCATTGTTAAAGAAATCTACGTACCGGGACGAATCATCAACATCGTTCAGAAATAATGACAATTCAGTCAGCTGTACTGTTATCAGAATGAACCGGAAAAGGGTTCCGCGACATCGCCTTATGCGGTGCGCGGAACCTTTTTGCGCATAAACAATTCAGTTAGTTTCTTTCGAAGGAATCCATTCCTTTTGGTAATGGAATTGCATAAAGAACAAGTATTTGCCAGAGGTCGCGCAACGCGCTATAATAGATTTGAAAATCAATTATAGGGCGTGTCCGGAAGCTGTTTTTGCAGCGGCAAGGGCATTTCCCGGAAGAAAAGAGGAATCGACGGATGAATACGGTGAAAAATCAGACATTTGACGAGGAACGGGCTCTTTACGGCAGCCAGGATCTTCTGGTGGAGGACTGTTCCTTTGACGGACCTGCCGACGGAGAGAGCGCACTGAAAGAATCCAGGAATATACAGGTTGTACATAGCTTTTTTAATCTGCGTTATCCTTTCTGGCATGTGCATGGACTGAAGCTGTCCGGATCGGAGATGACAGAACTGTGCCGGGCTGCGCTGTGGTATTCCGACCATATTGAGATTACGGATACCAGGCTTCACGGGATCAAGGCACTGCGGGAGTGCAGCGATGTGACGATGAAAGACTGTGATATTCTTTCCCCCGAGTTTGGCTGGTCTGTACAGGGGATCCGGATGGAAGACAGCAGTGCAGAGAGCGAATACTTTATGATGCGGTCTTCCGACCTGCATTTCCGGAATGTACAGATGAAAGGAAAGTATTCTTTCCAGTATATTGAAAATTCTGTCTTTGAGCACTGCAGATTCGACACAAAGGATGCATTCTGGCATGCGAAGAACGTGGTGGTTCGGGACAGTGTTGTAAAAGGAGAGTATCTGGCCTGGTACTGTGAGAACGTTACGTTCGAAAACTGTCAGATCATCGGTACGCAGCCGCTGTGCTACTGCAAGGGTCTGAAGCTGATCAACTGCGAGATGATCGATACGGATCTGGCGTTTGAGCGCTCGGATGTGGAAGCTACCATCACCACTCCGGTAATCAGCATTAAAAACCCGCTGTCCGGACACATCACAGTTCCGGCCGTCGGTGAAGTGATCCGCGATATTCCGGAAGCAGGCGATGGAATCGTGACGGTACAGAAAACATCGGACGCCGTCTGAGCTTCGCTGTGTCCGCGAAAAAAGGACATTAAGAAAAGCCCCCGGGGCATGACTGAAACTGTTTCTCTGCAGGCTGCGGCGCAGACTGCAGAGAAACATATTCAGACATGTGCCCGAGGGCTTTTTCTGTCGTGCGCCTGGCGGCGCACGTTTCTAGCGGGTGCAAGTCCCGAATCCGCCCGGTAGTGGGAAGGATATAGCCGAAAGCAAGGGTGTTGCAGGTGACTGCAAATCTGAAGGAAGCTGGATGTGG
>DWWU01000028.1 GCA_019119555.1 Candidatus Fusicatenibacter intestinigallinarum | reverse complement strand
GTCTGCAATTGGTTTCACCAGCAGACTTCTCTCCCTTTCTGACAAAGTGAAGCCCCGGCAGGGGAGCTGCCGGGGCTTCGAGGGGAGTATAAATAATTAATAAGGGGTTATTAATTGTAAAAAAAATTTTTCGAAGGGTAAATTCTTTTTACAAGTATGATTATAATACAGATAATGGAAAAATGCAATAAATAAATTTATATCTTCTTAAAAATATCCCGGATCCTGGTGTTTCATGGGAAAAGATATGAAAAAATGGCGGAAATCAGGTTCGCATTCCCCACTTTTGTGGTGAAAATGCCGTAATTGTTCAGTCAGCTGAACGGTTACGGCATCCGGCCGGTAAAAATCGCTTCGCGATGGGACGGATGATTTTTCCGCCAGGCAGCCGGCGTGGTTCCGGTGCATTTGCGGAAAATGCGGGTGAAATAGCTCTGTGTGCTGAAGGACAGATAGTTTCCGATTTCCGCCGGGGTATAATCCGAATAACGAAGCATATTTTTGGCCGCCTCAATCCGTTCCCTCTGAATATAATCCACAATAGAGCCGCCGGTCTCCTGGCGGAACAGTCGCGACAGATAACAGGGACTCAGTCCGATTGCTTCGGCGATAACGGACAGCGTCAGAGGATAATGGAGACGACGGTGAATATAATCCAAAGCCTGCTCGATAGGGGCCGAATAGCTTCCGGATTGGCGGACCCGTGCGGCAACCTCGCGGGTAAACGTCTGGATCGCCTGAACGGACAGCCTGTGTACCTCCTCCGGACTGAAGGCGGACTCTGAGGTCTGAATAAAGCTGTCGCTGAGGGAGAAGGCGGTTTCTTCCGGAAGACCTCCTTCAATTGCCGCCCGGGTAATCAGTGTGATCAGAGCGATAAAGAGATTCTGCTCCTGCCGCAGCTGATTGCGGGAAAGCCGACCCGGACTTCCGTCGATAAAATCGAGAGGGGAAGCCGGCAGGCTTTCGGTATCGCCGCTGCGGACGATGGCCAGCAGTTTTTGTTCCTGTTCATATGTGTTGTGAAAGTTATGGCTCTCTCTTCGCTCAAACAGTGTCTGCTCTGTGAGGGCGGAGATAGAGCCGGAGGACGGTTCCTGACCGGATGGTGAATACATGGAGTCTCCTTTCGTATTTCCGCGGGCGGCAAACAGATGCCCGATCCTATCAGACAATCGTGACGATTTCGTCTTCTGATACAATATTTTATCATGTGGGGAGGAAGAGTGCAAGATTTTGCTGTTTATGACAAAATATTAATATGAATGCATGGGAATCTGTGTTAAATTAATGATAAACCATGTGGCCGGCGGGAGGACGCAGACCGTTACCGTTCCGTCAGGTTTGTGCGTTCCCTGCACAGACAGTATGACAGTATAGTATCTGCGGCTGTCCGGCCGATGGAACGGTTGTGAAGTGTGCGAAAGGAGAATCATGGGATGGAAAGAGACGTAAAAGAGATCGTAAGGCAGATGACGCTGGAGGAAAAGGCAGGAATGTGCTCCGGCAAGGATTTCTGGCATCTGAAATCTGTGGAACGACTGGGAATTCCGGAAGTAATGGTCAGTGACGGACCTCACGGACTCAGGAAGCAGGCGGAAAACGGGGATCATCTGGGAATTAACGAAAGCATCAAGGCGGTCTGTTTTCCGGCGGCATGCGCGACGGCATGCTCTTTTGACCGGGACCTGCTGGAGGAGATGGGCGCTGCTCTTGGCACAGAATGCCAGGCGGAAAATGTTTCGGTACTGCTCGGTCCGGCGGTGAATATCAAGCGGTCTCCCCTGTGCGGAAGAAATTTTGAATATTTTTCCGAAGATCCCTATCTGGCCGGACAGATGGCGAAAGCACATATCACAGGGGTACAGAAAGAGGGAGTGGGAACGTCCATCAAGCATTTTGCGGCCAACAACCAGGAATATCACAGAATGTCCGCATCCTCCGAGGTGGATGAGAGAACGCTCCGGGAAATCTATCTTGCTGCGTTTGAGACTCCTGTGAAAGAGGCGAAGCCGAAAACTGTGATGTGTTCCTATAACCGGATCAACGGTGTGTTCGCATCGGAAAACCCATGGCTGCTGGATGAGGTTCTGCGGAAAGAGTGGGGCTATGAGGGATATGTGATGTCTGACTGGGGAGCGGTGAACGACCGGGTTCCGGGGCTGAAAGCGGGGCTTGAGCTGGAGATGCCGGCTTCCGGAGGGGAGACGGACCGTCAGATTGTTGAAGCGGTGAAAAACGGAACGCTGAAGGAAGAGGTTCTGGATCAGGCAGTGGAACGTATTCTGAACGTGATTTTCGATTATGTGGACCACAGAAAGGACGCGGTTTTCGATATGGAGAAAGACCACGCGCTGGCGGAAAAGGTTGAGACGGAATCGATGGTACTGCTGAAAAACGATGGCATTCTTCCACTGAAAAAGGGAGTTCGCGCAGCGTTTATCGGCGTCTTTGCAAAGACACCGAGATACCAGGGAGGCGGAAGTTCCCATATCAATTCCTTCCGTGTAACCGGAGCGCTGGAAGCGGCGGAGAAGATGGCCGACCTTACATATGCGGAAGGCTACCGCCTCAAGGAGGACGTGATTGATGAAGTTCTGGTGGCGGAGGCTGTGGAGGCAGCAAAATCGGCAGAGGTTGCCGTGATTTTTGCAGGGCTTCCGGATGCTTTTGAATCCGAAGGGTACGACCGGACGCATATGAGAATGCCCGATTCCCAGAATTATCTGATTCATGAAGTCTGCAAGGTGCAGCCGAATGTTGTCGTAGTACTGCACAACGGTTCCCCGGTGGAAATGCCCTGGGCGGAGGAAGTCAGCGGAATTCTGGAAGCGTATCTCGGCGGGCAGGGAGTCGGAACTGCAGAGGTGAGAATTCTGTTCGGGGAAGCCAATCCCTGTGGAAAGCTTGCGGAGACAATCCCGTACAAGCTTTCCGACAATCCGTCTTACCTGAATTTCCCGGGAGACGGGGAGACTGTCGCATACAGGGAAGGAATTTTTGTCGGATACCGTTACTACGACAGGAAAGAGATGCCGGTCCGTTATCCGTTCGGATATGGACTGAGCTATACGGAATTTTCCTACAGCAATCTGCAGCTGGACAAATCATCCATGAAGGATACGGATACGCTGACTGTGTCCGTGGATATCACAAATACCGGTAAACGGGCAGGCAAGGAGATTGTACAGCTTTATGTGGCGGACAGAACCGGTTCGGCGGACCGCCCGGTGAGAGAACTGAAGAATTTTGCAAAAGTTTCCCTGGAGCCGGGAGAGACAGAAACCGTCCGGATGGAACTGAACAAGAGAAGCTTTGCCTGGTACAATGTAAAGCTGCATGACTGGTATGCCGCATCCGGAACTTATGAGATCCAGATCGGAAAATCGTCGAGAGAGATCGTGCTCTGCGATACAGTGGAACTGACCACGGATGTAAAGGTTCCGATGGAAATCCATAAGAATACGACGGTGGGGCAGCTGCTGCGCAATCCGGATATGGCGCAGGTTCTGCAGGAAGCCCTCAGTGAAATGATGTCCACGATGGGCGCCGGAGGCGGGGAAGCATCAACGGAGGCGATCTCGCCGGAAATGATCCGGGGAATGATGGAGAGTATGCCGCTGAGAGGCTTGAGAAGTTTTGCGGGAATGAGTGAGGAAGCGCTGAACCGGCTCGTCGAAAAACTTCGTGAAGTGCAGTAAACTGCGGGAACTGTCCGGCTGGCGGACCGGCTGCGTCAGATTCTTTTTTTCGAAAGGAATATTTAAGAGGAAAACAGTCATACTAATCCTGTAATCAGAAACAAAAGGATGATACAGGAGGTACTCAATATGTCCAAAAATCAGAATCAGATGTCTGAAAACAGCAGAAACTGTGGAAAGAACAGTCAGAAGAACTGCGGAAGAAACAACTATGAGAGCAGCAAGTCTGTAAACTCTGCAGGTCAGAATTCCAAAAACAGCCAGCGCCAGGGCCAGAACAGCCGCAGTGTGTATGAAGAAGAGGAATAATCTCCGCAGCAGTTCAGTCATCTGAACAATTGTAACAGTTCAGCCAGCTGAACTGTTACGAACAGTTACAGAGCGTCTCAGAATTTCCGGGACTTCGAATCATGGAAGTTCCCGCGGGTCTGCCGATGCAGGCCGAGGGAACAGGAAGATTCGGAACGGGAACTTCTGGGGCGCTTTTTGTCTGCCGCGCTTTGCAGACAGAAGGGGACGCAACCGTTCAGCCGGTCGGACGGCTACAGGGAGACGGACCGGAGAATGCCGCAGGCATTACGCGTCTGTACCTTTTCCGGAATCCCTCATATTATATCTTATACTATAATAGAAAGGGGGCATCCGGATGGCCGGAATGGAAATGATCTCGGCGGATCGGCTGGATGAGTACGTGAACCGCGCAGACTGCCTGCTGATAGACCTGCGGGATCGTGGGGAATATGAAGCGGGCCATATAAAAAATGCCGTCAGTATGCCGTTTGACGACCTGCTGGCACATGTCTGCCTCCCGAAAAACCGTCTGCTCGTTCTTTACTGCGATCGGGGGTCCATGAGTATGGCTCAGGGGAAAAAGCTGGCAGCCCACGGCTACCGGGTGGTGTCGGTGGTTGGAGGGATGCACGCCTATCGGGGAAAATATCTTGTAAAATAGATGGATATAAGGTAAGATGAGGAAGGAATCACAGGAATCTTCCAGAAAAAGCAAATAAGGTTTTTCTGCGTGCTGCAAAACAGGCCGGACATGAGCCGCGGATCCGCGCTGTTCTTGTCTGGCCTGTGGACAGCGCGCAGGAAAACATCAGGAGAACAGATTCCATATAAGAGACGAAAAAGCGGTAATCATTCAGACAGCTGAACGGT
This sequence comes from Candidatus Fusicatenibacter intestinigallinarum, assembly GCA_019119555.1. Classification (GTDB taxonomy): domain Bacteria; phylum Bacillota; class Clostridia; order Lachnospirales; family Lachnospiraceae; genus Fusicatenibacter; species Fusicatenibacter intestinigallinarum. The sequence goes on along the minus strand of DWWU01000028.1, from coordinate 3,415 downwards.
TACAGAGTACCAAATATGTCAGGAGGAAAAAGAATGAAATTTATGTTTGCCTCTGATATCCACGGTTCTGCTTATTACTGCAGAAAGCTGATGGAGGCGATGGAAAAAGAACAGCCGGAAAAACTTCTGCTGCTGGGGGATCTGCTGTACCACGGACCCAGAAATGATCTTCCAAGAGAATATGCGCCCAAAGAGGTAATTCCGATGCTTAACAGCGTAAAGGACAGGATTCTCGCGATTCGGGGAAACTGTGACACGGAGGTGGATCAGATGGTGCTGGAGTTTCCGGTTCTGGCGGATTATGCCTGGTTTACGGATGGAACACACACATTTTACCTGAGCCACGGACATGTATGGCATGAGGGAAATCTTCCGCCGATGCAGGAAAATGAAATTTTTGTTTACGGACATACCCATGTGCTCCGGGCAGAGAAAAAGGACGGACGGATCTATCTGAATCCGGGTTCCGTGTCGATTCCGAAAGAAGGGAATATCCCTACCTATGGGGTGCTGGAGGATGGAGTCTTCTCAGTCAAAGGATTTGACGGCACAGTGGTGAAGGAGCTGGCGCTGTAACAGCGCTGGAGTGAGGTGAGTATGGAAAAATTTGAACTGATCGCGCCCTGCCATTTCGGCCTGGAAGCAGTGATGAAGCGGGAAATACTGGATCTCGGATATGAGATCACTGCCGTGGAGGACGGAAAGGTGACATTTGAGGGAGATGCCGAGGCGATTGCCTATGCCAATGTTTTTCTCCGCACCACAGAGAGAATTCTGCTGAAGGTCGGACAGTTCCGGGCCGAGACGTTTGAGGAGCTGTTTGAAAAGACACGGGCGCTTCCATGGGAGAGATATATTCCGAAGGATGGAAAGTTCTGGGTGACGAAGGCCAATTCCGTCAAAAGCAGGCTGTTCAGCCCGTCGGACATCCAGTCGATTATGAAAAAAGCGATGGTGGAGCGGCTGAAGACGGTTTACCATATCCAGTGGTTTGAGGAAACCGGGAGCAGTTTTCCGATTCGTGTGTCGATTCTGAAGGATGTGGTGACCGTCGGGCTGGATACTTCCGGAGTCTCATTGCACAAGAGAGGCTACCGGAAACTGACGGCCAAAGCGCCGATTACGGAGACTCTTGCGGCGGCGCTTCTGATGCTGACGCCATGGAAAAAAGACAGGATTCTTGTGGATCCGTTCTGCGGCAGCGGCACGTTCCCGATTGAGGCAGCGATGATGGCGGCGCAGATCGCTCCGGGAATGAACCGGTCGTTTCTTGCGGAACAATGGAAGCACCTGGTGCCGAGAAAGCACTGGTATGACGTGATGGATGACGCTGCGAGCCGGGTGGATCTCACTGTGGAGACGGATATTCAGGGCTTTGACATCGACGGAGATGTGATACGGTCCGCCAGAGAAAATGCGAGACTGGCACAGGTAGACCATCTGATCCATTTTCAGCAGCGCCCGGTGTCGGAGCTGTCCCATCCGAGAAAATACGGGTTTCTGGTGACGAATCCTCCCTACGGGGAACGGCTGGAGGAAAAAGAGGCTTTGCCGGAGCTGTATCGTGTGCTCGGAGAACGTTTCCGGGCGCTGGATTCCTGGTCCATGTATCTGATCACCAGCTATGAGGACGCACAGCGCTATATCGGAAAAAAGGCCGACAAAAACCGGAAAATTTACAATGGAATGCTGAGAACCTATTTTTATCAGTATCCGGGTCCCAAACCGCCGAAAAGAGAAAAAGCGGCCGCTTCGCCGGACAAACGGCTGCAGGAAACGTAACGGTAACAGTTCAGCCCGCTGAACTGTTACGGCATCCTGCCATTGAAAATCGCTTCGCGATGGGCCGGATGCCCGCAGGCTCTGCGTTTTCATACGGTCTGTGCAGTGAATGCACAGACCTGGCTGAACTGTAGCCGGGAAAGCGCTGATTTTTGACAAAACAGTTGTGTTTCCCGGCAAATTACGATATAATGGCAGCATGAGCAAAGGACGGAAAAAGCAATGAAAAAGATTATATTTGCAACTGGAAATGCTGGAAAAATGAAAGAGATCCGGGAAATCCTCGCTGATCTGAACGTGGAGATTCTCTCGATGAAAGAGGCGGAGATCTTCCTGGATATCGATGAAAACGGCAGTTCCTTTGAGGAAAATGCGGTGATCAAGGCGAAAGCCGTAGCAGGCCACCCCAACGCTGCAGGCGCGGTGGTGCTGGCGGATGACTCCGGACTGGAAATTGACGCTTTGAATGGAGAGCCTGGAATTTATTCCGCCCGCTATCTGGGGGAGGATACTTCCTACCGCATAAAAAATCAGAATCTGATCGACCGGCTGGAGGGAGTGCCGGATGAGAAGCGGACGGCGCGGTTTGTCTGCGCAATCGCAGCGGTCTTTCCCGGCGGTGAAACGGTGACCACAAAGGGAATTATCGAAGGAAAGATCGGATATGAGGAACGCGGAACCAACGGATTTGGTTATGATCCGATTTTTTACCTTCCGGATATGAGCAGAAGCACGGCGGAGCTCCTGCCGGAGGAGAAAAATGCGGTCAGCCATCGGGGGAACGCGCTGCGGGAGATGAAAAAGGAATTAATGCTGCGGTTTGGCTGACTGTTTCCGGTCTGCGGAATCTGCAACAGGGAATTAACAAAGAGAAAAGAGAATGTGATATGAAAATATTGGTTGTCAGCGATACGCATGGTCGTACAAAAAATCTGGAGAGAGTCCTGAAAAAAGTGGGAGAAATCGATCTGTTCATCCACTGTGGGGACCTGGAGGGCAGCGAGGATTATATCCGCGCGCTGGTGGATGTTCCCTGCTATATGGTTGCAGGAAATAACGACTGGTTTTCCGATCTGCAGAGAGAGTTGGAGATCACTGTCGATGATTACCGGATATGGATTACGCACGGAAATAACTACGGAGCCTCTATGGGAACGGCCCATCTGCTGGAGGAAGCGTCGGCGCGGAACGTCGATGTGGTGATGTATGGACACACACATCGCCCGTTGGTTGAGTATCAGGACAATATCACAATTGTAAATCCGGGAAGTCTTTCTTATCCGCGGCAGAACGGAAGAAAGCCCAGTTTTGTGATCATGGAGATTGACCGGGAGCATGAAGCTCATTACACGATAAATTATCTCGATTGACAGATAATTAAAAAAAATTAAAAAAATTTCAAAAAGACTGTTGACAAATGGAAGGTTCTGTAATATACTATGTCTTGTCGTTGAGCACGGCTGATAAATAAGTCGGGAAATCGTGAGAAAGACGCGATCGAGGGAACTTTCCGGGGTGTGGCTCAGTTTGGCTAGAGCGCCTGGTTTGGGACCAGGAAGTCGCAGGTTCGAATCCTGTCACCCCGACGTCGTGCGGGTGTAGTTCAATGGTAGAACACCAGCCTTCCAAGCTG
>DWWU01000027.1 GCA_019119555.1 Candidatus Fusicatenibacter intestinigallinarum | reverse complement strand
TGTGTATATGTGGGATGTTTCGTGTGGTAACTTAACAATACAACATATATTCAAAAACTGCTACTTTTTTTGAAAAAGTGGTGGTTTTACGTACTTAGGGCTAGCCGCCGCGCTAGCGGCTTGGTACAATTGAGTCATATTAAGAAATGGACAAATTCTGAAAGGATACTGTTTTGAAAAAAAAGCGTTTTTTCTGGCCGACAATATTTACCACGATTGCTTTGGTATTATTAATATTCATCCGTGTATCGCCGTCTATTGTGGAAAGTGACTCTTTTGCACTTAATGCCCAGCTTCTTGCCGCTGTTTTTGGAATTGTCGGCGGACTGATAGGAATAGGGAAATATTACAGTGAGATGCTGGGAGATAATAATAAAGAGAAAGCATCAGATGATAACGAGGATAATGAAAGTACCCATCCGGATGACGATGGAGAAGCGGATCCGGATGACAGCATTTCACTAACTTCGGATGACAAACATGACACAGACAAAACGGTATAGATTTTTTATCAAATGTTTTGGATGTAGAATTATACGCTCAGGGAGGTCCTCCTGTTCGGCCTCCCCTGGCCATAGTATAAGCAGGGCGTCTGCATATACAGCGCGGTGTGTCATTTGGGGGACAGACATTTCTATTTCTTTTCTTTGAAGAGTCTTTCATTTAACTTTTGCGTCACAGAAAACAAATTTCCCTTGTAATTTTACAGGAGTGCTGGCCTGCCGGTTGAGGTTTTGATGCTGCCCGGCTAAATGAGGAGGTGGAAATATGAAACAGTTTATCAGTGTCCCGTTACTTTTTGCCGCTTTATTAATGACAAATTCATCGAGTATTTCTACATCGACAATAGATTCCTATTCAGAATATCTGGAACTTGAGATGAATGAGGTAAAAATAGATGGCGACTATCTTACCCCAATGTCTGTGCTGGGAGTTACGGGCAATGTGCTTGGTAACGGCTATCAGCATATATCTGATCGGCTGTCTGCTTTTGCCGATGAATATGAATGCGATTGTTATCTTGGTTTATGGACCTCAATAGAAAACAGTGGTTATGCTTCGCTTGACGCAATAGTGAAAGACTGGGCGCAATATTATATGGACGAAGACAGTGTATGCATATTATATATTGATGAATCAAAGGATGCACATGTGGGGCACAGTTCAGCCAGGTCTGTGCATTCACTGCACAGACCGTATGAAAGCATAGCACCTGTGGGCATCCGGCCCATCGCGAAGCGATTTTTAATGGTCGGATACCGTAACAGTTCAGCTAGCTGAACTGTTATCATGTGGGCAGCAATATTGCGCAGGATTTTGACAAAGACGGACTGATTGAGACATTATGCGAAGAAGGGGAAAAAGATGAGTTTTACAGGATGGCGCATACCTTTGATGATCTGTGCGATCAGGTCGGACATAGTACTGGCAGATATGTGAGTAAAATAAATCGGATTGGTGAAGGGGGAGATGAGCAGGAAATTAAGAACGCCCTGATTCCTCTGCATGAAGTTTTCTCCGGTTATGTCTGTGTGGATTACTATTCCGGCGTTGCAGATGAGGAAGGATCTGTTTTGCGTAAAAGCCGGGAGATAGATTATGATGAAACCTTCGAGGTATGGGAACATGAACTGGAATATTATTATGATGACACAATATACATAACTTATTACAGTGATACGGGAAAAGCGTATATTGATATCGGGAAGGATGTGGAGCCTGAATTCTCCGGAAAAGACATCAGCGAAATTGAAACATCCTTCAGAATGGCTGAAAATGAAAATGATTTTTCCGGCTTTGCTTCCGGTATTACAGCGCTGACGGAGAAAATTGCGAATCCGGATGAGCCGGACAGATTTGCTGTGATTGGGATTGTTGTGATTGCGGCAGTGCTTTTCGCTATTGGCGTAATGTTAATAAAAAGGCACAAAAGGCAGAGCCGATCTGTATCAAGTTTATAATTGTCTTAAGGTTTGTAATTTGGTATACTGTTATCAGAAAATCCCGTTTTCGGATGGCAGTTCCGGAAAAATTATGATATAGCAGGAAACTTTGTTTCCTGTTATATCATTGAGTCAAAAACCCCGCAGCAGGCTACGGGGCATTAAACTTGTAGTGTAGCAGAGCTGCGGGGTATTTGACCCTCGCGGCAGGTCTGCACTTCGTTTCGGTCGGTGCTAACCGTGTGCCACCGGCACACAGCACCACCAAATGGACATGCAAGCATGTCCGCTTGGCTCGTTGCTCGCGGGAATCAACAGTTCAAATGACTGAACGGTAACTTTTGGGAATGATATTGGTGGCAGACAATGTGCAATCAGAAAAGGAAATTAAAATGCTTTTACATTTCTCTGTTTGTTTTGAACGCGTTTTCTCAGCTTGCGGGAACGACAGGGATTTTTCTGCGAATGCGTCTGATTGACAGTGTTGCGGAACATGCAGGGGAGCGGGAGGCAGCTGCAAACGTTATGCTGGTTGTGGCGATGATTCTGGCGCAGCACGTCTTTCTGCTCTCCGCCAGATGGGCAGAACTGAGACTTACAAAAAAATACAAATTTCATACGGGTGAGCTGGTTGCGGATGCCTGTTCGAAGCTTCCGCTATCCGAAATTGAGAAACAACATACGCAGGAGACGATCTATAAGTCAAGAGAATTTTTTTCAAAGTCGCTTGAATTGACGGATGCTTATATCGGTTTTTGTGAGTTCTTTCTGCTTCTGTTTTCCCTGTTTTTTATTCTTGCGCGCATTCAGCCGGCGATCCTATGGTTTTTCTGTACTGTGATCGGACTCGCACTTTTCTTCAGTTTTCTGTCGTCAAAAAATACATTCGGATTCTGGTCGCGCTATATGGCCGCTGCCCGAAGATATAATTATTTCTCGGATGTGCAGACAAAAAGGGAGTTCGCCTATGAGCGGCGCATCTACAGAACTTCCGGGGCAATGGATGAGCGCTTTTCAGAAGCATTTGACGATGCGCGGAAAGTAAACAGAAAAAACGGAAGAAACCGTTTCAAAGGGCAGGCAGCCGCTGCGGGAATTGCCGTCGCTGTCTCTGTGTTTACGATGCTCTATTTCGCACAGCCGGATATCCTGCAGGGGATGACTGTGGGGGCATATGCTGGGGTCACAGAAGTGGTTGCAAGACTGCTCCAGTCCGTATCCTCATGTCCGGAAGGGATTTTTTCCATTCGGGAGGTCCGTACGCTGAAAGCAGAACTGGAGAAGTTTCTTGCGAAACAGACAGAGTTTCGTCCCGGGAATCACCGGCTGGTGCGGACAGAATCAGAACGTGATGCCGTCGTATTTGAAACTATCAGTTTCTGTTATCCTCCGAAATTCGATGTGAAAATCATTTCTGATTTTTCTTTCTCTTTTAAAAAGGGACGGCATTACGGGATTGTCGGAGTCAACGGAGCCGGAAAAACAACCCTCGCAAAGCTGCTTCTCGGTCTGTATCCGCCATCGGAGGGAAACACTGTCCTGTCGGTTTCGTCTTTTTCGGCTGTCTTTCAGGATTTTCAGATTTATCCGGTCACCATCCGGGAATATCTGAAAATGGGAAATAAGGATACCCTTGGGGACGAAGAAATGCTTTACGTTTTATCTGAGCTGGGCTGCACGGATTTCAAAGACGGGCTGGATACGTCGTTGTCTCTGCTGACTGGCGAGGGGACGCTTCTGTCAAAGGGGCAGCTGCAGCGCCTTGCGATTGCACGTGTCTGTCTCTCAGAATCCGAATGCATCCTTCTGGATGAACCGACTGCCAGCCTTGACCCGATCAGCGAAAAGCAGATTTATGATAAATGTATGGATTTGCTGAAAGACAAAACCTGCATTTTTATCTCGCATCGATTAGGCGCAGTCCGAAATATGGATGAAATTCTTGTGATCAGCGGAGGGAAGATGTGTGAGCATGGTACACATGACGAGCTGATTGCGCTGGACGGAGTTTATAAAGAGCTGTATCTGACGCAGCGGGAGATGTATATAAATGAAGGAACATTCTGATGTCGTAAAGAAATGCGTAAAAACTGCTTTTGGCCTTATGCCGTTTCATTTTGCCGCCCATCTGCTGCTTTCTGTGCTTATGGCAGTGCTCCCTTTTCTGGGGATGGAGATGAGCCGCAGAATCTACCGGTTTGTTGACGCCGCCTCCCGGAGCGATCCGCCGATCCGGAATCTCGTTTTTCCGCTTGCTATGTATGCCTTTTATTTAATTGCAACGAAAGCTTATCTGATATATTACCAGCGTGTGGTTGTTCAGTTTGGCGCGATTCTGACGTTTGAAAAAAAGGTCAAACTTGCGCTGCATAAAAAATGCGGAGAGATAGAGATGCGCTGTTATGAAGACCCGCAGTTTTATGACGGATTGTGGGAAGCAAAAGTGGCGAGTATGAATATTTACCGGGTCGTTGAATGCCTGATCGAATTTTGCAGTATTATTATCAGTATCTTTGTGCTGTCCGGTTATGCTGCGTCCATCCATCCGCTTTTCTTTCTCTTTGTGCTTTTTACTGCGTTTCCGTCGCTGACCGAGCAGGTCTGCGAAGGGGTGCAGAGAAGCAGACGGCAGCGGGAGTCGGCGGCAGCGGAAAAGGAAGAGAGCGCCCGCTGGGACGGGCTTGTCAATCTTGCGTCGGCAAAAGAACGCATTCTTTTTGACAGCTATCCTTTTTTAAAGAAAAAGTGGAAGGAATCATCGGACAGATATCAGGAAACAGAGTATTCTGTCGGAGCATATGTTTTCAAAGTGAATCTCGTGCTTTCCGTTTTTCGTTTTGGTGCGCTTGCAGGCGTCTATGTGCTGGCCGGTCTGCTTTATTTTCAGGGCAAAGTTGATTATGCAGGATTTATCACTACAATTTCTACCGCATTATTTCTGCAGTCCCAGTATGGAGAACTCTTTGAAGTTGCCGGTTATTATACAGAGTTTGTGAATCTCGTGAAACCGTTTTTCCGTTTTATGGAAGCAGATGAGGAAAAAAAGGAGACAGGTCTGTCTCCGGATCATGAAATTCGTCTGGAGCATGTAGCGTTTGCCTATCCGACGTCAGAAAAAAATGTGCTGAACGATATCAGTCTGACGGTGCAGGCCGGAGAGCGGATCGCCATTGTCGGCGTCAACGGGGCAGGAAAATCGACGCTTGCCAAAATCCTGTCCGGTCTTCTGCAGCCCACCTGCGGGACTGCCCTTGGATGTGGGAAAGACTTCACGAGAGTGATGTTTCAGGATTTTCAGCGCTATGCGCTCAGCAGAGAGGAAAATATTGCGGTGAGCGAGAGGATTCCTCAGAATATGGATCTGATCCGCAGGCTGTCGCGGCAGATTGAGCTTGAGGATATTCCTTCCGGAGAAATTCTCGGGCGGGAATTCGGCGAGACGGACCTTTCCGGCGGACAATGGCAGAAAATCGCTCTGGCCCGGCTTTTTTACCACGGCGGAAATGTTTTGCTTCTGGATGAGCCGACGGCTGCCATTGATCCTCTTTATGAAAAGAGGATCAACGAACTGATTCTGGAGAATGCCGCTGCGGAGAATACTTCGCTGATTGTGATTTCCCACCGGCTGAGCATTGCCAGGCTGGTGGATCGTATTTACGTTCTCAATGACGGAAGGATCGTTGAGGGCGGAACCCATGATGAGCTGCTCCATACGCCGGGTTCTCTGTACCGCAGGCTATGGGATGCGCAGACTTCCTGGTACAGGTAGGGATGCTGTGCTGTAACAGTTCAGTGGGCTGAACTGTTACAACGGATGCGAATTTTACCGAGAGGGGGACAGTTGTTGTGAAAAGGAAGTTTCTGATCTGTCTTGCAGTTCTGGTTGTTTACACAGGCTCCAGTGTACTGCAGCAGTATTGTATCAAAGATCTTGTGGATTTCGCGGCGGTCGGGAACGGACCTGCGCTGATTCGCAGCCTGTGCGTTCTGGCTTTGCTGTTTCTGGTCTATATTGCCGGTGCGGGAATCCGTCCGCTGGTGGAAAACCGGTATAAAAATCAGGTGCAGCATATGCTTCGCACCCGCCTGATTTCTTCCCTGAGGAATCATTCTGTTTCGGAGTTTACTCCTGACAAGCGCTCTGCGCATCTGTCCGTGTTGAACAACGATGTTTCCATGATCTGCCAGGATTATTATATGACCGGGCTGGATCTTGCGGGATGCGGAATGACAGTTCTGTTTTCGATTGCCGCTTTGTGTGCGATTCATCCTGTGATGGCGGTCATCATTTTCGCGGGATGTCTGCTGATGACGCTGAATCCCAATTTATTTACGAAAGAATCCCAGAAGCGGAGGCTGACCTATACGTCCTGTCTGAAGAATCTGAATCAGACAATTACGGATTTCATGGCGGGCATTGCGGTGGTGAGGAGCTATGATTATGAGGATTACCTTCAGGAAAAGATGATGCAGGAGAGCCGGGAAATCAGCCTTACAGATTACCGTTCCGCCAAAATACGGATGTATATTAATCTGATCGGTACGGTACTGCAGTGCCTGCAGATGTTTCTGATCATTCTGGTCGGTATTCTTTTTATTCTGCAGGGCTCCATGACAGCGGGAGGTCTGCTGGCGGCCATGCAGTTTCATAATGTGATCGCAATGCCGATTACCTTGTTTGCAGAATTGTGGAATACCCGCAGCAATGGGCGCGCGCTTCTGGAAAAGTTTGAAAAAGAATATCAGGCGTATCAGAAGGAAGAGCGGCAGACGTCTTCCCGCCTGAAAAAAGTCAATGAGATTCAGGTGAAAGATCTGTGTTATCAGGTAGGGGAACATGAGATCCTGAAACAGATCAGTCTCACATTGGATGTACATAAAAAATACCTGCTGGTAGGAAAAAGCGGATCAGGGAAAAGCAGTCTTCTGCGGCTGATCGGAAAGCTTGACGAAAACTATTCGGGGAATATAACGATCGGAGGACAGGATCTCCGGCAGGTCTCCCTTGGGGAATTCTGTCGGTATGTGACGACTGTTTTTCAGGATGCCTATCTGTTCCAGCAGGATCTTCTTTCCAATATTACGCTGAATAAAGAGTATCCGCAGGAAAAAATCTCAGGTCTTCTCGGGAAGCTGAAACTGGAGAAGCTGTGGGATCGGTGGAGACAGCAGGCGCTGGATCAGGATTCGATTCAGTCATTTTCCGGAGGGGAAAAGCAGCGTGTGGCGCTTGCGCGTGCGCTGATCCGTGAGACGCCGTTTTATCTGATGGATGAGGTTACGGCATCGGTGGATCAGGAAACACGGAATGTGATCGAGGAGCTGCTCCTCTCGGGGCCGTTTGGCTTTCTGTTTGTCTCTCATAACCCAAGGCCGGAGAATCTGGCGCGTTATGACTGCATTCTGCTGATGGAAGACGGCAGAATACAGGCGGCAGGCTCTTATCAGGAAATAAAAAATATCTTGATGAAGGAGGAATGTTGAAATGAAACAGTCAATGCTTTATCCGCGCGCTTCTGCGTCGCGCCGTGTGGTGGATCTTGGAGGCATGTGGAAGTTCTGTCTGGACTGGGACGGAACGGGGGATGCAAAGGGATGGAAAGACGGAATCCCCGGAGAAGAGAAAATCCCCGTCCCTGCCAGCTTCAATGATTTCTATACAGACAAGAATATCCGGGAATTTGCCGGTGATTTCTGGTATGAGACGGAAGTATTTGTTCCCGGAGAGTGGAAAGAAATGCATGTGGATCTCCGGTTTGCGGCGCTGACACACAGAGGAACCGTCTACGTGAACGGCCGGGAGATCATTTCCCACGAGGGAGGTTTTCTTCCGTTTTCTGCAAGAATCGACGACGTTGTTCGCTGGAATGAGAAAAATCTGGTGGTAGTGAAAGGCAACAATGAGCTGAGTTTCACGTCTCTGCCGGCGGGATTTACCCAGACGCTGAAGTCCGGGAAAAAAATGGTTCGTCCGTTTTTTGACTTTTTCAACTATGCAGGTATTCAGCGGCCGGTGAAGCTGGTGGCTCTGCCGAAAGAATATATTGTGGATTTTACCGTCAATCATCGCCTGGAGGGCACGACGGCCTATGTGGATTATCAGACGGAGACCACCGGAGACCATCCGGTTACGGTGGAGGTATTTGATGAGGCGGGAAATTTCGTGACGAAGGCTGAGGGAAAAGAAGGTACCCTTACCATTCCCGACGCCCGTCTCTGGGAGGTACGCGATGCTTACCTGTACCGTTTTGTGCTGAGGATTCTGGACGGGGATGCGGTGCTTGATGAATATGAAGAGGAGATCGGAATCCGTACGTTCGAAATCCAGGGAAACAGTTTCCATCTCAACGGCCATCCGGTATATCTGAAAGGCTTTGGAAAACATGAGGACAGCGATATTGTCGGACGCGGATATCATCCGGGAGTGATCAAACGGGATTTTGAACTGATGAAATGGATCGGGGCCAATTCTTTCCGGACTTCCCACTATCCGTACAGTGAGGAAATATATCAGATGGCAGACCGGGAAGGGTTCCTGGTTATCGATGAAGTGCCTGCGGTGGGATTTTTCGAGAGCCTCGTCAATTTTGTGGATGCGGTCAGCGGAAAATCCACAAACTTCTTTGAGCGTTCCACTGTGCCGGAACTGAAGAAAAATCATCTGGCGATGCTGGAGGATCTGATCCGGAGAGACAAGAATCATGCCTGCGTCATTGCATGGAGCCTGTTTAACGAGCCGGACACGATGAGCGCGAGCGCTGTTCCATACTTTGCCGACATTTTCGAAAAGGCGAGGGAACTGGATGTACAGAAGCGTCCGAGGACGTTTGCGATGGAGCTGAACTCTTCGCCGGAGAAATGTACCTGCTATCAGTTCAGTGATTTTCTGTGCTTTAACCGGTATTACGGCTGGTATCTGCTGGGCGGCTATGAGATGCAGGACGCAGAGGAAGCGTTCCGGGCGGAGCTGGACGCGTGGCTGGCCAAGGGAGTAAACTGCCCGTTTGTCTTCACTGAGTACGGCTGCGACAATCTCCAGGGAGAATATAAGCTTCCCAGCGTACAGTGGAGTGCAGAGTACGAGCTGGAGTACCTGAAGATTTATGAACGGGTGTTTGACTCCTATGACTGCATCAAAGGCGAACAGGTATGGAATTTTGCGGATTTCCAGACAGTGGAAGGTATCATGCGTGTCAATGGAAACAAAAAGGGAATTTTTACCCGCCAGAGACAGCCCAAGGCAGCGGCATATTATTTTAAAAACCGGTGGGAAAAACTTCCGGTTGATTACAAAGGATAAGGCAGCAAAAAGAGAGCCCGTGAAGGTTTCGGACGGATACCTTCACGGGCTCTCCCTGCTTCTGCCCCGACCTGCGGGGGAGTGCCGAACGTATTAAAGCTCAATCAGTTCATACTCGCGGGATCCGAAGCCCAGATCCGCAGCAGCCTCGATGGTGTGAATACCGTTGCGGCTGTTTACCCGCTCCATGAAGTGTTCTTTGCCCGGATCATCAGAGTTGATTACGAGATCAATGCATGCCTGATCGATGGCGACAGGATCCAGTGACGCCAGAATTCCGATATCTTTCATGCAGGGATCCTCTGCCACTGCGCAGCAGTCACAGTCTACCGATAGATTTTTCATCACGTTAATGTAAGCGATATTTCCTTTGAAATGCTCGTGTACGCTGCAGGCTGCGTCTGCCATTGCTTCCGGAAATGCAGTGCTGCTCGCGTGCTGTTTCCAGGTCTCAAAACGGTCGTCGGTCTTTCCTGCAGAATGAATCAGCGCTTTTCCCTTGCTGGAAGCACAGCCGATGGAAAGCTGTTTGAGCGCTCCGCCGTAGCCGCCCATGGGATGGCCTTTGAAATGAGCCAGCACCAGCATGGAATCGTAGTTGACGATGTGTTTGCCCAGATGGTTCTCTTTGAGCACCTTTCCGTTTGGAATCGGCCAAACGACGTCAGGTTCTTCCGCATCCATCAGATCCACATCGAAATATTTGCTCCATCCATGTTCTTCCATCAGCTTCAGGTGGGATTCCGTATGATCGCGCACGCCCGTGGTGGCGTCTCCGTATGCGGTGTTGCACTCGACGATTGTGCCGTGAACCTCATCGACCATCGGCCGCCAGAACTCCGGCCGAAGAAAATTCTGGTTGCCCTTTTCTCCGGAGTGCACCTTCACTGCCACCTTGCCGGACAGGTTTACGCCAAGAGCGCGGTACATCTCTACAACTTTTTCCGGTGTGATTTCTCTGGAAAAATAAACTTTTGCCTTCATCTCAAAACCTCCTTAAAGACTTTTTGCAATGGTCCTGCCGTCTGTGCTTCCGGAATGTGTAACAGATCAGACAGCTGAACTGCTGTAACCGGAAAGTTTCAGTATAAGACAGCTGCATCAGACAACAGACGGCGGCGGATCTTTTACTATAGTTATATCACCTGAAGTTCACTCCAGGTCAAGCGGTTTTTGCTTTTTCTCCTGCGGGGAGTAATCGTTCAGCCAGCGGAACGGTTACACGCAATGTGTATTTTTTCTGAAACATCCTTGTTTTGCCGCTGCCTCCCGTGTATAATAAATGCGAATACGGCAAAGAGACAGAAAAACCGGAGAATACAGCGGAAAGGCAGGATTGAGCAATGTTAAAAGGAAAGACAGTGATTCTTGGTGTGACGGGAAGTATAGCGGCATATAAAGCGGCGTCCCTTGCCAGTATGTTGGTAAAGCAGGGAGCAGAAGTGAATGTGATTATGACCGCGAACGCTGTGAATTTTATCAACCCGATTACTTTTGAGACATTGACAGGACGGAAATGTCTGGTGGATACCTTTGATCGGAACTTTGAGTTCCAGGTGGAGCATGTATCGCTGGCGAAAAAAGCGGATCTTGTGATGATTGCACCGGCGAGCGCCAATGTGATCGGCAAGATGGCCGGAGGCATTGCCGACGATATGCTGACCACGACAGTCCTGGCATGCACCTGCCCGAAACTGGTGGCTCCGGCCATGAACACGAGAATGTTTGAAAATTCCATTGTTCAGGAAAACATGAGAAAACTGGAGAGCCATGGCTTTCAGATCATCTCTCCGGCAGTGGGGCATCTCGCCTGCGGAGACACCGGCGCGGGAAAAATGCCGGAACCGTCCGTCCTTCTGGAGTATATTCTTCAGGAGATTGGCATGGAAAAGGATCTGGCCGGGAAAAAGATTCTGATTACCGCAGGCCCGACCCGGGAGGCGATTGATCCGGTGCGTTTTCTGACCAATCATTCCACCGGGAAGATGGGATACGCCCTTGCCAGAATTGCGGCAATGCGCGGCGCGGATGTGACGCTTGTCTCCGGTCCGGTAAAGCTCTCCGTTCCGCTGACGGTGAAGTGTGTGAATGTGACGACGGCAAAGGAAATGTTTGACACGGTCCGTGAACTGGCGCCTGAGCAGGAAATCATAATCAAAGCGGCGGCAGTCGCGGATTACCGGCCGGCAAATGTCAGCAGTGAGAAAGTGAAGAAGACGGACGGCGTGCTGTCGCTTCCTCTGGAACGCACCGACGATATCCTGCAGTATCTGGGGGATCATAAATCCGCAGACCAGTTTCTGTGCGGATTTTCGATGGAGACGGAGCATATGCTGGAAAATTCCAGGAGAAAGCTGGAGAAAAAGCACCTGGATATGATTGTCGCAAATAATGTGAAAACAGAGGGCGCCGGGTTCGGTGCGGATACCAACGTGGTGACGATTCTGACGAAGGAAACGATCGTGGAGCTCCCGATGATGAGCAAGGAAGAGGTGGCGGAAAGGATTCTCGATGAAATCAGGGAGAGACTTTCCCGCCGGTAAAGCATGAGGCCGTATCTGAAGTTCTGAGGCAGTCCATGATTCTGCACTGCTGACAGGCTGAAAAAGGGAAAACTGTACCGGAACGTTCCGGACAATATTCCCGGAGATGTAACTGTAAACCAGACAGATTGTACAGTATCCTTCTGGGAACTGTAACAAGGAGGACATTATGACAACAAAATCGAACACAGCAAAACCTGCCGGAAGCATGCGGGGGTCCACAAAGAGACTTGCGCTGCTGGCGCTTTTTTCCGCGCTTATCATTCTGATGGCGTTCACACCGTTTCTGGGCTATATTCCACTGGGATTTACCCGTGCGACGATCATTCACATACCGGTGATCCTCGGCGCGCTGCTGCTCGGACCGGCGGACGGGGCTTTTCTTGGCTTTGTATTCGGCCTGACCAGCCTGATCAATAATACAGTGAATCCTACGGCGACCTCGTTTGTATTCAGCCCGTTTTATTCCCTGGGAGAATTTGAGGGAGGCTGGGCAAGCCTGCTGATCTGTATGCTCCCGAGAATCCTCACCGGCGTGGTTCCTTATTATGTGTACCGTCTGATCCGGAAACTGAACCGGAAACTGCGTGCGAACGCAGTACTCCCGCTGGCGGCGGCCGGTGTGTCGGGAGCGCTGACGAACACGCTTCTGGTCATGAATATGATTTATCTGTTTTTCGGAAAGCAGTATGCGGCTGCCAGCGGAGAAGCGGCTGACGCCGCCTATCTGTTTATTCTGTCTATTATCGGCATCAACGGAGTGCCGGAGGCGATCGTCGCCGGAATTCTGATGACACTGCTGGGAAAGGTTTTGCTGAACGAAAAGGTTCGTGCAAATATAGGGGTTTGAAAATGATACTTGCCATTGACATTGGGAACACAAACATTGTGCTGGGATGTATTGAAGGGAAGAAGATCCGTTTTATTGAACGGCTGTCCACGGACAAGGGAAAAACGGAGCTGGAATATGCGATTCATCTGAAAAACGTTCTGGAGATTTATGACGTGAAAGAAGGGGAACTGGAGGGGGGAATTCTTTCCTCCGTCGTGCCGCAGATTACGGAGCTTTTCCGGAAAGCTGCGGAAAAGGTGATCAAAGTTCCCGTAAAGGTTGTAGGACCGGGCCTGAAGACGGGGCTGAATATTATCATGGATCATCCCGGAAGCGTGGGAAGCGATCTGGTGGTGGACGCGGTTGCGGCCATGAAAGAGTATCCGCTGCCGCTGGTGATCGTCGATATGGGAACGGCTACGACCGTATGCGTTGTAAACAGCAAAGGAAACTATATCGGAGGAATGATTCTTCCGGGGGTACGGACTTCGCTGGACGCCCTTGTCTCCAACGCGGCGCAGCTGTCGCAGATCAGCCTTGAGGCTCCGAAGAAGATCATCGGAACAAATACCATTGACTGTATGAAGAGCGGAATTATTTACGGAAACGCTTCCTGTATCGACGGCGTGATTTCCAGAATTGAGGAAGAACTGGGGGAACCCTGCACAGCGGTGGCTACGGGAGGGCTGGCGAAGGTGATTATCCCCTACTGCAAAAGAGATGTGATCCTGGATGACAATCTGCTTCTGAAAGGACTTCAGATCATATACGATAAAAACCGCTGAATGTCTTACTCCGGAAGATAGAAATGTTCCAGCTCACTGAGGAAGACCTGCAGGGGAAGGGAGATTCTCCGCTGGGTACTGTAAATAACCTGAATGACCAGGCTGATCTGGTAATCGCTGACATTGATCAGCGCGATATCCTGGCGCTGCAGGGCTTCCTTTAAAGTGACAAGAGGCAGAAGGCCGATTCCAAGCTGCCGGGTCACAGCGTTGATGATGAAGCTGGCGTGGCCGATCTCCATCACACAATCAAGACTCTGTCCGGTGGCGGCCAGATCGTTTTCCAGTACTTTCCGATAATTACAGCCTTCCTCGGTGAGTACAAAGCGCTCCTGCAGCAGGCGCTTCAGCGGAACACTTTTCTGTCCGGCAAGCGGGTGGGAGGAGGCGCAGAAAAAGGAAATATCTGCGGGGAAGGTGCGGGCCGTCTTCCAGTCGGCACGGACAGTGGGTTTGTCCAGAAGGAAGATCAGGTCGAAAACGCCCTTATCCAGGTTTTCTATCGCTTTCAGGGTTGTCACCACCTCCAGATGCATGGAGATTTTCGGGTATTTTTCCAGAAACGTGCAGAACAGATCGGCGTACTTTGAGTAAGCCACTGTCTCCATGATTCCGATATTCAGACGGCCTTCCGGCTCTTCGGTCCGGTGGAAATGGTCCAGGGCCATGGATTCGTATTTTGTAATCTGGTAAGCATACTTCAGGAATTCCTGCCCGGCCGATGAGAGCCGTATTCTCTTTCCGTTTCGTTCGAAAAGATTTGCCTGCAGTTCGTTTTCGAGCTGCTGAATCTGCATTGTGACAGTGGACTGGGCGTAACCAAGTTCATTGGAGGCCTTTGTGAAATTTTCAAATTCGGCAACCTTGATAAAGGTATGGATATTTTTCAGTTCCATGAACAGCTCCTTTCTTTTCTCTTTTCTGAGTAACGTCAGCAGCCAAAAATATTTTGGCTGAGTCCTCGCCTTATATCAAATAAGACGATTTAACTTATTATATATTTTTATTTTTCATTATGCAAGCGTTGTGCTATAATAAAACCCATAGAAAAAACCGCGGTTCGGACGCCGTAAGGTCGGTGAGAAGGACAGCGGCTGAATAATAATCAGTCGGAATAGGTGCCAGAGCGGAAAGCTGGGATCGGAAAGACGGCTGGAGAAGAGAACGTACATACTTTTTCACAAAGAAGTGAACCTGCTGGTAACAGCAAACAGTCAGAACTGTTACTGCTTTCGGAGACATCCGGAGCGAAAGAAACGGCGGGCAGATCTGGAGGAAGGAAAAAGAGTGTACGCTTTTTATTTCATGGAGGATTTTTACGAAAGCAGAAAAAGGAGTGATAAACACATGGGACTTGCACAGAATATGTACAGGACCTTTGTAGAGATACTGAAGGAAGAGCTGGTGCCGGCCTTCGGCTGTACGGAGCCGATTGCGATTGCCTACTGTGCGGCGAAGGCAAGAGAAGTGCTGGGAGCCGTTCCGGAGAGAGTTGCGATTCAGGCCAGCGGAAATATTATAAAGAATGTTAAAAGCGTAATTGTGCCGAACACGGACGGCCTGAAAGGCATTCCGGCTGCGGCTGCCGCCGGAATTGTCGGCGGACAGGCGGAAAAACAGCTGGAAGTAATTTCAGAGATTACCGATGAACAGAAAGCGCAGATGAGGGAATATCTGGAAAAGGTTCCCTTTGACGTCAAGCCGATGACCGACGGCGATAAGCTGGATATTCTGATTACCGTCTGGGCGGGAGAGCATCAGGCGCAGGTGCGTGTCAGCAGACATCACTGCAATATCTCACTGATTGCCAGGGATGGCGAGACGATCTACCGGGAAGAGGCGGCTGTCTGTCAGGAGGAGACGCCGAAGGCCGACAGATCTCTTCTCAGTGTGAAAAATATTATTCAGTTTGCACAGGAAGTAAATCTGGATGACGTCCGTGAAGTACTGGACCGACAGATTTCATATAATTACAGAATTGCCCGGGAGGGAATGGAACATGACTGGGGCGCGAATATCGGCAGCATCCTGGTGAAAACTTACGGAGATGACGTAAAGATCATGAGCAAGGCGATGGCGGCAGCCGGATCCGATGCGAGAATGAGCGGCTGTGAACTGCCGGTTGTCATCAATTCCGGAAGCGGAAATCAGGGAATCACGGTTTCCGTGCCGGTGATTGTCTATTCCGAATACCTGAAAAGTTCCAGAGAGGAACTGTACCGGGCGCTGGTAATCTCCAATCTGATTGCCGTGCATATTAAACATGGCATCGGACCGTTATCAGCATTTTGCGGGGCAGTCAGCGCAGGCTGCGCGGCGGGATGCGGAATCGCATACCTGTACGGCGGCCGGGAAGAAGAGATTGCCCATACGTTAGTGAATTCTCTTGCGACCGTTTCCGGTATCTTCTGCGACGGAGCAAAGGCGTCCTGCGCAGCGAAAATCGCCTCTTCTGTGGAGGCGGGGATTCTCGGATACTTTATGTATGTGAACGGCCAGCAGTTTTATGCGGAAGATGGAATTGTCTCCAGCGGCGTTGAGGATACGATCCGCAATGTCTGCCGTCTCGGCGCAAATGCGATGAATGAGACGGACGAGGAGATCATCCGTATTATGACTCACTGCGACTGAGCGATGCCCGGTGATGGCGCAGCGGAAGAGAATTGCAGCTGACCGGAAGACCGTGGAAAGCGGGAACCGGACGGCAGATACATCGCCCGCCCGAAAGCAACCGGGGCGGGACAAAAGAGCTACACAAGAAGGAGGAAAAAAATGAAGAACATGAAAAAATGGTTGTCATTGTTTCTTGCAGGCACACTGGCAGCAGGAATGCTTGCCGGATGCGGCGGATCGGATAATTCCAGTTCCTCATCCGCATCGGGAACATCCCAGACGTCATCCGCGTCCGCGTCTTCTGCCGAGGACACAGGCGATGGAGAAATGGATTCCGTGCAGGAACTGAATCTGGTATTTACGGATCTGAAGACTCTGGACGTCAACGACGTAAGAAATGCCAATGAGTTCCAGGTGCTGTCCCAGGTTCAGGAAGGTCTGTTCCGTACCTTTACCGATGAGGATGGAAACGCAATCGTTGAGAATGCGGGCTGTGAGGATTACACAGTATCCGACGACGGGCTGGTTTATACCTTTACACTCCGCGATCATCAGTGGTCTGACGGACAGCCGGTAACTGCGCAGAACTATGTGGATTCTATCAAGAGACTTCTGAATCCTGAGAATGCATTCGCATATGCGTTCCTGGCTTACGATATTGAGAACGCAGAAGCTTACTACAACGGAGAAGCTTCCGCAGACGACATCGGCGTGAGAGCGATCGATGACAAGACTCTGGAGATCCGCCTGCAGGCGGCGATCCCGTTCTTCGTAAAGAAACTGACAAACGTATGCTTCTTCCCGGTACGTCTGGATGTGATTGAGGCGGGCGGCGAGTCCTATGCGACAGATTATACCAAACAGGTATATAACGGACCGTTCGTAATCGAGAGCCGTATCCTGGACAACGAGATGGTTCTGGCAAAGAATGAGAATTACTGGGATGCAGATAACGTGCATCTGGACAAGGTTACTCTGAAAGTAGTGGCAGAATCCGCAACACAGTCTCAGCTGCTTGAATCAAAAGAGCTGGATGTAGTAGAAGCTAAGACAGATTATATTAACAAATGGCAGAGCATGGTAGACCAGGGAACGCTGGTAAGCCGTTCTGTTGTAAAACCGTCTTCTACGTATATGATCTTCAACCAGCACACAGGCGGAACCTCCGGACTGATGAACAATGCAAAAGTACGTCTGGCTCTGTCTCTGGCAATCGACCGTGAGGAGCTGAATGAAGTAATCTACAGCGGACAGAATACTCCGGCATATGGCCTGATTCCGTACAACATGATGTCCGGAGATGTGGAATTCCGCAGCGAAGCAGAAGAGCCGCTGACCGCAGTAATGGCTGAGTATGATACCGATGAAAAGATTGTCGACCTGTTCACCGAAGGTGTGGAAGAGGAAGGAAAATCTGTATCGGATGTCGAGCTGACCGTTCTCAGTTCTGCACCGAATACACAGGGACAGGCGTTCCTGGAGTACATGCAGCAGACCTGGCAGGATATGTTCGGTATCACCGTAACTCTGAATATCTGCCCGGACTCCGCAACCTTTGTATCTGAGAGAGACAGCTACAATTACGATACCTACAACATGGGATGGAACGGTGACTACGATGATCCGATGACATTCATGGAACTCTGGAATACAGACAGCGGATATGCAAAATTCATGGGCGGCTACAGCAATGCAGAATTTGACGAGATGTTCAATTCTCTTTCAACGATGACCGATACTGCAGAGCGTACGGAAGTTTATAAAGAGATGGAACAGAATCTGGTAGCTGAAAACGCCGGAATGGCGCCTTTGTATTATGGAAATTCCCAGTTCTTTGTTCAGGAATACGTTAAGAATCTGAGCACGCCAAACTTTGGCGCTGCGCTTGAATTCAGCCGGGCATATATTTCAGGCAAAGAATAATGTGATAAAAAAGGCGGAAGGCGTACGGACGGTACACTTCCGCCTTTTGTCACTTCGGACAGATTCCGGCGGACGGATTAGGAGGCATTATGATAAAATACACGATCAGAAGATTTATTACAATGTTGTTTACGCTGTTTATCATCGCGACAGCTACATTCTTTCTGCTCGCAGCGGTTCCGGGAGACGCACTGTCCTCAAGAGCGGAGCGGTTGCCCGAAAACATCAAGGAAAATCTTTATAAAAAATATGGACTGGACAAACCGATTCTGGAGCGCTATGTGATTACAATGAGAAGTATGCTCCATGGAGATTTTGGCGAGTCGATTACTTATGAGGGACAGACGGTAAGTTCGATTATCCGGGATAAAGGACCGGTTTCGGCGCGGCTGGGCATCCAGCAGATGCTGTTGGGAGTTACGGTAGGCCTCCTGCTGGGGGTCGTTGCGGCGATCAAGAAAGGAACCTGGATAGATTATCTGGTGGTCACCCTGTCGATTGTTTTCATATCGGTGCCCAACCTGGTGTTCGGCCTTCTGCTGCAGAAGGTGTTCGGAGGAACGCTGGGTTGGTTCCCGGTGATTGGATGGCCGCAGGGTGATGATTTATTGTTTGGCGGCTGGGAGTATACGGTATTGCCGACGCTTACCGGATGCTTTGCATACATTGCAACGTATGCGCGTTTGCTGAAGACTTCCATGCTGGACGTAATCAATCAGGATTATGTACTGACTGCAGAGTCCAAAGGTCTGAGCCGGGGTCAGGTAATTCGCAGACACGTAATCCGAAATTCTTTTATTCCTGTTATGACACAGCTTCCGATGAGTGTGGCAATGTGTATTACAGGTTCTTTCTTTGTGGAAAATATTTTTTCCATCCCCGGACTGGGATTGTATTATGTCAATGCGGTCAGCGGACGTGATACTTCCATTGTGCTTGGAAATACCGTGATCATCGCGGCGCTTTACATTATCGTTATCTTTATTACAGATATTTTGTATACGCTGGTCGATCCGAGAATCAGAATCCGAGGCGGAAAGAAGTAGGGAGGAAGAAAATGGCAGAATTGACGAAAGAGCGTTTCAAAAAAGTAGCGTCCGACCGGTTTGACAAAGATGTAATCAGCCGCCCGACCATCAGTTACTGGGGAGATGCATGGAGAAGACTGAAAAAAAATCCGGTAGCGATGTTTTCGCTTGGACTGTTGATTTTTTGTATCATTATGACAATTATCGGGCCGTATATTCGAGGTCTGGATTTTATTTCAGTAAATGGCGTAAAGAAAAATCTCGGACCGTCTTCCGAATTTTGGTTCGGATCCGACAGTCTGGGACGTGATCTGTTTTCAAGAGTCTGGATGGGAGCCCGCGTATCGATCATTGTGGCGCTTGTCTGTACGGCGATTCAGATTGTGGTTGGCTGTATTTACGGCGGAATTATGGCGTATTACGGCGGAATCGTGGATGAAGTGATGATGCGTATCCTTGAGATCATCACATCCATGCCTTCTCTTCTGATTACCCTTCTGGTTATGATGGTGCTGGAAAAATCCGTGGGAGCTCTGGTGTTCGCCATGTGTGTGACCGCATGGTGCGGAACTGCAAGACAGATCCGCGGACAGATTATGCAGCTGAGAGAAT
Source organism: Candidatus Fusicatenibacter intestinigallinarum (assembly GCA_019119555.1). Taxonomy (GTDB): domain Bacteria; phylum Bacillota; class Clostridia; order Lachnospirales; family Lachnospiraceae; genus Fusicatenibacter; species Fusicatenibacter intestinigallinarum. The sequence goes on along the minus strand of DWWU01000027.1, from coordinate 26,623 downwards.
CGGAATACGTGATGGCGGCGGAATGTCTCGGCGCCAGCCCTATGCGTATTATCGTCAAGCACATGATTCCGAATACACTGAGTATTCTGATCCTGAACGTTGCTTCCAGTATCCCCAGCTATATTTTTACAGAGGCGTCCTTGAGCTTCCTGGGAATGGGTCTGGATTCCAACAGCATCAGTCTTGGAGTGCTGATCTCCAACGGCCGGGCGACGATGGATTTATATCCGTATCAGCTGTTCTTCCCGGCACTGGTTCTCTGTATCATCGTGCTGGCCTTTAACCTTCTGGGAGACGGCCTGAGAGATGCATTAGACCCAAGATTACGTCAGTAAGAGAGGATGTACAGATGAGTAAATTATTAGAGGTGAAAAATCTCAGAGTATCTTATCATACATATGCCGGCGAGGTTCAGTCGGTTCGCGGTGTGTCTTTTGATCTTGACGAAGGAGAGGCGATCGCGGTCGTGGGGGAATCCGGCTGCGGAAAGTCCGTGACTGCCAAGACGATCATGGGACTGATCAAAGATCCCGGCGAGATCAAAGAAGGAAGCGAGATCATTTACCGGGGACAGGATATTCTGAAGTTGTCGAAAAAAGAAATGAGCCAATATCGTGGAAAGGAAGCGGCTATTATTTTCCAGGACGCACTTGCGGCTCTGAATCCGACCATGCGCGTGGGAAAGCAGATTATGGAAAATATTCTGCAGCATAACAAGTCCATGAGCAAACAGGAAGCGTTTGAAGAAGCGGTTAAGATGCTGGAAATGGTTGGAATTCCTGACGCCCGTCAGAGAGCCAGACAGTATCCCCATGAGTTTTCGGGCGGAATGCGCCAGAGAGCAATGATTGCGATTGCTTTTGCCTGTCAGCCCAAGCTGCTGATCGCGGACGAGCCGACGACAGCGCTGGACGTGACCATTCAGGCGCAGATCATGCGTCTGATCAAGGATCTGCAGCAGAAGCTGAACACTTCCGTCATCCTGATCACCCATGATCTGGGTGTTGTTGCGAATATCGCCAAGAGAATTGTGGTTATGTACTCCGGCAAGGTTGTGGAGAGCGGAAACAGCGAGGATATTTTCTATCACCCGCAGCACCCGTATACCTGCGCGCTTCTGAACGCTGTTCCAAGACTGGATCTGGAGAATAAGCAGGTGCTGGCGTCCATCGAAGGAACTCCGCCGGATCTGCTGAATCCGCCGAAGGGCTGCCCGTTCAGCACACGATGCAAATACTGCATGGAAATCTGCTGTGATGAACTTCCGGAAATGACTCAGTTCGGAGACGGTCATCAGGCGGCATGCTGGCTGCACCATCCGATGGCTGCAGACTGTGAACGTCCGAAAGAAATGGAGGTCAGCAAATGAGCGAAGCGATTTTAGAAGTAAAGGACCTGTGCAAGCATTTCCACGTGGGAAAAAATAAGATTCTGAAAGCGGTGGATCATGTTTCATTCTCCATCCGGGAAGGCGAAACCCTGGGAATGGTAGGCGAGTCCGGCTGCGGAAAGACAACCTGCGGCAGAACCTGCATTGGCTTATATGACAAAACCTCCGGTCAGGTGCTTTACAAAGGAAAAGATGTACATCAGCTGAAGGGCGCGGAAAAGATCGCATTTAAGAAAGACGTGCAGATGATCTTCCAGGATCCCTATGCATCTCTGGATCCGCGAATGACGGTGGCTGATATTGTGGCTGAGGGAATCGATATCCATCATCTGGCAAAAAGCCGCAAGGAAAGAGAAGAAAAGATTTATCATTATCTGAATCTTGTCGGCCTGAATAAAGAACATGCCAATCGGTTTGTCCATGAGTTTTCCGGAGGACAGCGCCAGCGTATCGGTATCGCCCGTGCTCTGGCCGTGGAGCCGAAGTTTATTGTGCTGGACGAGCCGATCTCGGCGCTGGATGTGTCCATTCAGGCGCAGATCGTAAACCTTCTGATCAAGCTGCAGAAGGAGATGGGTCTGACCTATCTGTTCGTTGCCCATGATCTCTCGATGGTAAAGCATATTTCTGACAGAGTTGCGGTTATGTATCTGGGCAATATGGTGGAGCTGACCTCCTCGGAGGATCTGTACAGCAATCCGCTGCATCCGTACACGAAAGCGCTGATGTCAGCGATTCCGATTCCGGATCCGAAGGTAGAGGCTGAGAGAGAAAAGACTTGTATCCATCTGGAGGGCGAGGTAACCAGCCCGATCAATCCGCCGGAGGGATGCAACTTCTGCAAGAGATGTCAGAATGCGATGGAAATCTGTAAGTCAAAGAAACCGGAGCTCAGAGAGATAGAGCCGGGACATTTTGTCGCATGCCATTGTTTTAACGAAGAGAAATAATTCGCAAAAGGAGATACCATGATTCAGAACATTGTCAGAGATTCCATGAAAACAATCGGGCTTGGTCTGGCGGCAGGCGCCGTCCTGTTTGTCGCCGCGTGGATCGCCGGAACTCTGGCAGGCGGCCTGGATGTAACTGCCGGATTGGAAACTGCCAGGGCGGTGATGTTTATCGGAGGTGCTTTGGGCCTGTTTGTGCTTGCCGGAAGTAATCTGTTTTTTCGCCATAAGCAGGAATGGAAGCATAAGGATGCATGGAAAAAGATTTTTCCTTTGTTCTCTTATAAAGTCGTTCTGGGAATTGCCAGTCTGGTGGTGCTGATTATGGCGTCGGCGCTGGATTATGTGATGTATTATCTGTGAGATAAAGGAAAGAAAAATGCTGCCGTTTACAGGCACTGTAAAAATGAAGAGAAATTTGTCTGCAGGAGCTGAAAAGCCCGGGAAATCACAGGCAGACCGGAAGGTCTGTCTGTGATTTCCCGGGCTTTTTTGTGGAGAACTTTACACCTTTTTTGGTTTTTCATTACAAAAAGAAAAGGGATATTTGTCTGTCGAAACATGGGAAAATTTGTCGAAGATTCTTATAATATACCTATCTTCAAAAGATAAATAAAAAATTGGGAGGGAAAGAAATGAAAAACCACAAAAAAGTTCTTGCAATGTTCCTGGGAACCATGATGGCAGTTTCCGCATTGGCGGGGTGTAGCAGCGCGGAAACAACGAACGGAAGCTCCGCATCGTCAGGAAGTTCTTCGGCGAGTGCAGAACAAGGCGCATCGGTGTCAGCTTCAGCGGGCGAAGCGGCAAATACAGAATTATCCGGAACATTGAAACTGTATGGACCAGGATTGTTTACGGATGTTGGGCCAGATGGAAACACGGATATTGTCACAGGAGTTTCGAGACCCGGATATAATGAAGTTCTGGAGCGTTGGAACGAATTATATCCGAATGTAGAAGTACAAATTGAAACAATTCCGTGGGACAACTGGAAAGCAGCCTGCCAGACGGCAGCTCTGTCGGGAGATGTGGATATTATTCTTCACGGTTCATCCATCACTCCGATCTGCGAGCCTCTGACCGATTACCTGGAACAGGATCCGGAAGTCAAAGATGCGGTGGGCATGATGGCGATGAGAAAGGACGCGGATATCGCGCCTCTGAATGAGTATGTGCCCTATGGACTGACGATAACGGTAAATCCTGTCATGGTGGTAATTGATAAGGAGATCTTTGAACATTATGGCGTGGATCTTCCGGATTATGAGAACTGGACGACGCAGGATGTGCTGGATCTGGCAAAAGCGACCACAGGAACTGACCCTGTGACAGGAAAAGAAACATACGGAATCAGTCTGATTGAGGCGGCGAGTGCCAATAAAAATTATATCTGGGCATCCCGCGCATTCAACGATGTGATTTATGAGTGGGGCGATACGCTTGCAGATACAAAGGTGAATTTCAAAAATGATACGACAAAAGAAGTATTGAATTATCTGAACTCCTTCACTCCGTATACAAGCCCGGATTATTATGAGGGACTGGATATTAACAATGCCTATACGGAAGACAATAATATCGCAATGATTATTATTGAGGATGCCTACAATGCATACAACACCATCAAAGCGGCCGGCCTGGAAGATAAGTATATGATGGCGGCGCTTCCGAAAATTCAGAGCGGAGAGTTTGAAGGTATCACTTCCAGCCATATGGGCGACTGGAATATGGCAATCTGCAATACAAGCGAGCAGAAAGATCTGGCATGGGAGTTCATGAAATTTATGGTGACCGACGAGGTGGTTCAGCAGTGGCTTCTGGATGCATTCAGTATTCCGGCCAACAAGGAAGCGAGCGGCAAGTTAGGCGACTATATGCCGGCAGATTATGCGGATGCAATCTCTTATGTTGTAAGCACCAGCCCGCTGGAATTCAGCGCTTCTGCAAATGACTGTTATGACAGCAATAATTTTGGTACATTTGCCAACGACCTGACAACTGTAATTAACGAAATGTATCAGGGAAATATGGATGCAGATCAGGCGATGGATTATGTGCAGAAGAATCTTGATGATTATATGAGTACACTGAGTTAATACAGCGTATCGCAAATAACTATACCAAATCGCTTGCCTGCTTTCCCGATTGCACGGGTCAAAAATACTCAGCGTAGCCCGCTACGCCTGCGTTTTTTGACCCGCACACTCGAAAAAGCATTCTGCGCGATTCGTCCAGTTATTTGTCGAACGCTGTATTAAGCGACAACAAAAGGCTGCCGTACGAAACGGAAGTTAGTACGGCGCCTTTTTTTCAACAAGGAGTATGTGAAATGAAGAACAAACAGGCATTAAAAATCAAGATAAAAAAGCAGATAGTCTGGTATTCTTTTCTGATTGTCAGCATTGTCACTCTGATTGCACTGACTTATATTCCTATGCTGCAGTCCGTAAAATACAGCTTTTTTGATATTCAGGTAATTGGATTCGGGGATGACAAATTTGTAGGGTTTCAGAACTACGAGAAGATTATGAATAATGCCTCCTTTCTGAAATCCATTGGAAATACGTTTCTTCTGGCATTTCTCAGCCTGATTTCCATTCCGGTAGGGTTTATTCTTGCCACATTGATCAATAATATCGGCAAAGGAAAGTGGCAGAGCTTTTTCAGAGTCGGATATTATTTTCCCAATATTATTACCGGCGTCAGCGTAGTTCTTATTTTTCAGATTGTTCTGAAGGCCAATGGGGGTCTGCTGAATAATGCTCTTTCCTTTCTGACAGGACAGGATGTGACCATTGGGTGGCTGTCGGATTCCCATTTTTCGCGATTTGGCGCGACGATCCTGAGCGTATGGGGCAACATGGGATATGCGATGCTGATCAATCTGGCCAGCCTCCAGTCGATTCCGAGTGAAATCTATGAAGCGGCGGAGGTTGACGGAGCGAATGGAATCAAGCAGTGGTGGTATATTACGATTCCGCAGATGAAATCCTGTTTTGCATTTCTGTTTATTACGTCAATGATAAACGGTCTGGCCCGTTTTACGGATCTTTTTATCATCGGGGGAAACACTTCGGCAGGAAGGCCGGGCGGCACACTGCAGACAATCATGATGTATATTTATCAGTTCAGTTTTGAAACGCCCCAGTATGGCATTGCTTCTGCCGGCGCGATGATACTGTTCGTAATGACGTTTGTGATAACACTGATTAACCTGAAAATGACAGGATTTTTTAAGAAAAACAAGGTTTAGGAGGTGACAAAATGCGGGCAAAAAAGATAAGAAGGGCTTTGCTGATTGTGATTCTGCTGGCGATACTGGTGATTATCCTGATACCGCTGGTATGGAGTATCGTGCTTTCTTTTGACAGAACAGCGTTGTCGACGCTTCCGGAATTTTCTTTGATTCCGCATGAGTTTTCGCTGTTTAACTATGAAGTTGCGTTTACCAGTATCCCGCTGGTGCGGTATTATCTGAACACAATTTTTGTTACCGTAGTACATACGTTTCTTGCTGTGTTTTTTGCTTTGATGTGCGGATATGCATTTGCAAAAGGAAACTTTGTGGGAAAGAAATTCTGGTTTATTTTTATGCTGGCGGTTATGATGCTTCCGTTTGAATCCAGAATGATTCCTCTGTATCTCCAGTACAAAAGCTGGGGATTGCTTGATACATATGCGCCGCTGCTTATGGGGGCGTGCGCTTATGTATATGGTATCTTTTTTGCAAAGCAGAATATCGAGGCGATTCCGGATTCTCTGAGGGAATCTGCATACATTGACGGGGCAAGCGAATGGAGAATCTTTCTGAAGATTATTCTTCCGCTGTCAAAACCATTGATTGCAACCTTGTCGATCCTGCAGGTGCTCAGCAACTGGAACAGTTACCTGTGGCCGCTGGTTGTTCTGCGCAGCTCGGAAAAACAGCTGATTTCCGTCGGAGTTTCTATTTTCAATTCCCAGCAGGATGCGATTTATTATGGACCGAGAATGGCTGTGGCGGTGATCAGTGCAATTCCTTTGAGTATTATGTTCCTGTTTTTGCAGAAATACATTGTGCAAAGTATCGCAGTCAGCGGAATCAAGCAGTAATACTATATCAGAGTAACCGTTCGGCTGGCTGAACCGTTACAATTTGGAGGGTGTATGCAGAAAACAGCGTGGTGGCAGACAGGTATGAAAGTAATTCAGTACAATCTTCAGGTTCGCGATACGGGAAAAATGAATCCCGAAGATATTGCCCGGGATGCACGCGGCCTGGGGGCGGATGCGGTTGTGCTCAATACCGGAGGTATTTATGCGTGGTATGAGAGCAGAGTTCCCTTTCATCACATCAATGAATTTCTTCCGGAGGGCAGAGATCTTTTAAAGAAACTGATTGAAGCGTGCCATAAAGAAGGCGTTTATGTCATCGGCCGTTTTGATTTCAGCAAGGCGGAGGATGAAGTTTATCTTCAGCATCCCGAATGGTTTGTCAAGGATCCGGATGGAAAGCCAGTGATTTACGGAAAGGAAAGGATGGGAAACTGGTCGCTTTTGGTTTCCACCTGTATCAATGGAGGATACCGGTGGGAAGAATTTGCAGGAAAGGTTCTGGAGGAAGCGATCGGAATGCTGGAACTGGACGGTGTCTTTTTCAATGCGCCGCATATGGAAGACTGTTGGTGTGAAAACTGCAGGAGAAAATATCGAAATCTCTATGGCGTTGACCTGCCGGGAGAAAAACAAGAGTGGAACAGCGGCTGGAAGACACGGTGCCTGCAGGATAACATGGAGTTTCTGTATCGCAGAATAAAGGCGGCTGATCCGGCACTTCCGGTTATTATGTATTACAGCACATATCAGGAGCAGGGAATGCATCAGGCGGAAAACCTGGAAGATAAGTATAAGACGGCGGATCTGATCTGTACGGAGGCCCAGGATATTCTTTCAGCGGGAAAGGAATCTCTGCCTTACCGTTGGAAACCGATATTAAATATGAAACTGGGACGTCTTCCCGGGAAGAACCTCAGGCCTTTTGGCATTATTCATTCCTGTCCGGGAATGGACTGGCGCCATACAGGTCTGCCGGCTGCGGAATATGAATACTGGATGAGTCAGATCCCCGCCGCCGGAGGGCAGCTGTGGCATTCTCTGACCGGCTTTGACCGAACCATTACCGACCACCGGATGCTGGAGACTGTAAGGCAGGTCAATGAAAAGACGGCGGTTTCCAACAGATATCTGGAGGATGCAGCACCGGTCGTGGATGCATGGATTCTCTGGAGCGGATCGAAAAAGGAACTTGCCATGGCAAAAGCTTTTCTGGAGTGTCACATTTCGTTTGAATTTCTGAATCTGCTTCTGCTGGAACAAAACTTAAATCCGGAACAATACCCTCTGCTTATGGTGGCGGACGGAAGCAGATTGAAAACGAAACAGCTGCAGTATCTGCGGGAGTACGTTGCCCGGGGCGGACGGTTGTTTGTGGAAAAGACAGACAGTGAGACGGATACAGTTCTGGAAGAACTGATGGGAATCGTTCCGGAGACCATGTGTACCGGCAGTCTGCAGGCTGCGTACGGCGAGCTGCCGGAAACTTCCGGACTCAGAAGCAGACTGGAGCAGACCAGATATCTGCCGGTACGGGGACAGTACCTCAACGTACGACCGGTGGAGGGAACACAGAAATTAATAACGCTGATTCCGCCGTTTGCACCGCCGGATGGCGTGGGAGCGCCTCCGGAGAGAGCAAGCATGCCAGTGGGGCATACAGAGATACCACTGGCGATGATGCATCCTTATGGGAAAGGAAATGTTCTGAGTGTTTGTTTTGAGCTTGCCGAACTGGTCACGGAGATCGGTCTGGAGGATCAGAAAATCCTCCTGGAGAATCTTTTTGCTGCGCTGGCCGGAGAAAATCTGAAGGTGAGGGCATGGAATCTGCCCGATGGCGTTCATCTGAGCGTGTGGGAAAAGCAGGGCAGATGGATGCTCCAGATCGTCAATGGAATCGGGGAACGGCCGTTGAGAACAGCAAATGCATGTGGAAATCTGGAGATTGCGCTGCGAAAGGAGACAGAAGGGCCGGTCAGAGGAGGGTCTGTACTGGAACATTACCCTGTCCGTGTGATTTCGGAAAAAGAATGGATAAGGATTCAGATCGACAGGCTGGACGTATGGGACTTGATTGTTGTGGAGGAAGAAAGAGATGGATTGGTGGAAGAAAAAGCGTTTTCGAATGATACAAAATAATCTGCGTGATATCGACGCAGGAATGGATGTGGACCGATACATCGATTATCTCAAAGAGTTCGGCGCAGATGTATGTATGGTGGGCTGCGGAGGAATTACGGCTTTTTATCCTACAGAGCTGGATTTCCAGAAGACAAGCCCTTATCTGACCGATGATTTTTTCGGGAATCTTCTTCAGAAATGTCATGACAATGGCATTCGTGTGATTGCAAGGTTTGATTTCAGCAAAACACATATAGAGTTTGCAGATGTTCATCCGGAATGGTACAGCCGGTCTCTGTCAGGGGAACTGGTCTGCTTTCATGACACGGCGGCTACCTGTGTCAATGGAGGGTATCAGCAGAATGGTTCCCTTCAGATCCTGGAAGAAGTCCTGACCCATTATCCGGTAGACGGCGTATTTTTTAATATGTTCGGATACCAGACCAGGGATTATGACAATCATTATGTGGGAATCTGCCAATGCGAAAACTGCCGGAAGAGATTCTACCAATACAGTCATATGGAACTCCCCAGGGAGGAGAATGAGGAAGACCCCGTTTTTCAGAAATATAAAGAATTCCAAAAGTTTACGACAGAAGAACTGTTGGAAAAAATTTACCATAAGGTAAAACAACTGAATCCGGAAGCGGCCGTATGTACGTACAGCAATCATTGGGTGGATCTGGTGAGAAGCGAATCGAACTCCGCGGTAGACCGTCCGCTTCCTTTCTGGCTGATGGCAAGCGAGGAGAATGCAGGGTGTGTCAGAGGAAGTCTTTCAGAATGCCATTCTTCCAACTGCGTCATCAATGCGGTCGACATTTTTTACCGCTTTATGGGCGTGTCACCGTGGCTGAACGCGCTGCGGCTCTATGGAAATCTGGCGACAGGAGAGAATCTGGACTGGTGCATGATCGGCGGGTTTGAGACATATCCGGACAGAAAAAATTTTGAACTGGTCAAAAAGATTTTTCAGTTTCACAGAAAATATGAAAGATATCTGAATCATCTGCAGTCCTGTGCCAGGATTCTTCTGATCCGCCCCTCCGGTCAGGGGAATTCTGCGAGGAATGAATACCGGGGGATTTTTAAAATGCTGAAGGAGTCACATCTGTTGTTTGATCTCCTTGATCTTCAGGAAATGGAACAGGCGAAGGTACAGACGGGAAGATATTCGGTAGTTCTTCTGCCGGGCGTTCAGAAACTGGGGATATCAGTCGCAGAAAATCTGAGAAACTGCGGCGCCGTACTGGTTGCCACAGGGGCGGCACTGAGAGAAGAGCCGGATTTTCTGAGCCAGATGTTTGGAGTGACGATTGGAGGACGGTTGTCGCCGATTCGAGGGTGCTATATGCTGACCGAACCCAAGGAAGTCTTTGGGGATTTTAAGGACAGAGACTGGGTATATCTGGACAAAGATTATTATTTTATGGAGCCGGAAGAGGAAAACAAAAATTATCTGCCCCTGATTCGGGCCGGTATGTATGGACCGCCAGAGAGATGTCAGGGATATGAGATTACGGATCAAAGCTGCGTTTCCGTCAGAGAAGGCAGAGCTGTTTATTTTTCGTGGATGCCGGGAAGCCTCTATCAGATGCAGGGCTATGAGGATTTCAAGCAGATTTTTCTGGATGTTCTCCGGAAAAACACAGATGGGATGGACCAGATGCTCCGGGTGGACGGTCCGCCCTGCGCGGAAGTGTTTTTTGACCGGTGCGGACCGGATCTGTATCTTCTGCAGGTGATAAATTATTCCGGATTTAACGGGACGACTTTTTTTGAACCACTGGATGTGGAAATGGAGATTCGGGTGGAAAAGATCTGTGTGGAAAAAGTACAGATTCTCACGGAAAGCGGAAGAAAAAAACTGACGGATCAGGGACATTTTCATCTGAAGGTTCGCGGCCTTTATCAGGCGGCACTGATTTACGGAAAGGAGAGACTATGAAACCCTGGTATCAGAGCGTTCATCTGTGGGGTCAGGTGAATCTGACGGAGGATGACCCTGAAAAATGTGATCTTGCTGTGTGGGAAGACTATTGGGGGAAAACACGGGTGGAAGGTGTGATCATTAACTGCGGAGGGATTGTCAGTTATTATCAGAGCCGTTTTCCTTATCAGTATAAAGCCAGAACATTGGGCGATAAGGATTATTTTGGAATCTGGGTGAAGGCGGCGCGCAGAGCAGGACTGGCAGTGGTTGCCAGGATGGATATCAACTGTACCGGCGAGGAACTGTATCGGCTCCATCCGGAATGGTACTGCCGTGACAAAGACCAGCATCCGATTTTATCCCAGGGAAGATATGTGGCATGTGTGAATGGAGGATATTATCAACAGTTTATACCGGAGATCTTTCGGGAGGTCATTGAGCGGTATCATCCGGAAGGCTTTGCGGACAACAGCTGGGCCGGACCGGGAGAAGGGACAATTTGCTACTGTGAGAACTGCCGCAGACAGTTTCGGGAGGCTTATCAGGAAGAATTGCCGGAACAGGTGGACTGGAGAAACCCTGTCTACCGGAAATGGATCCGGTGGAATTATGAAATTCGGCGGAAAAACTGGAAATATTTTAATCGTGTGACGCAGCAGTATGGCGGAGAGGACTGCCGGTGGTTCGGCATGGTCAATGCAAACCCGTTCCGGACAGGCGGGAGGTTTTACGACCTGAAACGACTGACAGAAGATGCCCCTTTTATTTTCTGTGATCATCAGTCCCGGGATGAAGGCGGAGGCTTTGAGCAGAATACATGGAATGGAATGCTCCTGAAATCCGCGTCGGACGAGCATATCCTTGTGGCCGAGAGCATGGCCCACTACTACAAGGGAGGCAGAACCTTCCGGCTGTCCGGAGGGGAAGCGCCGGAGGTACGAAAATGGATGCTGTGTGGGGTGAGCGGAGGAATTTCACCGTGGTTTCATTTTGTCGGCGGACAGGTCTACGACAGGCGCAGGATGGAACTTACGCCGGATCTTTTCCGATGGGTCAAAAAGAATGAAACATGGCTGAATGAGAGGGAAAATGCGGCGGAAATAGGAGTTTTGTGGAATCAGGAAACGATTACCTATTACGGAAGAGACCATGGAAAAGAAGCGTGCGAATATCCGTGGCTCGGGATGACCCGTGCGCTTTCGGAATCGGGGCTTCCGTTCTGGCCGGTTCATGCAGACGATCTGGAAAAGTATGCGGATCGTCTGAACCTTCTGATACTGCCCAATGTTGCGATTCTCACTCCCGGACAGGAACAGATGGTACTGGACTGGCTGAAGCAGGGCAAAGGACTGATTTTGTCAGGAGATACTTCGCTCTGTGACGAAGAAGGGGAGTGGAGAGGCCGCAGCAGAATTTTTGACATGCTTGGCCTTTCTGCAAAACAGTGTGAACAGGGACTGACTGCGCAGAAAGATGAAAACTGGCTGTTTGACGGCGCGCACAGTTATCTGAGGACGCCCCAAAATGCTCATCCGCTCTGGGAGAAGGTAAACGGAACGGATTTGATTCCTTTTGGCGGAAAGGTGCGCGTGGCAGAGTCGGACGGATGCCTGCGGCCGGAAGGCTTCTTTGTGCCTGCGTTTCCGATTTATCCGCCGGAGTTTTCCTGGATCCGTGAGGAGGGAGCGCTTCCCGGGATTTATGCAGGGACGATAAAAAGCGGAGCCAGGGTGGTGTATCTGGCGGCAGATCTGGACAGATGCTATGGACGGAATCATATTTCTGATCACCGGAGAGTGCTGGAGGGCAGTATCCGGTGGGCACTGGGAAAACCATGCCGTATGTGTGTGGAAGCGCCTGCACATGTAGATGCCAGCATTTACCGGAAAGGGAAAGACTATGTGATTCATCTTGTAAATCTTGCGGGAACACGGGTGCCTCCGGGAACCCTGGAAGAGAATCTTCCCATAGAATCTGTCAGAGTAAAACTCTGTGTGGACGGAAAGATCACATCCGTTTACGGGAATGTCCGGGACAGAGCCTACGAATATGAGGAGAGAGAAGGAGAGACGGAAATTGTGATCCCCCGTCTGCAGGAGCATGAAATGCTGATTGTCAGAATGGATTGTTGCAGTTCGGCCAGGTCTTTGCATTCGCTGCACAGACCGTAGGAAAGCATAGCGCCTGCGGGCATTCATGAGATTACAGGAGAAAAGGTAACAGTTCTGCATGGCTGGACTGTTACGGGAAAGGAGACAGCGATGAAGGAAAGGATACAGACTTATTTTAAAGTTGGAACGATTTTATGGATGAGTTACCCTCCGTCCATGTATGGATCTGCGTTTGGAGGATATGAGGATTCGCTCCTGAAAGTCCTTCGGGATGATTATTTTGACTGTATTGAGCTGACGCATATTCCGGAAGATGGAATGCGGGAAAAGGTCCGCGGTCTGCTGGGACAGTCGCATATGAAAATATGCTTTGGAGCACAGCCCGGTCTTCTTCAGACCGGTCTGAATCCAAATGCGATTCAGGAGGAAGAGCGCCGGAAAGCAGAGAAACTGCTGTTGGATGGAGTGGATGAGGCCGCATATCTTGGCGCCGGATCTCTGGCGTTTCTCGCCGGAAAATGGGAGGAGGAAACGAAGGAGGAAGCTTATCGGCAGCTCCTGAAAACAACGATTCATGTATGTGAATACGCGAAAACGAAAGGAATTCATGTAAATCTGGAAGTTTTTGATTACGACTGTGACAAAGCCGCGCTGATCGGACCGGCACCGCTGGCCGCAAGGTTTGCTGCTGACGTCAGAACATGCTGCCGGAATTTTGGCCTTTTGGCGGACCTTTCTCATTTCCCCATTACGTATGAAACCAGCCGGTTCGTCATCCAGACTTTGCGCCCTTATATCTGTCATCTTCATATCGGGAATGCGGTTGCGAAACAGGGATGTGACGGCTATGGGGATAAACATCCTCGTTTCGGGTATCCGGACAGCGCGAATGATACGGAGGAACTGCTTGATTTCTTCCGGGTGTTAAAAGCCGAGGGATTTTTCAGAAAAGAAGAGCCGATGGGATTATCGCTGGAGGTTTCTCCCCGTCCGGGCGAGGACGCGGATATTATTCTTGCAAATACGAAACGTGTCATTAACCGTGCATGGGCTATGCTGGAGGACTGAACATGAGGAAAATTGTTGTATTGGACGGATATACGGAAAATCCGGGGGATCTCAGCTGGGATGTGCTGAAAGCATATGGAGAGCTGGCCATTTATGACCGGACGCCGGAACATCTGACTGCTGAGCGGATGAAGGATGCGGAAATTGTACTGACAAACAAAACGGTGATTTCCGGAAAGGACATGGAAGAGAATCCGGCTCTGAAATTCATCAGTGTGCTGGCCACGGGTTACAATGTTGTGGATCTCGCTGCGGCCAGGAAACGTGGAATTACGGTTTCCAATGTGCCGGCTTACGGAACAGAATCCGTGGCGCAGTTTACTATGGCGCTGCTCCTGGAACTCTGTCATCATGTGGGAGCACATTCGGATTCCGTACATCAGGGACGGTGGACTTCCTGTCAGGATTTTTGCTATTGGGAGTATCCCCTGGTGGAACTGGCGGGAAAGACGCTGGGAATCATTGGCTTTGGAAGAATCGGCCGGAGCGTGGCGCGGATGGCCAGCGCTTTCGGGATGAGAGTTCTTGTCTGCGCAGCCCATGAAATACCGGAGCATGATCTCAGCGAACAGATACAGAGTGCGGAACTGGAAAAAATCTACAGGGAGTCGGATGTGCTCACACTCCACTGTCCATTAACCGCAGAAAATCAGGGAATGATCTGCCGGGAGACAATCCGGCAGATGAAAACCGGCGCTTTTCTGATTAATACAGCCCGCGGAGGACTGCTTCAGGAGGCAGACGTCGCGGAAGCGTTACGGGAAGGAAAGCTGGGAGGAGCAGCGCTGGATGTCGTCTCGAAAGAACCCATTGAGAGAGAAAATCCGCTGCTGCAGGCGCCTAATACGATTCTTACGCCGCATATTGCGTGGGCGCCAAAAGAGGCGAGACAGCGCCTGATGGAGGTGACTGCGGAAAATATCAGAGCGTTTCTTGAGGGAAAACCGGTTCATGTTGTGTAATTGGTATATGCAGAAAAGAAAAATCAGGAGGATCATCAGATGAAAATTGGATTTATCGGACTTGGCATTATGGGAAAACCTATGTGCAGAAATCTTATGAACAAAGGATATGAATGTGTTGTTTATGACCTTCTGCCTGACAATGTGGAGCAAATGGAAGAGGCAGGCGCTCAGAGAGCGGAAAGCGCTGCGGAGGCGGCGAAGGGCAGGGAGATTGTAATCACAATGCTTCCCAATTCTCCCCAGGTCAGAGACGTTGTTCTTGGACCACAGGGAATTGCAGAGGCTATGACCCGAGGTAGCATTCTCATCGATATGAGTTCTATCGCGCCGCTGGCATCCAGGGAAATAGGTGAAACCCTTGAAGAAAAAGGGATAGAAATGCTGGACGCGCCGGTTTCCGGAGGTGAGCCAAAGGCAATCGATGGAACGCTTTCCATTATGGTTGGCGGAAAGAGAGAGGTTTATGAGAAGGTCCGGGATCTGCTGCTCTGTATGGGAAGCAGTGCAGTGTATTGCGGGACGCTCGGAGCAGGAAATACGACGAAGCTGTCCAATCAGATTGTAGTTGCAATGAATATTGCGGCTTGTGCGGAAGCATTTACGCTTGCAAAAAAAGCCGGAGTGGATCCGGAACTGGTATTTCAGGCGATCCGGGGAGGCCTGGCAGGGTCAACAGTCATGGATGCGAAAGTTCCGATGATGCTTGAAGGAAACGATAAGCCTGGATTTAAGATTGATCTCCATATCAAAGATCTGAATAATGCAGTGGAGACAGGGCATGAGCTGGGAATGGCGCTTCCGATGACGGTTCAGGTACTGGAAATGTTTGAACAGCTTCACGGTGATGGACTGGGACAGAAGGATCATTCTGCGCTGATCCGGTATTATGAAAAGATTACCGGAGTGTCTGTCCGAAAATAAATAGTGGATTAAAAGTAACAGTTGCGGTCGAAAAGAGGCGAGGGGGAACGAAATATGCATGAAGACGCAAGAAAAATCATAAAACAGACAATTGCTGATGTCATGCCGGATCGGGCAGTCAGAAATTCCCTGAATGAACTGCAGCTGAATGGAAATATATACATTATAGCAATCGGGAAAGCGGCCTGGGTAATGGCACAGACAGCTTCGGCATTTCTGAACGATAAAGTGAAAATGGGGCTGATTGTGACCAAGTACGGACATTCCCGCGGACCTCTTAAAATGTTTGAGATCATTGAGGCAGGGCATCCGACTCCGGATGAAAACTCGATCCGCGGAGCCAAAAGAATGTTAGAAATTCTTGAGAGCCTGGAACAAAAAGATATTGTTTTGTTTTTGCTGTCCGGAGGCGGATCGTCCCTGGTTGAGCTTCCTATGGATGGATTGGATCTGGAAGATATTCAGACAGTTACCAGGAAGCTGCTGTTCTGCGGAGCAGATATCACGGAAATGAATCTTATCCGAAAAAAGCTGTCTGCGATCAAGGGCGGAAAACTTTCCGGCCATTTGCGCGGACAAAAGGCATATGCCATTATCTTATCTGATATTATCAGTGATAACAATGATATGATTGCTTCCGGCATTACATATCCGGATTTGTCGACCGTGAAGGATGTTGAAAAAATTCTGAAAAAGTATCAGATCAGATTTGACCGAAAGGTCATGAGCGTTCTGGAAAAAAGCGATTCGTACAGGAATGTCTCTGTAGAAAATCATGTGGTCGGAAGTGTGACGGAACTATGTAAGGCTGCGGCAGAACATGCATGGGAACTGGGATATATTCCCCATATTGTGACGACTGCGATGGACTGTGAAGCCCGCGAGGCGGGAAGATGGATGGCCTCTATGGCGGAGGGGACATATCCCCGTCCGTTCGCGATGATTGCCGGAGGCGAAACTGTTGTGAAAGTGACTGGAAAGGGGATGGGCGGGCGCAATCAGGAAATTGCCCTGAGCGCAGCTATGGAATTAAAAGGAAAGGAAAATGTTTTACTGTTTTCTCTTGGTTCAGACGGAACAGACGGACCGACAGATGCAGCAGGAGGAATGGTTGACGGACATACGGCCGGACAGCTGGAAGCGTTGGGGATTAATATTGAACAGGTATTAGCAGACAATGATTCTTACCATGCATTGAAAAAGGTCGACGGTCTGATCATAACAGGAGCGACGGGAACAAATGTCAACGATGTAACCGTGCTGCTCTGCAAATAAGGCAACAATTCAGCCAGGTCTGTGCATTCACTGCACAGACCGTATGAAAACGCAGAGCCTGTGAGCATCCGGTCCATCACGAAGCGATTTTCAATGGCCGGATGCGGCAACAGTTCAGCTGGCTGAACTGTTGCAGATAAGGAGTATTGAACATGATTGATGCATTGTTAGCAAAAAGACTGATTGAAAGAATTACAAAATATACGGAATATAATGTAAATATCATGGACGAAAAAGGTATAATCATCGCAAGCAAAAATACTTCGAGGATCGGTACTTTTCATGAGGTGGCACTGCAGATTATCCAGGGGGAAAAGGATATCATCCGCGTAGATAATGAAAATACACAGTTTGGTGTAAAAAAAGGCGTCAATATGGCGATTTATTATCACAAGAAAAAAGAAGGCGTCGTCGGAGTCACCGGAGATCCGGAGGAAGTCATGCCGATCGCTCTGATCATCCGGATGGCGGTAGAAGTCATGCTGGAATATGAACTTTTCAAATATGAGAAGATGCAGAGGAGAAATCTGAAAGAACAGCTTCTGAACATTATTCTCTACAAAGACGACCTTCAGAAAGAGGACTGGGAACGTTTGAATCTCCAGCTGCACATGAAGGAAGATATTATTCGGATTCCCATTCTGATTCATATTGATAATGATATTGACTTCTGTGAACATGTTCTGAATATTTTTCGCAGCGGCAGTAGACATTCGACGCAGGATTTGTTATGTTTAACAAGAGACGGAGACATTCTGCTGTACAAATCCACAGACTGTTCGCTGGTGGAACTGATGAAAAATTATAAATATATCGTTGCAGAAGCTTTAAGCGACGGGCTTCGTTATATGCGCAGCGCGGAATGCCATTTTTCCGTTTTTGTGGGATCTTTTCAGAATAATTTTCAGTATTACCGGATGGGATATGAACATTGCGTCTGGCTGAAGCAGAATATTTCCCATGGACAGAGCAGCTATTTCTATGACGATATCAGCCGGTATTTTACATCCATTCTTCCGCTGACGGAACTGCAGGTGGCCTATTATACGATTGAGAAAAATCTTGGCGAAAAATTTCTGGAGAGCTTTAAGGAAATTGTGGAGGCGCTGCGGGAAGCCAATTTTAATCTGAACGAGGCGAGCAAGCGGATGCATGTGCATAAAAACACACTGGTGTATCGTCTGGATAAAATCAGGGAGGCTCTGAATGTGGACCCGATCGGCAACAACAATGACCGGGAATTTATCAATAATTTTTATCATTATCTGAAGAGAAAAGAGAAACTATATCAAATGTAGAAAGAGGAAATGGACATGAAACACCAACTACTGCCCAGAGACTGGAAAATGTCCCGCCGCGGTTCCGGCGACTGGCTTCCTGCCAGGGTGCCGGGGAGTGTCTACGGCGATCTTCTGGCAAATGGACGAATGGAAGATCCGTATTACCGGGACAATGAATGGAGGGCCCTGGAAATTATCAAAGATGATTTTGAGTATGTCACCCACTTTTCAGTACCGGAGGAGTATCTGCGGGAGGAAAAGGTTCTCCTTCGTTTTGAAGGCATCGATACGATCGCCGATCTTGTGCTGAATGGAGTGGCGCTCGGACACACGGAAAACATGCACCGGACGTTTGAGTTTTCGGTGAAAGAGTATCTGAAGGCGGAAGACAATGAGCTGCGCGTAGTATTGTATTCCCCCACGGGGTTTATCAAAGCGGCCTACGGAAAATGTCCGATCGAAGGAAGCTCTGACGCGATGAAGGGTTTTCCGTATCTCCGAAAAGCCCACTGTATGTTTGGATGGGACTGGGGGCCGCGTCTCCCGGATGCGGGAATCTGGAGGAATGTGAGTTTGCTTGCGTTTTCCGGAGCGAGGTTTGACAGTGTTTACATAACACAGCATCATCAGAGCGGAAGCGTGGACCTGGAGTTTCAAATCGACCTGGAGGAAGCGGTTACAGGGAGGACGTTTCGCCTGGAGGGAGAAAATCGGTATCAGACGGTGGGGGGGCAGGTGGTATCTGCCGCGGATGGTTCCTGGCTGTCTGCCGCGTCTGACGAAAATTCTGAATATGATTATCGGATTACCGTCGTGGACCCGGATGGAGTCTGCCGTGTATATGATGGAAGTCCTTCCCGGATTACAGTGGAAAAGCCGCAGCTTTGGTGGCCCAACGGCTATGGAAAGCAGCCGCTTTACCGTATCCGCGCAGAGCTTCTGAGAAAGACTCCGTCAGGGGAAGAGCTGGTGGATGTATGGGAAAAGCGCATTGGTCTTCGGACAATGACCATGCATATTGAAAAGGACGCGTATGGGGAGCAGTTTGCCCACGAAGTAAACGGAGTCCGCATTTTCGCGATGGGAGCGGATTATATACCAGAAGACAATCTGCTTGGGCGCGTTACCGCGGAACGGACCTATGAACTTTTGAAGCAGGCCAGAGATGCCAATTTTAACTGTATCCGCGTGTGGGGCGGAGGAAATTATCCCTATGATGCTTTCTGGGACGCCTGCGATGAGCTGGGGCTGATCGTCTGGGAGGATTTTATGTTTGCCTGTGCGGTTTATGATCTGACGCCGGAATTCGAGGCAAATATTCGTCAGGAACTGATCGACAACATTAAGAGAATCCGCCATCATGCGTCTCTGGGTCTGTGGTGCGGGAATAATGAGATGGAAATGTTTGTGGACCAGGGAAGATGGGTGACCCGCCACAGAGAGAAGAGCGATTATGTCAAGATGTATGAATATATCATACCAAAGATTCTGGAGATCTATGATCCCAATACGTTTTACTGGCCGGCGAGCCCTTCTTCCGGCGGCGCTTTTGACGATCCCAATGGAGAATCCAGGGGAGATGTTCATTACTGGGATGTATGGCACGGGGACAAACCGATCACAGAGTACCGGAAATTCTATTTTCGTTACCTTTCGGAATTTGGATTCCAGTCGTTTCCGTCGCTGAAAACCTGCGAGACGTTTACGGAGCCGGAGGATCGGAATATTTTCTCTTACGTGATGGAAAAACATCAGCGGAACAAGACGGCCAACGGGAAAATTATGAATTATATGGAGCAGACGTTTCTGTATCCCACCAGTTTTGACACGGTTCTTTATGCATCTCAGCTGCTTCAGGCGGAGGCGATCCGCTATGGTGTGGAACATTTCCGGAGAAACCGGGGCCGCTGTATGGGTACAGTGATCTGGCAGCTGAATGACTGCTGGCCGGTGGCGAGCTGGTCGTCCATTGATTACTGCGGCCGGTGGAAGGCGCTTCATTATTACGCAAAACGTTTCTTTGCGCCGCTGATGCTGTCCTGTGCGGAAGAAGGAATTCTGACTCAGGACACGAATCCGAATGCTGAGCCGTATCATGTCCGGAAATCGATTCATCTGAACGTGGCCAATGAGACGATGAGCGATCAGGAGGTAACGGTGCGTTACGCTCTTCGAAATGCGGATGGGGAAATTCTGCGGGAGGGCAGTGTGAGCCTGACGGTTCCCGCACTCAGTTCCAGATGGCTTTCCAAAGAGGACATGGAAGACGCGGAGTTGTATTCCAACTATGTCAGCTATGAGATGGAGACGGAGGGAAAGGTGATTTCCGGCGGCAGCGTAATGTTCTGTGCGCCAAAACATTTCCGCTTCCATGATCCAAAGATGCGTGTGCGGGCAGAGGGGAATGAGCTTGTTGTTACAGCCAGCGCTTATGCGCGGAGTATCGAGATTATTAATGAAGACGACGATATGCTGCTCGAGGACAATTACTTTGACATGAACGGTGGTGAGCGAAGAATCCGTATTGTCAGAGGAAATCCAACAGGATTGAAGGTCCGCAGCGTCTATGATATCAGGTAAATGCGTACGTGGATTATAATGGAAAATACACGGAAATATATATGTACCGGACAGGTGTTAAGAGGGACCGGCGCTGTGCAGCGGAGCTGTACGGCGCCGGTCCCTCTTAACACCCTTGTGAACCGTTCAGCTATGCAGAATGGCTGCAAACCATTTTTCGGCATCTACATGATAATTGACAGAATTGTCAATCGGTGTTACACTGTCACTATAACAAAAGCAAAGAGAGGCAACCACTATGTATTGTGAATTGATTCAGATTGATTTTAACAGTGACGAGGCAATCTACATACAGCTTCGAAACCAGATTATCCTGGGAATTGCAACTTCACAGCTGCAGGAAGGGGATACTCTGCCTTCAGTGCGCCAGATGGCGGAAACAATCGGAATCAACATGCATACGGTAAATAAAGCGTACAGTGTCCTCCGGCAGGAAGGGCTTTTGTGTATTGACCGCCGCCGGGGAGCGGTCGTCAGGATCAATGCCGACAAGCTGTATGCAATGGAGGAGCTGCAGGAGGAACTGCGGGTCATTCTTGCCAAAGCTGTCTGTAAAAATGTGTCAAAGGAAGAAGTGCACCAGATGGTGGAACAGATTTACAGCGAATACGAAGAATAAAGGAGACAACATTTATGCAGGAAAAATATACCGTCCAGGCGCAAAACGCCCTGACGATGGCTGAAAAGACGGCAAAACGCTGTCAGCACAGCTATATAGGAACAGAACATCTTCTCCTGGGGCTGCTGATGGAACCGGAAGGAACCGCAGGAATCCTCCTGGGAGAATTCGGTGTGGAGCAGGATCGTCTGCTTTCTCTGATTGACCGGCTGATTGCCCCAAGCGGGAATACCTCGGTTGCGTCTGCGCCGGGATTTACGCCGAGAGCCCGCAGGATGCTGGAAAATGCACAGAACGAGGCGGCGCGGCTGAAAAGCAGCCAGGTGGGAACGGAGCATATCCTGCTCGCCATGCTGAAGGAATCCGACTGCGTTGCAACCCGTCTGCTCTATACAATGGGAGTCAATATTCAGAAACTGTTTTCTTCTCTGCTGAATGCGCTGGGAGAAGCGGGCAGTATGACGAAAGAAGAGATTCAGGCAAAGATCGGAACGCCGAAAGGAAATGAAAGTTCAGCCACTCCTACGCTGGATCAGTACAGCAGAAATCTCAATGAGATGGCGAAACAGGGGAAACTGGATCCGGTGATCGGCCGTCAGGCGGAGATTGACAGGGTGATTCAGATCCTCAGCCGAAGAACAAAAAACAATCCATGTCTTGTGGGAGAGCCAGGCGTGGGAAAAACGGCGATTGTGGAAGGACTCGCCCAGAGAATTGTGCAGGGAGTGGTGCCGGATACGATCAAAGACAAGCGGGTTGTCGTGCTCGATTTGTCCGGGATGGTTGCGGGAAGCAAATATCGTGGAGAATTCGAGGAGCGGATTAAAAATGTGGTCCGAGAGGTGATGGAAAACAGAAATGTTCTGCTGTTTATCGATGAACTCCATACGATCATCGGAGCAGGCGGAGCGGAAGGGGCGCTGGATGCGTCCAATATTCTGAAGCCGTCGCTGTCCAGAGGTGAGATTCAGCTGATTGGGGCCACCACGCTGGAAGAATACAGAAAATATATTGAGAAGGATGCCGCCCTGGAGCGGCGTTTCCAGCCGGTGACTGTGGAAGAACCAACGGAGGAGCAGGCAAAAGAAATTCTGGAGGGAGTCCGTCCGTATTACGAGCGTCATCACGGTGTGGAAATCACGGATGCTGCGCTTGATGCAGCTGTGAAGATGAGCACCCGCTATATCCATGACCGTTTTCTCCCGGACAAGGCCATTGATCTGATGGATGAGACTGCGTCCCGAGTACAGCTCGGTGGATTCAAGGTTCCGGAAGCGCTGGAGGAAAATGAGAGGAAGCATAAAGCGCTGCTGGCAGAAAAAGAACAGGCGATTAAAAACGGAGATTTTGACAAAGCCCGCCAGCTCCAGGAAGAGCAGGCGGAAACTGAGAAAAAAATGAAAAGTGCCCGGGAACGTTTTGAGAAGCGGTGCAGAAGCAGAAAACTCACGGTGACGGAAGAGGATATTGCGTCCACAGTCTCCGCGTGGACAAAGATTCCGGTACAGAAGCTGGCGGAGGAAGAATCCAAACGCCTCGCGAAACTGGAGCAGGTTCTCCATAAACGGGTGGTTGGTCAGGAGGAAGCCGTCCGCGCGGTGGCCCGTGCGATCCGCCGGGGCAGAGTAGGGCTGAAGGATCCGAACCGTCCGATTGGATCGTTTCTGTTTCTGGGGCCTACCGGAGTCGGGAAGACAGAATTGTCAAAAGCTCTGGCGGAGGCGGTTTTTGGAACGGAACAGGCAATGATTCGCGTCGATATGTCGGAATATATGGAGAAACACAGCGTCTCAAAAATGATCGGTTCACCGCCGGGCTATGTGGGATACGAGGAAGGCGGACAGCTGTCTGAGAAAGTGCGCCGGAATCCATACAGTGTGATTCTGTTTGATGAGATTGAGAAAGCCCATCCGGATGTGTTTAACATTCTTCTCCAGGTGCTGGACGATGGTCATATTACAGACGCGCAGGGCCGGAAAGTTGATTTCAAGGAAACCTGTATTATCATGACGTCCAATGCCGGCGCTCAGTCAATCATAGAGCCGAAACGCCTCGGATTCCTGTCGGAGGAGGACGAGAAGAAGGATTATGAATATATGAAGGGCCAGGTAATGGAGGAAGTACGCCGGATGTTCAAGCCTGAATTCCTGAACAGAATCGACGAGACGATTGTCTTCCATCAGCTCACCAAGCAGGACATGAAGAAAATTATTGGAATTCTGCTGAAGGATCTTGTGGGACGATGCAGAAATCAGATGGAGATTGAACTGAAAATCCGCGATGCCGTGAAGGAGCATCTGGTAGATACCAGCTATGACAGCAAGTACGGAGCCCGTCCGCTGAAGCGCGCGATTCAGAGTCAGCTGGAGGATCCTCTGGCAGAGGCGATTCTTGCGGGAACCATTAAAAAAGGCGATACAGTTGCGGTGGGAATTCGTAAAAAAGAAATTAAATTTTCAGTGTGCGACTAGAAAAATCAGAGAAATTATGCTATCATTTATGATATAAAACAAAAGACAATACCGGGAGGACATTTCAAATGTCAGTAATTAAAGAACTAATCCGTACGGAAGCAGATGGCGGAATCAGCTTTGGAAATTATGAACTGGATCAGAAATCCAAATTGTCTGATTTTGAGCACAAAGGAGATCTTTACAAGGTAAAGACATTCCGGGAGATCACCAGACTTGAGAGGAACGGGGCTTTTGTTTACGAATCCGTTCCGGGAACGGCAGTAACTGACCTGGTGATGTTTGACGGTGGAATGACATTTACGGTAGAAGGACCGGAAGATGCACAGATTACAGTGGAGCTGGAGGCCGAGACAGAGTATAAGGTGATCCTGGACGGAGTGAATGTGGGACATATGACGACGAATCTTGGAGGAAAACTTTCTTTCAGTGTCGAACTGGAGCAGGCTGAGCAGATAAAGGTCGAAATTGTCCGTGTAGACTGAAACCACGCGCAACACGTATACGAAGTGAAAAAGAAAAATGGTAAAGGAAGAGCCGCTGCCGATACCGGGCAGCGGCTTTTTATACATTCAGGGAGGTAGTATGGCGAAAGCAAAGAAAATGGTGTTTTTCTGTCAGAACTGCGGTTATGAATCTGCAAAGTGGATGGGACAGTGTCCCGGATGCCGGGAATGGAACACTTTTGTGGAGGAACCTGTTGCGGCAAAGCCGGAGAGCAGAGGAAGGGCGGGAACTGCGGGAAGTTCCAATGCAAAACCGGTAGCGCTTTCCGAGATTTCCGTACAGAGAGACGAGCGGGTCAGCACAGAAATCGGCGAACTGGACCGTGTCCTCGGGGGCGGTATTGTTCCGGGATCCCTGACGCTGGTGGGAGGAGATCCGGGAATCGGTAAGTCCACGCTGCTTCTTCAGGTATGCCGGAAGCTGTCAGAAAAGGGAATTCCGGTACTCTATATTTCCGGAGAAGAGTCTTTGCGTCAGATCAAGCTGCGGGCGGTACGGATCGGTGAATTTACGGATAAGATGCGGCTGCTCTGCGAAACCAGCCTCGAAACCATCCGGACAGTGATTGAAAGAGAAAAACCGGAGGTCGTGGTGATCGACTCGATTCAGACAATGTACAGTGAGGAAGTTGGCTCCGCGCCGGGGAGTGTTTCTCAGGTCAGGGAATCGACCAACGTCCTGATGCAGATCGCAAAGGGGCTTGGCGTTTCGGTATTTATTGTCGGTCATGTGACGAAAGACGGAAATGTTGCAGGTCCCCGGGTACTGGAACATATGGTAGATACTGTTTTATACTTTGAGGGAGACCGCCATGCATCCTATCGGATTCTGAGAGGAGTAAAGAATCGTTTTGGATCGACCAATGAGATCGGAGTGTTTGAAATGCAGGCGCAGGGGCTGACGGAGGTGAAAAATCCGTCGGAGTTTATGCTTGACGGAAAGCCGGAGGGAGCGTCCGGTTCCGTTGTCGCATGCTCGATGGAGGGAACCCGCCCGATTCTCGTCGAAGTACAGGCGCTGGTCTGTCACAGCAACTTCGGAATTCCCCGGAGAACGGCCGCCGGGACAGATTTCAACAGGGTGAATCTTCTGATGGCGGTTCTGGAAAAGCGTGCGAGAATTAATTTGTCTGCCAGTGATGCCTATGTCAATATCGCCGGTGGTATTAAAATGAATGAACCGGCCATTGATCTGGCGATCGCCCTGGCGGTAGTTTCCAGTCACAAGGATCTGGTGATTGACGACGGAATGGTCGTCTTCGGGGAAGTGGGACTCAGCGGGGAGGTGCGTGCAGTCAGTATGGCAGAACAGAGAACTCTGGAGGCCAAAAAGCTTGGTTTTACCTCGGTGATGCTTCCCAGGGTATGCATGAAATCGGTAGAAGAAATAAAAGGCATCCGTCTGATACCGGTTGACAACATTCTGGAAGCAATTCAGCAGATTCGCAGCAACCGTTCAGCCGGCTGACCGGTTACGGAATGCGGCCATTGATTATCCGGGAGACTTCATAACATACGAAAAGGAAAGAGAAACAATGTCTGAATTGAATATTGAAAAACTGATAGAGCTGCAGAAGGAACTTCAGGAGCAGTATAAAGGAAAGTGGGCGCCTGTTTGCCCTGAGACTGCGAAAAGCAAACTGCTCTATCTGTTCATAGAAGCAGGGGAGGCAGCAGACGTCATAAAGAAGCAGGGGGATGATGAAATCATGAATCATCCGGCGACCCGAAAACATTTTATAGAAGAAATGTGCGATACACTGATGTATTTCAATGACATCCTTCTATGTTACGGCATCACTCCGGAAGAGTTTGAGGCGGTATATCTGGAAAAGCATGCGCGCAATATGAAACGATGGACGTCGCCGGAGAACGTCTGAAATTTGTTTCCGCGTGCAACGAGCCGGTCGGATGTTCTGGTATCTGTATTTGCTGTGTGCGGGCGGCACACGGCACCCACCGGAACGCACGGAAGGCCTGCCGACAGTAATATTGTTGGATTGTTAGAAAAAAGTGAAAAAAATGGAAAAAACAGGCTTGACAGAAGAAAATGGCTGTGATAGGATATAGAAGTTCGCTGGAGAACGAAATCTGACGAACAGAAAAGAATCGACACGGAACATCCCAGATCAAGAGGATGAACAAAAGTCGATAAAAGTAAAAAAAAGTTCTTGACAAGCACAAAACCTTATGATAAACTAACGGAGTTGCTGCTGAGGCAGGAACGGCTCCTGAAAAACGGAGCGAACCTTGATAACTGAACAGTGAAACACATCCTCGAAAGTTCTGAAAGTTAATTCAAAACGATCGAAAGATCCTTTAAAACAGTAAAAGG
>DWWU01000002.1 GCA_019119555.1 Candidatus Fusicatenibacter intestinigallinarum | reverse complement strand
TTCTGTTTTTATATGGATCACAGCGATTTTAAGGCATCCCGGAAAGATACAAATCCCATAGTTCTGTGGCTGACCGTCCGCGAATTGGTACAATTGGAAAGAATCACATTCAGAGCAGTCCGTTTTTACTCAGGGCTGCTCTTTTTCTCGCTCTGAATCTGATACTTTCCTAAAGAATTATACCACGAGCACAGGGAAGAAAGCGCCGCTGTGCAGGCGACATTTTCGGCCCAGGCCGTGGATTTCGCCGGGCCGGATGGCCGCAGGCATTATGGTCTCTTACGGTCTGTGCTGAGCTTCTCTCTCCGCTTTTTCCGCTGCCAGTCTCGCCTTCGCCTCCTCGACGGATTCCCCGTCCTTTGTCAGGAACCCGTCCACAAAGCTGTCGGACATTTTTGTGAATCCTTCCACGGCGTCCGTCTCGATTTTCTTATAACCTCCAACCACAGTTTCCTCGATTTTCCTGTAGCCTCCGACTACTTTCTCTGCTATTTTCTCATTGGCTTTTACAAGTTTCGACTTTGCCATTTCTGACTCCTCCTTCTGTGTATTTCCTTGATGCCGTTCCACTGGCTCAACTGTTATAAGAATATCGGTCCGATGTTTTGGAAAGATTGCAGTATTGTTTCTGAAATGTTAATCTTTCCATAAGAGGAATCAGTAAATCAGATTTGCAATCAGAGTCAGTATCGGAATCGCAATCAGCGTTCTCTCCAGGAAAATCACCAGCAGTTTCCAGAATCCCAGAGGTACCTCGCTTTTGATAATTACGGTTCCGACCTCTGTCAGATAAATAATCTGTATCAGGGACAGAGCGCCGACGATAAACGATGTTTTCGCCGTGAGATCCATTCCTGTCATCAGCAGCGCAGGGATAAACATATCCGTAAATCCTACCAGCGTCGCAGGAGCCACCACAAACGCATCCTCCACGCCGAAAAGCTGCAGGTACAGTCCCATGGGATAAGAAATCCAGTCAAAAAACGGCGTGTATGTGGCAATGGCCAGAGCGATCACGCCCCAGGAAGCCACAATGGGAATCAGGTCAAACATCATACCCATCATAACTTCCAGGCCGCTGGAGAGCACCGTGTCGACATGAAATTCTTCCGCTCTCTTGCAGCTGGATTCCAGGGCATAGGCAAGAACGCCTTTTTCTTCCGGAAGGTCTTCCGCCACCTGCTTTCCCACCGCCTCCCGGTAGGTATTCGGAATCGTGAAGATCGGCGGAATCCGCACGAGAATCACCGCAAGGATCACACCTACCACACAGATGCTGAGATAAAACACCGGAAACTCTGCATCCCGTCCGATGGTTTCCGCGACCATCAGGCAGAAGGGAACGGATACCAGAGAAAAGTTGGTCATAATATAGCCGGCTTCCCGTTTCGTGTAGAAGCCTTTCATATACTGTTCTCTCGTGAGAATGACCGCAGCGTTGGACGCTCCGAACCAGGAAGCGATCAGATCCACCGCGGCCCGCCCGGGAACATGGAACAGCGGCCGCACCACCGGCCGGGTGATCACGCCAAGAAACTCCATAATCCCGCAGTCCGTCAGAAACGGAAGCACAAAGCTGAACGCCACCAGAATACACAGCAGCGTTCCGCACAGGTCAATAATGCTTCCGCCCGTATCCGCCGAAATCACAACCTCCGGTCCGACCTGAAACAGAACCATCACGCCGGTCACCGCGCCGATCACCTTGGAAGCCAGATACAGCGGCGTGGTGGAAAACGCCTTTCTCAGATAATTGTTTTTGCGGATCACCTCCGGCTTGAAGATAAAATCGATCAGGGAAACCACGGCGGCTACCACCAGCAGCACAGTGACTATGTAGATCAGACTTCCTCCGAGCAGATTGGAAATCCATGTCTTCACAAAATCCAGCAGCGTCGTAAAAGACTTTCCGGAGGGAATCGGCACAAGAAACATCAGCACGCCGAATCCCGAACCCAACAGAAATTTGGCCAGATTCTTTTTCGTTACATACGTTGATTCACTTTTCTTTTCCATCTCTTCACCCCAGCTTCTCCACAGCTTCCATCGCCTCATAGATCATATCTTCCGTCACAGGATAGGGAATGTGCTCCATATCCGGACCGTTTACGGTTTCCTTCAGAACCTCTCTCAGATACTCTCTGTCCAGAGGCACATGCATCTCGGCCAGCGTGGAGGGAATCTCCAGACTTTTCAGAAATTCCTTCGCCTCCTTCAGGCGCTCCCAGTCGTGATCCACCGCCAGCTGCACCAGCACGCCGTAAGCCACCACATCCCCGTGGAGATACGTCTCCTCAAATCCCGGGAGAAGCACCAGACCGTAATACACAGAGTGAGCGATGGCGCAGTTATAATCGTCCAGCACCATCAGCGAAACCATTCCCGTGCTGACAATATTCGCAAGCACCGCCTGTTCCAGATCGAAAGAGACCTTATGATTTCTGCAGTCCTGAAGCGCCGGAGCGCCATGCTCCAGAAGCGGTCCGTAGCAGAGATTGCTGATCTCCCTTCCAAGGGAGGAGCTGTGATCCAGCTGATCGCCGCGGGCGGAAAAATGGCACTCGAAAAATTTCCCCATCGTGTCTCCCATCCCGGCCCGCAGATACTTCCACGGCGCATCCGCGATCACTCTGGTATTGATAAAACAATGTCTCGCCGGTTTCTCAAAGAACGCAAACCGCTCAAAATTTCCGTCCTCCCGGTAAACCACAGAAAGCGCAGTGGTCGCCGCGCAGGTCGCGGCAATCGTCGGAAACGTGAACACAGGAAGCCCCGCCTGGTCAGCGGCTCCCTTCGCCGTATCCAGCGCCTTTCCTCCGCCCATTCCGAAAATCATATCTGCGCCGCACGCCTTCGCGTACGCCGCCCAGCGGGCAATCTGCGCAGTCGTACAGTCTTTCCCGAAAATCACCCGGTCCACAATGGACAAATCCGTATCTTTCAGCGCCGCCTCCAGAAGCGGAGCGGCCGCGTCCATCGCCTTCTCGCCGCCGATCATCAGAATCCGGGTTCCGTACCTCCGGCAGACCTGCGGCACCATATCGTAGGCGTCTTCCCCGATCGTATAATTTGCAAAAAACACTGAATAAGATTTCATACCGCCAACTCCTTCATTTTCGCCAGACGTCTCAGCGCCTCATCAATGGTTTCTTTTTTCCGGGCAAAATGCAGGCGGATCAGATGATTGACCTCCTCCTTGAAGAAGCTGGAACCGGGAACCGCCGCCACACCGATGTTTCGGATCATCCACTCGCAGAATTCCATGTCCGTCCACCCGGAAAACTGCGGAAGGTCCAGAAACTCCTGAATATCGATCAGGACGAAATACGTTCCCTGAGGCACGTTGTGCTTCAGCCCGATTTCATCCAGGCCTTTCAGGAAATAATCTCTTTTTTCCGTATAGATCTTCAGAAGGTTCTCATAATAGGAATCCGGAAAATTCAGCCCGGTCACCGCCGCCTCCTGAAGAGGAGCCGCCGCTCCCACCGTCAGGAAATCATGCACCTTTTTTGCCGCCTCTATGACTTCCTCCGGTCCGATCAGATATCCCAGGCGCCAGCCGGTAATGGAATACGTCTTGGAAAGAGAGTTGCAGGTAATGGTATGGTCATACATCCCCGGAAGAGACGCCATACAGGTATGGCGGTACGGCGCATACACCATATGCTCATAGACCTCGTCGGTCACCACAAATGCGTCATATCTCAGCGCCAGTTCCCCGATCTGCATCAGTTCTTCCCTGGAAAATACCTTTCCGCAGGGATTGGACGGATTGCAGATAATGATCGCCTTGGCTCCTTCCTGAAAGCCTTTCTCAATCAGGCCCAGGTCAAAGGTATATTCCGGAGGAACCAGAGGAATATAAATCGGGGCAGCGCCGGACAGGATCGCATCCGCGCCGTAATTCTCATAAAAGGGGGAAAACACCATCACCTTGTCTCCGGGATTGCAGATGGTCATCATCACGCACATCATCGCCTCTGTTCCTCCGCAGGTCACGACAATCTCCGTCTCCGGATCAATCGCTCTTCCGATGGCCTTTCCCTGCTTCCTGGCCAGCGCCTGGCGGAAGTTCTCGGCTCCGAAGGTGATCGGATACTGATGAGGCCCTTCGTAGGCAACCTTCGCCAGCGCATCCAGCATCTCGTGAGGCGGATCAAAGTCAGGGAATCCCTGGGAAAGATTGATCGCTCCGTACTCATCGCTGATTCTTGTCATTCTGCGGATCACGGAATCTGTAAAAGTTCCCACCCGCTCGCTTAATTTCGGCATAACATTCATTTCCTTCCTAATGTTTTTCTGTAACGATTCATATTGACGATTCCTTACATATGCAACTATAATAAAGTATACCGTTACGGTATAGTCAAGGAGGAAATGCATAATTATGCAGAAATTCGATACGCCATGCATAAAAACAGGGGATTTTGCAAAGCTGTGCGGAACAAACAAACGCACGCTGTTTCACTATGATGAAATCGGTCTGTTTTCCCCTGCTTACACAGACGAAAAAGGCTATCGCTTCTACAGCGAAACCCAGTGCGACGTCTTCTTCACGATCACATACCTGAAAGAACTGGGAATGCCTCTGAAAGAAATCAAATCCTACATTTCTCATCAGAGCCCGGCAGCCATGGAACGGCTGCTGACAGAACAGATGACCCAGGTAGAAGCGGAGATGAAGCGGCTTTCTCATATCCGGACCGTCATTGACACAAAGCTGTCTCTGCTTCACCAGGCCCGGCAGCTGCAGGATGTCTCAGGCCTTTCCCCGGTCTTTCCCGAAACTCAGGAGGAGGATGAGCTGCTGATCCTCAGCGAGCCGCTGTACTCCGACGACCACGATCTGCTTTTCTCCGGCCTCTGCAGGCACATCGGAGACTGCAGGCGCGAAGAACTGAATTCCGGCTATCCCTACGGCGCCATGATGCCCTGGCCTTCCCTGGAATGCGGAAACTTTGACACTTATGCATATTTTTTCACGAAAACGCGTCTTCCGCAGGAACAGATCCCGCCGGACCGCACAATACATAAAAAAAGGGCCGGAAACTATGCGGCCGTCTATCTGCGTGGGAATTATTATGCATCGGAAGGAGCTTTTGAGGCGCTGCTTTCCTGGGTGCGCCGGGAACAGAAAACCGCCGGCGCCTTCGTGTACAAAGAAGCGGTTCTGGACGAGCTGTCGGCCAGAAAAGAGGAATATCTCACCAGAATCTCCGTATTTCTTACGGATTCACAGGAGGAGCCGCAGCCTTGCCGCCAGGCAGCAAAGCAGCAGGCTCCATATGTACCGGAAGAATCCTGAAATTCTCCATTCTCTCACGGCAGATTCATCGTCTCCGGGGTTTTATTTTCCGTTATCGAAAACCTCTGCGACTTTTTTCAGATATTCCGTGACAGAGAGCTTCTGGGGACAGTGGCGTTCACAGCTTTTGCATCCGATGCACTCTGCTGCCCTGCCATGCTTCAGAGCAAGCCGGTCATAGGCCGGTCGGATCTTCCAGTCATCCCCGGGACAGGCAGCATACTCGTTATATAATTTAAAATACCTTGGAATACAGATCTGTTTCGGACATCCGCTGACACAGTACCCGCATCCCGTACAGGGAACCGCGATCGACTGGCGGATGTCCACCGCTGCCTGTACCATTTCCTTCCTCTCCGCTTCACTCAGCGGTTCTGTCTCCTGAAGGTTGTCGAGAAGCTGCTCCATTGCGTTCATACCGCTTAAGACAACCTCCACACCCGGAAGGCTTGCGGCAAACCGTATCGCAAGCGACGCAGCGCTCGCCGACGGATCGATCTGTCTGAGCTTCCGGGCCGCATCCGGCGGAAGAGATGCAAGCGTTCCTCCCTTCACCGGTTCCATCACGATGACCTTTTTGCCATGGCGGACTGCCGTTTCATAACACAGTCTGGCCTGAACAGCCTCGCTTTCCCAGTCCAGATAATTAATCTGGAGCTGTACGACATCCACTTCCGGATGGCGGGTCAGAATCTCATCCAGAAGATCTGCCGTGTCATGGAAGGAAAAGCCGATCCTCCGCGCCTTTCCTTCTTTTTTCAATTCCTGCAGGAACTGAAATTCCCGGTACTTTTCTGCCGTCTTATCATTGGCCCCGTTCAGCCAGTGCAGCAGATACACATCAAAATAGTCGACGCCGCAGCGCTCCAGCTGAACTTCAAAGCAGCGACGGCAGTCCTCGTAAGATTTCATCTGATATCCCGGCAGTTTGTCTGCCAGCAGAAACTCTTCCCTGGAATGGCGCTTTACCACGGATTCCCGGATCGCCCATTCACTCTTTCCGTTCAAATAAGTATACGCAGTGTCAAAATATTTTTTCCCGTGCTGTAGATATACATCCACCATTTCATTCAGCCGTTCCAGATCAATCTCACCGTCTTTTTCCAGCATCGGAAGTCTCAGAAAGCCAAAGCCAAGCTTATTCATATCTTCTTTCCCCACCTTTTCCATTGTTTCTCATAAGTCCCTTATGTTCCGAAGGACAGCTTCTTTCATTCTGCCGCAGATTCCGTCCGCCGCGTACAGAGACAGCCGCATGATAAGTATGTGACCACCTTGTCATGCGGCTGTCTCCGTTTTTCTTCCTCTATTCCCGGATCTGCCCGTTTCCGTATATGATATATTTTGTCGTTGTAAGCGCCAGCAGCCCCATAGGTCCGCGGGCGTGCAGCTTCTGGGTACTGATTCCGATCTCCGCGCCGTAGCCGAACTCGAAGCCATCGGTAAACCGGGTGGATGCATTCACATACACCGCCGCCGCGTCCACCTCTTCCAGAAAGCGCTGTGCGTTCGTATAACTTTCCGTAATAATTGCTTCCGAATGCTTCGTGTTGTAACGATTGATATGCGCAATCGCCTCATCGATCCCCGGGACGGTCTTTACAGAGAGAATATAATCCAGATATTCTCTGCCCCAGTCCTCTTCCGACGCCGGCACCGCGCCTTCCATCAGAGGCAGCGCCTGTTCATCCGCGCGGATCTCCACATTCTTTTCTCTCAGCCTCCGGGCCAGTTCCGGAAGAAAACGTTCGCTGATCTTTTCATGAACCACCAGAGACTCGCAGGCATTGCAGACGCCGACCCGCTGGGTCTTTGCGTTCAGAATAATCGCTGCAGCCATCTCCATATCCGCCGATTCATCCACAAAGATATGGCAGTTTCCTGTTCCCGTCTCGATCACCGGAATCGTGCTGTTTTCCACAACTGTGCGGATCAGCCCCGCTCCGCCCCTGGGGATCAGAACATCCACATAACGGTTCATCTTCATAAAGGCCTTCGTCGTCTCTCTGGACGTATCCTCGATCAGAAGCAGAAGATCGCCCGGGAGGCCTTCTTCCTCCAGAGTCGCCTTTAAAACTTCCACAATCGCCCGGTTAGAGGAGATCGCATCGCTGCCGCCCTTCAGGATCACCGCATTCCCCGTCTTAAAACACAGCCCGAAAGCGTCCGCAGTCACGTTTGGCCGTGCCTCATAGATGATCCCCACAACGCCGAGCGGTACCCGTTTCTGACCGATCAGCAGGCCGTTGGGACGTTTTTTCATCCCGGTCACCTCGCCCACCGGATCCTCCAGATCCGCCAGGGCTTCCAGGCCGGCGGCCATTCCGTCCACCCGCGCATCCGTAAGCTGGAGGCGGTCCAGCAGTCCCGCAGACATTCCCCGTTCGCGTCCCTTTTCCATATCCAACACATTGGCCCGGAGAATCTCTTCCGTATGCATTCTCAGATTCTCCGCCGCCTTATGTAACACTCGGTTCTTTACCGCCGTCGGCAGCACGCGGATCACCGGTTCCACTTCCCGCGCACGGATTCCAATTTCTTCCAGAGTCATATAGAACCTCCTCTCTCAATCGCCGGCAGGATTTCCCACCGCATCACGCCGTCAGCCCCCTGTTCAGCGGTAAATCTCCGTCTCCGTGACAAGGACGGACGGACGAATATCCAGTTCTTCATGGGGAATCTCAGGGAACACCTGAAGATCATAAGCCACCGCCACAGAACGCAGCTTCGGGTGCTTCGCAAGATATTTGTCATAATATCCGCGGCCATAGCCGATACGGTGGCGGTTCACATCAAACGCCACGCCCGGGATCAGAATAAAAGCGTCCTCATCCCCTGCCACATCGCCGTAGGTAGGCTCCGCCACGCCAAAGAAACCGGGTTCCAGCTGAGCAAAGGAGGTGAGCCAGTAAAAATCCATCTCATCTCCATGCACCTTCGGAACTGCGACGGTCTTGCCCAGCGCCCAGGCTTTCTTGATAAAATCTCTTGTCATAACCTCTTTCTTGATGTCCATATAGACATACACATGTTTCGATTCCAGGAACTCCGGCAGCTGCAGAAGTTTCCTGCAGATCGCGGAGCTTTTCTTTTTCATTTCTTCCTGTGTCAGGGTTTTTCTTCTTGATAATGCCGTTTTTCTAATGCTTTCTTTGCTTTCCATACTTTTCTCCAAGATTTATGATCGTTCCGTCTTTCTCCTGCACGTCGATATTGTCCAGCTGCGTTCGGAGATTCATCTTCACCGCTGCGATGTATTCCTGTCTGAGTTTCTGCTGCTCAGCTTTCTCCTCAGGCGTCAGCCCCTCCGTTCGGGATTTCCGGGCAAGCTCATTGATTCTCTCTATATTCATCTGTTGTACTCCTTTGATTAACAATTACGTGTACTAATTCATTTTATTCTACAACAGTTTTTTTCTTTTGTCTATATTTCAGTCCCCGATCAGCTGGAATAATTTTCAAGAAAGCTGTACAGCTGCGCTGTCCCTGAGATTTCCTTTCCTCCACGGATCTGGCTCTGGAGATCATAGGGAAGCTCCGACACAAAAATATCCGTATATTCATACAGGGTTGTCCCGTCTACACAGTATACCACAACCCTGTCGTTTTCCTCTCTCAGGATATATCCGACCGTGGATTTTGCCTCCGCCGCCACCGCGTGCGATTCCAGCGGTTCTCCGGAGTCCGCGGCCGCAGCCGTCTCCCGGGTTTCTGCCTCCTGCGTGTTTTCCTCTGAGACGTAATCTTTCCGCGCCGTCTCCACGCCTTTGGCCGCCCCGAAGCGATAGCTGGCGTAAAATCCCAGCCCCACCGCAAGAAGCAATACAAAAAAGCCGGTACCATAAACAAATTTTCTCATTGTGTTCTCCTTTCTGACGCACCTTGCGCGTCATCAGGGCGGATTCGGAAGTTTACTTCCAAACTTCCGGTAACAGATCAGCCAGCGGAACTGTTACAACTTCCGTCACTTCTTTTTGTCTATAGTATCGACTCTTTTTTTGCATTTATTCCGTTTACAGAAAGCAAAGCCGGTCGCTTTCCCGCTTACAGAGAAGAGGATTCTCTCGTAATTCCCAGAGCCTGCAGCGCAGCTTCCTGCTTCCGCTCCATCACTTCCGCTTCCTCAGGGCTCATATGATCGTAGCCCAGCAGATGAAGCATGCTGTGAGCGATCAGAAACGCGTACTCCCGTTTCAGGCTGTGTCCGTACTCCACGGCCTGGGCCTTTGCCCTCGGCACCGAAATCACAATATCTCCCAGCAGCAGTTCCCCCGAATCCGGATGAAAACAGTCGTCTCCCGCTTCGGTTTCCAGGAAATCAAAGGACGCAGGTTCCGGAAAATCAGTCATCGGAAACGACAGCACGTCCGTCTCCCGGTCGATCCCGCGGAATTCCCGGTTCATCCGGCGGATATTTTCCCCGTCGGTCAGAATCAGCTCCACCTCAGCCTCATAGGGACACTGCTCCATATCCAGCACCTGGACGATCACCTGGCGGGCAAGAGCCTCCGGATCAAATCCAACCTCATAGTCTCCTTCATTTTCAAATACCAGTGTCATGAACGTGCGCTCCTCTGTCTGTGAATCACCTTCCGGCCTTCAGCTTTCTCCTGTTTCTTCTGTTCCTCTTTCTCAAACGCCTTGACGATGTCCTTGACGATCTTATTTCTCACCACATCCCGGTTGTTCAGTTTCGTCACCGCAATTCCGTCGATGGAGCCCAGGATCTCGGCGCATTTCTCCAGACCGGAATCCTTTGCATGGGGAAGATCGATCTGCGTCACGTCTCCGGTCAGCACCATACGGGAATTCTCACCCAGTCGGGTCAGCGCCATCTTCAGCGTAGACAGAGAAGCGTTCTGGCTCTCGTCTATAATCACTCTCGCATGGTTCAGCGTACGGCCTCTCATATAGGCCAGCGGCGCAATTTCAATGATCCCCCGCTCTCTCAGCTTGTCCGCCCTGTCCGCGCCCAGGATATCATGAAGAGCATCGTACAGCGGACGCAGGTACGGGTCCACTTTCTGCGCCAGATCTCCCGGAAGAAAACCGAGCCGTTCCTCCCCGGCCTCGATCGCCGGACGGCTCATGATGATCCTGTCGATCTGGCCGTCTCTCAGTTCCTTCGCCGCCTGGGCAACTGCCAGGTACGTCTTTCCGGTGCCTGCAGGTCCGATACAGATCGTCACCACATTCTCCCGAAGTGCTTTCACATAATTTTTCTGTCCCATTGTCTTACACTTAATCGGAACTCCCTTATGGTTCAGCGCAACCACGCTTCCCATTGCCTGGAACGTCTCGTCCAGGGTTCCGTTCTGTACATCCTCCAGAAGGCGGTATACCGTGTCGGTGTTCAGCTTTTCTCCCTGATCGTACATCTGACGCAGCGAAATCATCACATCCGCAGCCAGTTTCACATCCCGTTCCGAGACGCCCCGAATCTCCACTCTGGAGTCTCTGAGACTTACCGTAACCGGCAGCGCTTTTTCGATAATCTTCACAAAACTGTCCTGCATGCCAAATACCGCCTGCTGCTGGTCAATGGTGTCAAAGACTATTTCTTTTATTTCCAAGTACTGTTCCCCGCTTTCTCAACAAAATATAACTGCTCTGCCTGCCCGCCGAAAGACCGGCAAAGCGCCAGTATCCTGTTCCCGGCATTCTACCGGCACACAGTCATTATTATAGTAAAAACATACCGTCATTTCAAGTACTTTCGCCTTCTCACACAAAACGCAGATCCGGCCCATCGCGAAACGATTTTCAATGGCCGGATGGCGCAACGGTTCCGCCGGATGAACTGGGTTACAGCAGTTGAATACATTTTTTCTTGCCAATCTGCGCGTTTCAAAATATAATGAACATAACTTCAAAAAAGCAAAAAAACAATGAAAGGATAAAATATGAGGGGAAAGGCGAAATTAAAAAGGCTGCAGGAGTATTTCCTGTATTTTATGATGTACTCCATTCTCGGATGGATCTACGAGGTTTTTCTGGAGGTAGTTGTCTACCGATGGGGATTTTCCAACCGGGGAGTCCTGTTCGGTCCTTACTGCGTGGTGTACGGATTCGGCGCGATTATCCTTATTTTCTTGCTGTCCCGGCTGAAAAACAGACGGATCCCAGTCGGCGGAATTTCAATTACGCCGGTTCTCGTGTTTGCCGGAATCGTCGTGATCACCACAATCACAGAACTGATCGCCAGCTATCTGATGGAATTTACCAGAGGCGAATGGATGTGGGATTATACGCGATTTTCCTTTAATTTTCAGGGAAGAATCGCGCTGAATCCCAGCATTCGCTTCGGTATCGGCGGAATGGTCTTTTTATACATTCTGCAGCCGCTGTTCTGCCGTGCCGCGGAAAAACTCGGAGAGCGGAACGTCTCCATCATTTCCCGGATACTTGCAGTCATTCTGCTTGCAGACATTTTCTGCACCTTTGTTCTGAACCTGCACTGACCGCAATATCTCCTGTAAATTTTCCGCAAAAAAATTCCAGGCGTCCGCTTCGGAACCATTTTTCTGCCATAGTTCCGGAACGGACGCCTGGAACATATATGTCCCGCGAACATATTTTCCGAATATATTTTTCTAAAAATCATTCGCAGCAGTAAAGCCTTGCTTGCGGCAACAGTTCAGTCAACTGAACTGTTGCCGCAAGCTGCAAAAATTCTACAGCATATCTTTTTCGATCTCTTCTCCATCTCTCCAGATACGCTCCAGGTCATAGAACAGACGATTTTCTTCATCAAACAGATGGACAACAAGATCGCCGTAATCCAATAAAATCCAGTTGGCATTCTGATAGCCTTCCGTCTGCTTCGCATGGTATCCCGCCTTTGCGAGAACCTCGTCCACATTGTCGGCCATCGCCTGTACCTGATTGCGATTTGTTCCGCTGGCAATGATAAAGTAGTCCGCCAGCGTAGAGATTTTCTCAATGTCAATCACACGGATATCCACTGCCTTTTTGTCCTCCAGGGCTTCTACCGCCAGACGTGCCATTTCCTTTGATCCGTTCATTTCTTTCCTCCTTTCCGACTGACGCACCTTCGCGTCTTCATGACATCCGTTCCGTCGGCTGGCCTGCCGCAGACGGATGTCTGCTCTCGTGCAGCTTTCTGTAATACTTATACGCAGCCTCCGTAGTACGGTCCAGGTTCTCAGGGTTTGCCGAGAGATAGGCCATGCTGTCCTTCAGGATCTGATACATGCATTCCTCCAGATCCTCAAAGGCGAGGCGGCGGATCACATCCAGACGCGGCGCCTTGTCCCTCTGGGGCTCAATGTAATCCGCAATGTAGATGATCATCTCAAGCTTCGTCATCTCCGACTTTCCCGTCGTGTGCCATGCGATCGCGCTCAGCACTTCCCTGTCCGCGATTCCGTACTTCTTTCCTGCAAGATACGCGCCCAGCTTTGCGTGGATCAGAAACGGATGCTCCACTTCAAAAGCAGTCAGCGGCACCTTATGCTTCCTGCACATGGATATTTTTTTCTCGTTGGGAATACATTTCGCACAGTCGTGGAGCAGACCTGCAAGCTGCGCCTGTTCCAGCGGGACGTCCCAGACCATTGCCAGGGACGCAGCGGTAAACATCACGCCCAGGGTATGGTGATAGCGGTTTTCATCCAGTTCTTTTCGAAGCTTCTTGTCAATGCTCCACAGTTTCGGCGTCTGGCTCATCCCTGTATCCTCCTGTCTGTGTGTCTCCGGTTCGCCGGGTGCATCTGTCGCCGGAGTGTACCCGTAAATTCCATTTTCGAAAATATATGCGATCACAGAATCCGGCAGGTAATATCTGATTGTCTGACCGTCCCGGATCCTGTCCCGGATATTCCCGGACGAAATGTCAAGATTCGGAGTATCCAGCTTCAGAAACTCTCCGTGGAACCGCTCCTCATTCTTCGCAATCGCCTCGTCCAGCTTTTCGTCACTCACCTGATTTCTCGTGGCTACGACGATTCTGCAGGCCCTGCAGATTCTATCCGGTTCCCTCCACTTGTGAAAATCAAACAGAGAATCCGCACCGAGAATAAAATAGAACTCTGTATCCGGATAGCGGAGGTTCAGCGCCTCCAGCGTCCGGTAAGAATAGGTGAACCCGTCCGCGTTCATTTCTTCCAGACAGAGGGCGAAATGGGGATTTCCGGCGATTGCACGCCGGATCATCTCCACCCGCTGTTCATCTGTGGCGCGTCCGGCCCGGTTCTGCTTATGGGGAGGATTGCCCGCCGGCATAAACCAGACCTCCGACAGTCCGAACTGCCTGTACGCGCCCTCTCCCAGAATCAGATGCCCGATATGGATCGGGTCAAATGTGCCTCCCATTATACCTATTTTTCTGGTCTTCTTTTCCATCGCTTTCGCTTCCTTACGGCAACTGTATCTTCTTCTTGTCCTGCTTTCCTTCCTTATACAGAACGATTTTCTTTCCGATCACCTGAACCACCTGCGATCTGGTTCTCTCCGCCAGCACCGCGGCAATTTCCCTGGGATCATCCAGACAGTTCTGGAGCACACTGATCTTGATCAGCTCTCTAGCTTCCAGCGCCTCCGAGACGGAAGCCGTAAATTCCGGCGTCACGCTTCCCTTTCCCACCTGAAGGATCGGTTCCATCTTCATCGCGAGACTCTTTAAATAAGCTCTCTGTTTACTTGTCATCCGACTTTCCCTTTCTTTTATTTATAATAGTCAAACTCCAGACCGTACATACGAACCGTGTCCCCTTCCTCAATGCCGGCCTGTTCCAGTTCCTCCAGAATTCCGGTATCCTTCAGGAAACGCTGGAAAAATGCGAATCCTTTCTCGGAATCCAGATTGGTGTATCCGAGCATCTTCTCGATCTTCGGACCTTCCACAATAAACACATGGGGATCTTTCTCATCCTGCTCAACGGTATACGGCAGATTTTCCACTGACAGCACATCCTCCGGGAAAAATTCCTGCTCAAAGACCAGACGTTCTTTCGGCATCTGGTTCAGAAGCTCCTGTACATAATACAGCAGCTCTTTCAGCCCCTGTCCGCTGACCGCGGAAATCGGGAACACCCGGATTCCCTTCGGCTCAAATTCCGCCTTCAGCCGGCTGACAGGATCTTCCCCGTCCATGTAGACCGCGTCAATCTTGTTTGCCGCAATCACCTGGGGACGTCCGGCAATCTCCGGATTGTAAGCCTCCAGTTCCTTATTGATCTTATAAATATCATCAATGGGATCCCGACCTTCCGTGGAAGCCGCATCCACCACATGGATCATCACACGGGTGCGCTCAATGTGGCGCAGAAATTCATGTCCCAGTCCGACGCCCTCCGAGGCTCCCTCAATCAGACCCGGGATATCGGCAATCACAAAACCGCCGCAGCCTTCCATATCCACAACGCCCAGATTCGGCGTCAGCGTCGTGAAATGATAATTGGCAATCTTTGGCTCCGCGTTTGTCACCCTGGAAAGGAGGGTGGATTTTCCCACATTCGGAAATCCGACCAGTCCCACATCGGCGATCACTTTCAGCTCCAGACGGACTTCCAGCTCCTGCGCCGGCTGTCCGGGCTGTGCATACTTCGGAACCTGCATGGTAGCCGTCGCGTAATGCATGTTTCCGTTTCCTCCCCGGCCGCCTTTCAGCACCACCTGGCGGCGGTTTTCTCCGGACATGTCAGCAATTACCTTTCCGCTCTCGGCTTCCATAATCACCGTTCCCTCCGGCACCTTCAAAACAAGATCCGAACCATTGCCACCGTGACAGCGGCGCTTTCCTCCCGGTTCGCCGTCTTCGGCAGAGAATTTTCTTCTGTGGCGGTACTCAAACAGCGTATTCAGCCCTTCGTCAACCTCGAAGATCACATCGCCGCCCTTGCCGCCGTCACCGCCGTCCGGTCCGCCGTTCGGCACATACAGTTCCCTGCGGAAGCTTACATGGCCGTCGCCGCCTTTGCCGGAACGGATCACAATTTTTGCTCTGTCTGCGAACATCTCTCTCTCCTTATTCTGCTTATAAAAACGGCTCCAAACCCGCGAAAGATTTGAAGCCGCATGTGTCATTACTCTTCTACTGATACAGGATATACAGATACCTGCTTTTTGTCACGACCTTTTCTCTCGAAAGATACGCGGCCGTCAACCAGTGCGAACAGTGTGTCGTCTTTACCTTTTCCAACGTTGATACCCGGATGAATCTTGGTTCCGCGCTGTCTGTAAAGAATATTTCCAGCTTTTACAACCTGTCCGTCAGCTCTTTTTGCTCCTAATCTCTTGGACTCGGAATCTCTGCCGTTCTTGGTGGATCCCACTCCTTTTTTATGAGCGAAAATCTGAAGGTTCATATTTAACATGAGTCTACACCTCCCTGAATGCGATTTTTAAATACTTTGTTCCATAATCGCGGCGTATACTGTCAAGGCCCAGTAAAAGCGATTTTACGAGAAGCTCCGTCTGTGCCCCGTACCCGTCCGGAAACGAGAAATACACGTACCCGTCGTCGGATTCACACAGAAGTCTGTCTTCCGTAAAAGTTTCTATCGAATTCACCGTATTGACAATCAGCGCTGACACAGCGGAACAGACGATATCCTGTCCCTCCTCCGCGTAGCCTGCATGTCCTTCCGATTCAACAGAAACGTATGCGCCGTCTTTCTGCGTTACTGTTATACGGATCATAAGCAATTAAGCGTTGATTTTTTCAATCTTCACCTTTGTGTACTGCTGTCTGTGACCGTTTTTCTTGTGATAACCAGT
>DWWU01000026.1 GCA_019119555.1 Candidatus Fusicatenibacter intestinigallinarum | reverse complement strand
AGGCTGTTCTGCATGAGTCTGGTAATAAAGTTTTCCTTTGACAGATCACAGAGTTTATTCAGCAGCCGGGCAGAAGCGGTTCATCAGAAAACAGAATACGAAATTCCCGGCTTTCCTGTACTTACAGATTTCCGTAACCATAATTTTGGTGAAGGGTTTCTGCTGCATCAGGGACAGCAGGGAAGTCTGGATGACATTC
Source organism: Candidatus Fusicatenibacter intestinigallinarum (assembly GCA_019119555.1). GTDB lineage: Bacteria > Bacillota > Clostridia > Lachnospirales > Lachnospiraceae > Fusicatenibacter > Fusicatenibacter intestinigallinarum. The sequence goes on along the minus strand of DWWU01000026.1, from coordinate 12,810 downwards.
TGCGTATACTTTGCACGCCGGTCAATGGATTGATTTTTTCTTTTGTAACTCAAAGCAGACACCTCTTTTTATACAACTCTACAAATGTGTTCAGAAAGCGTACAGTTTCCCGAATCTGATGATTGAAACACCGTACGGTTTTCTTATAATAAATATGAAAAAATAATCAAAACTATGTTTATAAACAGACAAAAGGTACAGGAGGTAATTATGGGACATATCATTGCAATATCGGGAAAAGGCGGCGTAGGAAAAACGACACTGTGCGGTTTGCTGATCCAGTATCTCTGTGAGACCGGAAAAAAACCGGTGTTGGCTGTGGATGCAGATGCAAATGCAAATGTGAATCTTAACGAAGTGCTGGGAGTAGTTCCCCAGGATGAGGAGGTTTATCGCTTTGACTGCGAGGAACGTCCCACGGTACAGCTGCCGGCGGATTCGCCGGTCAGGGCAGCGTTAAAAGGGATCATAGAAAAACTTGAGCTTTAACGCTGTGTTCATAGAAAAAAGCAGCAAAGGTGAATTTCTCGGAAAATTGCTTCGCGATGGGCCGGGATCTGAATAAAGAAATTACGTAGCCGGAAGGTTTTGGATTGCAAAATCCTTCCGGCTTTTATGTATCTTCCCTTGAAACAATCTTTTTCAGGGAGGCACCGCATTGTTAAGGCGGAACGGACGCCGGTGCCATTCTGTTTCATTTCCCTGCCGCCGGGGAGATGCCTGATGACGGAAGAAAGAGGGTTCCCATGGACACTGTCCCTTTCAGCGTGCAGGCATCGTCCAGAAGCACAAAATCCGCGTCCCGTCCTGCGGCAATGGCGCCTTTCTGGGTCAGGCCGAATTCCCGAGCCTGATTGACGGAGCTCATCTGCACGGCATCTTCGATGCCGACACCGGCGAACTGCATGATATTGCGGAATGCCTGAATATAACGGAGCACGCTTCCGGCGATGGTGCCGTCTTCCAGACGGGCGGTTCCGTCCTTTACATAGACGGTCTGACCGCCAAGTTCACTTTTTCCGTCCGGCATCCCTTTCGCACGCATGGAGTCGGTAATCAGTTCGATGCCGCTGCTTCCTTTCACCCTGTGAGCCAGGCGGATCATCTCAGGCCGGATATGGATTCCGTCGCAGATCAGTTCGGCCATGACGCCGTCTGTCAGAAGGCCGTATCCGGTAACTCCGGGTTCTCTGTGGTTCAGCCCCCGCTGGGCATTGTAGAGGTGGGTGACGTGGCGGGCTTTGCTGCGGCGCAGAAGATCGTAGGTGGCGCAGGAATGGCCGGCGCTTGGAAGGATTCCGCTGGCAAGACACCAGTGTTCAAAATCCGGGGAGGCCTCTTCCGGCGCATAGGTTACGATACGGATTCTGCCGCCGCTTAAGTCGTTCCAGCGGGCGAGCGCCCGGGCATCCGGCTTCCGGATATATTCTTCGTTCTGTGCGCCTTTGTAATTTGCGGAGACGAAAGGTCCTTCCACATGGATTCCCTGAATCACAGGATTCTGCTCTGCGGCGGCCCGGATGTTTTTCATCGCCGTTTCAATCTGCTCATAAGACTGGGTCATCGTCGTACAGAAATAGGAGGTGATGCCTTCTTCCGCCGTCATTCGCCGCACCATTGTGTCGATCTCTTCCGGGGAAGCATTCATACTGTCAAAGCCGTAGCCGCCGTGGCTGTGGACGTCGATAAAACCTGGAATGACAGTGCATGCTTCTGTGAGTACCTCCTCGTCGTCTTCCTGCGGAATGAATTCGCTCATCGGGCCGGTTTCCGCGATGATAGTGTCATATCGGATGTACCCGCATTCTGTTTTTCCGTTTCCTGCATAGATGGTTTTGTTTTTCAGAACTTTCATAGCTGTACGTATCCCCTTTTCTGTTTTCTGTCAGATATCTTGATTGTATCACAAAACGGCGGGGAAGAAAACATGTGTTATTCTCCGTGGGCGTCCGGCAAAGTGGGAGGCTGTCCGGGAGCAGAACGGAACCCTTCTCCTACCACTTCGTTGGATTCCATGATGATGAGAAACGCGTTGGGATCGACCGCTCTGACTGCATTCCGTATCCTGTACATCTGCTTATTGCTGCAGGCGCACATGACCACATCCTTTTCTTCGCGGGAATAGCTGCCTTCCGCTTTCAGAAAGGTACATCCGCGTCCGGTGGCCGCATCAATCGCTTCTGCGGTTTCCCGGGCATGTTCTGTGATAATCAGAGCCATTTTCCCCGCACTGATTCCGTACATTACTTTGTCCATAACCACAGCCATCAGAAACGTGACGATCATGCCATAGATCATGCTGTCCATATCTCCGGAGACGATCAGTGTTCCAAGGAAAACGATCACGGCATCCAGGGCAAAGGAGATTTTTCCCAGCGACAGATGCGGATGGAGAGCCCGGACGGAGAGCATGATGAAATCCTCGCCGCCGGTGGAGGAATCGCGCATATAGATCAGCGCATATCCAAGCCCGGAAAAAACGCCGGTGCAGATCGCCGCCAGCATGCGGTCTCCGGAATAGACCGGGAACAGAGGCGCGGCGTAGTCCATGATCAGAGAAGTTATGATAATTGTGCGCACGGAGCAAAGAAAAAAACGGCGTCCCAGGATACGAAAGCACAGAGCGGCGATGGGAAGATTCAGAAGGATGACTGTGCGTCCGATGGGGAGTCCGAACAGGTGATAAAAAATCAGGGAGATACCGGTGAGGCCGGCCATTGGAAACTGTGCCATGGCGGCAAAATTGTAAGTGCCCACGGCTATGAGAATCCCGCCCAGAAGATCTGCGGCAATGTCAGCGCTCCATTTTTTCAGGTGCCGGATGTGGTTCTGTTTCATTTGAGATCCTCCTTTCTCAGAAAAGCTGGTAAATACTGTGGATCGGAACCACAGTTTCCTGTTATGCGAAAAAGCGCCTGCGAATCATAACATTATCATTCGCAGACGCTCTTTTCTTATACAATTATACAGGAAAAAAGCACCCCGGTCAAGGCGGACGCGCGGCCTGCAAAAATCGCTCAGCCCGTAAAAGCGGCTGCCTGTCGGTTACAGTTCAGCCAGGTCTGCGCATTCACTGTACAGACCGTATGAAAGCATAGTGCCTGCGGGCATCCGGACAGCGGAAATACTTGCGGATCCAGTGAAAAAAAGATATACTGTACAGGCAGAACAAATGTTTTGCGGATGAGGGGATGTGGCATGGGCGTTATGTATTGCGGTTGTGGGAAAAGAAAAGGGGAAACGAAAGATGAGAACTGGAAAACAGGGAACTGCGGAACAAAGGACAAGGAAACATGACAGAGCGGGAGGAAAGATTTGACCGGCAAAACCCACTGGGCGGTTGGGACAGCCGCCGCCCTGTGCGCGGCACGCCCGACGGAGCTCAGGGAATGGGTTCTCTGTGTCAGTGCGGCTGCAGTGGGTTCTGTGATCAGCGATATTGATGTGACTACTTCCGATTCCAGGGAGACGCTGAACCGGATTACCGCAGTTGCGGTTCTCGCGGCAGCGGCGGCGGGAATTGCGGAACTGTGGTTTCACCTTGGGATCATCCGGTCCTTTGACCGCGAGAGCAATCTGTTCCGGCTGGTTGTGGGATTCGGTATCTTTCTTGCGGTCTGTACCTTCGGGAAAAGTCAGCCTCACAGATCTTTTATGCATTCCTTTGCGGGATGGTTTCTGCTGGGAAGTCTCACCGGCCTGATTTATCCTGCGATGACGCCGTATTTTTCGGCGGCTATGCTGTCGCATATTCTGATTGATCTGCTGAACCGCAGAAATGTTCGTCTGCTGTATCCGCTGAAAAAGGGATTCTGTCTCGGAATCTGCAGTGCGGACGGCATGGTCAACCGGGCGCTTTTTCTGGCAGGGGCTGCGGTCAGTGCCGTCGTGTCGCTTCTGCTGCTCCTGTCCTGAGGAAACAATGCTTGACGATACCGGGGGCGGCAGAGTTATAATAAATCGTGCCTGAAGAAATATGAGGAGTGGTATATGTCAAGAGAAGCAGAAAAACAAACGTTTGAAAACAGTGTCGGTCCGGATGGAAAACGGCCGGTGCCGCAGTTTCATCGGATTGCTTATATTCGGAATGATTTTCCTGAGAAATTCGGGATTCCGCGCCAGAGCGGACTTGTGGAGGAACTGGAGGCGCTGATTGTTTTTGTGCCGGAATACCGCCGCCCGGAGGCGCTTAAGGGACTGGAAGAGTACTCGCATATCTGGCTGCTCTGGGAGTTTTCCGAAGCGGAGCGCGGGGAGTGGTCTCCGACGGTGCGCCCTCCGAGACTGGGAGGCAACACACGGATGGGCGTGTTTGCAACCCGGTCCCCGTTCCGTCCGAATCCCATCGGGCTCTCCAGTGTGCGTCTGGAGCGGGTGGAGGAGCATCCGGAGTACGGCAAAGTGCTCCGGGTCCGGGGCGCGGATCTGATGGACGGGACGCCGATTCTGGACATCAAGCCCTATCTGCCCCATGTGGATAGTCACCCGGAGGCACGGGGAGGATTTGCCGGAAGATTTGAACATTACGGACTGCAGGTGGAGATTCCGGAAGCGCTGATGGACAGGGTTCCGGAACAGAAGCGGAAGGCTCTGAGAGGGATCCTTGCCAATGATCCCCGGCCTGCCTATCAGAAAGACCCTGAGAGAGTTTACGGGATGAGTTTTGCCGGGATGACCATACGGTTTCGGGTGTGCGGAGATCTTCTGACCGTATGTGAGATCCTCCCGTAGCCGTCCGGCTGATCAAAAAGTGTCCGTACCCGGTCTTTGGAACGGGACGGGAAAAGAAAAAGCATGTGACAGTTCAGCAGGGATGAACCGTTACAGAAGTATCTGCGCGAGGCCTGCACGCGGAGGGAAGAACGGGAGAAGGAGAAGAGATAGGAAATGAGCAATGTATTTACGCAGACGGTCGTATACCTGGCGCTGCTGTTTCTGGGATACGGCTTTAAACGGGCGGGAATTTTCAAGGTGGAGGACACGAAATTTCTGAAATCTGTGATCCTCTATATTACAATGCCGGCGACGGCGGTCAACGGTCTGAAGGATCTGGAACTTCAGCCGTCGTTCCTCTGGTGTTTTCTGATTGGATTTGTGACCTGTGCGGTCCTGCTGGCGGTTGGGATGGCCGCGTCGCGCAGAGGAGACGCAGATGAGAAACTCCAGTATCTGTTCAGTTTTAACAGTTTTAATGTGGGAAACTTTGCGATTCCCTTTCTGACCGGACTGATTTCGACGAACGGATTCGCCGCTCTCTGCCTGTTTGACATTGCGGTTGCAATTTTCCTGTATGGAGTGGATTATTCGCTGGCGGAAAGCAGGAAAGGAAACGGAGGCGGATTTTCAGCCAGCCTTCTTCTGAAGAAGATTTTCTGCTCCCCGGTCACGGACGCTTATCTGATTATGATCCTGCTGGCAGCTGTGCATCTCCGGCTTCCGGAGCCGGTGCTGAAACTTGCAAATGTGGCCGGGAATGCCAATGCATTTCTGGCGATGCTCAGCATCGGAATTCTGTTTGAGTGGAATCTGGACAGAAAGAACCGGAAAATGCTGCTGAAATTTTTCAGCCTGCGTTATCTGGTTCTGATCGCACTTGCCGTGGCGGTCGTATTTCTGGTGCCATTTCCCCGGGATATCCGGCAGGCGATCTGTGTGCTGATGATGGCGCCTGTGGCGAGTATTGCTCCGCTGCTGACAGAAAATGCCGGCGGCGACGGGGCGAAAGCCGCTCAGATCAATTCCATCGGTATTCTTCTTGGAATTGTGATGATGATGGTTATGTACGCTGTCGTGTAAAAAAGACAGCGGAAGCTTACTGTGTGGTGAATGCACAAACCAGGCTGAATAGTAAACTGTAATGTTAACAAATAAAAATAGATGGTTGACAATCAAAGGGAGATGTGCTACTCTCGTGACAGATACATCTGAAAGCGGGTTCTGCAGTGAAAGGCAGAGGAAAGCCTGAGTGAAAGAGCTTCCTCTCTGCCGGACGGCGCGGCAGATGGTTTGAGAGGAGGAAACAATGAGCACATCAACAATGGAGCAAAAGAAAAAATTTACAGTGACGGATCTTGTATACATTGCTGTCTTTGCGGCGATTATGGCGGTCTGTTCCTGGATTTCGATCCCGACCGCTGTGCCGTTTACCATGCAGACTTTCGCGGTGTTTATCGCATTTGTGGTTCTGGGAGGAAAGCGCGGCACAATGGCGGTTCTGGTCTACATCCTGATGGGAGCTGTGGGGCTTCCGGTGTTTGCCGGCTTTACCGGAGGGATCGGCGCGCTGGCAGGAACCAGCGGAGGTTATATTATCGGATTTCTGGGATCTGCGCTGGTGATGTGGGGAATGGAAAAGGTGGTCGGCAGAAAAACAATCCCGCAGTTTCTGGCGATGCTCGCCGGACTGATTGTCTGCTATGCGTTTGGAACGGTATGGTTTCTGGCGGTGTATCTGTCGTCCACCGGTCCGGTGGGACTTTTCACAGTGCTTGGCTGGTGCGTGGCGCCGTTCGTGGTTCCGGATGTGCTGAAGATTCTGCTGGCGCTGGCGCTGGGAAAAAGAATCCGCAGATATACGGGATACCGTCGGGGAATGTAAAAGAAAGAGGAATATTTGCCGGAGAGGAGAAGAACATGGAAATCAGAAGAGCACAGGAAAGAGATATGGAGGACATTGACCGGCTGCTGGTGCAGGTGAATATGGTTCATCACAGAGGGAGGCCGGATTTGTTTCGGGCAGGACAGAAGAAATACACGGACGATCAGCTGAGAGCGCTGATCCATGACGACTCCCGTCCGATTTTTGTGGCGGTAAACGACAGTCAGAAAGTTCTCGGCTACGCATTCTGCATCTTTCAGCAGCATCTGAACGACAATATTCTGACGGATATCAAAACCCTCTACATTGATGATCTCTGCGTGGACGAGCAGCTTCGCGGACAGCATATCGGAAAAGAACTCTATGAAGCTGTGCTGGCATTTGCGAGAGAGAGCGGATGCTACAATGTGACGCTGAATGTCTGGTCTTTGAACGAGCCGGCCATGAAATTTTATGAAAAATGCGGTCTGAAACCCCAGAAGGTTGGGATGGAGACCATTCTCTGAGTACGGAGAGTGTCCAAAGACGGACTTCTGAAATCTGAAAAACGGCCCGGAGCAAAGAAAAATCGCAGCAGTTCCCCCAGCTGAGCTGAACGGAACTGCTGCGATTTTTCTTATCGCTCAGGACCGTTTTCAAAACAGTTTCCTTCGACGGTCTGCAGAGCGGCGAACGGAAGTTCCAGACCTTCCTCCGTGCGGAGAATCTGTACGGACGGATCCACATTTGTCACCGTACAGCAGATCGTGTGGTATGTCCCGCCTTCTTTCCGGGAATCCGGCTGAAAATAAGTGACGGTCACCCGTGGGGATTCGTGAATATGGTCTGCCAGAAACCGGAGTTTCCTGCCCAGCTCCTCCTGCAGATCTTCTTCCAGCTCTGCACGGGTATCCGTGAACCGGGAAGTCTCGGCAATGATATCTCCGTAGCCGGTCAGTGCGGCGAACGGGGAGAACTGTGCCGCCCGGTCTGCGGCAGACATCTGCGGATGGGTGGAGGATACGTGGTGCGGCAGGTGAATAATATCATCGTAAGAGTCTTTCATGCCTTATGTCCTCCGATCTGCTGATTTCTTTCAATGGTGGTTGCGCCTTCCTGTAAATTCATCCCTTTCAGGATGGAGTTTTTTCCGTATTTTTTCTTGATTTCCAGCACGGCTTCCTGCATCTTCCGCTCTTTTTCCAGTTTTTTCTTTTCCTGTTCCCGCTGTCGTTCCAGCATTCTGTAATCAGTGAACAGATTCAGCTGCTCGTAAGTCTCCGTCTGCCGGATCAGGGATTCTTCAGTCACATGATTTGCCGTCAGCGTGATTTTCCGTGCCAGCAGTTCCGGATTTACGATGTTCCGGAACAGTTCCATGACGGCGGCGGTGATCCGGGCGGAAGATGAGGTGGGTTCCGGGAGATTGATGGTTCCGTGGGCATGTTTGGGAACGTTTCGCCCGTAACGGTCGCGGACAATCTCTCCGTGATAACTGCGGTGGATATGGGAATCTTTGAGATTCTGAATATCATATCCCACCGTCAGCGTCAATTGCCGTGTCACAAGACGCTTTTCCACCAGGCTCAGCGCCAGAGAATCGGCCATCTCCTGTACCACCAGACGCGCTTTTTCAAAGGGATAGGGGCATTGCAGTACCTGGCCGGCGCCGACGCTGTTCGATTCCGGGCGGTATGCCTTAATGTCCGCGATGGTACAGGGCTCCCAACCCCAGGCGTGATCAATCAGCAGCTCGGCATTGACGCCGAACAGCCGGTACAGAAGCTCTTCGTTGTAGTACTCGCCGGCCTTGCCCACAGAACAACGGGCGATATCGCCCATTGTATAGAGCCCATGTTCTTCCAGCTTTTTTGCATAGCCCTGTCCGATGCGCCAGAAATCCGTCAGAGGACGGTGGCTCCAGAGAGAACGGCGGAACGACATCTCATCCAGACTGGCGATGCGTACACCGTTTTCGTCCGGCGGGATATGTTTGGCCTCAATGTCCATGGCGGTCTTACAGAGAAAAAGATTTGTCCCGATTCCGGCAGTGGCAGTGATTCCGGTGATGTTCAGCACATCCAGAAGAATTTTCCGCGCCAGTTCTTCCGGAGTGAGCGCATAGGTTTTCAGATAATTGGTTACATCCATGAAAACCTCGTCGATGCTGTAGACATGGATGTCCTCTGCGGCAATATACTTCAGGTAAATTTCATAGATTTTTGCACTGCATTTCATATAATGAGCCATCTGGGGAGGCGCGACCAGGTAATCCACGGCCAGATCCGGCCGGGCCTTCAGTTCCGGATCCTTCCAGGAAGTTCCGGAAAAGCGATGGGACGGCAGCTGCGCTTTTCGCTGTTCGTTTACCTGCTTTACTTTCTGAGCCACCTCAAACAGCCGGGACCGTCCGGAAATGCCATAGGATTTCAGAGACGGGGATACCGCGAGACAGATGGTTTTCTGTGTGCGGCTCAGATCGGCAACCACCAGATTTGTGGTCATGGGATCGAGGCCGCGCTCCATACATTCCACGGATGCGTAAAAAGATTTCAGATCAATGGCAATATAGGTTCTTTCCTTCATCAGTATCCGACTCCTGTTCCCGGGGGATTGAATTTGTCTGTGCTATTTATTTTACCCCATATGGACAGGAAATGCAAAGATTAACAAAACTTTAACATTTTTATGGTATGCTCAGAAAAATGTTTGTAATGGGTCAGCAGTCTGAGTATTACAGATGTTCAGAAACATGCGGAAATGCAGCAGTTCTCAACCGCATGTTCAGCGGCGAATGGTGAGGAATGCTGAGAGATTTCAGTCAGGAGGAGCGGAAATGGTAAAAATTTTGGTGGTAGAGGACGACGGCAGCCTGAAGCGTCTGGTCTGCCGGCTGCTGTCGGACAACGGCTATCAGCCGTGTGGCTGTGCGGACGCGGAGGAAGCTTTTGACGCGATGGATCGGGAGCCGTTTGATATGGTTATCACGGATGTGATGATGCCGGGGATGGACGGATTTGAATTTGCCGATGCGATCCGGCAGCAGGACCGGGAGATCCCGATTCTGTTTATGACGGCGCTGGACGATATGACGTCCAAGCGAAAAGGATTCCGGATCGGAATCGACGATTATATGGTCAAGCCCATTGAGCTGGATGAGCTGCTGCTCCGTGTGGAAGCTCTGATGCGCAGAGCCGGGATTGTCAGTTCCAAGAGACTTTGCGTGGGCGGTCTTGTGATGGATTCAGAGGAACGTACCGCCTATCTGGACGGGGAGGAGGTTTCTCTGACGGTCCGGGAATTTGACATTCTGCACAAGCTGCTGTCCTATCCGAAGAAAACGTTTACCAGGGCTCAGCTCATGGACGAATTCTGGGGATATGAGACGGAATCCGATTCCCGTACCGTGGACGTCTATATCACCCGGCTGAGAAATAAATTCCGGGCCTGCACCTCCTTTGAGATTGTGACGGTGCATGGACTCGGCTATAAGGCGGTGCTCCATGAAGAAGGAAAGTAAAAAAGAGCAGCAGAAAGCCAGGGGAATCACACACAGTATTTTTTCGTGGAAAACCTATGGCCTGTTCCTGCTGCTGACCATGTTTGTCTGCAGCTGCTCTCTGCTGCTGTACGGCGGATTTCGCAATCAGTATCATGGCGGCCACGAAGAGATTCTGGTTCCGCTTCTGATGATCGGCAATATTATTTTTCTGACGTTTCTGGTCTGTCTGGCCGACGGAATCCGAAGGAAGCTGGTGATTGAGAAGCCTGTGAAAGAGATTCTGGAAGCGGTGGAACAGATTTCCAGAGGAAATTTCGGCTACCGCGCGCCGGTTCTGCACAGCGGAAAGAGGAGAAATGAATTTGATCTGATTCTGGAAGGAATCAATCAGATGGCGGAGGAGCTGGGAAATGTGGAGACGCTTCAGACGGATTTTATTTCCAACGTTTCTCATGAGCTTAAGACTCCTCTAGCTGTGATTCAGAATTATGCTTCCGTTCTGGGCAGCCGCGGGCTTGAGGAAGAACAGAGAAAAGAATACACCGTGACGATCGTGGACACCGCACGGCGGCTGTCCGGGCTGGTGACAAACATTCTGCGGCTGAACCGCCTGGAAAACCAGGAAATTTATCCCAAAGCCCAAAAGTATCCTCTGGGAGAGCAGCTGCGCTGCTGCATTCTTGCATTTGAGGAAAAATGGGAGGAGAAAGAACTGGAGGTGGAGGCAGATATCGAGGATCTGGATCTGTTCGGCGATGAAGAACTGCTGGAGATCGTGTGGAACAATCTGATTTCCAATGCGATAAAGTTTACCGGGCAGGGGGGAACCATCCGCGTATCCCTGCATCCGTCCGACGATTTTGCAGTGGTGCAGGTGGCGGACACCGGCTGCGGGATGGACGAGAAAACCGGACAGCATATTTTTGACAAGTTTTACCAGGGAGATACGTCTCACGCACAGGAAGGAAATGGTCTGGGGCTTGCGATGGTCCGCCGGGTAGTGGATATTGTGCAGGGAGATATCTCGGTGGAGAGCCGGCTGGGAAAAGGAACGGTTTTTACCGTGCGTATCCGCTTATAATGGAAGGAGAGAGACAATGGATCAGAAACAGAAGACAGAGGAGGGATTTTCTTACACCTACTCTGCAAAGGAAAACCAGGCGTTTCGCCGGGAGGTGGAGGAGATACAGGCAAGGTATGAGACGAAACATCCCGACGAGGACGCTCTGGAACAGCTGCGCAGACTTGACCGGAAAGCAAAAGGAGCCAGTACTGCGGTTTCTCTGACGCTGGGAATCGTCGGAATACTGGTTTTCGGGACAGGGATGAGTATATGTCTGGTGGGAAACCAGTATCTTCCGGGAGTTCTGGTGGGAATTCTTGGAATTCTGCTGATGGGAGCGGCATACCCTGCCAAACGGATTCTGGAGAAAAAAGGAAAAGAAAAATACGGCCCGAAGATCCTGGAACTCAGCAGAGATCTTCTGGAAAACAAACGATAAATTTAAGATTCCTGGCTGAACGGCGACAGAAGTAGCCTGCTTTTCCGGAGAATCGGCACCTTGCGAAAGGCCTGACGGCTTTCAGGGTGCCGGTTTTTTTGTTGTCATTTGGTTACAGTTCAGCCAGGTCTGTGCATTCACTGCACAGACCGTATGAAAACGCAGAGTCTGCGGGCATCCGGCCCACCGCGAAGCGATTTTCAATGGCCGGATGTCTGCAAAAAAGTCTTTACAAACGAAAATCTTCTGGTATAATCGTAAGAGTTAGTTGGAATTAACTCAGAGAAAACGGGGGACTGGAAATTGATGATAGAACAGTGATCGTTCCGCTGGCCGAAGCGTTGCTGAGAATACAGGGAAAGGAAGGAAACGCATTGAATATCGGGAATCTGGAAAAAAAGAGAAAGAAAGAGCAGGAAGTGGTGGAACTGATGATTCGTCTGTACTGCAGGGGAAACCACCGTTCTTCCGGGAAAAATCCCCTTTGCCCGGAATGTCAGGAGCTGCTGGAATATGCAAAAGCACGCAGCGAGAGGTGTCCGTTTATGGAGAACAAGACGTTCTGCAGCAACTGTAAAGTACATTGCTATAAGCCTGAGATGCGGGAAAAAATCCGTGTGGTGATGAGATATTCCGGTCCGAGGATGCTGTTGTACCGGCCGGGACTTGCTCTGTGGCATCTGATCAGCAGATAACAGCCGGACAGCAAAAAAGAAAAACGGAGGAAAAGAATGATTAAAACGAGACTGATCCGACTGCTTTCCCATGCGGGAAAGTATATTGTATATCATGTTCTTTGGCAGTGGCTGGCGCTGGTGTGCCAGATTGTCGTTGTGTTTTCCGTCGCAGGATTGCTGGAGAGTGCGGCGGCTGGGACGCTTCGGCAGCAGGACCTGCTTCGGACGGCAGCCGTGCTTGCTGCGGCTGTCCTGATTCGATTCGGCTGTGACAAAGGTGCGGCACATGCATCCTTTGCGGCCAGCGTGGATGTGAAACGCATATTGAGGGAGAAGATTTATGACAAACTGCTGCGCCTGGGCGCCTCGTACCGGGAACAGACAGCGACCTCGGAGGTGGTTCAGATGGCGGCCGAGGGAGTGGAACAGCTGGAGACCTATTTTGGAAGATATCTTCCCCAGCTGTTTTACAGCCTGCTGGCTCCGGTAACCCTGTTTGCTGTGCTGTCCTTTGTGAGTCTTAAGGCCAGCGTGATACTTCTGATCTGTGTT
>DWWU01000025.1 GCA_019119555.1 Candidatus Fusicatenibacter intestinigallinarum | reverse complement strand
CCCTTTTACTGTTTTAAAGGATCTTTCGATCGTTTTGAATTAACTTTCAGAACTTTCGAGGATGTGTTTCACTGTTCAGTTATCAAGGTTCGCTCCGTTTTTCAGGAGCTGTTCCTGCCTCAGCAGCAACTCACTTAGTTTATCATAAGCATTTGCGCTTGTCAAGAACTTTTTTCATTTTTTTTGATTTCTTCTCGAAATCTCTGTTGCCTTGGAAGGATCTCTGTCCTCAGCGAACTTTTATATCCTATCACAAGTTTCTGTGCTTGTCAACAGCTTTTTTTTATTCTCTTTTCCATCCGCAGTCTCCCTTGTGTTTTCTTCTCAGATCAGAACCCAAAGGGATTCCTTCTCAGGAAACAACTTCGAGATTCAGAGAATCTTTCACGCCGCTACAGACATCTGTCGTTCTCAGCGAGCTTTTACATCCTATCACAGCATCCTTTTTCTGTCAAGGTTTTTTTCATTTTATTGTAAAATAAATGTTACCGTTCAGCTGGCTGAACTGTTACTAAAATAGTAAAAGCAGAGAGCAAAGACAGCGGGTCGGGAACAGAATCTCCCGGCCCGCTGCCTTTGCTCTCTTATATGTTTTTTTAAATACCGGAATCCTGTATGTTCCAATCCCGAATATTCCGCCGCAAAACTGAGCTGCGGCAAACTTGCGGCGCCCTTATGTAAACGCATACAGCAGCGCTCTGAGAATCAGATTGTTGTCATACAGGAAGCTCAGAAACAGATCCTCTCTGACCGCCTGCATACAGCTTCTTCCCCATCCGGTACCCACAAAAATTGTCAGGATAATGAAGAAAATCCACACCCACAGAAGCCCGCGCAGAATGCCGACCAGGCCTCCGCAGATTCTGTTGAAGAATCCGATCACCGGGAGTTCTGCAAATGCATCCGCGATTCTCATCAGGATTCTCACAATGATCCATGCCAGCAGAAATGACGTCACAAACACAATCCCATTCACAGCCAGCCCCGTCAGATAATCCGCCGCTGCCGCTGCGACAGATTCCGTTTGCTGTTGCTGCACATTCTGAAGATTTTCATCATTCATTCCCCCATGGAACAGGTCAGAGGGCAGACCCAGGGAAGCGAGATAATTTTCCTGCTCCTGAACATTCTCCCCTGTCGTCTGCACCTGACTGTTCAGAGCATCCTCCAGAAGTTCCGTGCAGGCGCTTCGTATGGTCTCCGTGATCTGTGTATGCTCCTCCAGAGCATTGCCGATATATGGACTGATCCAGCCCGACAGTATCATAACCAGAATCAGAAAAACCATCGAAAGCACAGTACGCACAAATCCTCTGTAATATCCGATGACGGCAGACAACGCTACCACAATCAGTATAATAACAAGCAGCCAGTTCATAATTTCCTCCTTTTGGCGCAGAAACCCGATCGTTTAAACTCATCTGAGTTTTATATAAATGAGTCCCTGATCCAGAACTCCCACATATCTCTCTCTTCCTGTCGCCAGTATATTCTGAATCTGTCCTTCTTCCACTCCGCCCTGGAATTTCAGGATTCCGCCAAAATTGTAAACCGCAAATTCTCCCCGGTTCCAGAGCAGAATCCGGTCACTGTCGATACTCATGCTGTCATAGGAAAAAGAAAAATTCTCCTGAAACATCTCACGGCCGCTGAGGCTGTACAACTTCAGCGCATACGGCTGGACATCGTCTCCGCTTCGGATCGCCATTGCCACATATTCACTGTTTTTGCAGATACTGAAAATCTCCTGACTTTCCTCCACTCTCACAGTTTCCACAGGATCATCGGTCCCTTCAAAGACAAGGAAACCGTCTTCCGTGTATGCAACGCAGGTAGAATCATCCACAAAATCCAGCTGAGGAATCATCAGATTGTCATAGCTGATGGATTTTATCAGGTTGTCTTTCTGGTTTTTTCCGGCGCTTCCAAAATGATAGAACGCAACCTGCGACTTTATCTGACCATTTTCCAGATAGACATAGGCAACCGCCATCATCATCCCGTCGGGGGAAAGACTCAGATCCATCGGATATCCCGGACTGTCCATCCGCGTCCGCAAAGATGCAATTTCCGTTCCATCTGTGCTGTAATATTTCAGCCAGGTATTGTCGCCGTCCTCCAGAATCGCCGCCGCGACTCCCTGCCCGGCTGCTTTTGCTTTTCTGATCGGATAGGGCGTCGTTATCTCTCCCTTCTGTCCGTCTGCCCCGAAAGTACGGATGGATGTTCCTCCCTGCTCATAAACGGCAGCTGCCTCCCCGGAGACTTCCGCCGCAGGATTCTCCATCACGAAGGCAACATCCCATATCTGGCTTCCTTCCCCGTCCATCAGACTGGCGCCGCTGATTCCATATCTCAGTATGTTTTTTCCAAGTTTGACATAACCGGAAGACAAGGTATCCTTCTCCAGATCCGAGGCGACCACTTCATAGGAACTGAACGTTCTGTAGCGGATAAATCCTCTGATTCCAAATGCAGCTGCCAGAATCAGAACGACAACGGCAGCTGCCGTTATCACTCTCCGGTTCCGGAGCCACTTCAGTTTCTCTCTATAATCTGTAATGCTCTGTACTTTACTGTTTTTTTCTTCCATTCTCTGCCCCTGTATGATGGTACGGGGCTCTGACCGGAACTTCCTCCCGGTTTCCGTCTTTCAGCAGTTCCCGTACCCTGTCTGTATCTGCAGCTGCCCAGGCCGCGTCCCTCCCCGTCACTGTCGCCCGCAGCTGACTGTTCTGCGCATATGCCAAATACAATAACAACTCAAGCTGAACTGTTACCAAATACAGCCTGTCCTCCCGGCAGGCCCTTGCCGCCCGGGTTTCCCCGGTTCGACCGTAAACCGATTATAGCATACTTTCTCTTATTTCGGGAGTAAAATTTTCTGTCCGGCATAAATGACATCCTCCGAGGTGATTCCGTTCATCGCGCAGATATCCTTGACTCTGCTCATTGTGCCATAATACTTTTCACTGATTCTGGAAAGAGAATCCCCTTTCTGCACTGTGTATTCAGTGAGGATACCTGCCGATGTTTCCGCAGCCGCGCCCGTTCCCGCGGATGTTCCGGCAGTCGTTTCCTCAGAAGTTCCCGCCGGGGCTCCCCCGGATGTCTCTCCGGACGTTTCTGTTCCGGAAACTGCCTGTCCTCCCTCTCCATCCTTTGCCGTTTCCCCGCTGTCGGATACATTTTCTCCTGTTTCTCCGCCTGACAGCGCGTCGTCAGATGTATCGCTGCTGCCGTCAGCTCCGCCGCCGGCATTCTCTTCCGTCTCGTCATTTTCCGTTCCGTCTGTATTCTGGCCGGTCTCAGACACTGCCCGGGAGCTGCCGTTTTCTGTCTGCGTTTTCTGCTGTCCATCGCCGGCAGCCTCCCCTTCTTTCTGTCCCGAAGCCGTTATCCTTCCATTTGCCGCCACGGCGGAGGAATCCGTCTGCACATCCCGGCCTCCCAAAATTCCCGGATTCCGTGACAGATAATTCATTCCCAGCGCAAGCGCTGCAGCAGCGGCGCAGACAGTAATTCCGTAAGCCAGAACTCTGTTTCCGGATTTCTTTTTCTGCTGTTCCTGCTTCTGTCCCACAATCTTACGAAAATCAGACACTGCCTGATCGGCCACCTGATCCACATCTTCCACCCGCGCATTGTGGTTATGATCGATCATATAGTTCTGCATCGCCTCATTTTTTTCATAATAAATATAAAAGCCGCCGAGCTTTTTCAGCGCGCCGTTGTCATAAATATAAAAGGCTTCCTCTTTCTCATTGGGTTCCATCCGAAACAGCACTTTGTCGTTTCCCCCGAAATGGTTCAGATGGGTTTTCAGAATTCTCTCATCATTTTCTTCCAGTTCTCCCGACAGGCTCAGAAACCATCCCAGAATACTCTGATCTCTGAAATATCTGTTCTTTGTATCTTCGACTTCCTTCCAGACCTTTTCGTCCAATTTCAGGTTGTCCGGGCTCACCTCCACGGATGTAATCTCCAGCGCTCCCCTGAGAAAAAAATAGGCGATTCCGTCCGCCCAGTTATACTGTCCCAGCAGAATTGCTGCTTTCCCGGCCGACGCATCCGCCGAAAGTTTCTTCAGATACGTATATACATAATCTTCAAGATAAATCTTTTGTTTCCCCTTGCAGTCTCCGATCTGCCGGATGTTTTTCGGCAGCCGGAAGTAGCTCTCGTTTCCGCGCGCCTCCTGCTTTTCCTCCTTATAGATAATTTCTATCATCTGACTCACCCCTTTTAACGCGGCACTATACGTTCATACGGTCTGTGCAGGGAATGCACAGACCGTATGAACTGTTCCCTTTTCTCCAATACAATAGCACGGACCTTTTGCGGAATTTATCGTTTTGTGGACGGGATTCCAAAATCTTTCCGACATTTTTTTCTGTCATGTTTTTCTTCCGGCGGGAATATCGTATATCGTAACAGCTCATACATTCTTCACTGCGAATATCCCGCTGCAGTTTTGGGAAGGATATCAGTATTGACACGGCCGCCGCGGGGAACCGTTCTGATACAGAGACAGTCACCGCCGCGGATATACGGCAGAACCTTTCAGGAAAGGACGGATCACGCGGATGTTTGGGAAAAAAGCGTCAGAAATCTTTTACATTAACGAAAGAAGCCGGACCGCCAGCGAAGAACTGGCGCAGGTCCTGAAATACTGTATTCTTCAGACACACCGGGAATTCTGTGAAGTGGTATTTCTCTGTATCGGCAGCGACAGAATCACAGGAGACAGTCTTGGCCCGCTGATCGGTCACCGCCTGACTGCCTACCGGGGCCTTGGCTTCTATGTCTACGGCACGCTGGACGATCCGGTTCATGCCCTGAATCTGTCGGACAGGCTGCAAATGATCCGCCGAAGGCATCCGGAAGGTCTGGTCGTCGCCATCGACGCCTCTCTCGGGTCCCGCCGACATCAGGGATATATCACGGTAGGCTGCGGACCGATCCGCCCCGGCGCAGGCGCCGGAAAGAATCTTCCGGAAGTCGGTGACGTCTTTATCACCGGAATCGTCAACATCTCCGGAAGCTTTGAACAGCTTCTCCTGCAGACCACCCGGCTTTCCACAGTCTTTCATATGGCGGAAGCGATTACCCAGGGAATCCTGATCGGATTCCAGACCCTGGGAGCCGCGGCTCTGACTGCGGCTGCTCTTCCGGCGGACAGTACCAGTTCGGCCGGCTGAGCGATTCGGAAGTCAAGACAGCCGGCTGAACCGGTACACTGTCCGTTGCAAATACCCTTCGTTCTGTGGTATACTGGGAACAGAATATATTTTCAAAAAAGCGCAGAACAGCGAGGTTCTATCCTTTCTGTTCTGCGCTTTTTTGCAGATTTTTCAAAGTCTGCAGATGCATGCAAAGAGAGGAGGATTTTTATGGCAGCTTTCGACAAAATACCAAGCGGACATCCACAGCTGGATGAGATTCTTGATTACATACGTCTTGGAGACAATGTGGTGTGGCAGGTGTCTTCCATCGACGAATTCCGCATTTTCGCAGAGCCCTTCGCCCGTCAGGCGGTACAGGACGGCCGAAATGTCATTTATATCCGCTTTGCCCAACATGAGCCGGTTCTCACAGACACTTCCGGGATACAGGTATGTACGTTCAATCCCGATGTCGGATTTGAAGCTTTCACTGTGGCGATCCACGAAAAGATCACACTGGAGGGGCGGGATGCATTCTACATTTTCGACTGCCTCTCCGAGCTTCAGTCTGTCTGGTACACAGATCTGATGATGGGCAACTTTTTTCGCGTCACCTGTCCTTATCTGTTCGATCTGGATACCGTCGCCTATTTCCCGCTGCTGCGGGGCCGTCACTCCTATGACGCGGTCGCCCGCATCCGGGATACCACACAGCTTCTTCTGGATGTCTATTCCGGAGAAAAGTACATCTACCTGCACCCGCTGAAGGTGTGGAACCGCTATTCGCCGAAAATGTTCCTTCCCCACTGTTACCGGAAGACGGAAAACACGTTCACTACCGTGGAGGACGGCGTCGGCATGAGCCGCTTTTACCAGACGCTTCAGAAGTCGTCGATCCAGGCGCAGGATCAGACCTTCGACAGCTATGACCGGTTCTTTCAGGCCGCAAGGCACGAATACGCCGGCGGAACATTCAGCGATGAGACCGAGAATCAGATCATCGCCAGTATGATGACAAGAGACGAACGTCTGAGGGAACTGGTAAAACGTTATTTCCGCCCGGAGGATTATTTTCTTCTCCGGGACCGGATGATCGGGAGCGGCGCCATCGGGGGAAAAGCCTGCGGCATGCTGCTGGCCCGAAAAATCATAGAGACGGACGTACCGGAATATGCCGGTTACAATGAGCCGCATGATTCCTTCTACATTGGCTCCGATGTTTTCTACACTTATATCGTATCCAACGACTGCTGGCAGCTGCGGATCCGCCAGCGGACAAAAGACGGATATTTTTCCGCAGCCCCGGAGCTGCAGAAACATTTGCTTGAGGGAACCTTTCCCGCGTCGATCCGGGACCGTTTCATCAATATCGTGGAATATTTCGGGCAGAGTCCGTTTATCGTACGTTCCTCCAGCTTGCTGGAAGACGGCTTCGGCAATGCTTTCGCGGGGAAATATGAATCTGTCTTCTGCGTCAACCAGGGAAGTCTGGAGGAACGTCTGGAACAGTTTGAACACGCGGTCCGGAAAGTTTACGCCAGCACGATGGATTACTCCGCTCTGGAATACCGGCTGATGCGGCACCTGGAAAAACGTGACGAGCAGATGGCGGTTCTGGTACAGCGGGTATCCGGCTCTTACTACGGCCGGTATTTCATGCCGGGAGCCGCTGGCGTCGGGTACAGCCACAGCACCTACAAATGGTATGCCGACATGGACCCTGACGCGGGAATGCTCCGCATCGTCATGGGGCTGGGCACCAAGGCCGTTGACCGGACCGGCGAGGATTACCCGAGGCTGGCCAACCTTGACCGTCCGGCCGCGACTGTTCTGACCACCGACGAGCAGCGTCATAAATTCTCTCAGCGCCACATCGACGTGCTCGACTGTGAAACCAACCGTCTCTGTGAGGTTCCGCTCAGCACGCTCCTTCCCCTGCTGCCCGACTGGTACAAATCCATGGTTCTGGAACACGACTACGATGCGGAAAACCGCCTGCGGCAGACCGGGCGTTACAGAGACGTCCTCTATGTGAGCTGCCAGAAACTGCTGGAGCAGAATGCATTCACCTCACTGATGCAGAAAATGATGAAAACGCTGGAACACGTCTACCAGAACCCGGTAGACATTGAATATACCGTCAACATGGATGCAGACGGAGATTTTGTAATCAACCTGCTCCAATGCCGCCCGCTGTATACCAACGCGAACCAGAAGCAGCTTCATCTGGAACAGCTGAACCTGGAATCCGTCTTTTTTGAGATCAGAGGTTCCTCCATGGGACCTTCCGGCCGCACGCCGGTGGACGTGGTGATCCAGATCGACCCGGTAAAATATTACGAATATCCCTATGCCAGAAAGCATGAGGTTGCCCGCGCTGTCGGGACCCTCAACCGGTTTTACAAAGGCCGGAAGAAAAACATCCTGTTCATGACTCCCGGGCGGATCGGAACTTCGTCGCCGGAACTTGGCGTCCCGGTCACTTTCGGCGATATCTCCGGCTTCCGGATCATCTGCGAGATCTCCGACCGTCAGGCTGGATATACGCCGGAGCTCAGCTACGGAAGCCACATGTTCCAGGATCTGGTAGAGACAGAAATTCTGTACGGCGCCATCTGGAACAATGAAAAGACGGTTTCCTACAATCCTGCCTATCTGGACGGCGCTCCGGATCTCTTTGCGGAAATCTGTCCGGAATTTCCGGAACTTTCCGGCATGATTCAGGTGCGGGAACCCAGGTCCCTCACCTACTGGCTGGACTCCATATCAAACCACGCCGTCTGCGGAACAGAAACAAGCAGCTGACAGCTTGTCGTATCTGTTTACGTCGGCCGGTACTTGCTCTTCCATTTTCCGGAAATCATCCGCGGCAGGTAAAAAGCGATGCGGCAGACCCAGTCGAGAATCATCGCAATCCACACGCCCATCGCTCCCATCTCCATCTGCACGCACAGCAGCCAGGAGCCGAAAACCCGGAAGACGAGCATGGAACCGACACCCACCCACATGGTAAACTTTACATCGTTGGCAGCGCGCAGTGCCGACGGAAGCACAAAGGCCACCGGCCACATAAGAATCGCAAAAGAACAGTGCAGCACCACCAGACTCCGCGCCAGGGCCACGGTCTCCGGGGACAGACCGCTGTACAGTCCGATGAGCTGATTGACAAACAGCAGAATCAGAAGGTTGCAGACTCCCATCATCAGATAACTCCAGCCAATCAGTTTTTTCACGTAATAGACCACCTGCCTGTTGTCCCTGGCGCCGACGCACTGCCCCACAACCGTGACGATTGCCAGACTCATTGCCTGACCGGCAATAATGCCGATGCTGTCCAGCGTATTGGCCACTGCGTTGGCAGAGGTCTGCATGGTGCCGAACAACGCGATCATACTGGCGACAATCAGACGTCCGAACTGGAAAAAGCTGTTTTCACAGGCATTCGGCACGCCGATCCTGAGGATATTCTTCATCATCCCGCCGTCGAAATGCAGAAAACCTTCCTTCGTAATGTGGAGCTCATTGCGCGGATTGGATGCGAGGACAAGAATCAGAACAGCCGCAACAGCGCGCGAAACCAGCGTAGGCACCGCCACACCGGCCACTCCCATTTTCAGGCCATAGACGCAGAGGGCATTGCCGCATACATTGATCACATTCATTAAAATGCTGACCTGCATGGAAATTTTACTGTTCCCGACACTCCGGAAGACCGCGGCCCCGGCATTGTAAAGAGCGATGAAAGGAAACGATACCGCTGTAATCCGCAGATAAATCAGCCCCGCCTCCATCACCGCATCATCCACAGAGCCGAAGAACAGATGCATCAGGCCCTCCGCAAATACAAGGCAGACCGCCATCGCGCCAATGCCGAGGCACCCCGCCATCAGCACCAGATGCCCGGCGCTCTGCTGTGCCTTATCCATATTTTTTGCTCCCAGAAACTGACTGGTCACCACAGCGCCTCCGACCGCCAGCGCCGCAAACAACGTAAGCACAACGGCGTTGATCATATCCACCAGCGAAACACCCGAAATCGCCGCTTCCCCGACGGAAGAAACCATCATGCCGTCACACATGCCCACAAAATTTGTCAGTCCCTGCTCAATCACAAGCGGCACAATCAGCGCCACAAGCTTCCGGTTTGAAAATAGCCGCGTCTCCATACCTTCCCGCCTTCCTCCTTTGCAAAACCACTGTAAAACTGCACATTATTACATTCAGTATAATCGGCATTTTCGGCAATGTCAACAATAACAGACGGTTGTTTAATTCGTACATCGTAACCGTTCAGCCCGCTGAACGGTTACCGTACATCAGAAAAATGTTACTGTTCCGCTGGCTGAACGGTAACAAAAACGCTGCGCCGGAACATTCTTATCATTCCCGGCGCAGCGCCCTTCTCCCCATCCTGTGGGGCTTCTCATAATTTTCTGTATTCGTTTTCGTTCCACTGACAGAACGTAACAGTTCAGCTGACCGAACGGTTACGACGGAACGATTGCCTTTACTCCATAAATTCTTTTACCTGGCGGTAAATTCCCTCGCCGTCAAGGCCGTATTTCTGAAGCAGCGCCACGGCCGGGCCTGACTCTCCGAACACATCCTGCATACCGATTTTCTTTACCGGTGTCGGAGCTTTCTCACACAGCACGTCGCACACTGCGCTTCCCAGACCTCCGATCACGGAATGTTCTTCTACGGTCACAACCTTGCCGGTCTCTTTCGCAGCCGCCACAATCAGATCCTCATCCAGCGGTTTGATGGTATGGATATTGATCACCTTCGCATCGATGCCTTCTGCGGCCAGCTTCTCTGCCGCTTCCAGTGTATATCCCACGCACAGACCGGTGGTAACGATTGTCACGTCCTTGCCTTCACGGAGTACGACGCCTTTGCCCAGCTCAAATTTGTAATCCGGACGGTCGTTGATCACCGGCACAGCAAGTCTTCCGAAACGCATATAAACCGGTCCCTCATGCTCATAGGCAGCCTTCACACAGGCGCGTGCTTCAATATCGTCGGACGGGCTCAGAACAACCATCCCCGGAATTGAGCGCATCAGAGCGATATCCTCATTACACTGATGGCTGGCGCCGTCTTCTCCTACGGAGATTCCCGCATGGGTCGCTCCGATTTTTACATTCAGGTGCGGATATCCGATAGAATTGCGCACCTGCTCAAATGCACGCCCTGCGGCAAACATCGCAAAAGTGCTTGCGAACGGAACATATCCTGTTGTGGAAAGTCCGGCTGCAATTCCCATCATATTTCCCTCGGCAATACCGCAGTCGATATGTCTCTCCGGAAACGCTTTGCGGAAGATTCCGGTTTTGGTAGCTTCTGCAAGGTCAGCGTCCAGAACGACTACATCCTCGTGTTCTTTTCCAAGTTCCACCAGCGCGTTGCCGTAGCTCTCTCTGGTTGCAATCTTCTTTACTTCTGACATAACGCTTCACCTGCCTTTTCCAACTCTTCCATCGCAATTTTATACTCCTCGTCATTGGGAGCTTTTCCGTGCCATCCCACCTGATTTTCCATAAAAGATACGCCTTTTCCTTTCAGGGTTTTGGCGATGATTGCCACCGGCATTCCCTTCACCGTGCGGGCCTCGTCAAACGCCGCCTTCAGTTGTTCAAAATCGTTTCCGTCGGCCACGTCAATCACATGGAAATTGAACGCCTCAAACTTTTTGTCGATCGGGTACGGTGTGTTTACTTTATCCACAGGACCGTCGATCTGCAGACCATTGTTATCCACAATGACAACCAGATTATCCAGCTTTTTCGCACCGGCAAACATCGCCGCTTCCCACACCTGTCCTTCCTGAATCTCTCCGTCTCCCAGCAGGGTATACACGCGGAAATTCTTCTGTCCCAGCTTTGCGCCCAGAGCCATTCCCGCCGCCGCGGAGATTCCCTGTCCCAGGGAACCGCTGGACATGTCGACACCCGGAATATGTTTCATATCCGGATGTCCCTGAAGATAAGATCCAAGGTGGCGCAGGGTCAGAAGATCCTCTTTCGGGAAATATCCTCTCTCCGCCAGCGCCGCATACAGACCCGGAGCCGTATGTCCCTTGGACAGAACGAAACGGTCGCGGTCCGGATCCTTCGGATTCTTCGGATCAATTTTCATCTCTTCAAAATACAGATAAGTAAAAATTTCAGCCGCGGACAGAGAACCGCCCGGATGGCCGGCCTTTGCCGCATGTACACCGCTGACGATCCCCTTGCGGATCTCGTTCACGGTTTTCTGAAGTTCCAATACGTTCATAATGTTCTCCTTTTTTTACTCGCCAAATACAGCTTTGTAATCTGCCTGGAATTTCACAATTCCGGCGTCAGTCAGCGGATGTTTTGTCATCTGCTCAATAACTGCATACGGAACGGTCGCGATATCAGCTCCCGCCAGCGCACAGTCGGTTACATGAATCGGGTTGCGGATGCTTGCCGCAATGATCTGGGTGTCAATATCTCCGGCTACGTCGAAGATCTCGGCGATCTCACGAATCAGGTCTACGCCGCGCACGCTGATGTCATCGAGACGTCCCAGGAACGGAGATACATAGGTTGCGCCTGCACGGGCTGCCAGAAGCGCCTGATTTGCGGTAAAGATCAGAGTCACGTTCGTCTTGATTCCCTCGGAGGCCAGTACTTTGACTGCTTTCAGTCCCTCCACGGTCATCGGGATCTTTACTACCATGTTCGGATGGATTTTTGCGATTTCACGTCCTTCCGCGATCATTCCCTCAGCGTCTGTGGTAGTCGCCTTTACTTCTCCGCTGATCGGTCCGTCAACAATCGTTGTGATCTCTTTGATTACTTCCTCAAAATCACGTCCCTCTTTTGCGATCAGGGAAGGGTTCGTCGTAACGCCGCAGATCACGCCCATATCATTTGCCTTGCGGATATCCTCTACCTTTGCTGTGTCGATAAAAAATTTCATGATGTACCTCCTTATACATTACCGTTATTTTGTCGCTGCGTCATCCAGTTGCCGTTCATCTGCCTGAACGGCTGCATCATTTATTCAGCGACTGTACTTTGTACTGTAAGTATAGGAAATTTTCAGCAAAAGGTCAACCCTGCGGAATTTTTATTAATAAAATTTTCAATTAATAAATTCAATATTATTAATAATTTACCTGGCTTTTACAGGCTTTTCCGCTGGATATCTGCGCCTTTTTTGCATTTTCCACACCCACAGCTCAGAATTATTATTAATAATTTTCTCTGTCCTGTTTATTTTTCTTTTTTGTTCCGCCGCCTTTCAGTGAGCCTCCCCGCACATAGGAAGTACTCCGGCGGGCAATCAGCTTCGGCTCATACTCGATATGATAGGTGCTGATCGGCTCGTCGCCTTCGTGGTAGCTTCGCTGCGAATGGATTTTACGGATGATAATGTCGCAGGCATCCCTCCCTTTCAGGGAGACAAAATGGTCAATGGTCGTCAGCGAGATCGCATGGAGGCTGGAATAGATGGTATTGTCACAGCCAAGCACAGAGATTTCCCCGGGAATCCGGATCTTCTCCTCCAGCAGCGCATCCATAATCCCGAACGCAATCATATCGTTCATTCCTGCAATCGCCGTCAGCTCCCTGTCTTCCCGAAGCAGCTCCTTTGTCAGCGTGTATCCCATCTTATACTCCGAATCCATGCTGGGGATTCTGTCGTCCACATCGTCAGCGGCGGCCTTGACGATCACTCCGTCACCGCATCCCGCTTCGGAAAACTCCCGGACAAACCCTTCCACCCGCTTCAGCCTCTGCCCCTGACGCGAAGTCAGCGGCGGTGATGCGAAAGCCACTTTGCGGTGTCCGAAGTCCAGCAGATGCCGGGCCATCAGACGCCCCGGCTTTGCGTTGTTCAGCTCTACCGCGTCGATCTCAAGAAGTTCCTCCCGGTTATTGACGATGACCAGGGGAACCACCGACGCCAGCTCGCTGACCTGACCGCTACAGCTCTTGCTGGGATTACAGGTGTAGATAATTCCCAGCGGCCGGACGCTTTTCATCATCCTCAGATAATTTTCCTCGATCTTCAGATCCCTCTGAGTATTGCACACAAACACGCCGTAGCCCTTTTCCTTCGCCACTTCCTCAATGCCCTGCAGAAGCATCACATAATAAGGATTGGTCAGCGTCGGGCAGAACACAACGATCAGCTTATGCCTGTTTTCCTTCCGTGTCTTCCGTTTCGGCACCTCGTATCCCAGCTCCCGGGCCGCCTCCTCCACTTTCCGGACAGTTTCCCTTCCAAAGGAAACATTTTCCTTCCGGTTCAGAATCATCGAAACCGTTCCCTGGGACACCCCTGCGGCTCTGGCCACATCCTCAGACGTCACCCGCTTTTTTCCCATATTCTTTCTCTCCTGTCAAGCGCAGCCCGTAACCGTTCAGCGGAACTGCAACACCGAATGGTTACGACAGCTTTACAGTTCCGTCCGCCCTTCCAGCGCCCGGAGCAGTGTCACTTCATCAATATTTTCCAGATCGCCTCCGACGGGAACTCCGCTGGCGATCCGGGTCACACGGATTCCTGTGGGCTTGATCAGTTTGCTGATATACATGGCTGTGGTCTCGCCTTCCAGGCTGGAATTTGTGGCGATAATCACTTCGTCCACATCTCCCTGCAGCCGCTGCATCAGTTCCTTCAGACGAATATCGTCCGGTCCGATCCCGAGCATCGGGGAAATGGCTCCGTGAAGCACATGGTACACGCCCTCATAGCGCCCCGTCTTTTCGTATGCCGCCAGATCCTGCGGGTGTTCCACCACCATGATCTGCTTCTGATTCCGCTTCGCATCCCGGCAGATCGGGCAGAGCTCGCTGTCCGTCAGCGTCTGGCAGCACTTGCAGTACTGCACATGCTCCTTCGCCTCCGTGATCGACGATGCAAGCTGCTTCGCCTGCTCCGCGGGCATACTCATAATGTGGAAGGCAAGCCGCTGGGCCGTTTTCGCGCCGATTCCCGGCAGACGGGACAGCTGCTCAATCAGCTTGTTGATATATCCGCTGTAGTAGTCCATCAGAATGAAAAGCCTCCGCCAAGTCCCATACCGCCGGTCAGCTTCGACATTGCGGCGGCCGCTTCCTCTTCCACTTTCCGGAGGGCCTCATTGGTTGCCGCCATAATCAGATCCTCCAGCATCTCCACGTCATCGGGATCCACAACTTCCTCTTTGATCTTCACTGCGGTGACTTCCTTTTTTCCGGAGATAGTGATTTCCACCGCTCCGCCGCCGGCTGATGCGGTAAATTCCTTTTCCTCCAGCGCCTTCTGATTTTCTTCCATCTGCTTCTGCATCTTCTGCGCCTGCTTCATCAGATTGTTCATGTTTCCGGGCATTCCTCCCGGAAATCCTCCACGTTTTGCCATTCTTTCCTCCTTACTGACGCACTCCCCGCGCCATCACTCAAATTCCTCCGGTTCTTCGTCGTCATCGTCATAGTCGATGGGCATATGAACCGCCTCCTGCAGCAGACTGTCCACCGATATTTCGGACAGCGCGCTGTTCTTTTTCTGATCCGCCAGAATCATTTCCAGATCCACGGTCTTTCCGATTGTCTGCTCTATAATCTGCAGCAATTCCTGACGGGCATCCGGCCGCTCCAGATACATCGCGGCAAGATTATCCTGAAATTCCACAAACAGCCGCGCTTCTCCCGTCTCCCTGTTATATTTCGGAACAGCGTTCAGAAGAAAATGCCGGAAAGGTTCCTGAGCCTGTCCCGCGATCATTTTCCACTGGGCGCGGATTTTCTGCAGATCCTCCGGCGCCGCTTTTCCCGCAGGCTGTGCCGCCGGATTTTCCTGCACCGGATCCGTTCCCGGCACACCGGCCGCCGGCGCCGGCGTTCTGCCGTACGCTGCAGCCGGAGCTGCCTGCACAGGAATTCCCTGTTCCATCTTTTCCTCCAGAACCCTCAGCCGGTCCAGGACAGAATCCAGGTTCGTCTCCATCTGAGGACGGCAGAGTTTTACCAGCGCCACTTCCACCAGCACCCTCTTTTGCACCGCGTATCTCAGCTGACTGGAAAGTTCCGACAGAATACGAATATACCGCATCAGCGTCTCATCGTCAACCATTCTGCTCTCTTCCTGCAGCAGCCGGTACTGTTCCTCGGACACATCCAGCACCTCTTCTTCCTCTCCCGAATTTCTGACCAGCAGAAGATTTCTCAGATACCAGGTAAAATCCGCAACAAACTGTCCAAGCTCTTTTCCCTGGAGAATCAGCTGCTCCAGGGTATGAATGCTTCCGGACACGTCCCCGCCCAGAATACACCGGAGCATGCGGCTGAAAATCTCCGTGTCCACGGTGCCCAGCACCTCCAGCACCTTTTCATAGGTCAGCGTTTCGCCCAGGTAAAAGGAAATGCACTGATCCAGAAGACTCAGAGCGTCACGCATCGCGCCGTCCGCAGCCTTTGCGATATAGCGGATGGCCTTTTCCTCCGCTTCCACATGCTCGGCTTCCATCAGTTCCTTCAGCCGGTCCGCAATGGTATCCACGGTGATTCTTTTAAAGTCATAGCGCTGGCAGCGGGACAGAATCGTCACCGGAATCCGGTTCGCCTCCGTGGTCGCCAGAATAAAAATCACGTAGGACGGCGGCTCCTCCAGGGTCTTCAGAAGCGCATTGAACGCACCTGTGGAAAGCATATGCACCTCGTCGATAATATAAACCTTATACCTTCCCTGGGTCGGCCGGTAGGCCACCTCGTCCCGGATTTCCCGGATATTGTCCACGCCGTTGTTGGACGCTGCGTCAATCTCTATCACATTGGTGGAAATTCCCGCCTGAATCGCCTTGCAGGACGCACATTCGTTACAGGGGCTGCCGTCCACCGGATGTTCGCAGTTCACCGCTTTTGCGAGAATTTTGGCTATCGTAGTCTTACCTGTCCCGCGGGTTCCGCAGAACAGGTAAGCATGTCCGAGCCGGTCGGCTTTCATCTGGTTTTTCAGTGTTGTAACGATATGATCCTGCCCCTTGACGTCCGCAAAGGTGTCCGGCCGGAATTTCCGGTAAAGAGCAGTATAACTCATGAATGTCTCTCCTGATTTCTGTCATAAATTGCAGCCGTTTGGCACGCTGCCGTCAGTCGCCGAAACTGATTCCGATCCGTTTTGCATCCTGTACGACCTGATCGTCCGGAGCAACGGTCTTCAGTTTGCCCGCGCAGGATTCCAGCGGAACCTTTTTGATCTTTCCGTTGACGATTCCCACCATATAGCCGTACTCTTTATTCATAATCAGCTGGGCCGCCTCGGAACCGATCCGTGTGGAAAGCACACGGTCATAAGGACATGGGCTGCCGCCGCGCTGCATATGTCCCGGGACGGTAACGCGGATCTCCATTCCTGTCTTTTCCTCGATCTCCTTTGCGATCTTGTAGGAGACAGACGGATACTTTTTGGCATTCGCTTCCATCTTTTTCTTCATATCCTTCTTTGGCAGCGCCGCATCCTCCTTCGAGATTGCGCCCTCCGCAACTGCCAGAATCGTAAATCCGCTGCCGTTTCTACGGCGTTTCTCAATCGCCTCCACAACCTTATCAATATCATACGGGATTTCCGGAATCAGAATGACATCGGCGCCGCTGGCAATTCCCGCATACAGCGTCAGCCAGCCTACTTTATGTCCCATAACCTCCACGATAAACACTCTCTGATGGGAAGAAGCCGTTGTATGGATACAGTCGATCGCTTCCGTTGCAATGTCAACCGCGCTGTAGAATCCAAACGTCATGTCCGTGCCCCAGATATCATTGTCGATGGTTTTCGGCAGATGAAGAATGTTCAGACCCTCTTCCCTCAGAAGATTCGCTGTTTTCTGCGTTCCGTTTCCGCCGAGGATTACCAGGCAGTCCAGGCGGAGCTTATGGTAGGTCTGAGTCATCGCTTCTACCTTGTTCAGTCCGTTTTCATCCGGAACACGCATCAGCTTAAACGGCTGGCGGGAGGTTCCCAGGATCGTGCCTCCACGCGTCAGAATTCCGGAAAAGTCTTTCGAAGTCAGCATCCGGTAGTCTCCGTAAATCAGACCTTTATAGCCGTTCATAAATCCATATACTTCCAGATCTTTTACATTGTTGGCCAGACCTTTTACCACGCCGCGCATCGTCGCGTTCAGTGCCTGGCAGTCGCCGCCGCTTGTCAGCAAACCAATTCTTAACATTTGACATTCCCATCCTTTGCTCTGTATTTTGGCAGACGACAGGACAGAGTTCCGGGAAGACGCGTGTTTCCAGCGGTCCCGTACAGTTTCTCCATTCCGGCGCTCTGCGCAATGATTGTCAGCCGGGCGGACGCGTTCGGAATGTTCCTGGTACTTCCGGCGGCTGATGATATCCTTAGTATACCTTATTTTTTCAGCCTTCACAATCTTTTTTTACGCACGCCCTGCGGATGCAAAAAAGGCCGGAGCCGACGACATATGCGTCCGGCTCCGGCCTTTTTTGGGCCGCCGGGGAGATGGCTGTCTGAAATTGTTCCGACAGGTCTGTCAGTTTTTCAGCAGAACCTTCAGGTCCTCTTCCGGCGTCGTTACGGGAGCGATACCGTAAGTTTTTACAAGCAGATCCAGCACGTTCGGCGAAAGAAACGCCGGAAGCGTGGGACCGAGACGAATATTTTTGATTCCCAGGTGCAGAAGCGTCAGGAGAATACAGACTGCTTTCTGCTCATACCAGGAAAGCACCATCGACAGAGGAAGATCATTGACACCGCACCGGAAAGCATCCGCAAGCGCCGCGGCAATCTTTATTGCGCTGTAGGCGTCATTGCACTGGCCGATATCCATCAGCCGTGGCAGTCCGGCGATCGTTCCAAACTGCAGATCGTTGAACCTGTATTTTCCGCAGGCCAGCGTGAGGATCACCGTGTCTTCCGGCGCCTGTCTGACAAACTCCGTATAGTAATTTCTTCCGGAGCGTGCCCCGTCGCAGCCGCCCACCAGGAAGAAATGGCGAATGGACCCGCTTTTCACCGCCTCAACAACTTTGTCCGCCACAGACAGAACGGTTTCGTGGCCGAATCCTGTCGTCACTTCGTGGCCGCCGTTGATTCCTGTAAATTCCTGATCTTCCCGGTAGCCTCCCAGCTCCAGAGCCTTCTCAATCACCGGCGTAAAATCTTTGTCTTCGCCGATGTGCGGCATGCCGGGCCAGGTCACGGCTTCCGTGGTAAATACACGGTCGGAATAGCTTTCCTTTACCGGCATCAGACAGTTGGTCGTAAACAGAATCGGCGCCGGAATTCCGGCGAATTCTTTCTGCTGGTTCTGCCATGCGGTTCCGAAATTTCCTTTCAGATGGCTGTATTTTTTCAGTTCAGGATAAGCGTGGGCCGGAAGCATCTCCCCGTGAGTGTAAATATTGATGCCTTTTCCCTCTGTCTGCTCCAGCAGAAGCTTCAGATCCCTCAGATCATGGCCGGTAATCACAATAAACGGACCCTTTTCCACCTTCAGCGGAACCGTGGTCGGCACCGGATTTCCGTAGGTCTCTGTATTGGCGCGGTCAAGAAGTTCCATACAGGTGAGATTCACTTTTCCTGTTTCCAGGACCACCGGCAGCAGCTGCTCCGTCTCCCAGTCCTGGGCCAGTACAAACAGCGCTCTGCGAAGGAAATCATTTACCTCCCCGCTGACATAGCCGAGAACCATCGCATGGTACGCATACGCCGCCATTCCCCGGATTCCGAAGAGCAGCAGGGATTTCAGGGACCGCACGTCTTCTTCGGCTTCCCACAGCCTTTTCATGTCGTAATCATCCGTATTTCCGCAGCGGGCCATGCAGGACGCGCATCCCGGGGCAATCCGCTCTTTTTCCTGTCTTACCGCATCCGTCATCCGGCGGATGGCGGCATCGTCAAAGCTGACATTGGTAACTGTGGTAAACAGCCCCTCCAGAATCAGCCGGTCCGTATGTTCCGTCGCCGGATTGGTTGTGCAGGCACAGGCAAGACCGATCAGGGCCCCTGTCAGTTCATCCTGAAGATTCGCCGTTTCGGCAGTTTTCCCACATACACCCGCTTTTCCCGTACATCCGCTGCATCCGGCGGTCTGTTCACACTGAAAACAAAACATTTTCTGTTCCATATTCTCCTCCTTTTACGCGTTTGCCGAAAGAATTTTTCCATCTATAGAAATCGTAACAACTTTCCAGGGAAGGGATTTTCCGCTGTTCTGCAGGGCCTTTTTCACTGCCTGTTCTATGCCTCCGCAGCACGGCACTTCCATCCGTACGACTGTAACGTCTCTGATCTCATTTCTCCGGAAAATTTCCGCAAGTTTTTCTGCATAATCCACCATATCCAGTTTCGGGCAACCCACCAGCGCAATTCTTCCGCGGATGAAATCCCTGTGAAACTCCCCATAGGCATAGGCGGTGCAATCCGCAGCAATCAGCAGCGAAGCGTCCTGAAAGTACGGAGCCTCCAAAGGAGCCAGTTTGATCTGTACCGGCCACTGGCGAAGCTGCGAAACCGACTGTTTTTCACCGCTTCCTGCTTCCGTTTCCTGCAGGGCGGACAATCTGTCGCTTTCCTGTGAACCGTTCTTCTGTTTCATCGTGCTTCCCTGTCCGGCTTCCTGCTCCGGGCTTTTGATACTCCTTGCCTGACCGCCCGGACAGCCGCGGACCGCCTGCGCTGCCGCATCATAGGCTGCCGCCTCCCGAACGGTAAACGAAATCGCCCCTGTCGGACAGGCCGGCAGACAATCCCCCAGACCGTCGCAGTAGTCGTCGCGCAGCAACTTTGCCTTTCCATCCACCATTCCGATCGCACCCTCATGGCAGGCGTGGACACACAGCCCGCAGCCGTTGCACTTGTCCGCATCAATCTGAATAATTTTTCGCAGCATTCTGTTCTCTCCTCTCACTGAAATCTTCTGCCTGATAATATCTGTAACCTGTAACCGTTCCGTCAACGGAACAGCCAACGTAATGATCCTGTCTTATTCAGCGGTCAGAACCGCGGCGCCACTGTGGGTTCCTGCTGAACGATCTCATCATACTATGATTTTTTCAGAATTTCCGTTGCATCAGCAACGTTTCAAAAAGAAAAAATCCGTTCTGCCTTCCTCCTTCCGGTTTCCGGCAAAACGGTATTCTTTTGAGACACTGCCTTTTTTACTTTTCCTCCAGTATCACAGGAATCCTCTCCGCAATCTCCACCTTCTCCGGCCGGACGCTGCAGCGCACGGCCATCACCTGTACACCCGAGCGTTCCGCCTCACACAGGGCTTCTGCAAATTCCGGCTGGCGGGGAACATTGGGTATAAAACACCTGGCGGTTCCGAATTTTACAACAAACAGAAGATACGCCTCGTATCCGTCCCTGCGGCATGCAATCAGCTCATGCACATGCTTTTCGCCCCGCAGCGTGGGTGCATCGGGAAACAGGCCCGCGCCGTTCTGATTCAGCGTAACGCCCTTCACCTCCATCAATGCCTTTTTTCCATCGCGGCAGAATGCCAGATCAAACCGCGAATTCCCATACTTCTGCTCGGGCCGTATCTCTGTGATCCTGCTGCCCGGAAAGGCACGCCCGCTCTCCAGCCACTCTCTCGCAAGAAGATTCGGAGCCTGGGAATCAATGTTGTAGCAAACCCCGTCCTTTTCTACGGCAATCAGAGAAAACCGCGTCTTTCTCTTTGGAGCATTCTGCTCCTGAACCCAGACCCCAGCCCCTCTGACCAGCAGCTCTCCCAGCCTTCCTGTATTTTTCACATGGCAGAGCTCACTGCATCCGTCCAGCTCCACGCTGGCAAGAAAGCGGTTGGGACGTTGAAGAAAAATTCCTTTTCTGATTCTTTCATATTTCATTGTTCTGCATACCTTTTCCCGTCTTTTCCTCTATCATACAAAATCCCGCCCCTCCTGTCCAGCCATCAGAAGTCAAAAACCCCGCAGCAGGTCTGCACTGTAACAATCAGTTACAATTCGGCCGACTGAACTGTTACGGCATCCGGCAATTGAAAATTCTCGAACAGAATTGCCACTTTCCCCGGTGCACAAAATGTGATATGATGATATTGTTTAGTTATTAAACTATATTTCACAAATCGGAAAGGCGGCAAATTATGAGCAATCAGGACCAGACAAATCAATATGAGGACATTCCCTTTCACGACACCAGCTTTATCAATGTCTCATACCTCAATTCTCCAACCGGCTTTGCCTCTCACTGGCACACGTACGGCGAATTTATTCTGTGTCTGTCTCCCGAAGAGACGGTTTTTACCATATCCTCCGAAACCTATGTTCTGAAGCAGAATGATCTGCTGACGGTATGGCCCTGCGAGCTTCATTCCATTGAATCAGCGCCCAAAGGCTCTGTGCTGATCATACAGTTCCCTGGACAGATGCTTTCCTGTACCAACGAGCTGCATATGCTGCAGGATTTTATTACTCACCGCCATCTTCTGTCCTCAAAGGAAGCTCCCCAACAGGCAGAACAGGCCGCCCGGCTTCTTTTCC
Organism: Candidatus Fusicatenibacter intestinigallinarum; assembly: GCA_019119555.1. Classification (GTDB taxonomy): domain Bacteria; phylum Bacillota; class Clostridia; order Lachnospirales; family Lachnospiraceae; genus Fusicatenibacter; species Fusicatenibacter intestinigallinarum. Next base: position 18,518 of record DWWU01000025.1, on the reverse strand, counting down.
GGATCAAAGAACTCTCCGCCTCATCAGAGCCTTTCCGCGATACCAGAAAGCAGATCTGCCTGATGGAACTGCTCCTTCTTCTGGGACAGGGATTCAGCAAATATCATTTTTCCAGACTTTTCAAGGAATATATGAATACCTCCTTTACTGCCCACCTGACTTCTCAGCGGATCCAGAAAGCAATCTCCCTGTTTAAGCAGCATATGGATTGCACGCCCTCGGAATACCGCAGCAGGATGATTCAGAACGTGCCTGAAAATTTTTCTTGACGGCTCCTCGCCGCCAGGTTCTATAATATATGTGTAACCGTTACGAATATGTACCACCCAGACAGCCCGCGAAGGACGCAATCACTCCCGCCGTCGGCTGCCGGTCTGAGAAATTTTTCACAGCAAGGAGGTTCTCACATGGAATGTTCACAGACAACTCAGAAAAAAGAATCCGGAAACCCCAATGTTCTCCTGATCAACGGAAGTCCCAACAAAAACGGATGTACCTACACCGCGCTGGACGAGGTTTCCAGAACTCTGAATCAGGAAGGCATTGACACAGAAATTATCCAGGTCGGAAACAGGCCGATCCGCGGGTGCATCGGCTGCCGCAAATGCAAGACTACCGGAAAATGCGTTTTCGACGATCTGGTGAACGAGGTCGCTCCAAAGTTCTGCGACTGTGACGGAATCGTCATCGGTTCTCCCGTATACTTCGCCTCTGCCAACGGAACTCTGGTATCTTTTATGGATCGTCTGTTTTACAGTACAACTGCAGACAAACGTATGAAAGTGGGCGCAGCTGTCGTAAGCTGCCGGAGAGGCGGAAACACCGCAACTTTCGATGAGCTGAACAAATATTTTACAATCTCCCAGATGCCTGTCGTATCCAGCCAGTACTGGAATATGGTTCACGGAAACTCCCCGGAAGAAGTCCGTCAGGACATCGAAGGTCTGCAGACCATGCGTACTCTCGGACGGAACATGGCATTTCTGATCAAGAGCATCCGCCTCGGCCGTGAAGCTTACGGTCTTCCGGAACAGGAAAATCCTGTTTTCACAAATTTTGTAAGATGATGCAGACCCTGCAGCGGCAAATCGCTGCAGTTCAGCCAGGTCTGTGCCTTCTCTGCACAGACCGTAGGAAAGCATAGTGCCTGCGGGCATCCGGACCATCGCGAAGCGATTTTCAATGGCCGGATGCGTTGGCTGAACTGCTGCCGCTTCATTTTTTACCTGTTTTTTCCAGCCTTCTGATACGGATGCTTCCGGCCGCGGGATATCGGAATGTTATTTATGATTGTTATTGTTCTGCGTATCTGTCTGATTTTTGTCTGCGGTATTCCGGGTATTGTTTTCTGTCCCATCCATCAGGTCCTCGGCCCCGTCCATGACGCCGTCAGCCGCATCCTCAACGCCATCCCTGATACCGTCGGCCGCATCCTCCGCTCCGTCTTTCAGATCTTCCCCTGCATTTTCCATATCGTCTCCCAATGTGTCATTCTGATTCGTCTGGTCTTTCTGATCGGTACCGTTTGTGACATCGTTGATCATGTTTTCTCCGCCTGTGTCCTGACGGTCAGTATTTTTCTGGCCGCAGGCAGTCATTGCCATCAATGCAGCGGCAAACACTACTCCAAGCAGCGCCGTTTTTCTGTTTTTCATTTTCCCATCTCCTTTTTCTCATCGTTTTCTGATGTACCAGTAGTAGTATACGGAAAATCATGCCGAATATACGGATCGAAAAAATAAAAAAATGCCGCAGTCACTCGTCTGTTTTCCGAGCGCCTGCGGCTGCTGTTTTCATAATTTTAAGTTTTCAATGCATCTTTGATTTTTTCGATGCATTTTTCCGGGAATCTGCAGCGGTTCAGCAAACTGAATCAGCCGATCACATCCTGCATATCGTACAGGCCCGACGGCTTTCCTGCAAGGAATTTCGCCGCTTCTATCGCGCCTTTTCCAAACACTCCCTTGGAATAAGCCTGGTGAGAGAACGTGATCACTTCGTCCGGTCCTGCAAAAATCACATCGTGGTCTCCGACGATGGTTCCCCCGCGCACTGCTGAAATCCCGATTTCCTTCGGATCCCTCTGCTCATGACGCTGACTGCGGTCAAACGTGTAATGATAAGCGTGATCCATCGCCTCATTCAGGCTGTCCGCCAGAGCCAGAGCCGTTCCGCTGGGAGCGTCGCATTTCAGTTTGTGGTGTTTCTCCACAATCTCCATGTCAAAGCCCGCAGATGCCAGAACCTTCGCCGCCTCCTGAATCAGCTTCAGCAGTGTATTGATTCCCAGGGACATATTGGCAGAGCGCAGCACGGCGACTTCTTCGCTGGTTTTCTGCACCTTTTCCACCTGCTCCGGCGTAAGACCTGTGGTACACAGCACCAATGGAAGCTGTCTGCTGCGGCAGTATTCCAGAACTCCGTCGGTCGCCCTGAACGATGAAAAATCAATCATCGCATCCGCCTGCACATCACAATCCTTCAGATCCGTGAAAACCGGATACCCGTTCTCTCTGTTGTCAGTCACATCAACACCAGCCACAATCTCAACCGCCGGATCATCCTTTACAAGCTGCGAGATCACCTGACCCATATGACCATTGCAGCCATGCATAATTATCTTTACCATTTTCTTTTTGTTCCTCCTGTCACAAACCGCAACGAATCGTTATTGTTCCGACCTCCGTCCCGCTTACATCAGGCCAAACGCCTTCAGCTCCGCCGCCAGTCTCTCCTGATGTGCCGGTTCCATCTCCGTCAGAGGTGAGCGCAGCGGTCCTACCTCCTTACCCATCAGGTTGAGGGCTGCTTTTACCGGAATCGGATTTACCTCACAAAACAACGCATCGATCAACGGCAGCGCGTTCAGCTGCATCTGACAGGCTTCCTTTGTATTTCCTTCCAGATACTTCATCACGATATCGTGTGTATACTTCGGCGCCACGTTGGACAGAACGGAGATGACGCCCTTGCCGCCCAGGGACAGCAGCGGAACGATCTGATCGTCATTTCCGGAATACAGGTCAATATTTCCGCCCGTAAGGTGCATAATCTTTGCAACCTGGGAAATATTGCCGGACGCTTCCTTCACTCCCACAATATTGTCCACATTTTTCACCAGCTCGGCAATCGTTTCCGGCGCAATGTTCACACCGGTACGGCTCTGAATATTATACAGAATAATCGGCAGAGACACGCTGTTTGCAATCGCCGTATAATGCGCGATCAGGCCTTTCTGCGTCGCTTTGTTATAGTACGGAGAAACAAGCAGCAGTCCGTCTGCGCCGTACTTCTCTGCCTCCTGAGACAGATAACATGCCGTCTGCGTACAGTTAGAGCCTGTCCCTGCAATGACCGGGATCCGGTGATTTACCTTCTCCACGGTATAACGGATCGCTTCCAGATGCTCCTCATGGGTCAGTGTCGAAGATTCCCCTGTCGTTCCGCAGATAATAATCGCGTCGGTTCCCCCGGCAATCTGATCCTCAATGAGTTCTCCCAGCTTTTCATAGTTCACTTCTAATGTTTCTGTCATCGGTGTAACGATTGCCACACCTGCTCCTGTAAAAATAGCCATACCTTTTCCTCCTGTAAAAAAGAGGCGAACCATCGATGAAATGTCCGCCTCTAATCCTGTTACCTGTGGTACATTCCGGCAGATAGCTCTCCATCCATCGATGACAGTCGCAGACTTCTTCAGCCTGCGCCCAGAAACCGTGTCCTGCGGGGGAACATGTCTCTTCGGCATATTTTCCTTTCCGCTGCTTTCCTCTGACCCGTTTCATCCGGCAGCGTACTGATAAAATATGCAACCTCTATCTCCTGTTACATCGGCAATTATCAGACATTCTTCTGACAATCGTCTTATTTTTTTCAATATACCATTATTGCCCGCCCTTGTCAATAACGCGATGCCAGGAGGTGCGGAAAAAAGCAGCTCCCAGGTGCTGCGGCCGGACCGTTCCACCGTGGTTGCTTATGTCTGTTACGGTTCCAGATACTCGAGTTTGCTGACAGAAACTTCGTATGCCACACGCTTCTCCATCTCCGTGTCGCTGACCCGCTTCATGTATTCCCTGCTCTGAATCCGCCCCCAGATCAGCACATGGCCACCGACAACGAATGCAGATGCATATCTGGCATTTCTTCCCCAGCAGATGCAGGGAATATAATCAGATTTTCCATACGGCCGGTTCACTGCGATCAGCAGATCCGCAATCTCTCTCCCCAGTGGAGTCTTCCGGTATACCGGAGGCTTACATATGTACCCGTCCAGATAAATCTGGTTGGATTTCACCGAGTCGTCTTCCTCCTCCACAAAACTGATCTCTCTCGCAAAAACCGAAAGCACCAGACGGTTCTTCTTTTCCTCATGACGGTTGTACGACCGGAACTGGCCGCTGACCATCAGATATTCTCCTTCGTAATCCTGTGTCACATCGATCAGACGCTCCGATACCATGACCGGAATGATATCCTCCGAATCGCTGAGCCTCTTTACCATAATATCCACAAGGTAAAATCCCTCCCCGAAGACCTGATGACTGAATGTAAACTGTGATACGATCTGCCCCATGATGGATACCTGGTTGTTTTCAATAATCTTATCTGCCATGACTGAAATTTTCCCCTTCCTTTGTCTTTTTGATCTACCTCTACTTGTGGTATATATCATATCTATTCCGGGCTTTTTTCAAATAGAACAGGAACTCTTCGACCGGAATCCACTGTTTTCCCTGCCAATATTCCGTTTTCGGCCGAAACGGACACGGTTCCCGTTTTTCCCTGCTTTTTCACCTGGCGGTCAGCACATGTTTTCAGATGGTCTGCGCAGGAGAAATTGCACAGTCCTGGCGGAACAGTTACAGGATATGCTCAGTCCTTGCAGAACAGTTGCCGGCTGTTTCGTTGAACTGTTGCCTTTTTCCGGAAAACATTGAACAAAATTATTACTTATTTTTACTGTTTTTTTCTGTGCAGTTGTGTTATACTCATTGCTTGGACATAAATTTGCAAACGGCTTTCAGGCAGAATGCCATAACGGTTCCGTCGGCTGAACTGTTACAGGATGCCGTTTTTCACTGAAAAACTCTTTGACAGGTATCTGCAAGGATACCGAACGGTTACTGTTCTGTTATTTAATTCATTTTTCAGAAAAGGAAGATTTATATGAAGACAACAAGAGAAGATGTAAGAAATGTCGCAATCATCGCCCACGTCGACCACGGCAAGACAACTCTTGTCGATGAGCTTCTGAAACAGAGCGGCGTATTCCGCGCCAATCAGGAAGTGCAGGAGCGTGTCATGGATTCCAACGACATCGAGCGTGAGCGTGGAATTACCATTCTGTCCAAAAATACGGCAGTGTATTATAAGGGCGTGAAAATCAACATTGTCGATACACCGGGCCACGCAGATTTCGGCGGCGAGGTAGAGCGTGTGCTGAAAATGGTGGACGGCGTTATCCTCGTGGTGGATGCTTTCGAGGGGGCGATGCCGCAGACCAAATTCGTGCTGAAAAAAGCGCTGGAACTGAATCTCTCCGTAATCGTCTGCATCAATAAAATGGACCGCCCGGAAGCGCGTCCGAATGAAGTCATCGATGAGGTTCTGGAGCTTCTGATGGATCTGGACGCTTCCGACGAGCAGCTGGACTGCCCGTTCCTGTATGCGTCGGCAAAGCTGGGCCACGCCGTGCTGGATCTGAACGATACGCCAAAGGATATGACGCCTCTGTTTGAGACGATCCTGAAATATATTCCGGCTCCCGAGGGAGATCCCGACGCCGGCACGCAGCTTCTGATCAGCACCATCGATTACAATGAATATGTGGGCCGTATCGGCATCGGCAAAGTGGAAAACGGCACCATCCGGGTCAACCAGGATGTGATTCTGCTCAACCACCACGATCCGGACAAGCGGAAAAAAGTAAAAGTCAGCAAACTGTACGAGTTTGACGGTCTGAAAAAAGTCGACGTCAGCGAAGCTTCCTTCGGATCCATCGTTGCAGTTTCCGGTATCGCAGACATTCATATCGGAGATACCCTGTGCGGCGATCTGGATCACCCGGAGGCAATTCCGTTCCAGAAAATTTCCGAGCCGACAATCTCCATGAATTTCATGGTCAACGACAGCCCTCTGGCCGGGCAGGAAGGAAAATACGTCACCTCCCGCCACATCCGCGACCGTCTGATGCGGGAACTGAACACAGATGTTTCTCTCCGGGTGGAGGAAACCGATTCCGCAGACTGCTTCAAGGTTTCCGGACGCGGAGAGCTCCATCTTTCCGTCCTGATCGAAAATATGCGCCGGGAAGGTTATGAGTTCGCGGTCAGCAAGGCGGAGGTAATCTATAAAGAAGATGAGCGCGGCAGAAAACTGGAGCCGATGGAGATCGCTTACGTGGATGTACCGGATGAATTTTCCGGAACGGTCATCCAGATGCTGAGCGAACGCAAGGGAGAACTTCACGGTATGAGCCGCGCCAGCGACGGTTCCACCCGTCTGGAATTCGAAATCCCGGCCCGCGGTCTGATCGGCTTCCGCGGAGAGTTCCTGACCTCCACCAAGGGAACAGGAATCATCAATACGGAATTTGAAGATTATGCCCCGTACAAGGGGGATATCTCCTACCGGAAACAGGGTTCCCTGATCGCATTCGAGGCCGGCGAATCTGTCACCTACGGACTGTACGCGGCCCAGGAGCGCGGAACGCTCTTTATCGGACCGGGCCAGAAAGTTTACGCCGGAATGGTCATCGGCCAGAACGGAAAGGCGGAGGATATTGAGCTGAATGTCTGCAAGACAAAACATCTGACCAATACCCGTTCCTCCTCTGCAGACGAAGCGCTGCGCCTGACGCCGCCGAAAATTCTTTCTCTGGAACAGGCGCTGGATTTCATCGACAGAGACGAGCTTCTGGAGGTTACTCCGAAATCTCTGCGAATCCGGAAAAAACAGCTGGATTCCAAACTGAGGAAACGTGAAAATATGAAATAACGGACGAAACCGGTCCGCAGCGAAGCCGTTCATGAACGGCTCCGCCGCGGGCCGGTTTCTGGCTGTGGGAGAAGAATATCGCAGGGGCAGACCTGGGCGCAGCGGTTGCAGCCGATACAGAGTTCTTCCCTGTAGTGAATGGGCTTTGCGCTGCAGGGCACCGGCTCTGCTGTGAATTTATATGGTTCCATGGCTGCTCTCCTCTCTGATATATTCCTGATTTTTCTTTTCGTACTCTTCTTTCAGATCTCCGAAAAAGTCCAGCGGAACTCTCCGGGATTTTACCTGACCGTCTTCCTGATATATTGTGATATGCACCCGGTCTGCAGCAGGGTCTTTTTCCGGGTAATCGCTTCTCTCAAAGCAAAGCGGAACGGAACTGGAGGTTCTCAGCAGGCAGGCATGAAGAACCATCTCCGCCACAGTGAGAATGTCCAGAACTTCATGCGTACGCATCAGTTCATGGGGATTCCGGGCGTACAGGCGGGGAACGGTCTCGCGTTCAAAGGTCTGCAGAAGGTCCAGACCTTCCCGAAGCAGCGCCTCACATTTAACGCCTCCGCAGTAATTCTGCATCGCTTTGGAAATCGCCCGGTTAAGTTCTTTCCAGTCAACGCCCTCCTCCGGGTCTGCAGACAGCGGCGCCAGAAGCCGTTTCTTTTCCCTTGCAGCCTGTTCCGGATCGTAGGGCAGAAGCTCCGTCCCGGCGCTGTATGCGGCAGCTTTCCGTCCGGCATAATAACCGGTCGCGCAGGCAAAGCCCGCGCAGTCGGAGGCGTAAAGCTGATCGCCGGCCGCATAGATTCCGTCAATGTTTGTTTTCAGATCCCAGTCGTTTAAAATTCCGCCGGGCGCTCCGAAGAACTGCCGCTCCTGTTCCAGGAAATTTGCCGACTGCCATCCGGTTCCATAGCTCTGCAGCCGATGCTTTTCCGGGTCAAAGCCCCGTCAGATCCGCATCGAACAGCCAGACCCTCGCCGGGCGGGACATACAGAGAATCGTCGCTCTGGAACGGAAAATAAGAAATTTTCCGGTATGTATATCCATGCCGAGCGCGCCGACTCCGACCTTCTTTCCGCCGCGGACCGCCGTAAGCAGCGCAGTGGCTTCCGTTCTCTCATACATCCGGACGCCCAGCCGCTTCAGTTCCCGGTACAGCGCCGGTTTGAAGGTACTGCCCCATACGCGCAGGGTAAAACGATTCTCATAATCATAGGCAAACATCAGCCCCGTCTCTTCATCCCGGAAAATTCTCCTTCGGTATCGCGGATCTTCCCTCCGAAACGTTCCAGATCCAGCAGCCGGTCATACCCTTCCCTGCATTCAATATAGTGGGCGATTCCATTGCTGTATCCGTCCTGTTCCCGTACATAGGCCCAGGCGATCTCCTCCGGAGTCACTTTGGAACATGGATTTGTACAGGCCGACTCCCAATGGTCAAATCCGGTTCCGGCGGCGCCGCTTCGTTCCACCGCTCCCTTTTCCACCAGCACAACTTTCTGCCCCTGCCGGGCAGCCGCAATCGCGACAAAACATCCTGACAGGCCTCCGCCAAGCACCAGCACATCGCAGACTACGGTCTCCTCCTGTCCGGCTTCATTGGCATACGGCCATGCATCCCTCGCATCCTTCACCTTGCGTCCCTCCTTCGCAACAATTCACTCAAACGTATATCCGGCGAACGCGGCGCAGAGCATTGCCCCCGCCTCGATATCCTTCAGCGAAGCGACACAGCTCTGACAGTGCGGGTATCTGGTCGCCACTGCGATACCTCCCACAGGAACTCCGTAATGAGACAGATTCATACTGGACGCATCCGTACCGCCTTTGTCGATCACTTCCAGCTGATACGGAATCCCCTCCTGCCAGCAGCATGCCTCCATCGCGGCCACAATCCGCTCGTCGCAGACCACCGACGGATCGCAGACTTTCACAGCGATTCCTTTCCCCACTTCATTGCTGCCCTCCAGGTCACAGGGATAATCATGGGCGGGCGTGATGTCCACCGCCACGCCGATGTCCGGACGGATCGCTTCCGCCGCCGGGCCTGACCCGCGGCAGCCCAGTTCTTCCTGCACAGTAAACACATAGTAAACGTCATTGGGACCGCTTCCGTCGTTCTTCCGGAGCGCCTCCAGCAGCTGCCAGCACCCGATGCGGTTGTCCAGAGATTTCGAGCAGACCAGATCGTTCTGCAGATGGAGATACGGTCCCATATAACCGCAGGGCTCCCCGAGACGCACATATTTTTTCGCGTCCTCCGCATCCTTCGCTCCGATATCCACAAACAGTTTTCCCACGTCATTCTTCGCTTCCTCGATGGGACCGCGGCAGCCAATCACTCCCGTCACACCGCTGCGGAAGCGTACGCGCTCATTATATGCGGATCCCACCCAGTTCCAGCCGAGATTGCACAGCAGCAGCGTTCCGTCGGGCAGGATCTTCTTAACCATAAAGCCGATCTCGTCCATATGCGCCGCGAACATGATACGTTTCTTGTTTGGCCCGTCCGCTCCCTTTTTCAGGACAATCAGATTTCCCATTGCATCCTCACGAATCTCATCGGCATAAGGCTGCGCTTCCCGGCGGATGATCTCCAGCACCTCGCTCTCAAAGCCCGCCACGCCAAACGCCTGAGTCAGCTCTTCCAATAACGCTTCGTTCTTCATACGCAATTCCTTTCTCTCATTTCCGACATCTTCACGACTCTTCCGCCTTCCAGCCTGGATCTCTCAGCAGCGAGGGCGATATAATGGCTCTCCAGCGACCGTTCCAGCGTCGTCATGGATTTCTCCGGTTCCTTTCCTTCGATCAGCATATCCAGAAATTCTTCTACCATCCGGTTATCTCCGCCTGCATGGCCGGAAAAATCATCGGAAAGTTTCGAGACATCGATGATTTCCGGCGCTTTTCCAAACTCCTGCACTTCAATGGTGTTTTCATGAAGATCCGCGGTAATTTCTCCCTTTGTTCCCATAAATTTTGTATATCTGGAATTCTTCTCTGTGAATCCGCTCATTGTAAAGCTGATCGTGCTTCCATCCGTCATGCAGATATTCACCACCTGATGATCCACCACATTGTTGTCACAGTGGTACACACATCTGCCGTATGGTCCTTTCTGAATTGCTTCCCGCACGCTTTCCGGCGTCGGATGCAGGGTCAGGACATTGCAGGGCCATCCGGTATGCCCATGTTCCACTCCGGTCTTCTCATTGGTCAGATAAATCTTTTCCGCGTCAAACGGGCATTCCGCTTTCGCCGCACACCCATCCATACAGCGCAGCGCCGCTCCCTCCGGAGCCATCTCCTCTTTAAACAGATAGGTACTGCCATAGGAGGTGACCGATTCTGCCGTCTTTCCGGTCAGCCACAGCAGAAGATCCATGTCGTGACAGCATTTCTGGAGAATCATCGGGCTTGTTGTATCAGAATTTCTCCAATTTCCGCGCACAAAGCTGTGGGCCTGATGCCAGTAGCCTACATTTTCAATTCCCATCACCGTCACGGTCTCTCCGATCCGTCCGGCGTCCAGGATCTCTTTCAGCTTCGTATAAAACGGTGTATAGCGCAGCACATGACAGACGACTACCTTCCGCCCGCATTCCTGCGCAGTCTTCAGCAGATCACGGCATTCCTGAAGATCCGGAGACACCGGTTTTTCCAGCAGCAGATCGTATCCTTTTTTCAGCGCCGGAATCGCATGGCCCACATGCTGCCGATCCTGCGTTGTGATAAACATGACGTCCGCCAGCTTCTCCTGTGCCAGCAGTTCCTCCGCACTGGAAAAGCAATGTTCTGCCGGAACTCCGTATTCCCTTGCCACCTCGGCAACCTTGTCCGGGTCAATGTCGGCAATCGCTGTAATCTTCATTTTTTCCGGGAAAAGCTTTGCTGTCTTTGCATAAGTATCCTTTCCTCTGCTTCCCAGTCCGGCAAGCGCTACTCTCAACTGTCTCATATCAATTTCCTCCCTGTTGTGTCTATGTTGCATATTTTGTAACAGTTCATCCAGCTGAACCGTTACGGCATCCTGCCATTTATTATAATTCACAGACCAGTCACCGGCAAGACATATCTTCCTTTAAATCAGACGGCAAAAAACTCCCTTTCGGGCAGAGCGTCTTTTCTGTTCTCTGTCTGCCCGAAAGGGAGCCTGTTAATTTTCTGCATCGCTGACATTTCCCGCGTCAATATCCGCCTGGGAAAATCCATAATACGTCACGCCATTCTGGAGTTCCACGCCGCTGGCTGCCGCCAGTGTATCCAACGTTACCAGCTCGTACCCGCGGCTGACCAGTTCCGGTATGATCGTCTTACATGCCTCCACCGTCGCCTGATAGATATCATGCATCAGTATAATCTGACCGGGCTCCACACCGTTCAGAACCGCCTGGATATTCGACTGCACATTCCGGCTCTCCCAATCCATCGTATCCACATCCCACATAAAGCATGGCCGTGCCGCAATGGCCTCCAGCTCCTTGCTCTTATTTCCGTACGGGAAACGGACGACGGAAGCGCCCGAACCGTTATTATACTGTGCGATCAGGTCATCTGTCTTCTGAAACTGCGTCGCCGCATCCTCCGCGGACAATTTCAGCATATTGGGATGATCGTAGGAGTGATTTCCGATCAGATGGCCTTCGGATGCCATCCTGGCAATCGCTTCCCCTCCATACTGCTCAATATTGACTCCCTGCAGGAAGAACGTCGCCTTCGCTCCGTACTGCTTCAGCGTATCCAGCAGTTCTCCTGTATGCGCGCCTGGCCCGTCATCAAAGGTGAGTGCGATCATCATCGAATGGTCCTTCTCCGGATCATAAACCCCGTTTTCATCAAAGTAATATCCCTTGCCGCCGATCGGCGTCCACCCGACCGACAGATATCCGGAGGAATCAAAATGATATGTCTTGTCATCAATCACAGCGAATCCATTCTGATAATAGGTAGTATCACTGACTGCATACCACCAGCCGGTGTTATCATACTGCCAGCCCGGAGCCTCGTAAGGCACCTCCGTCGTCTCCGCCAGCTGGGCGATCCCGGCATTTCCGGAGCCATCCTCATTCTCAGCTGCCTGAACTTCCGCAATCGGCCCCTTCTGTCCATCATTTCCTGTCTCTGCCTGACCGTAACTGTCCCCAAGAAACGGCGCTGCAATCTTCCACCCCACCGTGACCAGCGCCAGCGCTGCAATTACGCAGACTGCAATTCTCGTACAGCTCCGTATTGCCTTCTCTCTCCGCAGACGGCGTCTTCTCTGCTTCAGTGTTTCCCTTTTCATCTATCTGTATGCTCCCCGTTTGATCATTCCGTTGTATGGTAACCGTTCCGCCTGCCAGGCTGTCAGCATCCTGTCATAACATCGCTTTGCGATCAACCGGATGTTCACCGATGTTATCGTTTCCTGGAGTCTGCACAGAAAAACACAGACCCGGCCGAACTGTCCCCTCTTTTTCTCACACTCTATCATAGCCGGATTGCCACAGATATGCAATTACAAATTCATTAAAATTCCTGAAGACTTTGCAGAAAATTCAGTCACATTTTGTAACAGTTCAGCAATGTCCGTACTTTCCTGTCAAAAAATACCCAGGTGCTCCAAAAGGATTCTGAGACCGATCAGGATCAGAATAATGCCTCCCGCCAGTTCCGCTTTCGCCTTATACTTCGCCCCGAAAATATGGCCGATATAGACGCCGGCAGCCGAGATAATCAGTGTTACGACGCCAATCGTCGAAACAGCCATGACAATATTCACTTTCAGAAATGCAAACGTAATACCTACCGCCAGCGCGTCAATGCTCGTCGCAATCGCCAGCAGAAGCATGCTCTTCACATCCATCCGGTCATCCGCTTCCTCTTCCTCTCCGGAACAGGCCTCCCGGATCATATTAAAGCCAATCAGCCCCAGCAGAATGAACGCAATCCAGTGATCAATTGCCGTGATCCTATCCTCAAACCCGGTTCCCAGCAGATAACCGATCAATGGCATCAGCGCCTGGAAGCCGCCAAACCATACGCCTACCAGCGCCGCTTTCCCCGCACTGATTTTTTTCAGCGCGAGGCCCTTACAGACAGCCACCGCAAACGCGTCCATCGCCAGACCAACCGCCAGAATAAATACAGCACCAAAACTCATGTGATTCCTCCTTTTCCCTCTCTCCGGAGCACGTCTGAAAACATCCTCCTGACCGGAGGGATTTTTATTCCGCACCATCGTCCGGAGGACTCTTCTGCGGATTCAAAACCCCGCAGCAAGCTACGGAGGCATCAGACTTGCAGCACAGCAGAACTGCAGGGTATTTGACTCTCGCGACAGGTCTGCACTTCGTTTCGGTCGGCACTAACCGTGTGCCGCCGGCACCCAGCACCGCCAAATGGACATGCAAGCATGTCCGCTTGGCCCGTTGCTCGCGAGAAGGACAAAAAAAAGACCTGGAAAAGGCAGAGCATTTTCCTGCTCTGAACCTTCCAAGTCTCGTCATTTCAGATAATACCAGATGTTTCCATCATTGTGTTGATACTATCGCAGCGCTGCTGCTGACTACTCCCTGTGGAATTTTTTCTGATGTACCTTTCTATTCTATTATACCCGCCCCCATATGTCAATGTTTTTTTAAGGAACGGAAAAGGGGACAGACGCGGGCGGACGGGGAGATTCAGAATCCGTGCTCACTCCGGCGTTCGGACAGAGAGCGATGCGTGTTCGCCTTCGGATGACGCGTCTGCTTCTTTCCATCTCAGATCTTCGGGCCATCCGCCGTCGGACACGCATCGCTCTCTGTCCGCCCGCAGTCGCAAGCACTGGATCTCTGAACCTCCCCGTCCGCCCGCGCCCGTCCCCTTTTCCTGTTTTCTGGGGTGCGCAGGGGATGTCTCCGGCGCTGAGGTATGACCGGTGCGTTATGGTTGTAACAGTTCTGGAAAACAATTGCACTGGTGCGCGTTTTTCATTCCTCCATGCTTGACTTTTTATGGGAAATCGTTTATACTTAAAGTCCGTGCAGCCGGGGAGATAGCGGTGCCCTGTACCTGCAATCCGCTATAGCAGGGGTGATGCCAATCCGAGGGCTTTTCATTGCAGAGCTGCCTTCTATAAGTGACGTTGACGTCTGGGTCTTACGCAACAGGAATCTGTGAACCGTGTCAGGGCAGGAATGCAGCAGCACTAAGCAGAACCTTCTGTGTGCCGTAAGGGCGCCTGGGCCGAGTAGGCTGTAGGAGTAACGTCTGTGGTGAGGGTTCGACGTGCGGCGCACGGAAAAAATAAGAAAAACAGATGTCTCAGGCCACAGTTCCGTTAGCTGAACTGTGACTGTTTCAGAGCATCGTTTCGTTTTCTGGTTTGAAACATCTTTTTTATATTGTCGAAAAAGCTCTGCCAGCCGCAAATACCGGCTGGCAGAGCTTTTTTCGTAACAGTTCAGCGAGCTGAACTGTTACCTTTTTTCCCGCAGCAATCCCTCTGGATGAACAGTCGCTTTTTCCTTGTGACAGTTCATCCGGCGGAACTGCTGTCTCTCTTCTTTTATCTTTATCCTCCGCGTTTTATGCGTTCAGAGATTTCACAAGTGTATCCGCCAGTTCTCTGAGCGAATTCATGGAATCTTCTTTCAGAGCGGATTTCACCGTCACAACAGGTTCAAGAATTTCCATTCCTTTCATCTCATCCAGCAGTGCCCGTACCTGTTTCGCGCTGGACGGCGCCCAGGAACCGTTTTCCATCAGCGCTACCGTACGGTTCTGAACATTCAGCGCCTTCATATCATGAAGGAAGTTCAGCATCGCCGGATAGATTCCATTGTTGTAGGTCGGTGATGCAAGTACCAGGTGACTGCAGCGGAAGACCTCTGCAATCAGCTCGGAAACATGGGTATTGGAGACATCGTATACTGCAATGTTTTTCACACCCGCCTCAGCCAGTTCTGCCGCAAGGACATTGGCAGCATTTTCTGTATTTCCGTACATGGAAGCGTACATGATCGCAACAGCCTTGTCCTCAGGCTCATAACGGCTCCACTTGTCATACTTGTCCAGAAGGTAGCCCAGATCGCTGCGCCAGATCGGTCCGTGCAGCGGGCAGATCATCTGAATCTCCAGCGCCGAAAGCTTTTTCAGCGCATTCTGCACCTGCGGTCCGTATTTTCCAACAATGTTGGTATAATAGCGGCGGGCGTCCGCCAGCCAGTCTCTGTCAAAGTTCAGCTCATCATTGAAGATATTTCCGTTGAGCGCCCCGAAGCTTCCGAACGCATCCGCAGAAAACAGGATTTTGTCCGTCTCTTCCCAGCTGACCATAACCTCCGGCCAGTGTACCATCGGAGCAAAGAAGAAATGCAGCGTACGTTTTCCGAGCGCCAGCGTATCTCCTTCTTTCACGGTGATTGTCTTTCCTTCCAGATCTGCATCGTAAAACTGACGGATCATGTTATGGGTTTTTGCGTTTCCCACAATCTTCATCTCCGGATACCGCACCAGCAGCTCCTCGATATTCGCACAGTGATCCGGCTCCATATGATTGACCACCAGATAATCCAGCGGCCGTCCCTGCAGCACGTGGGCAATGTTCTCGATGAACTGGCGGGTAATCGATGCATCCACGGTATCCATCACAACCGTCTTCTCATCCATAATCAGATAGGAATTGTACGCCACTCCGCGGGGAATCGGAAAAAGATTTTCAAACAGCGCCAGACGACGGTCAGAACCGCCGATCCAGTAAATGTCTTCTGCTACTTTTCTAGTACAGTACATAATTATCGCTCCTTCTTCTGAATAAAGATTCTTTCTTATTAATTAATAAGCGCTGCTCTGAATATATCATATAATACGGCTGTTGCGCAAGTAGCTGCATCTGATTTCTTTCACAGGCAGCAACGAACTGTTACGGTATCCGGCCATTGAAAATCGATATGTTTTCATCTGCTGCCGCAAAAAAGCTATTCCTCTTTCCATTCGTTCAGCATTTTTTTCACCAGCTGTCTCTGAGCCTTTTCCCCATAATAAATCACTTCATACTCATCGCCGGACTGATTGAAACGCTTTTCCGAAAAAATCCCGAAAACAATTCCTTTCGGCGTAATCGTCCGCCGCGTTTTTCCGTCCTCTCCCGCCGCATCCTCCGCCAGACATCCTTCTTCCACGAGATGCTTTATAAGACTTTGAAAGGTCAGACATTTGACATGCTCCTCATCTCTCAGACTGTTCAGCATCCGGATAAATTCACTGAGCGTTGTTTTTTCTGAGTAGCGGATCTGGTCTGCGATCTCTCCAGTCATGACAAACTCTGCTTTACCGCTCTTTTTCCGGATTTCTTTTCCTGACCAGAGATGTTCTCCTCCGCTTCGCCGACAGAGGTTTCCTCCGGCGGTTCCGGCTTCTCCGGAATCGTCCCGTCTGCGGAAAGCTCCCGGATCTTCTGCAGGAACTGCTCCCCGTATTTTTCATACTTGAACTCTCCGACGCCGGAAACCTCCAGCATCTGGGCTCTGGTCCGTGGTCTCAGTGTACACATCTGGGCCAGCGTCTTGTCGGAGAAGATAATATAGGGCGGCACCTTTTCTTTTCTGGCCATCTCAAGACGCAGCTCGCGAAGCTGGGCAAACAGTTCCGGATCCACATCCTGCCCCATCTTCGGCAGCTTCCGGTTCTTTTCTTTTTCCGGCTTTCGTTTCTCTTTCGGCTGCTCCTTCGCCACCTTCATCGTCACCGTTTTTCCTTCCAGCAGCTCACCGGAGCGCTCCGCCAGACGCACCACCGGATAATTGTCGTCTGTCAGCTGCAGATAACCGTTCAGAATCAGATGATTCATCACCTGGCGAAGCTGATACAGCGGAACCTCCTCACAGGATCCGTAATAAGGATTCTCATTCATCCTTCCACGAAGTACTTTTGCATTTTTGCTCCCGTGCACGGTGTCAATAATCATCGTCATCCCGTAGGTCCAGCGGCTTTCCCTCACACAGCCGACCAGATTTGCGGCGATCCCGGTCACATCGCTCTCCTCAAACTGCGTCAGGCAGTTGGAACAGTTGCCGCAGTAATTAGAGCCATATTCGCCGAAATACCCAAGAATATATGCCCTCAGGCATTCATTGGTTGTACAGTAGAAGGTCATTTTTTTCAGACGTTCCCTCTCACGTTCCTGTACCTGCCGGGCTGTCTCGTCATCCATTGCCTCGGACCCTTCCATTTTTTCGATAAAAAACTGGTTGGTGATCACATCCTGTCCCGCATAGAGAAGAATGCATTCCGACGGGAGCCCGTCACGTCCGGCTCTTCCTGCCTCCTGATAATAGCTTTCAATATTTTTCGGCATATTATAGTGAATGACATATCGGATGTTCGACTTGTCGATTCCCATGCCGAAAGCGTTTGTCGCCACCATGATCTGCTTCTGATCATAAATGAACGCTTCCTGGTTCTGCTGCCGCTCCCGGTCACTGAGACCTGCATGGTAGCGGGTTGCAGAGTAGCCTTCTCTCTGAAGACGTTCGCAGACCTCTTCCACCGTTTTTCTTGTCAGGCAGTAAATAATCCCGCACTCCTGCTCATGATCCTTCAGATATTCCAGCACAGTCTTCATCTTATCTCTCGGATGCTGAACGATAAATTTCAGGTTCTTTCTGTCAAATCCGGTCGTGAGCGTCACCGGATCCCTGAGATCCAGCAGCGCCAGAATATCCTCCCGCACTTCACGGGTGGCAGTGGCGGTGAAGGCGCTGATAACCGGTCGGACCGGCAGAGTCTCAATAAAATCATGAATTTTCAGATAGCTCGGACGAAAGTCCTGTCCCCATTGGGAAATACAATGGGCCTCGTCTACACTCACCATGGACAGCGTAATCCCGCGCACGGCCTCCTGGAAGCTCTCCGTCAGCAGACGCTCCGGAGCCACATAGACAATCTTATACTGTCCTCTCCGCATATTCCGCAGAGCGATCAGATACTGTCCCTGGGTCAGCGAACTGTTCAGATATGCTGCATGGATTCCCGCCTGATTCAGCGTAGTGACCTGATCCTTCATCAGAGAGATCAGCGGTGAGATGACCAGAGTGATCCCCGGCATAAGAAGAGCCGGTACCTGATAGCACAGAGATTTTCCTGCGCCGGTGGGCATGATTCCCAGCGTATCCCGCCCTTCCAGAATCGCATCCACCAGTGTTTCCTGCCCCGGGCGGAAAGAATCATAGCCAAAATATTTTTTCAGTATATCATATTTATCCATATTGTTCTTCCTGTTTCTGTTTTCCTGCCGTCCGGAACGTAACAGTTCAGCCAGCTGAACTGTTACGGCATCCGGCCATTAAAAATCGCTTCGCGATAGGCCGGATGCCCGCAGGCTCTACATTTTCATACGGTCTGTGCAGCAAATGCACAACCTAGTATAGCTGTCACTAATTAACTCGACTTTTCAAGAGACAATGTTTCAACCTGTGCTTCTTCATTCGGATTGATTTCATCAAGTCGATATTTCCAGTGATAGACAACAGGGGTATCATTGATCTCTTCA
>DWWU01000024.1 GCA_019119555.1 Candidatus Fusicatenibacter intestinigallinarum | reverse complement strand
TACCCAAATCCAGCTATTTTCGTACCAGATATCGAGAAATGCCCATACCTCCGGCTCATTCATCTGAGATAGAAACACGAAAAATCCTTTGTTTTAAAGGAAAAACCACTTGACTTTATAGGGAGGTGATACAGCGGAACAAGGAATCTTTTCCGGCAGTTCTGCATATTCTGAGATATTGTGAGATATTGCAGAAAATGTCTGCGGAAACGTTGCTGTAAATAACCGGCAGCTGCGGCATTTCCCAACAGTTGCCGAATGTCAGAATAAGGGGTGATCTTTATTACAGGAATACTGATGTTAGACAAGAACAACCGGGTATTTATGATGCGTCCGGACCGGCGGGAGCGAATTCCGGTCTCATCCGGACAGTATCTCTACCTCGCAGTAAGCAAAGTCTGGGTTCCGGTGCTGATCCGGTATTCCGAGCAGATGCAGAAATGGTTTTTCGAAGGGATGCCGGAACTGAATATTTTTCACCGGAAAGTAATGATTAAGGACTGATACAAAGAATACGCCTGATCCGCTTACTGGTCAGACGCGGGCAGTATATTTCTGATTACACCACTTAACGGCAGAAGACTTCCGTCTGCGGAACTCCTGCCTTACCACTTCTCTCTGCCCGCCGCAAAGGTCAAATACCCCGCAGCTCTTCTGAGCTGCAAATTCGATGCCCTGTAGCTTGCTGCGGGGTTTTTGACTGTTCCGGCGCCAGAGCGGTTACTCTTTTCCCTGAAATCTCCGGATCGCTTCCAGCCGTTCTCCGGCTTCTTTTTCTTTTCCCTGATCCGTCGGCCGATAATATATCACATCTTCCATTCCCTCAGGCATACACTGCATATGGGTCAGCTTTTCCTCCGTATTGTGCGCGTACTGGTATCCTTCTCCATAATGAAGTTCTTTCATCAGCCCTGTGGGGGCGTTTCGCAGCCACAGGGGGACAGGCTCCGCACGCCGGCCCCGCACATCTTCTTTGCAGGCCTCACAGGCCCGGTAAATTGCATTGGATTTCGGCGCAAGAGACAGGTAGACCGCCGCCTGCACCAGGTTCACATCGCACTCAGGCATTCCGTTGAAATGACAGGCCTGGTATGCGGCTACCGCCACCTGCAGTGCCTGGCTGTCCGCAATTCCCACATCCTCGCTGGCAAACCGGATCAGGCGCCGCGCAATATACAGCGGATCCTCCCCTCCTTCCAGCATCCGCATCAGTCAGTAAACCGCCGCATCGGGATCACTGTTGCGCATGGATTTGTGAAGCGCCGAGATCAGATTGTAATGCTCTTCTCCGTTCTTGTCATAGAGAAGCGACTTTCTGGTAATGCACTGCTCCATCACAGCGTCCGTCACACGGATCTCTTCCGCCGTCATCTCTCCGTTCAGCACTGCCATTTCCAGCGTATTAAGTGCCGTCCGCGCGTCTCCGTTGGAAAAGGCGGCAATCGCCGCCAGCTGCTGTTCTGTCACGCGGATTCTCTGATTTCCGTAGCCTCTGGGACTGGTCAGGGCATGCCGCAGCAGTTCCGTGATCTCCGTCTCAGACAGTTCTTTCAGCACAAAGACACGGCACCGGGACAAAAGCGCCGCGTTGATCTCAAAAGAGGGATTCTCCGTCGTCGCCCCGATCAGCAGGATACTTCCCTTTTCCACAAAGGGCAGAAACGCATCCTGCTGCGCCTTGTTGAAGCGATGAATCTCGTCCACAAAGACGACCGTGCGCATCCCCATCTTCCGGCTGCTCTCCGCCTGCTCCATCACCTGGCGGATTTCCCTGATACCACTGGTTACAGCGCTGAAATCGATAAAGTCGGCCCTGGTTCTCCGCGCGATAATCCGTGCCAGCGTTGTTTTTCCGACCCCCGGCGGTCCCCAGAAAATCATTGAGGAAAGCTGATCCTTCTCGATCAGCTGGCGGAGCATCTTCCCCTCTCCCAGAAGATGTTTCTGTCCGACAAATTCTTCCAGGGTTCTCGGGCGCAGACGGCTGGCAAGAGGCGCGCCCAGATCCTCATTCTGATCAAATAGTGACAACTGTTCCATGGTTTCCATCTCCTTTGTTCCAGTATACGTAACAGTTCAGCCGGCTGAACTGTTACCAGTATACACCAAATCGGCAAAATCTGCACTGCCATAATACCACCCTCACCGAAGAATAAAATCCGTTTTGCCTGCCATACTAACTTTGAAACCGATGTTTCATAAAAGGCAGTGGTTCAGAATCCGGGCCGCTGTCCAAAAGTATCTTTCAAAGGAGGAACTACCATGCAGGAAATTTCTGTTCTTGATCTGCAGAATCTGCGGCATCTGATCGGAGGTTACACGACCACGCACTGTAAAATGACCGACTATGCGTCCCAGGCACAGGATCCGGAAGTCAAGAAAATATTTCAGGACGCCGCAGATTCCGCAATGAAAAACAAACAGGAACTGATGAGATTCTTATAGGAGGAACGTGTCATGGATGAGAAGACAATGGTAACCGACGCCCTCGTCGGAGTAAACGGAGAGCTGAAACAGTTCGGTGATATGATCGCTCAGACGGAAAACAAAGAGCTGAAGCAATGCCTGAAACAGATCCGCAACCAGGCGGAAATGTCTCAGGAATCCCTCTATGAGCTCGCCCGCCGGAAAAGTTATTATATCCCGGCTGTAAAGGCAACGCCTCAGGAAGTCGAGCATGTGAAATCAATTCTGACGGAACCACGAATGATGTAACTGCGGAAAGGATCTGCGGCAGCAAAAAGGCCTGTGAAAAACAAATTTGCGTTTTTCACAGGCCTTTTGCCTCTCAGCCGTTATCTCACAGCCTCTTTGGTAAAACTTTCAGTTATTTTTTTCTCGCAGCCAGTTTCTGCGCATTTTCCTCTACCACTTTCTTGCTCAGCGGATACCAGAAAATCAGCACAAGGGCAACGACTGCAAAACCGATTGCCGGAACCAGACAGGTAACGTTGAAGATACCGCTGATAACTGACGGATCGTTCGCCGTAGCGTCCGTATAACCGATCAGAGACAGCAGTCCGCCGGAAAGTCCGGAAGAAGCAGCCTGTCCAAGCTTACGTGCAAAAGAATATACGGAATATGTGGTTCCGTCTTCACGGACGCCGTTCTTCAGCTCGCCGTAATCGATAACGTCTGCAAGGAACGCCCACAGTACCATGTTGAACATTGCCATTCCCAGGTAAGCTACAACCCAGAAAGCTACGAACGTCCAGACATTGGTCGGACGGATGACAAAGCAGACCAGCATACTTGCCGCTGCAACCAGACATCCCACGGTACCGAATTCTTTCTTTCCGAACTTCTTTGCCGCCGGAGTTGCAAACGGCGCCACCGCGAAGGTCACAATGGATCCCAGGAAAGAAGCGGTAGCCTGTGCAGCCGTGTTCTTATAGAAGTTCGGGAACACAAAGTTCGCCATGGAACTCAGCGTCAGCTGAGACAGCAGCAGGAAGATCGCGGCAACAATCAGCGCCAGAAGCGCACGGTTGGTAACAACGTTCTTCACAAAATTGTTCTTCGGCGCATTGGCATCTTTTTTCTGCGGCTCAATCTTTACACGCTCTGTACAGTTAAAATAGCATACCAGATAGCAGATAAAAGCCAGAATGGAGAAAACCAGAGCCAGAACTGTAAACACTGTTCCGTTGAGTACCTGATTTCCGTCTGCATCTGTGTAGTATACGATCATCGGAACGCCTGTACCGATTGCCAGAGATGCAACCGTCGCACCTACGGTACGGTATGTGGACAGCTGTGTTCTCTGCACCGGATCCTCTGTGATACCGGAAGCCATGGAACCGTACGGGATATTAACCATCGTGTAGAACACGGAACCCCAGAGAAGATATGTGCCGAACATCCAGATAATCTTAAATGTCATGGACATGTCCTGGAACCAGGACGCATACATCAGAAAGCTCATCAGCGCAACAAGCCCTGAGCCTCTCAGAATCCAGGGACGGAACTTCCCATGTTTTCCTACTTTTGCAGTATCAACGATTCGTCCCATCGTTACATCTGTAAATGCGTCCACAAAGCGAGCAACCATCATCATAATACCGACGACAGCCGCCGGAACTCCCATAACGTCCGTGTAAAACTTCATCAGGAAGCTGCTGGACAGGATAAACGTAAAGTCATTGGCAATATCGCCAAACGCATAGCCGACTTTGTCGCGCATGCCAAAGGGACGCACCTGTGTGGTTTGTTTCATAACCTTTTTCACTCCTTCAATTTTTCTCTTCGATTTGATTATTTTAATATTTCTTTTCGATTTGCGTGAGGACTATTTTAAGGATATTTCGCATAATTATTATATTTTTCTCATTGCAGATAAAAATATTCATATTTTTAATAAAAATTTTTCTATTACTTTACATACAAAATCAGATATATTTATTTGAATATTCCAGCATAATGTGATAAAATTTTAGGAAAAGGCATTTTATCGGGGCTGCCCTAGGGCAGCTCTTTCGATTTCAGAGATACCTGTGCCCGGATCATTTACGTTCGAGAAAGGAGTATCTATGCAGGTAGATTTTTTTGAAATTATGGAATCTCTTTTCCATATCAGCAACATTGAATTTGTTTTTGTCCGTCCGGAGGAACTCCCGGAGGAAACGCCGGAATCTCCGGACATTCTGCAGAAACTTACACTGGATTTTCATTCCCGCAGACTTTCCGGCGCCATTCTCAAAGCGCTCAAGCCCAACTGCATCTCAATTCTCCATACCCAGACGATGCTGAACTATGTACTGCTGACCGCCACCCCCGGGCTTCGCGAAGAATACCGGTTCGATTTTATCGCTATCGGTCCGTACCTGACGCTTCCGCCGACACATGAAGAATTGCTGTCCATGAATCAGATGCTTCATCTCCCCATGGACCGCTACGAAAACCTTCAGAGTTTTTATTCTTCCATTCCTGTTTTCAACGGTCAGAATGATATCAATTCCCTGATCGTACTGATGGGAAAATTTATTTACGGCGGATTTACCGAATTCACCATAGAAAAAATGATGGATACCTTCACACTGCCGGAAGAAAATTTTAATTTTTCGTTGAACCAGAAACCACTTGAAGCTATGCAGTCTGTGGAAAAAAGATACCAGGCTGAAAATGAGCTTCTCGAAGCCGTAGCAAAGGGCGACACCAACCGTGCCCTCTATACATACAGCAATCTCTTTTCCTACCGGGTGCCTCCCCGTGTAACGGACCGCCTGCGGAACGCAAAAAACCTTTCCTTTTCGCTCAACACGCTTCTGCGGAAAGCAGTTCAGAACGGGCTGGTTCATCCTCTTTATATCGACGAAATGTCCGGGCGCTTCGCCCAGGAAATCGAGAAAAGCACATCCGTGGAAGCGCTCAATGCGCTTGGACGGGAAATGGTTCACAAATATTCGAATCTGGTTCGCAATCACTCCATGCGCGGCTATTCACCCGCCGTACAGAAAGTGGTAAATTACATCGATTTTAACTATCAGGAAGATCTGTCCCTGAAAAAAATCGCTGATCTTTTCTCCATCAGTCCCAGTTACTTATCGGCTCTCTTCAAAAAAGAGACCGGATCCACTCTGACGGAATATATCAACAACAAGAGAATCGATATTTCCGTCTCTCTGCTGAATACGACAGACTCTTCCATCCAGAATGTCGCCGCTCAGGTTGGTTTTCTTGACGTCAACTATTACACCAGAATTTTCAAAAAGCTCAAGGGGATTTCCCCCAGCGCATACAGGAATCTGATCAACAAACGGATCAACAGCTGAATTCCGGGCCGCCGTCCACAATTGTGAACGGCGGCCGTCGTCTGATCTCAGACCGTATTCTCCTGCCTGCAGGCCGATGCAGTCAGACAACCCTTGTCATTGGAAGGTCATTGTTTACTCCCTTTGACATGAGAATCTGATGCAGGTCAATGACTCCGTTATGGAAGGTTGCCGCGCAGGCAGCGAGATACAGATCCCACATTCTTGCAAACTCTTCTCCTTTTTCTCTGGCCACTTCATCCATACACTTATGGTAGTTTTCTCTCCAGCACAGGAGCGTCCGGTTATAATGACGGCGCAGACTCTCCACATCCAGCGTATAGAACCGGTATTCCGGAAGCAGCTGAATAATCTCCCTCAGACTCGGAATCATTCCGCCGGGGAAAATATATTTTTTGATCCATGCGTCTCCGGGATGTTCTTCCAGGGCGCTGATATAGTGAAGAAGAAACAGGCCGCCCGGCTTCAGAACCGAATCAACGCATTTCAGAAACAGGCCGTAATTTCCGCGTCCCACGTGTTCCAGCATACCTACGCTCACCACACGGTCGAAACTCAGGCCGGATTTTTCCAGATCGCGGTAATCCATCAGACGGACCTCCAGCAGATCCGACATGCCTTCTTTTTCAATATCCTCCTTGAATTTGTGATACTGCTCTTCACTCAGTGTGATTCCGACGCCATGTACGCCATACTGCTTCGCCGCACGTTTCAGCAGATATCCCCAGCCGCAGCCGATGTCCAGAAGACTCATTCCTTTTTCCAGATGCAGTTTCGCCAGAATATGATCCACCTTATTTACCTGCGCCTGATACAGAGTATCCGTATCTTCCTTAAAATAGCCGCAGGAATAACTCATCGTCTCATCCAGCCATTTTTCATAGAAGTCATTTCCGATATCATAGTGGGAACGAACTTCCTGACTCTGATTTTTCTTGCTTCTGGAAGTCTGAATCAGCTTTTTCAGGGCGCTGGTATCTGTATGGAATTTGCTCATCTGACCGAGAAACAGATCCAGCACCTCATAAAGATCCCGATCCAGTTCCAAATCCCTGCGCATATAGGCTTCGCCCAGCGCCAGAGACGTACTTGTCATAAGATCCTTCTTGCTGATGTCCTTCTTCAGGGTTACGGTGAATTCCGGTTCGCCTTTCCCGATCAGCTGTGTCCCTTCTTCCGTCTTCAGCCGAAACGCAACCGGAATCAATTCTCCCAGATAATTCGCCAAAAAACTGTTCATTCTCTGTCGCTTCCTTTCTGTATAAATTTAAGTCAACTCACATTCTACTCCCGAATCATTTTGTCGTCAAACTCCCGGACTTTGTCCATTTTTTTCAAAGGATTTCTGTCAATTTGCAGATGAAGGCGAAAAAAATAACGAAAAAATGCAGGATTCCCTCCTGCATTTTTCCAAACAATACCAGTAATAATATTTTCTCCCGACGCTTTTTTCCTGCATCCGTTCATATTTTTCACAAACTTTGTATCTTTTATACTAAAATTGTGTAACCACCTTCAAATACTTTTCCCGGCTTCAGACTCTGGCTCCATTTCCGTTCCCGCAGCTCCTTATTGAAATCTTCCCGGTCACTGACTCCATACCAGGGTTCAATACAGACAAAAGGAGCATCGCCGGAAGGCGACCAGATTCCGAACACCGGAGCGTCAAAAGAGACCGTCACATAAGTGCCGCCGTTTCCATCCACCAGAGAAACCCGGCTGGCCTGACGGCTTTCCAGTACCAGGGCGTCCTCGTCAAACAGATCATCCGTCACCGCCATCTCACGGTTCACCAGCGGATACGTGCGCAGCCGCTCTCCAAGAACGCCATTTTCGTTCAGCGTACCGCTGACCAACGGACCGTCCGTGTCAAAGCGCAGACGACAGTCGCTGCGTTTTTCCGCCCCCGGCGGGCAGACAAACGCGGGATGGCCTCCGATGGAAAACCAGATCTCCCTGTCGTCCGTGTTTTCCACCCGCCACAGAACCCTGACCGTCCTTCCCTCCAGCCGATAGCCAACCGTCAGCCGGAAACAGAACGGATAATGCTCCAGCGTCTCTTCCGTCTGTTCCAGAGAGAACCACAGCTCCGTCTCCGTCCTCCTGACCAGAGAAAAATCCATATCTCTGGCAAAACCATGCTGGGACAGCCGGTACGTCTTTCCGTCATAGTACGTTTCATTGTCGCGGTATCTTCCCACCAGCGGAAATAACACCGGCGCCGTACGCTTCCAGTACCTTTCGTCCGCACACCAGAGATACTCCCGTCCGCTGCTCCGTTCTCTCAGAGATTTCATCTCCGCTCCTTTTTCCGTCACTTCCAGAATCAGTTCCTCATCTGCGATCTGATACATTTCTTTCGCCTCCTCTTTCATACATCTCTTCTCTTTTTCCGCCCTGTCTGCTTATCGATCGTGGGAATCGGCGTATCATCCACCGCATCCAGGCGGTTAAGATATCTGTCTGTCTCCCGGACCACAACTCCCGAGAGCAGCAGAACGGCAATCAGGTTGGGAATCGCCATCAGCGCGTTCAGGATATCCGCAATCGTCCACACAAGATTCAGGGCAATCACCGGCGCGACGCCCAGCACAAATATGTACAGAAAGCGGTATGGCAGAAGTCCTTTCTTTCCGGCAAAATATTCCACGCAGCGCTCCCCGTAATATGCCCATCCGAGAATCGTTGAAAACGCAAAGGAAATAATTCCCAGCACCAGAATAACCGGTCCTATGTATGGAATCTGTGCGAATGCCAGAGAAGTCAGGACGCCGCCATCGGAAATCGAACTCATATCAATGGAAGGATTCTTCATAATGCTGGTGACCAGCACCAACCCTGTCAGCGCACATACCACCACGGTGTCCCAGAAAGTGCCCGTGCTGGACACCAGCGCCTGGCGCACCGGATTCCTCGTCTGAGCAGCAGCGGCAGCGATCGGCGCGGAACCCATGCCGGATTCATTGGAAAACAAGCCGCGCGCGATTCCGTACTGCATCGCGGTCATCAGCCCTCTCCCCGTCAGTCCTCCGGCCACAGCGCCGGGTCGGAATGCCAGCGTCACAATCGCCTTCAGCGCAGGCAGAAAAAAGTCAAAGTTGATTCCCAGAATAATCAGGCAGCCGGCCACATAGAAAATCGCCATAAACGGCACCAGCTTCTCGCAGACGCTGGCAATGGAACGAATACCGCCGAAAATCACACAGGCGGTGAGAATACAGACCACAACGCCGACGATCCAGCTGGGAATCCCTAGATTCTCCCTGCAGACCGCCGCAATTGCATTGACCTGCGTCGCGCATCCGATGCCGAAGGACGCAAATCCGCCGAACACGGCAAACAGAAGCGCAAGCCATTTCATATGAAGCCCTCTCTCCAGGGCATACATGGCTCCGCCCTGCATACGTCCGTCTTTCGTCTTGACCCGGTATTTCACTGCCAGGAGCGCTTCACTGTATTTTGTAGCAATGCCGAAGACTCCCGTCAGCCAGCACCAGAACACGGCTCCCGGCCCGCCCAGAGCCACCGCAGTCCCGACTCCCACAATGTTTCCCGTTCCGATCGTCGCGGCAAGAGCCGTCGTCAGCGCTCCGAACTGACTGACTTCCCCTTCCGCTTCCGTATCCTTCTGAACGGAAAGTCGGATTCCAGTCCATATTTTTCTCTGAATCCCCTTTGTCCGGATCGTCATGAAAATATGCGTGCCCAACAACAGCAGAATCATCGCCCAGCCCCAGACAACTTCCTGGACGGCGGACGCCGCCTTTGTGATCATTTCCAGCATCTTTTTCTCCTTTCCTCCCCGTCTGCAGACGAAAAACCCGGATGCCCGCAGGCACTATGCTTTCCTACGGTCTGTGCACTTACTGCACAGACCGGAAGATTTCTCTCACTTTCTGTTCCATTGCGGCGGCCAGAGCCCTGTGCCCCTCCTCTTCCAGATGAAGAGCATCCACACAGCCGACAGATGCCGCGCAGGCGGCGTCCAGAAACCAGCACTGTTCTTCCTCTGCCACTTTCCGGTAAAGCGGAGCAAGCTCTCTGGAAATCCGGTAGGCCCGCTCTCCGCCAAAGCTCTCAGAAAAACCGGACAGACCGTCCCGGAGCTTCTCTCCGATCAGAAGAGGGGATACCAGCAGAATCCGGGGCATCCAATCCGGATGCACTTCCCTGTGAAGCCTCCGGATCTCTTTCACCAGTGTTCTGGCTCCTTCTGCAATCTCCGCGGCCTCAGCCCTGTACCTGGCTTTCATATCATTGGTACCCAGCATCACAATGACCAGATCCAGCGGCCAGTTCATCTCCAGAACAAGGTCTATGGTCTTCCATCCGTTCCTGTCTTTCTCAATATCGTCGTCGATCACTGTTGTCCGGCTGTTCAGCCCCGCCTCAATCACCTGAAACTCCTCGCCCAGACGCTCCGCCAACAGGCTGGTCCATCGGACGCCCCAGGGATACCGGCGGCTGTCCGTCGGACGGTACCCAAACGTATTGGAATCGCCATAGCACAGAATACTTTTCTTTTTCACAGATGTTCCCTCTCTTTTCAGTATATTTCTCCGTATCTTTTTCTATGTCCCGTGACAGTTCCGCCTGCGGAACAGTTACTACGTCCCCGCACATCGGTTCCGCCTGTGGAAACAGTATCACCTGTTCCATCCTGCAGACCTCAGACGCCATTCAGCTCTCTCAGTACCCTGTCGAATTCCGGACACTGCTTTTTCAGCATCAAAGGATGGCCCTCCCGGTTCAGGAAGCAATGGCAGGACGTTCCGTCCGCAACCTCCTCCTGCGTCTGCACATTCCACATGCGGTAGGAGAGGAACAGACGGACGCCCCGGTATTCCTGTACCTTTACCTCAATCTGAATCTGGTCCGGAAAGGTCGTCGTCTTTTTAAACTCACAGGCTGCCTTCGTCACCGGAGAGATGATTCCCATCTCCTCCAGCTTCGCATAGCCCCATCCCAGTTCTTCCAGAAACGCGACTCTGGCTTCCTCCATCCAACGAATATAGTTGGAATGATGGGTGATCCCCATGCGGTCCGTCTCATAATACTGTACCTGATGAATATATGGTTTCATTTCTGCCTCCTTCTGATATGACCCGGATTACATTCGTACCGTTCTCAGTTTCTGATAGACAACCTCCCCGGTATCCAGGCACAGACAGGCCATCCGCCGGTGAGGGCTGGGCTGTTTCCACGCACAGCCGCAGTCGATATCTGTAAATTTGGGCGTCCGGTAGACGCCGCCCTCCGCCCGATACTCCAGGGTCGGATAATGACCGCAGATAATATATCGGTCAAACGTGATCGATGCCGGAAGAAAATGAAGGTCATCCGAAACCAGATAAGCCCATTCATCCAGTTTCACAAACAGCCGGACACTCTCTTCTATATTGATTTTTCCGTCCTCCCTCATAACTGGCTCGGCAATCTCCACACTGAAGCCTGAATGAGTAAGAAAATAGTCCGTCTCGTTTACCCGCAGACATTTCCAGTGAGGAAGCCCCTGGAGATACTGCAGATACTCTTCTTTTTTCTCCTCTGGGGTCCGTTCCAGTTCCCTGAGGGTCGTATTTCCTCCCCAGGATTTCCAGTGTTCCCGGAGCCAGGGACTTCCTTCCAGATAGCGCTGCATAAACAGCTCATGGTTTCCCTTCAGCAGAGTCACATTTTCTTCCAGCCGACAGAAATCCAGCATTTTCAGATTATTTTCGCCCCGGTCGATCACATCTCCGAGCACATACAGCTGATCCGTTTTTCTGAAACGGACTTTCCGAAGCAGGCGAACGAACTCTTCATAACGTCCGTGAACGTCACTGATCAGATAAATCATCTCTCTTTTCCTCCCGCATCCCGCGACCATCCGGCCGTTTTTTCTTTAGTCCCCGCGGCGGCACCGCA
>DWWU01000023.1 GCA_019119555.1 Candidatus Fusicatenibacter intestinigallinarum | reverse complement strand
CCCTTTTACTGTTTTAAAGGATCTTTCGATCGTTTTGAATTAACTTTCAGAACTTTCGAGGATGTGTTTCACTGTTCAGTTATCAAGGTTCGCTCCGTTTTTCAGGAGCTGTTCCTGCCTCAGCAGCAACTTGCTCAGTTTATCATAAGCATTTGCGCTTGTCAAGAACTTTTTTCATTTTTTTGATCTCTTTCTGAGATCTTTCGTCGCTTTGAAGTTTTTGTTCTTCAGCGAACTTTTATATTTTACTTCAGTCTTTCGCTTTTGTCAAGCATTTTCTGAAATTTTTCCGGAGCAATCCGGAAACCTGTTGAATAGATATTCAACAAACGGAGAAGGAGGGATTTGAACCCTCGCGCCGCTATTAACGACCTACTCCCTTTCCAGGGGAGCCCCTTCAGCCAGCTTGGGTACTTCTCCACATTTGCCTGAATGTATTTTCTATTCAGTTCACAAGAAGATCTGGTTAAAACGGAGAGGGTGGGATTCGAACCCACGCGCCCTTTCGGACAAACGGTTTTCAAGACCGCCTCGTTATGACCGCTTCGATACCTCTCCATACATGAATTCAAATCTCGGCTCCGCCGATTTCATCTTCTATTTTTCTCACGCGAAACATATCTCACGTGAAGACAAAGAGTATTATAACTGTTTTATCCCCATATGTCAACAACTTTTTTAAATTTTCTTTGATTTCTCCACAGACAATCGTAACCGTTCCGCTGCCGGAATGGTTACGAACAATCCTCTTTCTTCTGTTCGCTTTTCAGAAGCGCCTCTGCAATCAGCAAATCCTCCGGCGTCGTGATCTTGATATTGCGGTAGCTTCCCTCCACCATTCGCACGGCAACGCCCATCTGACTTTCCACAACCATAGCGTCATCCGTAATTCCTGACGGATCCGTTTCTCTCAGCCTGCGGAAAGCTTCCGCGATCAGCGGCACGGAAAACGCCTGAGGGGTCTGCGCCTGCCATACGCGGCTCCTGTCAGGACTTTCCACAATTTTCCCTTCCGCATCTGTCAGTTTGATTGTATCTTTTACGGGCATTCCTGCAGCACATGCCTGAAACTGCTCCACTGCACGAAATGTTCTTTCGATGATATCTTCTGTGACAAACGGCCGGGCGCCGTCATGTATAAAAACGTATCCGTCTGTGTTTCCGATTTCCGGGCTTTCTCTGAGCATTTCTATCGCCCTGGCAACGCTCTCATATCGCTCCCTACCGCCCGCACAGATTTTTTTTACCTTTTTCAGGCCGAATTTCTGCACCAGATTCTGTCTGCAGTATTCCTGCTGCCTGTCTCCTGTCATCAGCACAATATCATCGATAAGCGGAGAACGCTCAAAGGCCTCCAAAGCATAGGAAACGACCGGGCGGCCGCCGATGTTCAGATACTGTTTCGCCACGGCCGTACCCATTCGGGTGCCTTTTCCCGCAGCAAGAACAACCGCTGTACAATGTTTTCTTTCCATTTTTACCTCTTCCTGACCTGTTTACCGCGTCAATGGGGCCGGCTTCCGGACGTTCCGCTTTCTTCTCACCGCGGCGGCTCCGAAAGTAATCCGCGTTTCTCTTCTGCGACTCCCCGCTATCTTTCTCCCAGACGTAGATTCGGCACGGCATTTAAATCCCATCCGTGGCGCGTCCCCTTCTGATATTCATAATACGCTGCCACTCCGATCATCGCAGCATTGTCTGTACAATAGATCGGAGACGGGTAATAAAATCGGATGTTTTCCTTCCGGCACGCCTCCTCCATCGCGGCGCGAAGTCCCTGATTGGAGGCCACTCCTCCCGCAATTGCAAGGCGGTCCATATGAAAATCTTTCGCAGCGCGAACGGCATTGTCCACCAGGACATCAATCACTGCCTGCTGGAACGACGCGGCCACATCCGCTTTGCAGACTTCTGTCCCCGTCATTCTGGCCTGATTCAGATAGTTGAGAACTGCAGACTTCAGCCCGCTGAAGCTGAAATCATAAGGTGCTTCCTCAATATGAGCCCTCGGAAACGCAATTGCCTGGGGATTCCCCTCTTTTGCAAGACGGTCAATTTTGGGCCCGCCCGGGTAGCCAAGCCCGATGGCTCTTGCCACTTTGTCAAAGGCCTCCCCCGCCGCGTCATCTCTGGTCCTGCCCAGAATCTCAAAGACACCATAATCCTTTACAATCACCAGGTGGGTATGTCCGCCGGATATGATCTCACACAGAAACGGAGGCTCCAGATCGGGATGCTCTATATAATTAGCCGACACATGCCCTTCGATATGATGAACGCCGACCAGCGGCAGTCCGGCCGCATAAGCAATCGCTTTCGCCTCCGCCACGCCGACCAGCAGCGCTCCGACCAATCCGGGACCGTACGTAACGCCCACCGCATCCAGATCCTGCAGAGTAACCCCGGCTTCATCCAGCGCCGCCTGCACCACCTGATTGATTTTTTCAATATGCTTTCTTGACGCAATTTCCGGCACCACTCCACCATACAAGGTATGGAGAGCAATCTGCGAGGAGATGATGTTGGAGCGGACGGTACGTCCGTCCTCAATCACCGCAGCGGCAGTCTCATCGCAGGAGCTTTCAATTGCGAGTATTTTACAGCTTTTCTTCTTTTCACTCATTTCAGTTTTTCCCGG
The DNA here is from genome assembly GCA_019119555.1 of Candidatus Fusicatenibacter intestinigallinarum. GTDB lineage: Bacteria > Bacillota > Clostridia > Lachnospirales > Lachnospiraceae > Fusicatenibacter > Fusicatenibacter intestinigallinarum. The sequence goes on along the minus strand of DWWU01000023.1, from coordinate 23,967 downwards.
TCGTTTCCGACGTTGTCCGGGCAAGTTTGGAATTCCGCCTCCAAACTGTTCCTCCTTTTACTCGTCAAACTTCAGTTCCACCGTTTTTCCGTCCTTCCCTGTCTCAATGGCTGGGAAAATTTTCCGCGCATCCTCGAGATACTGTTCCGGATAAACCAGGGACGGTGAGAAATGTGTCAGCCACATGGCTTTCGGCTGCGCCTTTTTTCCCAGCTGCGCGGCCTCGGCAAACGTCATATGGCGGTATTCTTTTGCCTTGGCGGCCTTATCCGGCTCCCCGTACATCCCTTCGCAGATAAACAGGTCAGCTCCGGCGGCATGCTCTGCGATCCGTTCTACCGGACGGGTATCGGTACAGTAAGCCACCTTCAATCCTCTGCGATCAGGCCCCAGCACCATGTCCGGCGTCAGAATCCCGTCCGGCGTCTCCACTGTCTCGCCCTTCTGCAGCGGATTCCAGTAGCGTACCGGAATTCTCTGCGCCTTTGCCCGCTCCACGTCAAATTTTCCTTTTCTCGGAATTTCCAGCGTATAACCATAGCAGACCACATTATGCTGCACCCGGAACGCAGTGATCTGATAACCGTTCCGTTCCAGCTTTACTTCCGGTTCCGTGACTTCGTGAAAGTGAATGGGAAACGGAAGCTCCGGACAGATCACCCGCAGTGCGTTTACCACCCGCTCCAGCCCTTTGGGGCCGATTATTGTGAGCGGTTCTGTCCGGTCTGCATTTCCCATCGTGAGAAGCAGCCCCGGAAGGCCGCTGATATGATCCGCGTGATAATGGGTAAAGCAGATGGTATCAATCGGCTTAAATGCCCAGCCGCGTTCCTTGATTGCCACCTGTGTTCCCTCCCCGCAGTCAATCAGCAGGCTGCTGCCGTTATAACGGGTCAGCAGGGAGGTCAGACGGCGTCTGGGCAACGGCATCATTCCGCCCGTGCCCAAAAGACATACATCTAACATAGCATCGTATCCTTTTCCTTTTTCTTTTATGCCCGCGGGCAACGAGCCAAGCGGACATGCTTGCATGTCCCGGAATCACAGGCCGGTATTCCTGTGATACTCTCTGGTCCAGCTGCCAAGAGCGCTGTCCAGATCCCCGGGCAGTTCCACTTTCATGGCGTCAGCCATCTGAGCGTCCATTTCCCGGCGCAGCTCTGCATCCGCCTCCAGTTCACCCGCAAGCTTTTCGTACGCTTCTCTCCCGCTGTTCATGTGAACGGCAAAGAGATAACTCTTCATCGAGGCCCGGGAGTGCAGCGATTCGTAAGATTTCCGGAAACATTCCTGCGCCTCCTCCATCTGGAACAGGCTGGCATAGGCGCAGCCCATATTATTGTAAATATTCCCGCAGAACTGTTCTCCCATCACAGTATTCTCCGCATCTTCCAGCGCAGACTGATAGACGCGGATCGCATTGATATATTTTTCATGCTCAACCAGATAATCGCCTTTCAGTTTTCTGCGGACAATCTCCGGCTGTTCTTCAAACCGCTTCAGTCGCTCATTCATCTCCCGGAACTGGTCATGGGTCAGATAATTGATCTCCCGGAAAATCGGAAGAATAAATTCCCCCATATTGCTGCGTTCATCCAGAAGCGGATACAGTTTCTGATACAGTCTTCTCAGATGAAGCTCGTCACGAAGCCAAACACATAGCTGTTCGTTGATGATCGTTTCGTCCAGCAGATAAATATTGTGGTACATATAGTAGCACAGTTCCTCGATGGAGTAAATATTCGTACTGATATTCACAATAAAATATGGAATTTTCGCCCGCTTGATCTGACAAAGAATATATCCGCTCATTTCGACGCCTCCCCCATAGTCTCATGCCAGATTTTGCCGCTTTTCGGAAACATCTCGCCGAATCCCAGATCCTCCACGGTGATCCGGCAGCTTTTAGGAGCGTCATATTCCAGCTTCAGGTGCAGGCGGGTGGTTCTCGGCGGACGCTTGGGCAGTCCGGGCAGATGCATGGTATAGCGGTTCTTCTTTCCGCTCTCCATATCACTGACCACAAAAACCAGATCCTCCGTGCCATCGAGAATCAGTTCGCACTCCTTTTCCGCCTCGTACCAGTTGACGCCTGCCTGAATCATCGGATAATACGCCGGCGATCCGGAAATTGTCATCTCCATTCCCACATTGTGACGCACCAGATCGTTCCCCAGGAACAGATATCCCTTCAGGCTGCGCTCCTCCGCCTTTTCCCGGGCGGTAAAGCAGGCCCCTTTTGCAAAAAGGTTGCTTCCCCCGAACACATGGCGCTGGTTTCTGCACAGAAGCTTGATGGAACCTTCCGCCCAGGAACGGTCGAAACCGTCTCCCACCAGATATACGCTGGAATAGATTTCATTTTCAAAAGACTCCGCAATCAGACGGGTGAAATCCCGGTCGCGATCCTCCGGCGTCTCGTGAAGTTTCAGATGTTTACCTTTTTTCACGAAAACCGTCGCAGGCTTCGTCCTGCGATTGACTTCCAGGGAATAAAACGTCACGTCATCCCCCTCGAAACGGAACATGCCGACTTTCCGGCTCCAAAGTTCCGGTTTCTGGTACAGCGTATGGTAATAAAAGCTTTCCGTATATTCCTGGAGGTATGCACGTCCCCGCGGAATTCCAAGCAACTCATAGGCATGTCTCAGATTTTTTACAAATGCACGGGTCAGTTTCGGAGTCGTCACAGTAATCCCCGCAACCTGCAGTCCCGGCTCTATCACGCCCGCCGCCTGGAGCGCCGCCTTCAGAAATACCGCAAGCAGCTCCCCCGGGGCGTAGGCTGTATCCTCGATAATACAGGGCCGTTCGTTCATGCAGACCTCATAGAGATTCTCTACCTCCAGAAGGTCTGCCTCCTCCTGCCCTTCTCTCTTTTCTCCGTCGGCAGCATACCACTGATCTTCTCCCGGCTTTTTAAACAAAACCGTCGGGAACTCCTCCTCAATGGAACCTTTCCGCACCGGTATCGACACCGCGTCTTTTTCTGCACGGCTGTAACAGCAGATCTGTGATTCCTTTTCCCCAAAGTCAAATCCAAGTATCAAATTTTTCAGTTCCATATTCTGTCACCTCCTGCCGCTTACTCCACAAGGGAAAAGCACGTTTTCACCAGTGCGTCCTTCTCCAGGTACTGTCTCAGCGCTTTTTCCGTCTCTTCTTTGTTTCCCATTGTCCTGGCCGCCAGAATCCGGTTGAGCATCTGATAACGGCTCCGGCCGTCGCTTTGGATCTGGGTCATATGAATCGTTTTTCTCTCAGACTCCGTCTTCTTCCCTTTCTGTTCACATACCAGCCGGTACTCCAGTTTTTCTCCATAAAACAGAAGGAACTCCTTGACAAAAATCCCCTGGTACATGTTGCGCATCGGCTCACATTTCCACTCTTCCATACCGGAAAGCCTGTAATGGATTGTCACCTTACTGTCCGCCGGATACCGTGCTTCCACAAACACCCGGTCCTCCACCTGATAGATCTGTGTCAGTTCCCGGGGGAACTTCTGATAAAACGCGAACCGAAGCCCCTCCTGCGTAAACCGGTGCAGCAGCAGACGCACGCTCTCTGTCTGTTCCTCCGTCAGCCGGCTCTGTCCGGAATAGTACTTCAGAAGCGCCAGCTCACAGATCTCCTCCATCTCCCAGCCGCGGCGGAAGATGCTCTCGATACACGCAAAAATTTTGTCGCCCACAGGGCGATTCTCCATAAAATAGCCGATGGAGAGATAGGTCAGGTATGCCATCACCACAAGTTCCCGTCCAGTCTGGGAAATATAACTCTCCAGAATCCGGCATCCCTCTTGCGGCCAGGCGCGGACAAACATCACATCGGTCAGAATCCGCTCATCCAGCCGGTAGGACTCCAGCTGAAATCCCTTCACTTTCTCCCACAACGCGCACATCCGGCTGACACTTCCCCGATAGTAGCGTTCCAGATACCGCAGAACCGCCTCGTCGTAAAGTCCGCGGCGGAAGCTTTCCTCCGCCAGCGCCACCAGGCTTTCCTCCTCCTGAAATTCCCGGTTCATAATCATATGGCTGGCCAGGCGAAGCACACAGGAATCGGACAGTTCCTCAAAACCGTACTTTTCCACCAGAGCAAACGCTCTGTCATACTTGCCGTCGGCCGTCAGCAGCTCGATCACGGAAGCTTTGTTGACCGGAATATACTCCTCGTCACGAAGATCCTGAAGCGCCTGTTCCACCGCCGGCTCGCCCAGATGTTCCCAATAATACTCCAGAAGTTTTCTTCGGATCATCCGGCGGTATTTTACCGTGAAAGCCGGCGACTGTTCCGCCTGAAGATACCAGCCGAGCTTCTGCTCGCTGATCTCCACATCCGCTTCTCTTTCCCCGCACAGGTAAAGGAGAAGGCCGGAGTTGTCCACGTCAAAAGCTCCGCAGGCCTGCGCCAGCACCTCGTCCTCCAGAAGCGGCTGATCCTCGTAGGGAATCGTCGTCACAAACCGTCTCTTTTTTTCGTCCTCCAGGAAGATTCGCGCATCCTGCCCGTAGACACGGATATAGGCGGTCCTGTCAGAAACCGGATAGACCATCTCATGCTTCAGCGCCGGATGGCACACGACCACTCTGCGGATTTTTCTGTTTTCACAGAAAATCTTATGCGTAAACAGAACGCCTGCCAGCGCTCTCGCGCTGACTGTATCCTTCGGAAGAGGAAGAAACTCCCGGTAAATCAGCGCATAGTCTTCATTGATTCTTCCCTTCTGCACCTCAATCCGGGCAAACTCCTCCATCGCTTTTTTGTAGCTCTGCCAGGTATTTCTGTCTTTTTCTCTGTTTTTTATCACGTTCGCGTAGACGAACGCCTTTTTCTGCCCGCTGAGGGCATTGTTATAAGTAAAGTATACGCGGATTACCTGCGGAAGCATTCCATCAAAATCAGATCCCATCGTCTCAATATAGTATTCATAGAGCCGTGTGATATGCAGCTCGTGCTCTACCGCCAGGGAATACCACCGGAAATACTCCGGACGTCCGGGATTTCCCTTCATAATCAGCCGGCAGACCGCATCCAGCACTTCATCGGAAGGATACTGCTCATAGCCTCTGCTCAGAAAGTCATAGACGCCTGCGTCAAAGCTTTTCAGATGTTCGCTCAGATAAGCGGCACGTTTCAGAATCCCCTCTGTCATAATGCCGTATCTCTGGGCGAACCGCAGGACCTGAATCATAAAGCCTGACAGTTTCCGCAGCTGACCTTCCTGACGCATCAGGACCTTATACGCTTCCAGATACAGGAACGGACTCGTGCAGCCCATCCGGTAAATCTGCTCCATGGCAAACAGCTGCTTTGCCAGGGAAACCCGATAGCTGTCGTCTTCACGGAGCAGCAGGAGCAGCAGAATCAGATTCTCCGGCTCCTGACGGTAAAGTCCCGCAAGCCGCGCGACGATGGAACGATGTTCCGGCGCGATCAGATTCAGCTTTTTCTGGTAATACAGAAACAGCGCTTCCTCCTGCGGCGTGTTCAGCGGGTATTTTCCGTTCTGCATCCCCCAGAGAATCTCCATCGCCAGGGCATTCTCCTCATTGGCGTCATACAGAAAGACCTGGCAGAACATCAGCATCGTGCTGCGGTCTCCGGCCGCCGCCATCGCCCGCACATGATTCCACGCGCTGCCATACCAGCTGCGGTAGTCCATCCGATGGGTCTCCAGCGCCAGATACTCCTTCAGCAAAGCCGCCAGATGGCACTCCCGTTCCGGATCTTTTCTGCGCACCATCGCCCCTTCCGCGGAAGCCTCCACCTCAAAGACCAGCGTCTGATGGACACTCCGGACCGTAATTTTTCCGAAGCGCCGGCCATGGCCCAATCGGTCCCTGCGGACAATGTATTCCAGACCGTAGACGCTTCCGATAAAGTTCTCGGAGGTCACCGTCTGTTTGTCCACTTCCAGGAAATCTCCTTCCACCTCGATTTCCATGCGGACATATCCCCAGGTGTTTTTATAGATATATATGGTATCCTTTGTGGATTTCTCCAGCTTCCAGAACTTCTTCTTTGACTCGCCAAGCGTCAGCCGGACAGGCTCCTTCTTTCCGGCAGTGACCAGAAACTCCTCCAGATGCTGATAAGTCACCGGGTTCCGCGACAGCCCCTGATACAGGGATCTCAGAGAATCGCTCTCCCGCTGCATCATCGCCGCAAAGCCATCCTTTGTAAAGACAGAAAAGGCCTCCCTGAAATCCCGTGCAGCCAGATGCGTGAAATCATCCAGCGTACGGATATATCCTCTGGAGGATCTGATCTGACGCCGCTCTATTTTTACAGTTACAGGTATGATTTTTTCTTCAATGCTGGTGCTCAGCACAATCGTCCCCTGAATCCCGTCACCGCCATGAAGGCCTTCCGTATCGATGCCATAGACAATCGTGCAGGCGCTGCCCGCGAAGCGGTCCTGCGCCAGCACAATTCTGGGATGGTCAGAGACTGCAAATCCTTTGATCCTGCGCCCGTCCGCCGCCCCTGCGTGAAGCTCTCCACGGTAATTTTTCCCCTCGTCAAGCGTTAAGGTGACTTCCTGCTCCGTTACCACAAGGGGCGGTACTTCATATTCAAATCTGCCGTTTACCAGCTGTTCCATTCTTCTTTTCAACGTTTCTCACCCTATTGCCTCTTCTTTTGTCAACAAACGTTACCGTCCACGGCTGTGAACAGTAACCGCCAATCACTTGTAACAGTTCAGCCCGCTGAACTGTTACAATCACTTACCCTCCGATTATAAACCACATTGCCGTTCAATGCAACGTTGCCTGTTTTTGTTATCATTTGAACTGTTGCCTATTTTTCAATAATCTGGCCGCTGCGGTAGGCCGCCAGAAGCTGCAGCAGCTCTCCGATGCGTTCTTTCAGTTCCCGGCCGGTATCGCTGTCCCCCACAAGCATGCGGCGGGGGGCCATCTTGACCATGATCCGGTCGGAATGGATATCCGTTTCCCTCTCAATCGCGTCCTCCGTGGACGAGAACGGCTCATGAGCAACCAGCATCATTCCGTAGGAATTGTAAATCAGCGTATATCCGGCAATGCCTGTCTTCGCCTGATAGGCTTTGGAGAATCCTCCGTCAATGACCAGCACCTTGCCGTTGCATTTCACAGGGCTCTCCCCCGAAATCTGCAGCACCGGCACATGACCGTTGACGATATGGGCATCTTCGTCAAGCCCGAACTCCTTCAGAATCCTGTTCACCACGGTCTCATCGTTCAGAAAACGGTAATACGGATTCTTCCTCTCCTTATGTACGGCGCTGTCCTCGACAAAATACCGTTCAAAGGTCGTCATGCGGTCCTTTCCGAACAGAGGGGAATTGCGGTTGGACCAGATAAACCACATAATGTCCCTGCCCCGCTCCCGCTCTTCCTCGTCAACCTCAAAAAAGGCTTTCCGCACATAGGATTCCAGCACATCGTACAGAGCCTTCCCGCTGTAGGTTTTCCCAAACACTTCCACCTGGCGGAACTCCCCGTTTTCATCCAGAGGCACACAGCCATGATACAGCAGGTTGTTGTTGAACACTTTATACATGGAACCCTTGTTCAGGAGAAGAAGCATATGCTGCTGCAGCCTGTCGCAGTTTTCAAACGCCCCCACCAGGCGCTCCATCACATTCTGCTCCGCCTCGCTGAGCGCATAGGGATTCTGCGGATCGACCGTCGGAAAATTTCTGTCCAGCAGCGGATAGACCGTCCCGTCGATCTCTATGGTTCCTTCTTCATAATTGATTTTCTCAAGCACTCTGCGGTCGTCCGCGTGGAACCACGGATACTTCTGCACAAGCTGTCCCTCCAGCTTGAACTGAATAATGGAAATCGCTTTGTGCAGTTTCATATTCAGGGCCTTCTCACTGGTGTCATAGCCGTGATTGTCACCCCGGATCCGGAACACCTCGCAGTCGTCGTCCTGGTATGTCTCCAGGGCAAAGGTGGCTAGGGGCAGCAGATTGATTCCGTAGCCGTCCTCGAGAATATCCAGGTTTCCGTAGCGGACGCTGTTGCGGATCACTGTGGCGATGCAGGCCATCTGTCCGGCCGCCGCCCCCATCCATACAATATCATGATTTCCCCACTGAATGTCCAGGGAATGGTATGCCATCAGCTTGTCCATGATCTTATGAGGCGCCGGCCCTCTGTCATAAATGTCCCCCAGCACATGGAGATGATCGATCACCAGGCGCTGAATCAGTTCACTGAGAGCCGCGATAAATTTCTCCGCTCTGCCCACGGAGATGATCGTGTTTACAATCGCGTCATAATATGCTTCCTTGTCCAGTACCTCCGGCTTTTCTGTGATCAGTTCCTCGATCACGTAGGCAAAATCCTTCGGCAGAGCCTTTCTCACTTTAGAGCGGGTGTATTTGGAGGCGACACACTTGCACACTTCAATCAGGCGGTACAGGGTAATCCGGTACCAGTCCTCCATATGCTTCTCGCTCTTGGCCACCAGTTTCATCTTTTCCTTCGGATAATAGATCAGGGTCGCCAGGGCCTTCTTGTCTCTGTAAGAAAGGGTATGTCCGAATACATCGTCGATTTTTTTTCGTACCGTACCGGAACCGTTCTTCAGCACATGAGAAAAAGCTTCATATTCTCCGTGAATATCCGTAATAAAATGCTCCGTTCCTTTCGGAAGGTTCAGAATCGACTGGAGATTGATAATCTCCGTCGACGCTTTGGCAATCGTCGGGTACAATTCTGCCAGCCGCTGCAGATAATGCAGCTCCAGCGGCTGCCCGTTTTTTTCTGTCATAGTCTGTTCCTCCTTTTCTGAATGCCTGTAACCGTCCCGGCGGACGAACAGCTACGCTTTTTCTGGTTTCCCTTGAAAATCAAACAGGGAAATCTGATTCGTCTCAGGCAGATCCCCGAAAATTCCCAGGTCATCCATGAAATCAATCACGGTCTTGCTGACTTTCGTTCTCTGACGGAAGTCGTCCTTGGACAGGAACTGGCCGTCGCGGGCCGCCAGCACAACGGCGTCGGCCGCCTTGTCTCCCAGTCCCTCGATGGTATCCAGGGCCGGCATCAGCTTTCCTTCCACGATCTGGAACCTGTGCGCCTGCGCCCGGTACAGATCCACCGGAACAAACTCAAAGCCCCGCGCGTACATTTCCTGTACATTTTTCATATCTTTATAGGTATCCTGCTCCTTCTTGCTCAGACTGTCGTAGCGTTTCTGGTAATCCGCCATATAATATTCCAGTTTTTCTCTTCCCATACACATCAGCTCATAGGAGAACGACGACGCACGGATGGAGAAATAAGCCGCGTAATAGGCCAGTGGATAGAAAATCTTATAGTAGGCGATCCGGTATGCCATCATGACATAAGCGGCCGCATGTGCCTTCGGGAACATATATTTGATTTTTTTGCAGGACCAGATATACCAGTCAGGAACTCCATGGGCCGTCATTTCCTTCTCCCACTCCGGCTTCAGTCCTTTTCCCTTACGGACGCTTTCCATGATTGTGAAGGAAAGCTCGCTTTCCAGTCCCTTACCGATCAGATAAATCATGATATCGTCACGGGTACAGATTGCTGTGGAAATCGTTGCCTTTCCCTCCTTGATCAGCGTCTGCGCATTTCCCAGCCATACGTCGGTGCCGTGCGCCAGTCCGGCGATTCTTACCAGATCAGAAAAAGACTGGGGCTTCGTGTCAAGAAGCATCTGGATCGCGAACTCTGTACCGAATTCCGGAATTCCCAGGCAGCCAAGCGGGCATCCCCCGATGTCCTCCGGACGGATCCCGAGCGCGTCCGTGTTCTTAAACAGCGACATAACTTCCGGATTGTCCAGAGGAATCGTCTTCGCATCCAGTCCGGTCAGGTCCTCCAGCATCCGGATCATCGTCGGATCATCGTGTCCGAGAATGTCCAGTTTCAGAAGGTTGGAGTCAATGGAATGGTAATCAAAATGTGTCGTGACGATATCCGTCGTCATATCGTTAGCCGGATGCTGCACCGGCGTAAAGGAATTGATATCCTCGCCGATGGGAAGCACGATAATTCCTCCCGGATGCTGTCCGGTCGTCCGGCGGATTCCGGTACATCCTTCCACAATCCGGTCAATCTCGCAGTTCCTCTTGTGTACGCCCCGCTCTTCATAATAATTTTTTACGTATCCGAACGCCGTCTTGTCCGCCAGCGTGCCGATGGTTCCCGCACGGAAGGTCTGACCGGCGCCGAAAATAACCTCCGTATATTTGTGCGCCTTACTCTGATAATCTCCGGAGAAGTTCAGGTCAATATCCGGTTCCTTGTTTCCCTTGAAGCCCAGGAACGTCTCAAAGGGAATGTCAAACCCATCTTTCTTCAGCGGCGCGCCGCAGTTCGGGCACACAGCGTCCGGCATGTCGCAGCCGGAACGTCCGCTGTAAGCTTTTACCCTGGGGGAATCGAACTCGCTGTAGTGGCACTTTTCACAGTAATAATGGGGGCTCAGCGGATTTACCTCCGTAATTCCGGCCATCGTCGCCACAAAGGAGGAACCTACGGATCCCCGCGATCCAACCAGATATCCGTCCTCGTTCGACTTCCACACCAGCTTCTGAGCGATAATGTACATCACGGCATATCCGTTGGAGATAATGGATGTGAGCTCCCGTTCCAGCCGCGCCGACACGATTTCCGGAAGATCTTCCCCGTAAATCTCATGGGCGCGGTCATAACAGATCTTTCGAAGGGTCTTGTCGGAGTCTTCGATAATCGGAGGAAATTTTCCGGCGCGGATCGGGGAGATTTTTTCAATCTGATCTGCGATTTTCTGCGGATTGGTGATTACCACCTCCTCCGCCTTTTCACTTCCGAGATAGGAAAATTCCTCCAGCATCTCCTCTGTCGTCCGCAGATACAGAGGCGCCTGATTGTCCGCATCGTCAAAGCCTTTTCCGGTCATGATGATTCTTCGGTAGACCTCGTCCTCCGGATCCATAAAGTGGACGTCACAGGTAGCCACTACCGGCTTGTGGAACTTTTCTCCCAACTTCACAATCTTCCGGTTCAGCTCCCGCAGATCTTCCTCATCGTTTACCGCAGACACATCGTCGCTGTCGATCATAAACGCGTTGTTTCCCAGCGGCTGAATCTCCAGATAATCGTAAAACTCCACCAGCCGGGCAATTTCCGCGTCCGGCGCTCCCCGCAGAAGAGCCTGATATAGTTCTCCCGCCTCACAGGCGGAGCCGATCATCATTCCCTCCTGGTATTTCAGGTACACACTCTTCGGAAGGCGCGGCCGCCGGTTATAGTATTTCAGGTGGGATTCGGAAACCATACGGTAAAGATTCACACGTCCCGTCTCATTTTTTGCCAGCACAATCGCATGGTAGGTAGGCAGTTTCCGCACGGTGTTTTCCGACACCTTTCCCTGCTCGTTCAGCTGATCCAGATCCGTAATATCCCGGTCTTCCATCATTTTCAGGAACTTCAGGAAAATATGTGCCGTACACTCGGCGTCGTCCACCGCCCGATGATGGTTGTCCAGCGGAACTCCCACCGCCTTCGCAACCGTATCCAGCTTAAAACGGTTCAGACCCGGCAGAAGGAACCGTGCCATCGCAACCGTATCTGCGGCCGTAAACTCCCTTTGGATCCCCTGAAGCTCACAGTTTCTCTCAATAAAACTCATATCAAATCCCGCATTGTGAGCCACCATCACAGCTCCTTCGCAGAACTTCATGAATTCCGGCAGTACCTCCTCAATCACCGGCGCGTCCATCACCATGCTGTCGTTGATATGGGTCAGCGTCTCAATCCGAAACGGAATCGGCGTCTTCGGATTGACAAACGTAGAAAAGCGGTCCACAATCTGTCCCTCTTCCACGCGCACCGCCCCGATCTCAATGATCTTGTCCACCACCGGAGAAAATCCCGTGGTCTCAATATCGAACACAACGTAGCTGCTGTCCAGCTTCTGCCCCCGGCTGTTGACCACGATATCTTTCAGGTCGTCCACCAGATAAGCCTCCATTCCATAGATCACCTTGAACGGAGCCGAAATCTTTTTCAGTTCCTCCTTGGTGACCTCCGGATGCTCCTCCTGGTATTTTTTCCGGTAGGCGCCGTCGATATCTTCCATCGCATGGTTCGCCTCGGGAAACGCCTGGACGACACCGTGATCCGTAATGGCAATGGCCGGATGCCCCCATTCGTAGGCACGCCGGACCAGCTTCGCCGCGTCGGTGACTCCGTCCATATCGCTCATCTTCGTATGACAGTGGAGTTCCACCCGCTTCACCGGGCTGGTATCTCTTCGTCCGACGCGGAAATCGCTGCTCTTTTTGATTCCCATGACGGACATGATCGTCAGCTCGCGGTCAAAGGAATCCACCGTCGAGCGGCCTTTCAGCTTCACAAAAGCTCCCGGCTTTACCGCCGCGGCCAGCTCCGGAACCTCCTCGTTTTTCAGAAAAATTTTCACGCCGATGGTATCCGTAAAATCCGTGACCGTGAACATGAAAATTGTTCGCTCGTTCCGGATTTCCCGCTTATCCACGCTCTGAACTTTTCCGCGGATCACAACATCCCCGACTTCCTCCCCGATTCTTGCAATCTCCACGCTTTCCTCGTCAAAGTCGCGGCCGTAGATCACATCCGGATTGGAAGAACGGCGATTCTTTCCATCGTCGAACCTACGTCCCCGGAAGCCGCCGGAGCTTCTCTTGTTCCCGTGAAACTCCCGCTTTCCGTTTCCTCTTGAAACTTTCTGGCCGGACCGGTCTGCGCTTTTTCCTGACGCAGCCTTTCCCTCTGATGCCGGTTTCTTTTCCTGCTCTTTTGCAGCGCGCTCTTCTTCTGCGCCTTCCTCCTGCATCTCTTCTCCCTGCATCAGGCGCTTTCCGATTTTCGTATGGGCGAGAACATTTTTTACCTCTTCCTCCACTTTTCTCTCGGAATTTTTCATCGCTCTGCTTTCTTCCCCGCGGTCCACAAGCTCCGGACAGATTTTCAGATCCAGGCCGCACCGCTCACAGAAAATCTTTTCCAGAATCCGAACCAGCTCTTCTTCCTTTTCCCGGGCAATCACGGAATCCACCAGCTCCAGCTTCATTGTATCCGGCTCTGGAAAAGAAATCTTCGCCGTATAAAAAAGGTTAAACAGAAAGACACTGTGGCGCTTCAGCTCCATCTGAATGGAAGAACGGTACACCTCCAGCAGGTTTTCCGGCGTATACTGTGCGGACAGCTGAAATCTCTCGATAATCTTCACCTGCATCGGGACGTTGGCGAACAGCTGCTGTTTCAGCAGGTCCTCCAGCTGGTATATATATCGTTTATGAATCCACTGACGGCTCTGAAGATACACCCGGAGCAGATCCTTCTTCCGGCTCAGAGAAACTCTCTGCACCACAACGCTCTGCAGCAGTTCCGCCAGGCCGCTCTCCACCTGCACGCCCGGGAATACTTCCTGAAATTCTCTTTCCATTCTCCCTCTTCCTTTCAAACCGCTATACTTCCTCCCAGTGTTCCAGCTCTTCCCGGAGCGTCCGGAGCAAGTCATGTTCCGGAACTTTTTTCACAATCTCGCCTCTTTTGATCAGAAGGCCGACGCCTTTGCCGCCTGCGATGCCGATATCCGCCTCTTTTGCTTCACCGGGACCGTTGACCACACAGCCCATCACGGCAACCTTCAGGTTCAGCGGAAACTCCTGCACCATCGTCTCCACCTGATTCGCAAGGCCGATCAGATCGATCTGCGTGCGGCCGCAGGTCGGACAGGAGACAACCTCGATGCCGCCTTCCCGGAGCCCGAGCGTCTTCAGGATCTGCTTCGCCGATTTCACTTCCTCCGCCGGATCGCCGGTCAGAGATACCCGGATCGTATCGCCGATTCCCTGATACAGAAGAATCCCCAGCCCCACCGCCGACTTGATATTTCCGGAAAACAGCGTGCCGGCCTCTGTAATTCCCACATGGAGCGGATAATCCGTCTGATCTGCCAGAGCAAGATGGGCCTCCACGCACATGGGCACATTAGAAGACTTGATGCTGATCACAAGGTTGTCATATCCCATATCCTCTATGATCTTTACCTTGTCCAGTGCGCTCTCCGCAAGCCCCTGGGCAGTCACTCCGTGGTATTTTTCCACCAGCTCTTTCTCCAGAGAGCCGCTGTTTACTCCCACGCGAATCGGGATCTGACGCTCCTTCGCCGCGTCCACCACCGCCCGGATCCTGTCTCTGGAACCGATATTTCCGGGATTGATCCTGATTTTGTCCGCTCCGTTCTCGATCGCCGCAATGGCCAGACGGTAATCAAAATGGATATCCGCAACCAGCGGAATCGAGATTTCCTTTTTAATTTCAGAAAAAGCATTTGCCGCCTCCATCGTCGGCACTGCGCAGCGGATGATCTCACAGCCTGCAGCCTCCAGCCTGTGAATCTGCTCCACCGTCGCTTTCACATCCTCTGTTTTTGTATTTGTCATCGACTGAATCAGAATCGGATGGTCCCCGCCGATCACACGATCCCCGATCCGAACCTCACGCGCTTTTCTCCTTGCCATAGCCAAACGCTCCTTTTCCGCAGCATCGCCTGCTTTTTATAATACTTTATTGTAACACACTGCAGCCGTTTACAGCAACCGTTGTGTGAAGGGTTTTTGTTACGCCGGTTTTTGTTACGGTATCCGGCCATTGAAAATCGCTTCACGTGGGTCAAAATATGGCAACAGTTTCCCTTGTGAAAAACCCAAAGGCACAGTATAATAGGGATAACAGTTTTACATGGCTTTCGTCACAGCGCGAAGGCCGGAGATCTAAACGGCTGAGGAAAATGTCCCAGCCAGAATCGAGGACCGGATTTCATGAATAACCAGAAAAATTATCAGAAAGAAAAGAAATCTTCTTTTTCTCCCTGCCGGACCATACCGGAGGCACTGACTTTTCTGTACCTTGTGACATTTGTTCTGCTTCTTATCCTCGGTCTTCTGATCGTGTTTCTGACCGGTTTTTCCGTCCGGAAACTGGCAGTGGTTCTGCTGCTTCTCGGCGCAGATCTGATTGCGTTTATGTTTGCGCTTCTGGCTTCAAGAAATGTACCCCACAAGCGCAGGCTGAAAAAATACAGAAAACTTCTGAACGGTCAGAGCAGCGTGGAGATTTCTGTGCTTTCTGAAAAAACCGGATTTGAACCGGAAGAAGTTCTCCTGGATCTGCAGGAGCTTATTCGTCAGGGCATTTACCCCAACGGAAGTTTTTCAGAATCCCGGGAATATTTTTATCCTGAACAAATTCACATCACGTAACAGTTCAGCCAGCTGAGCTGTTACCACATCGCACCGCAGGGAAAGGACACACTATGAGTTTTGAAGATGACTTAAGAAAGCTGGGGGATGACGTTTCCAATCTGGTGGACAATGCTGTCAACTCCCAGAATTTTCAGCAGCTGAATCAGAAAATTACTGATTCCATCAATCAGTTCATCTATCCGCGGAGGAACAGCGGGCAGCGCTTCGATCCTCCCCCGGAAGACGGCCCCTATCAGCAGCAGGAACGCCGTTACCGGAAACCGGATTCCATGAACGGAAAGCCTTACGATACGGCGCGGCAGGCCTCTTACAGCCGGCGGTCCCGGTCTTACGACGACCGGAGAGCCAATCCACCGGGTCGTTATCAGTGGCAGCCGCCGTCGTCGCGTTCCGCCTCACGCAGACATCTTTTTATGTCTACAACGGACGTGGCTTTTCTGGGAGGTTTTCAGACCACGGTGGGAGCAATCCTGGCCGTCGTTTTCGGCATCCCGTTTCTTGCCATCCTGGTTGCCGGCCTGACCGGAAGTTTCAACTCCTCTGTGGGGGGACTGATTTTTTCTTTCCTGTTCTGTCTGCTCCCGACGATATCCGGCGGCTACCTGATTTACCGGGGCAAAACAAACCGGCGGCTCTGCAGACATTTCCGGCTGAGCCAGAATTTTATCGGCCCGCGGGATTATATTACCATCGAAGAATTGTCCGAACGCCTGAACCTTTCCCGGGAAGACACACTGGACGAGGTTCATACCATGCTGGAAAAACGTATGTTCCGGCAGGGACATCTGGACCGGCAGGAAACCTGCCTGATGATCACGGACAAGATGTATCAACAGTATCTGGAGCTGGAGAGACAGCAGGCGGAAAAACTGAGGCAGGAAGCAAAACAGGAGCAGGAGCTGACGGAAAAGGGACTTTCCTCCGAGTATCTGGAAATGGTCAAAGAGTGCGAGACGTATCTCTCCAACATCCATCAGTGCGCAGACGATCTGGCTGGAACGGCCGCCGCGCCGAAAATCCAGCGGCTGGAGCTGATTGTCTCAAGAATCCTGGAAGCTGTAAAAAAGCAGCCGAAAAAGGCGGAGGACCTCCAGAAATTCATGAACTACTATATGCCGACCACCTGGAAGCTGCTGGACTCTTATCGGAGCTTTGAAAAGGAGCCGATCCAGAGCGAAAATATCCAGAAAA
Organism: Candidatus Fusicatenibacter intestinigallinarum; assembly: GCA_019119555.1. Classification (GTDB taxonomy): domain Bacteria; phylum Bacillota; class Clostridia; order Lachnospirales; family Lachnospiraceae; genus Fusicatenibacter; species Fusicatenibacter intestinigallinarum. The sequence continues at coordinate 7,508 of DWWU01000023.1, read as the reverse complement.
CAAAAAGGGAAATCGAGAAGACACTGGACACAATCAACAATGCCTTTGAGACACTCCTGGACGACCTGTTCCAGAGTACCGCCTGGGATATCTCTTCCGATATTTCGGTGCTGGAAACAATGCTTGCCCAGGAAGGCCTGACCGGCAATAAGATGAAATTTTAATAAGGAGAAGCATCATGAGCGAAGAAGTAAAAGATTTCACCGCAGCGCCGACGCTCAGTTTCGGCGCACCGGAACCGGAGGCGCCCGCCGTCCGGGAAGAAGAAAAGACAGCAGAAGTCATGGATGAAACCGTCCTCTCTGCCGAGGAGCGGAATATTGTGGACAACTTTGTGTCCCAGATCGACCTGAACAACACCAACGGAATTCTGCAGTACGGCGCCGGCGCCCAGAAAAAAATGGCAGATTTCTCAGAGAAGACCCTGGAGAACGTGCGGAGCAAGGACCTGGGCGAAGTCGGCGATCTGCTGGCAGGAGTAGTGACGGAACTCCGGGCTTTCGATGCCGCAGAAGAGGAAAAAGGACCCTTCTCCTTTTTCAAACGGAGCAGCAACAAGCTGGCGGCAATGAAGGCAAAATACGACAAGGCGGAAGTCAATGTAAATAAAATCTGCGACACCCTGGAAGGACACCAGCGTCAGCTTCTCAAAGATATCGCGGTTCTCGATCAGATGTACCAGCAGAACCTGGCCTATTTCAAAGAGCTGACCATGTATATCATGGCCGGAAAGAAAAAACTGGAACTGGTAAGAGCCACAGAGCTGAAGGAGAAAAAGGAAAAAGCCCAGCGCTCCGGTCTTGCCGAGGACGCTCAGGCAGCGAAGGATCTGGAGGATCTCTGCATCCGTTTCGAGAAAAAGCTCTATGACCTGGAACTGACCCGGATGGTTTCCATCCAGACCGCTCCTCAGATCCGAATGATCCAGAACAATGATTCCGTCATGGCGGAAAAAATCCAGTCCACCATCGTGAACACAATTCCCCTGTGGAAAAACCAGATGGTCATCGCCCTTGGCATCCATCACTCCACAGAGGCAGCAAAAGCGCAGCGTCAGGTGACAGACATGACCAACGAGCTTCTGAAGAAAAATGCCCAGAATCTGAAAACCGCCACGCTGGAAACCGCGAGAGAATCTGAGCGCGGGATCGTGGATATGGAAACCTTAAAACAGACCAACATGACTCTGATCTCCACTCTGGACGAAGTGATGAAAATCCAGGAGGACGGACGCCAGAAACGAAAAGCCGCGGAGGCGGAACTGGCGCAGCTGGAGCAGGACATCAAAAACAAAATGCTGGAGATGGCCCGGTAAAAATCGCAATTCTAAAAAACAACAGCCCCCGGAGAGTACTGAGATTCCGCTCTCCGGGGGCTTCCGTTCTGCCGCCGCATGTTTTTGCTGCCCGGAATTCTATTTTCGTTTCCGGCAGATGGCAACCGTTCCATCAGCTGAACGGTTACGGCAGATTCGCTGCGGCCTATTATTTTTGTTTTCTTCTGTAAACGGTGAAGGTAAACTCAATATCAAAACAGGTCTGCTCGTCGCTCTCCTGCACAAGCTCCCACTCCGGATCCTGGTCCAGATCCGGGAAGAACGTATCCGCCTGATAGGCCATGTCGATTCTTGTCACATAGGCGGTATCACAGTAAGGCAGCAGCAGTTCATAGACGGAGCCGCCTCCCACCACATAAATATCCTCCTCCGGATACTTTTTCAGTTCCTCCATCAGTTCTTCCAGGTCATGAACGACCACTGCGTCTTTCACCTGCAGACTCTTGTCATGGGTCAGAACAATATTGACACGGTTCTTCAGCGGAAGCCCGCCCGGAAATGTCTCCAGCGTCTTTCGCCCCAGAACAATCACCTTCCCGGTCGTCGTTTCCCGGAAAAATCTCATATCCGACGGGATCGTAACCAGAAGCTTATTCTGATATCCGATTCCCCAGTTTCTGTCAGCGCTTAAAATTGCTTTCATTTTCTGTTCACTCCTGTTTTTCACGGGCGGGATGTTTCCAAAATCTTTACACCGCCACCGGAATATTTTTCACCTGCGGTCCGTGCTGATAATCCTCCACAATCAGATCATCCGGCGTAAACTGATAGAAATCACGGATCTCCGGATTCAGTCTGACCGTCGGAGCCGGCCAGGTCGGCCGGGTGATCAGCTCCCGGATCACAGGAATATGTCTGTCATAAATATGGGCGTCTGCAATCACATGCACCAGCTCCCCCGGTTCCATGTCCGACACCTGGGCAAACATCATCAGCAAAATCGCATACTGGCAGACATTCCAGTTATTCGCCGCCAGCACATCACTGGAACGCTGATTCAGGATCGCGTTCAGAATCAGCCGGTCGCTCCCCGGACGCCGGGTCACATTGAACGTCACCGAATAGGCGCAGGGATACAGAGCCATCTCATGAAGATCCTGGTGCACGTACAGGTTCGTCATGATTCTCCGGCTGTACGGATTGTTTTTCAGATCATACAGCACCCGGTCCACCTGATCCATCGCGCCTTCCGGATACAGATGCTTTACGCCCAGCTGGTAGCCATAGGCCTTTCCGATGGAACCACTTTCATCTGCCCATGCATCCCAGATTCCTGAATTCAGGTCATGAACATTGTTTGATTTTTTCTGCCAGATCCAGAGTAGTTCGTCCATACAGGTCTTCAGCGCAGTCCGGCGCAGCGTCAGCGCGGGAAACTCTCTGGAAAGATCGTAGCGGTTCACCACCCCGAAGCTCTTGATCGTATAGGCGGGCGTTCCGTCCTCCCAGTGGGGGCGCACCTTTTCTCCCTCCGTGGAGGTTCCGTTCTCCAGGATATTCCGGCACATATTGATAAATATCTGATCCGCATAGCTCATTGTTCTTTTTCCTCTCCGATTCCTCTGTCCATGCTTCCCGAACGAAAGCCCTCAAGATCCAGCGTAATGTAGGGAAATCCCAGATTCTGAAGCTTCCGTACGGTCTCGCTGCGCCGCCGCAGCAGAAGTTCCATTCCGCTCTCATCCGTCTCGATCCGGGCGACGTCTCCGTGTACCCTGAGACGGATATTGGCGCTCTCTCCCAGTATCTCCCGCAGCCACTCCTCACCGGACGCAATCCGGTCCAGCAGCTCATAGGACAGCCGGCTCCCGTAAGGCAGACGTGTGGCCATGCAGGGAGTGGACGGACGCCCCGCCGCCGAAATTCCGTACTCCGCTGCCAGCGCCCGCACTTCTTCCTTGGTGACGCCGCAGCGCGCCAGGGGACTCTCAACGCCAAACTCTTCCAGTGCCCGGCGCCCCGGCCGGTACACATGGAGATCGTCCTCGTTCGTCCCGTCCATCAGACAGGGAACGCCTCTGCCATCGGCAAACTCCTTCAGATGGCCGAACAGATTCTTTTTGCAGAGATAGCACCGATTCTCCGGGTTGTTCCGGATCTCCTCCATTTCCAGTTCATCCACCTGCAGCACGATGTGCTCCGCATTCAGTTCCCCGGCGATCTTTTTCGCCGCCTCCAGATCGCAGGGCGGATGCAGTCTCGTCTGAAATGTCACCGCATACACCCTGGTGCCCTGCTCCGCCGCACAGTCGCAGGCCATTTTCAGCAGCAGACTGGAATCCACTCCGCCGGAAAACGCCAGAGCCACATCCGTCTCTGCACATTTTTTCATATATGTAAGAAGCCGCTGTCTCTTTTCATTCCATTCCATCCTCTGCTTCTCCTTTCTTATTCTCTCCCGGCGCTGCATTCAGATCCGCCGTCATTTCCTGGCGCACCTGCTCGTAACCAAGCCCGTAAGCTTCGCAGATTCTGCGGATTTCCTCATGCTCCGGATAGATCCGGGAACGGCCGTTCAACTCACAGACCTTTGCCTGCACAGAGCCGTAACGGGTCGGCCGCTGCTCCAGCCGGCGGTTCAGAACTTCTCTCCACACCGGCTGGCGGCGAATCCCGATCGTCGTCGTATGCTCGAAAATAATCCCTTCCAGCTGTTCCAGCTGCTCCAGCCGACAGAGCACGCACAGCATCACTGCAGGCCGGTTCTTTTTCATATAAATCGGCTGATACCATACGTCGGCGGCGCCCGCTTCCATCAGCTTTTCCATCGCATATCCCAGCGCCTCCCCGGTACAGTCGTCCAGATTTGTCTCAAGTTTCCACAGATCGGGGACTCCGGGCCAGCCGTTTTCCACAGAATCCTTCTTCGTTTCACACATCTCCACGCTTCCTCCTTCCCGACGCACCTGCCGCGTCAGCAGGAGCATAAAGTGGTTTCCGCTGCTCAGAAGCACTTGCTCCATCCGCAGTTTTTACAGACGTTGCAGCCGCCCTCAAACACCAGAGGCTCTCCGCATTCCGGACAGATCATCTTGTCCCTCATACTGGTCTGCACAGCCTTTGGCTTCGGAATTTTTTTTGCCGGCTCTTTGGAATTCTTCTGGGCGATCTCCTGCTGCACCTCATTATACATATCCAGAAGCGCGTTTCCAACCGCCATCGGACAGCAGCTTCCCTTGCTGGTATCCTTGTGCGTCGCCCTGCGCACGGAATAGGACGGACAGGAGCCGGTGGAATTCAGCTGATCGATAATCGTATAGATGTCGATGCCTCCCCGGGCGCTGATGGAGATCATACGTGACAGCCCGATCATAAAGTTATTGCATCCGCCGGTGGAGCCCTTGCTCAGATACGTTTCCAGCAGGGCGCCGGTGTGCGGATCGAACAGAGCGATGCAATGCAGGCTTCCGCAGCCGGTGATCAGTTTTCTCTTTTTGCCAAGAACGTCGTCCGTCACAAGAACAATCTCGCCCCGCTTCAGGCCGTCTCCGGCCACCGGTCCGGTCTTCTTCGTCTCCTCTGTGCTGAGCACGCCCAGACGCTTGCAGCCGTCCCGGAAAATCGTGATCCCTTTCAGCCCTTTCTCGTAGGCATACAGGTAAAGACTCTCCGTCTCCTCCACGGTAAAACGATTGGGTACGTTGACCGTGGAGCTGATCGAAGCGTCAATGTGCCGCTGCCAGGTAGACTGCATGTCGATCCGCTGATGGTATTCCAGGGTCATCGCCGTCACAAAAAACTCCGGAAGGTTGGCGTCATCGGTGATCTTGAATTCCTTCATATAGTTTTCCACGATTTTCGTGTAGACTTTATAGTAAACATCTGTCCCGTGGAGCGATTCCGTCTTTCTCTCGTAATAATTGGCGTAGATGGGCTCGATGCCCCCGGAGATGCCCAGCATCGTGGACAGAGTTCCTGTAGGCGCAATCGTCAGCAGCTGGGAATTCCGCAGACCGTATTTTTTCACCAGCTCCACCGTTCCCTCTGAGGTATTCGCCTCAAAATACGGCGTGTGAATGATATTTTCCAGCTTATATTTCGGGAAGGGTCCTTTCTCCTTCGCCAGCATCGCGGAAGCCGCAATGGCCGTATCCGCCATCAGAAATCCGATCTGATCACACAGCTCCAGAGCCTCCGGCTCGCCGTAGGTAATTCCCATCTTGATCAGCATATCGGCCAGGCCCATGATTCCAAGTCCGATCTGCCGCCAGTCATTGACACTGTCTCTCTGTTCCTGCAGCGGGTGCATCGGAAGCCCTTCTTCCAGCACCTCGTTGAGCGCCCGAACCGAAATTTTTACCGCATTCTTCAGCCCGTCAAAGTCAAACGACGCATAGCCGGTAAACGGATCCTTAACAAACTCCGACAGATTCAGGCTGCCGAGCAGACAGCTTCCGCCGGCCGGCAGCGGCTCCTCCGCACAGGGATTCACTCCCGCAAAGGAAAATTCCTTTGTCCCGCTGAGAAGGTTCCACTCACAGACGCGGTCCCAGAACAGCGCTCCCGGCTCGCCGTAGTCCCAGTTCACCTCTGCGATATGCCGGAACAGCTCCCTTGCGTTGATTTCCTTCTCAATCGTCTCTCCGGTGGCCTCACGGGTATAGTGGAGGCGATAAGGTCTGTCATTTTTTACAGCCTCCATAAATTCCCGGTTAATGCGGACAGAGATGTTCGCTTTTGTCACTTTATTCAGATCCGTCTTTAAGTCCACAAAAGATTCCACATCCGGATGAGAGCAGTCGATGGAAATCATCAGAGCCCCCCGCCGGCCGTTCTGTCCGATCAGCTCCGTCACCAGCGAGTACAGTTCCATAAAGGACACGGCTCCGCTTGTCTCCTTCGCCGCGTTATTGATTCTCGCACCCCGGGGCGCAAGCCCGGAAATATCCACACCACAGCCTCCGCCGTAGCTGTAGGTGCGCGCCAGTTTTTTCGCACATTCAAAAATACTCTCGATATTGTCCTCCGGCGGAGTTACCACATAGCAGTTGGACAGACTGACCTTCCGTCCTTCGTTTTCCAGCCCGCGGTTGGAAAGAATCCGTCCGCCGAACAGAAACTTCTTTTCCCGGATCAGCTGAGCAATCTCCCGGTTTCCCGCAGTGATTCTTTCCAGCCACTGTTCAAAGTCCTCTCCTTCATGGCAATACTTGTTTTTCCAGATATCCATTCCCAGCTGATTATCAGGGCCTAACCATTCTTCGATGTTCATTTGTGTTCCTTCTTTCTGTAATCTGCGCCGCAGCAAACCCTCTCTTTCGTCCGGATCCGTCCGCGGCGCCTAATACTTTTATGTTATCATATTGCTCATCGGAAAACAATGTCAAAAAATGCCGCTGCACGGCCGATTTACATCGGCCATGCAGCGGCATCTGCGCTTGAATACAAATATTTAACTGTAAGTCGGGTCCGGGCCGTAAGCTCCGCCGGTCCACTGATAACGAACCGGGTTGCTCATCGGGCATCCCAGATTGTCGCCGATCTGAACGGTCGTACCGCGTTTTACATTCTGATAGATCCATTTCGCATCCACTGCTGCCAGACGGATACATCCATGAGACATCGGTCTTCCCAGAGCCTCAAAGTCTGACTTCGCGATGGTATTCAGATCCGGCGTGCTGCTTGCCACTCCGTGGAAGTATACCGCACCGTAAATCTGAGATACGTAGGAAGCCCAGCAGACATAGGAATTTCCGGAGCCTACCATCTTCTTGCTCGGAACCTGCCAGCCGATGTTATAGGTGCCTGCTGCGGAAAGTGTAATCGGATTTCCCACAGAACACCACATGGATTTGATTGGCGTGTCATATTTTCCGGTCTCACTGTTGTAACCGTAAATTGTGGTGATGCCACGGATACGGTCAACGGTGATAAACTTGGAACTCGGGTTGAAGATTGCGCTCACATCATTGCTCAGGGATCCGTCCGCATTGCGGTAACGGCGGTAGCCGTCCACATAGGTCCATCCGCTCTGCACCAGACATCCATTGGCATCGAATGTATAACTCTTTCCATTGATTACCATGGAACCGCTGTGCATGCGTCCGCCCCAGCTGCGGAAATAGTAGGTCTTTCCATTTTCCGTATACCACTGGTTGTACATCATTCCGCCCCAGCTTCTCAGGTAATACCAGTCGTTTCCGTCTTTCAGCCACTGGTCATGGAGCATTTT
>DWWU01000022.1 GCA_019119555.1 Candidatus Fusicatenibacter intestinigallinarum | reverse complement strand
TTGGAATGATGTATACTGTTTGCAACGGACACCCCCTTGTTTGAGTGAGTATGTTGTTTGTTGGTACTTCAATTATACATCATTCTACAGAGGGTGTCTTTCTTTTGTGCAATATTTTGGATTTGCTCATTTATAGGTAATAAATGTTTTATGCCGGGTTTCCGGATACAGGGAGAAAACTTCCGTGCAGGAAGAGTGAAACTCTTACCGTCAATTTCCGAATAGCATATAAAAAATATCGCGAAAGAGTGGACTTACGCATAAAATTTGTTATAATATAAAAAGACTGGTTGAAAAGCAGTGACAGTTCAGCCAGCTGAGCTGTCACGAAAAATAAGAGACGCAGACCCGTCCGGATGGTTTCTGAAATGCTGCAGTTCTTCTGTGCAGAAGCACAGAGGGATTGCAGCATGATGATTCTGTGCGTCTTTTGCGCATCAGAGGAGGAAACCTCCGCGATATACGGATTGTGGATACGGGGGCAAGGAAATGGTTCAGCCAGCGGAAAATCCGGAACGTTTTACGGAAAATTTATTACGGGAGGAATAAGGAATGGACGGTATTGATTACAGAATTCTTCGGATCCTGCAGAAAAATGCCAGGGAGACAGCGTCCAACATCAGCAAGGAAATTCACCTGTCTGTCTCTGCGGTCATTGAGAGAATCCGGAAAATGGAAGAGACCGGCGTGATTAAGGAATACACAATTATTGTCAACGAAAAGAAAACCGGCAATGAGATGACGGCAATGATGGAGGTCAGTCTGGAACATCCCAAATATTTTGACGATTTCGCGGCGCAGATCCAGGGGATGGAATGCATTGTTTCCTGCTACTACCAGACAGGAGATTTCGACCTGCTTCTGAAAATTGCCTGCCAGTCCTCCGACGAGCTGGAAGAGATTCACCGTCAGGTGATGAGTCTGACCGGAGTTTCAGCGACCCGTACGCATGTGGTCCTGAAAACCGTAAAAAATATTTATTCCGCGATTCGCAGACCGGAGTGAGAAGGAAAGAAGGGAAGAAACGTGGAATATTTACGTTGCTATGCGCCGGTATCGCTGCAGGCGATCGGGCATAATATCGGAGAAGTCAGGAAGCGTCTTGCTCCAGGTGTGAAACTGATGGCGGTGATCAAAGCGGATGCTTACGGTCACGGAGCCTGCCGGGTAGGAAAGTACCTGGAATCACAGGTGGATTATTTTGCAGTGGCGACACTGGAGGAGGCTCTGGAACTGCGGGAGAGCGGAATCACCCGTCCGATTCTGATTCTGAGCTATATTTCGCCAAGCCAGTATCCGGAATTGGTGGAACACAACATCACCCAGACGATCGACAGCCCTGAACAGGCAGACGCGCTGGAGGCGGCGGCCGCCAGGGCCGGCGTGCGGGCAAAGATCCATATCGCGGTGGACACGGGGATGACCCGGATCGGATTTCAGGTAACGGAGGAAGAGGCGGACCGGGTTGCCCGGATTGCACAGCTTTCTCACCTGGAGATGGAAGGGATCTTTACACATTTCTCCTGCGCGGATCAGGAGGACAAGACCTACTGCGGCATGCAGTTGGAGAAGTTTGAGCGGATGTGCCGGTATCTGGAGGAGCGGAAGGTGAAAATTCCCATCCGCCATATCTGTAACTCCGCCGGCATTATGGAATTTGACGGTTACCGCTTTGACATGGTGCGGTCGGGGATCGTCACCTATGGCCTGTATCCTTCCGAGGAGGTGCAGAAAGACCGACTGAACCTGATACCGGCGATGGAGTGGAAGGCCCATGTGATCCATGTGAAGGATGTGGAGGCCGGTGTGAGCGTCGGTTACGGCGCGACTTATACGACCAGCCGTCCTGTGACCCGGATTGCGACAGTGAGCGTCGGTTATGCAGACGGTTATCCCCGGGCGCTGTCCGGAAAAGGTTCCGTCCTGATTCACGGAAAGCGCGCCCCGATTTTAGGCCGTGTGTGCATGGATCAGATGATGGTGGACGTCACTGAAATTCCGGATGTAAAGGTGGAGGACGTCGTCACTTTGGTGGGACGTGATGGGAATGCGTCCATTTCAATGGAGGAGATTGCCGATCCGGCGATGCGTTTCAACTATGAGATGATCTGCAGCGTCGGAAAGCGTGTTCCCCGGATCTATGACATATAAAACTTGCTTTTGACAAACTGATGGGTTATACTGACATTGCGGAAATACGGCATCTTCTGCTCAAAGGACGCGGACGATGTCGTATTCCATGAGAACAGAAATATTCCGAACAAAGAACAGGAGAAATATCTATGAGCCAAACAGACAGATATCAGAGTCCTCTTTCTGAACGTTATGCAAGCAAGGAGATGCAGTACATTTTCTCTCCGGATATGAAATTCCGTACCTGGAGAAAACTGTGGATTGCCCTGGCGGAGACGGAGAAAGAGCTTGGACTTCCGATCACACAGGAACAGATCGACGAACTGAAAGCCCATGCGGACGACATCAATTATGATGTGGCAAAGGCGAGAGAAAAAGAGTGCCGCCACGATGTGATGTCTCACGTTTATGCGTACGGAGTTCAGTGTCCGAAAGCGAAGGGAATCATCCATCTGGGCGCGACCAGCTGTTATGTGGGAGACAATACCGATATTATCGTGATGAACGAGGCGCTGAAGCTGGTAAAGAAGAAACTGGTTAACGTGATTGCGGAGCTGGCGAAGTTTGCCGACCGTTATAAGGATCAGCCGACGCTGGCCTTTACCCATTTTCAGCCGGCGCAGCCGACAACGGTGGGAAAGCGTGCGACTCTGTGGATGCAGGAGTTTCTGATGGATCTGGAAGATCTGGAGTATGTACAGAGTACCCTGAAGCTTCTTGGAAGCAAGGGAACTACCGGTACCCAGGCCAGTTTCCTGGAGCTGTTTGACGGGGATCAGGAGACCATCGACAAGATCGATCCGATGATTGCCGGAAAGATGGGATTCAAGAGCTGCTATCCGGTATCCGGACAGACCTATTCCCGGAAGGTGGATACGAGAGTTCTGAATATCCTGGCGGGAATCGCGGCCAGCGCGACGAAATTTTCCAATGACATCCGTCTTCTGCAGCACCTGAAAGAGGTGGAAGAACCCTTTGAGAAGGGACAGATCGGTTCTTCTGCGATGGCGTATAAGAGAAATCCCATGAGAAGTGAGAGAATCGCTTCCCTGTCCAGATACGTGATCACTGACGCACTGAACCCGGCAATTACTTCCGCAACCCAGTGGTTTGAGCGGACGCTGGATGACTCTGCCAATAAGCGGCTGAGCATTCCGGAAGGTTTCCTCGCTGTGGACGGCATCCTGGATCTGTGTCTGAACGTGGTGGACGGACTTGTGGTATATCCGAAGGTGATCTATAAACATCTGATGGCAGAATTGCCGTTTATGGCCACAGAGAATATTATGATGGATGCAGTGAAAGCGGGCGGCGACCGTCAGGAGCTGCACGAGAGAATCCGTGAACTGTCCATGATTGCAGGAAAGCATGTGAAGGAAGAGGGACGCGACAACGATCTGCTGGATCTGATTGCAGAGGATCCGATGTTCAACCTTTCCCGGGAAGAGCTGGAGAAGACAATGGATCCGTCCAGATATACCGGACGTGCCAGTGTGCAGGTGGATGCGTTCCTGAAAAATGTGGTGCAGCCCGTTCTGGAGGAAAACAGGGAAGTACTCGGAATGACAGCGGAAATCAATGTGTAATACTGTAATCAATTTATAACTGACGGTAATAAAGGAACAGAATTTATAAGTAATTATAAGTTTCCCTAATGAAGGAAATATGTTACAATCATGAAGGGAATCCGTGACCGTTCCGATGGCGGAACGGCTGCGGAGCCCCGGAAAGCAGCTGTCCGGGAAACAGGAGCAAAACCGTTCCCCCGGAAGACGCCTGACAGGGACAGCTGCGAAACTGCGGCGGCCTGCGAAAAGAAGCGCCGCATAATATGAGATGTGATTAGGAGGATGTCAAATGATTAAGGCTGTAGTGGGAGCAAACTGGGGAGACGAGGGAAAAGGCAAGATTACCGATATGCTTGCGAAAGAAGCCGACATTATCGTGCGTTTTCAGGGCGGCGCCAACGCAGGACACACAATTGTGAACGATTACGGCAAATTCGCTCTTCACACCCTGCCGTCCGGCGTTTTTTATGACCATACGACCAGTGTCATCGGAAATGGTGTGGCGCTGAATATTCCGGTACTGTTTCAGGAAGTGAATGATATTGTCTCAAAAGGCGTTCCGATGCCGAAAATTAAAATTTCCGACCGCGCACAGATGGTAATGCCTTATCATATCCTGTTTGACCAGTACGAGGAAGAACGTCTGGGGAAAAATTCCTTTGGTTCCACCAAATCGGGAATTGCTCCGTTCTATTCGGATAAATATGCAAAAATCGGCTTTCAGGTAAATGAACTGTTTGACGATGACAGGCTGAAAGAGAAGCTTCAGAACGTATGCGCGACGAAGAACGTGCTGCTGGAGCATCTGTACCACAAACCGCTTCTGGATCCGGATGCCCTCTATGAGGAACTGATGGAATACCGGAAGATGGTAGAGCCGTATGTGTGCGATACGTCTGCGTTCCTGTGGAATGCGATTCAGGAAGGCAAGGAGATTCTGCTGGAGGGCCAGCTCGGTTCTCTGAAAGATCCGGATCACGGAATCTATCCGATGGTTACGTCTTCTTCCACTCTGGCAGGATACGGGGCAATCGGAGCGGGAGTGCCGCCTTACGAGATCAAAAAGATTATCACCGTGTGCAAGGCTTATTCCAGCGCAGTGGGAGCCGGAGCGTTTGTGTCGGAAATCTTCGGCGATGAGGCGGACGAGCTGCGCCGCCGCGGAGGAGACGGCGGAGAGTTCGGCGCTACCACAGGACGTCCGAGACGGATGGGCTGGTTTGACTGCGTGGCTTCCCGGTATGGCTGCAGAATCCAGGGCACCACAGATGTGGCGTTTACCGTTCTGGATGTTCTGGGCTATCTGGATGAAATTCCGGTCTGCGTTGCCTATGAGGTGGATGGAAAACGTGTGGATGAGTTCCCGCATACAGGACTTCTGGAAAAAGCAAAACCGATACTGAAGACTCTGCCGGGATGGAAATGTGATATCCGGGGAATCCGCACCTACGAGGAACTGCCGGAAAACTGCCGGAATTATATTGAATTTATTGAGAAAGAGATCGGATTCCCGATCACGATGATTTCCAACGGCCCGGGAAGAGACGATATTATTTACCGCAATAAGTAAGGCAGAGGAAATAAATGAAAAAAAGCAGGAAATTTCTGATTCTGTGTGCTGCCGCAGTTGCGGCTTTGCTTGCAGGATGCGGAAAGCTGGATGATGTGGACCGCACGACAGTCTACGTGGATCCGGAGAACGGGGTGGTCCAAGAGGCCATCGTGGAGGAGTACACAGACGAAGATACTTATTCGGAAAATGAACTGGAGGCTTTTGTGCAGGAGGATGCAGCCGCTTACAATGAGGAAGCAGGTGCGGATTCTGTCACTGTTTCCGGAGTCAAAGTTTCCGGTGATGAGGTGAGAATTCTGCTCAGATATGCGGACAGCAGCGCTTACGCGGGATATCACCTGACAGATTTTTTTGCGGGAACCCTTGCGGAAGCGCAGGAAGCAGGGTATGATTTTTCAGGAACCCTGCTGGATCCTGAGGGAGAGGCGACCGCTGCGTCGGATCTTCTGTCCGGCCATCCGGATTATCACGTGGTGATTTTTGAGGAGCCGGTCCAGATCCTGACGGATTCGCCAGTGTTATACGTTTCTTCCAATGTGGTGATTCGTTCGGAGACAACGGCGGAAGTGACGGAGGACAACGTGAATCAGGAAGTTGGCGTTGTGACCTCTGAGAAGGCCTATGTCATCTACGAATAAAAGAATGAAATAGCAGACAGGAGTTTGATAATATGGAAAAGACAATGGATAAGATTGTGGCGCTGGCGAAGTCCAGAGGCTTTGTATATCCTGGTTCTGAAATCTACGGCGGCCTTGCCAATACCTGGGATTACGGCCCGCTGGGAGTGGAGCTGAAAAACAATGTAAAGAGAGCCTGGTGGCGGAAATTTATTATGGAAAACCCGTATAATGTGGGCGTGGACTGTGCGATTCTTATGAATCCTCAGACCTGGGTGGCTTCCGGCCATCTGGGCGGATTTTCCGATCCGCTGATGGACTGCCGGGAGTGCCACGAGCGCTTCCGTGCGGATAAAGTGATCGAGGATTATGCGGCGGAGCATGGAATCGAGCTGGAGGGCAGCGTGGACGCATGGAGCCAGGAACAGATGAAAGCATTTATCGAGGAACACCAGATTCCGTGTCCTACCTGCGGAAAGCATAACTTTACAGATATCCGTCAGTTTAACCTGATGTTCAAGACCTTCCAGGGTGTCACCGAGGACGCGAAGAATACCGTATATCTCCGTCCTGAGACAGCCCAGGGAATTTTTGTAAATTTCAAGAATGTACAGAGAACTTCAAGAAAGAAGATTCCGTTCGGTATCGGTCAGATCGGAAAATCCTTCCGCAACGAGATTACACCCGGAAACTTTACGTTCCGTACCCGTGAGTTCGAGCAGATGGAGCTGGAATTTTTCTGTGAGCCGGATACGGATCTGGAGTGGTTTGCATACTGGAAGCAGTTCTGCCTGGACTGGCTGCACAATCTCGGCCTGAAAGATGACGAGGTGCGCTACCGCGATCACGAGAAGGAAGAACTCAGCTTCTACAGCAAAGCTACCACGGATGTGGAATTCCTGTTCCCGTTCGGATGGGGAGAGCTGTGGGGCATCGCAGACCGTACCGATTATGACCTTTCCTGTCATCAGAAGGTATCCGGACAGGACCTGACTTACTTCGATGATGCGAAAAATGTGAAATACCTGCCGTATGTCATCGAGCCGTCGCTGGGCGCAGACCGTATGGTTCTGGCGTTCCTGTGCAGCGCTTACGATGAGGAGGTTCTGGATGCGGAGAAGAACGACGTTCGTACCGTTCTCCATTTCCATCCGGCGCTGGCTCCGGTGAAGATCGGCGTTCTGCCTCTTTCCAAGAAGCTGAACGAGGGCGCCGAAAAGGTATTCGCCCAGCTTTCCAAAAAGTATAACTGTGAGTTTGACGACCGCGGAAATATCGGAAAGAGATATCGTCGTCAGGATGAAATCGGAACTCCGTTCTGCGTGACCTACGATTTCGATTCCGAGAACGACGGCGCAGTGACCGTCCGTGACCGTGATACAATGGAACAGGAGAGAATCAGAATCGAAGATCTGGACGCATATTTTGCAGAAAAGTTTGTATTTTAATTGATTGGGAAAATCCCCGCCGGGAGACGCCGCCTGATTACAGGTGTGCTGCGGCGGGGATTTTTTCTGTGTGCGGGAAAGATTGCAAAGAGCGTCTTGCTATTCTGCTCTTTTGGGTATATTATTAAAATAATCGACTTATTTCCTGAGAACAGAGCGTTCTTTTTTACAGATTTGAAATGAAAATACAACATTATGAAAAAATAAGTCTGATATTTTGGTTACAGTTCAGATGGCTGAACTGTTACATATTTTGTGCTGGAAGACCTTGCATGGGATTTCATCGGATCTGCGCAGGAAATGCGCAGAACTGATGAAAATGAAGTCAAAAACCCCGCAGCAAGCTACGGGGCATCAAACTTGTAGCGCAGTAGAGCTGCGGGGTATTTGACCCTCGCGGCAGGTCTGCACTTCGTTTCGGTCGGTGCTGTGTGCCACCGGCACACAGCACCGCCAAATGGACATGCAAGCATGTCCGCTGGGCTCGTTGCTCGCGGGAATAAATGGTCAGCGTTTGCCGGGAGGATATTATGGAGAAGAAAAAGGCGTTGCTGCTGAATGTCGCTTATTATGGATTTTTCGCTGTGGTGATTTACCTGGCCTGGAATTATGCGGTTCCTGTTCTGCTGCCGTTTATTTTTGCATTCTGTATTACTCTTTTTCTTCGGAGCCCTGCGGACTGGCTGTCGGAAAAGCTGCACTGCAGGAGTAAAAAGAAGTGGGTGGCGGTGATTCTGCTGATCCTTCTGTATCTGATTTTCTTCGGCGCGATTTTTCTGGGTGGCGGGAAGGCCGTGTCGACGGTCGCTGATTTTATTACGAACCTGCCGGAGCTTTACCGGACGCAGATCGTCCCGTTTTTTAACTGGATCTCCCGGGAGATTGGAAATATTCTGGAGGATACGGACGCTTCTCTGGCCGTGGAGATACAGAACGGTATTCAGCAGTTCACCATGAATATGGGAGAACATCTCTCTTCGTTGTCAGTGAATATTGTGACGGCGCTGTCGGAGTTTGTCACGGGAATACCGTCGCTGGTGGTGAAGATCGTGATTATGGTGGTGGCGTCCTTTTACATGACGACGGATTACGATAAAATTCTGGAAATCGCCCGGAAATATCTTCCGGAAAAGGCAAAACGGGTGATTCGGGATGTGAGAAAGTATGGATGGAATACGCTGAAAGCATATCTGAAATCCTATTTTCTGCTGTTCCTTCTCACTTTCGCAGAGCTGACAGTGGGCCTGCTGTTTCTGCGCATTCCCTACGCGGTCTTTATTGCGCTGGGGATTGCCGTCTTTGACATCCTTCCGGTATTGGGAACGGGAGGCATTCTTCTTCCCTGGACGGTGGTGATGCTGGTACTGGGAGATTATCCGATGGCCGTGGGAATTTTGCTGCTGTATATTGTGATCACTGTTGTGAGAAATTCTCTGGAACCTAAAATTGTCGGTAAGCAGGTGGGACTGCATCCGTTGATCACGTTGATCGCCATGTTTGTGGGATTGCAGCTGGGCGGTCTGCCCGGACTGATCGCGGCGCCTATGAGCATTGTAATTCTTGTAAACATGGAAAAGAGCGGTGCGATACATCTTTTTGAAAAATCCGGAGAGCATGGGGAAGAAGGATGATTCTGAGTCTGGATCTTCCTCCCCGGGGATATGGATGATTTCATATGGAGAGAACCTATGGAAGAGAAGATTATCATTATGAAAGAGGTAACCAAAGTCTTCGAGAACGGAGAGGATTATCTTAAGGCGCTGAACCATGTTTCTTTTGAGATCTGCAGAGATGAGTTTGTGGTGATCATGGGGACTTCCGGAAGCGGAAAGACAACACTGCTGAATCTTCTGGGCGGTCTGGAAACGCCGACGGAAGGAGCTGTCGTGGTCAACGGAGTAGCGCTTGCGGATTTATCTGAGGAGGAGCGGACGGTCTTCCGGCGGGAAGAGATCGGATTTGTGTTTCAGAAATATAATCTTCTGCCGTCCGTCACGGTTCTGGAGAATTTGCTGCTGCCGCTGAAGCTCCTGAAGATGGAGGTTCGAAGAGAAGAGGTGGAAGCCCTGACAGAGCAGATGGGCATTCGGGAGAAGCTGTATCAGATGCCAGACCGGTTGTCGGGAGGACAACAGCAGCGGGTTGCGATTGCAAGAGCGTTGCTGCACCGGCCGCCTGTTGTCCTTGCAGACGAGCCGACCGGAAGTCTCGACCGGAAAACCGGGACGGCGGTACTGGAGCAGATGCGGGAGATGTGCAGAAGCAGAGAGCAGACATTGCTTGTTGTTACCCATGATGAACGAATCGCCGGGATGGCAGACAGAGTGATCTGTCTGGAGGACGGAGAGGTGACGAAGAATGAGAGGAAAGGAAAAAGGGTATACGCAGCCGGCCTGGAAAATCCTGAAACGGGCCTGTAGAAACAGCAACAGAAAGCGAAGTCTGGCGTTGGCACTGACAAGCGGAATGCTAATGCTCTTTGGTGTTCTGCTGGTTGCTTTTCTGCAGGGGAAAGTCAGGGCGGATCAGCTCAGGTATCAGAGAGAGCATGGCTCCACAGCCTACGTATATGTGGAAAACGGGACTTCGGAAACCGCCGGGATTCTGGAACAGATGCCGTTGGTCCGGCAGATCGGATATGAAAAGCTGTATGGACGGCTGATCTCCAACGAGATTGTTTACAGCAATTGTTCCGCGATGGAAGAGAAGGAATGGAAAGCGCTGAAAGCGGCAGCGTATACAGATATCTGCGGGACGTATCCAAAAGAAGCCAATGAGATCATGATGTCTGTGCGGATCTTGGAATCTCTTGGAATCAGGAACCCTCAGCCAGGGATGAAGCTGTCCCTGGAGTTTTACTGGATGAGCGTTCTGATCAGTGAGGAAACAGGGCCTCAGGAATTTGTTTTGTCCGGATACTTTACGGATTATACCGGGGACAGCGGCACAGGGTCGGTCTCCTACATTTCAAAAAAGAAAATGGAACAGGCGGGAATTCCGGATTTTCCCTGCCGGATCCTTCTGGATGTGGACTCCGGTCTGCGAAGCGGGGAGCAGACGGAACAGGTGTTCTTGGACGCTGTTTCGCTGGCAGGGGATGAGTATTTTGTGTCGGAGGACTCAGCGTTTTACAGAAGTCTCAGAGGAATTGCCGGGAGTTTTGCAGCGGGAATTTTTCTGCTTTTGCTGATACTTCTGAGCGCTGTTTTGCTTATTTATCAGATGATCAGGCTTTCCTTCCTCCGGGATTCCCAGATGTTTGAAACCATGCGGTCGCTGGGAGTGACGGCAGGACAGATACGAAACGTGGTCTGCCGACAGTTTTCCGAGGATCTTCTGGCAGGGGCGGTTGTGGGAGAACTTCTGGCCTGTCTGATCGTCTGGTCTGTGTTTCCGCGGCTCGTGACGCATCTGTACATGGGACAGGCGGGAACGATCGTGATGGCGTCTTTTCTGTCGGTTCCTTTCTGTGTGGGGGCTGCGGCTGTGGTCTGGCTGACAGGTCTGCTGACTGTGGCGGTGAGTGTCCGGACCCTGTCCCGGAAACGTGCGGCCGGGGACAGGAGAATGGGAAAGCCTGCGTTCCGGAGGCTCAGGAGGAGAAGGCAGGAAAGACTCTGGAGACAGGGGAAACACTTTCTGCCGGAAGCAGCCTGGAAGTCTGTGACAGATTCCGGAGGCGACTTTCTGTTCAGTATCCTGCTGGTCTCAATGGGAGGAATTGCTGCCCTCTGTGCAGTCAGTCTGACCAGTGGAACCGATCTGCTCAGAAGGCTGGAGAATCAGCCGGATTTCCAGGTGGGAATTACCTATAACAGTTATGAGTTTCTGGAAAGACAACGGGTATATGCCTCAGTTGATGGCCAGACACCGGATGTGTCGGAAACAGATTTTTTTCCGCAGGAATTGCAGAACCGTCTGACGGAGACTGCGAATAGACTGTCAGGAACCGTTGAGATCCGGAAAGGATATCTGCCGGCTTTTGACACAGCGTTTGCGTTCGACGGCGCGCACATCGGAATGATTTCAGAATTATACAGATATGCGCCGGATATTCCGAAGGCGATGATCTGTATTTTGTCGGAGGAAGAAGAGCACAGGCTTCTGGAACAGATTTCCCCGGGACGTCAGAGGCTGAAAACAGGGGAATCGATTCTCCTGCACCGCGGAATTCCTTTTCCGGATCCTCCGGGGGGTTCCGGACAGGAAGTGTCCTTTTTTGCGTATGATACAGGAGGTTCAGATTCCGGGGAACCGGCGGAGCTGAGAGTTGTGGAGTCTGTGGATCTGCTGAAAACGGATCTGGCGGATCTGAATCTGCTTTGGGCGGAGGAAAATGTCTGCTGGCCGATGGTCTCTGAGGAGACCTTCCGGGAGTTTTCGGAAACGCTTCAGGAATATGTTCTGGAAGTGAATCTCTATGTCCCGGAGGAATCGCAAAGCGAAGCGGAAGATGAAATCCGGCGGTATGTGGCGAAGACAAATGAAACATTTCGGAAAACGTACGGAACGGAAGCGGATCAGGTGTTCCTCACCTGCAAGTCGGAGGTTGTCGCTCGGGAGATGCAGTATCTGAAAAACAGCCGGTTCTGTATGGCGGCGGTCTGCGCTTTGCTTTTTCTGCTGGGGATTCTTACCTACATAAGTACATGGTATCTGGATCTGGCAATGCGGGAGAAAGAGCAGAAAACGCTGTATATCCTGGGAATGACGCAGCGGCAGCAGAGAGCGGCGCTGCGGCTGGAAGGAATTTTTCACTGTATGGTGCTGGCCCTTTTCCTGGCAGTTGTGGGCAATACAGTGATTTTTGCACTGGACGGAATGGTAAAGGAACAGAGTCAGTATTTCGGCGCGGAATACCCGTGGGCTGCGTTTCTGTTTCTGGTGCTGATGTTTTCCGCAGCGGCCTGGCTTCTTCCCGGAAAACGGAAGATCCATGAGAATGGCCGGAGGTAGAACAAAGGAGGATCCTCTGAATCATGTTCGGAGGATCCTCCCTCTTTTCCTGGAAATATCATTTTGCTTCTGCGGGATACCCGCCGGATTTATGCCTCGATGATTGTGCCGGTCTTTCCGTTGTATCCGTCGATTGCCTTGTCGATGGAAGTAATCACCGCGCGTCTTCCCGCTTTCTGCTCCACGAAGGAAACTGCGGCTTCGATCTTCGGCAGCACAGAGTTCTCATCGAACTGATTTTCTTCCATATATTTTTTTGCTTCAGCCACGGAAATATGCTCCAGCTGGCGCTCTTCACTGGTGCGGTATCCAACGGCCACGTGTTCAACGCTGGTCAGAATCAGAAGCTCGTCAGCGTCCACCATCTCCGCCATTTTCCCGCTGATCAGATCCTTTTCGATGACAGCGGAAGCACCTTTCAGTTCTTCCTCCTGCTCCAGAACCGGAATTCCGCCGCCGCCGCAGGCGATCACAACCTGGCCGGCGTCCATCAGCAGACGGATGGTATCAATCTCAATAATATCCTGCGGCTTTGGAGAAGCGACGATTCTCCGGTAACCGCCTTCCGTTTCAACGACATAATTTCCTTTTTCTTCCTCTGCCTCCGCTTCCTCTTTGGTCATGCAGCGTCCGATGACTTTGGTCGGATGATGGAAAGCGTCATCGTAGGGATCCACCTGAACCTGTGTGATTACGGTTGCCACCGGTTTGTAGATGCCGCGGCGGAGAAGTTCTGCGCGGATACTGTTCTGCAGGTCATAGCCGATGTATCCCTGGCTCATTGCAGAGCAGACGGACATGGGAGCCGCGCTGTAATTTTCATGTGACTTTCCGAATTCGTTCATTGCGGTGTGGATCATGCCGACCTGTGGGGCGTTGCTGTGTGTGATAGCAACGGCTGCACCTGCCTGTACCAGATCTGCGATTACTTTTGCAGAACGTTTCACTGCGATCTGCTGTTCCGGAAGAGTGGTTCCGAGTGCCCGGTGACCAAGCGCCACTACAACTTTTTTCTTCATCATATAAAAGTCCTCTCTTTATCTGAAGTTTTGTAACGGTTCAAACAGGCTTACGCATATCCTGCGCCGTCAAATGGTTACAAATGCTGCCCATTCGTGATAAACAATATTATAGAGTGCTTATGAAAAAAAATCAAGCATGAAAACGCAGAGTCTGTGGGCGTCCGGTTATAGTTCGGCCGGATGCGGAAAAACAAGTTTTGGTTTTCTTTCCGGTTTTTTTTCAGTTTCTTAAAATCTTTTCTTGTTTTTTTATTTTTTGGACACATTTTCAACACATTTTTTTCCTATACTATTACTCGGATAGTTGATTAACCACTCACTATCTCCCCCCTCATTAAAATGGCGGCGCACTTCGGTGCGCCGCTGTTTTGCTGTAAAAATGTTGTTTTGATTCCTGTCTGTTTTTGATATGCAGTATCCGGAGGGTTACTGTTCACGAGAGACAGACGCCCAGAAACTGCTCCGCGATTTTCATCACTTCCGGCGTCCAGAGACAGGTTCCGTGTTCTGCGCCGAATACTTTATAGAATTCTACGGTTTTGCCGCACTCAATGAGCTTCTGATACATCAGGACACTTTGCTGAAACGGAACCATAGAATCCCGGTCGCCGTGTACGATCAGAATCGGCGGAAGGTCTTTGTCCTCCGATACATAGTTCAGAGGATTTCCGGGCTGCGCAATTTCAGGATGCTCCACCACACAGCCGCCGAACAGAATATCCTCGGGGATATTGTCTTTGTCGGCAGTGTAAACCGGATTCCGTGGAGCGTCGTTGATGTGCGTTACGTCTGTGGGACCGTAAAAATCCAGGACGGCGTTTACGGAATCAGAGTATCCGACATGATCCTCTGTCTTAAATTCCGGCATGTCTCCGGTCACTCCGACCATAAGCGCTGCATGCCCGCCGGAGGAGTCTCCCCACACGGCAACCCGTTCCGGGTCAATCTGGTATCTTTCCGCATTCGCACGCAGAAAACGAATCGCCGATTTTACGTCCTGAAGGAAGGCGGGAAAACCCGCTTCTTTGGAAGAGCGGTGTTTCACGCTTGCCACGATATATCCCTGTTCCGCCATTCGTACCAGACGGGGCAGAGAACCGTAAACATCCTGTTCTCCCCAGGCGGCTCCCTGGACGTACACAATCAGCGGATGCAGTACTCTCTGCTGCTGGCCGACAGTATCCGCCGGATTCCGGGGAATGACGCCTGCCGGCATCAGCAGTTGCAGACAGAGGGGCGTTTCGCCGCGCCTGACGTATTCAATGTCGGGATAATAGTGTACGTTCAGATGATCTGTGGGGTCGGCCATCAGAGTTTTCATGCCTGGCAGCCAGGTTGCATCCTGTGGAATAACATGTTTCATTGGAATACCTCCTTTGCTTTTCAGAAAATTTTCCTTGAAATTCCTTATAAGAGTGATATAATAGAAAAAGACGGAAGCATAGCTCAGCTGGGATGAGCGTTCGCCTCACACGCGAGAGGTCACGGGTTCGAGCCCCGTTGCTTCCATTTTTCTTTCCGGCATTTGCAGGCTTTCCTGCAGATGCCGTTTTTATATGGCAGGAAGCTTCATTCTGCGCCCGATGCGAAAGTTCCGCGAGCGGAACTCCTTGTTGTGCAGGACAGTTTTCGGGACCGGCTGCAGAAGAAAAACGGCGGTTCTGCGGTTCCGGCGTACATCTGCAGATATTATAGCAGGTTTTTCATTTTTTTGCATCCCGTAACAGTTCAGCCCGCTGAACTGTTACGGCATCCGGCCATTGAAAATCGTTTCGCGATGGGCCGGATGCCCGCAGGCTCTGCGTTTTCATACAGTCTGTGCAGTGAATGCACAGACCTGGCTGGACGGTAACTGCATCCATCCAAAAAACTTTCCGCAGCATTGCAATGTTTTTCCGTCTATGTTATATTTTAATATGATATTGTTTTTTCAGGAGGCACAGAATAGATGAAATATCTACGTTCACTGATAGAAAATCTCACCTGCAGCTGCCTGCAGGGTTCACTGGACACGGAGGTCCGGTCCATCGCCTATGATTCCAGAAAAGTGGAGGAGGGCGCTCTGTTCGTATGCATCCGCGGAGCCGTTGTGGATGGACATACATTTGCAGAGGAAGTGGTTAAGAAAGGCGCCAGGGTACTGGTAGTGGAAGAGCCGGTCAATGTTCCGAGCAATGTGACTGTGCTGCAGGTTTCCGATACCAGATATGCCCTGGCTTTGATTTCCTGTGCGTGGTTCGGCAATCCGGCAAAGAAAATGAAGACCATCGGCGTGACGGGAACGAAGGGAAAGACGACAACCGTATACATGGTCCGGTCGATTCTGGAAAACGCCGGGTATAAGGTAGGGCTGATCGGAACCATTGAAACCATTATCGGAGACCGTCATATTCCGTCGGAGAATACAACGCCGGAATCCTATCTGGTACAGAAGTACTTTTCCGAGATGGCGGAGGAAGGCTGTGACTGCGTCGTGATGGAAGTGTCGTCCCAGGCGCTGATGCTCCACCGCTGCAGCGGCGTGCTGTTTGACTTCGGAATCTTCACGAATATCGGGGAGGATCATATCGGCCCCAATGAGCACAGCAGCTTTGAGGATTATCTGGAGTGTAAAAAGCGCCTGCTTTCCCAGTGCAGGATCGGAATCGTCAACAGGGACGATGAACATTTTGAAGAAATTGTGGAAGGCTGCACCTGCCGGCTGGAGACCTACGGATTTTCTGAAAAAGCGGATCTGCGGGCGACAGATGAAAAACTGGTGACATATCCCGGATATCTGGGAATTTCCTACATGGTAGATGGGCTGCTTCATTTCCCTGTGGAAATCGATATTCCGGGGAAATTCAACATTTACAATTCGCTGACCGCCATTTCCATCTGCCGCCATTTCAAGGTGTCTGTGGAGGATATTCAGGCGGCGCTGAAGGTGGCGAAAGTTCGCGGAAGAGCGGAGATGGTCAAAGTTTCCGATGCGTTTACTCTGATGATCGATTATGCCCACAATGCGATGAGCCTGGAGAGTCTTCTGTCGACGCTCAGAGAGTATCAGCCGCACCGGCTGGTCTGCCTGTTCGGATGCGGGGGAAACCGTTCCAGAGCCAGAAGATTCGAGATGGGAGAAGTGTCCGGAAAAATGGCGGATCTTACGATTATCACATCGGATAATCCGCGAGACGAGGATCCGCAGGCGATCATAGACGATATAAAGACAGGGATCTCCAGAACCGACGGAAAGTACGTGGAGATCATTGACCGCAAGGAGGCAATCGCCTATGCGATCCATCACGGGGAACCGGGCGACATTATCGTCCTGGCGGGAAAAGGCCATGAGGATTATCAGATTATCAAAGGAAAGAAATATCCGATGGATGAACGCGTGCTGATCCGGGAGATTCTGGAAGAAGACAGGGAGAAAGCCTGAATGAGCAGTTATGCGGATATCATTGTGGATATCACCACGGAAAAGCTGGACCGTACCTTCCAGTACAGGATTCCCGAAGTGCTGGAGGGGAAGGTGCAGCCGGGAAGTCAGGTGAAAATTCCGTTTGGAAGCGGCAACCGTCTGGTGACGGGCTATGTGCTGTCGGTCAGCCAGAAGGCGCAGTTTGATGAGAGCAGAATGAAGGAGATCCGGGAGGTATCGGAGGACTCCGTCACCGTGGAGGCGCGGCTGATCGCGCTGGCCGCCTGGATGAAACATACCTACGGGTCTACGATGATCCAGGCGCTGAAGACGGTTCTTCCGGTGAAAAACCGGGCAAAGGCCAGAGAAAAGCGGACCATCGTTCTGATGCAGACGAAAGATGCGGCGCTGGATACCCTGGAGGAACTGCAGAGAAAAAAATATAAGGCAAAGGCCCGTCTGGTAGAAAAGCTTCTGGAGGAACCGTCTCTGGATTATACGGAGGCTGTCCGGGAGCTGAATCTTACAGCATCGGTGGTCCGGGGGCTGGAGGAACAGGGAGTGATCCGGGTGATAAGAAGTTCCGCAGCGCTTCCCTCCGGTTCCGGCAGGGAATTCCGGATGCAGGAATTCACACTGAGCGAATCCCAGGAACAGGCGGCCAGGGGAATCCTGAAAGAGTGGAAGGACAGGAACCGGCCGTGTCTGCTGCAGGGAGTGACAGGAAGCGGAAAGACAATGGTCTATATCCGGCTGATCGAGGAGGTGCTCCGGGAAGGACGGCAGGTCATCGTGCTGATTCCGGAGATCGCGCTGACTTATCAGAATGTGGGACGGTTCTGCGGTTATTTCGGAGATCGGGTGGCTGTGATGAATTCCAGGATGACGCCGGCGCAGAGATATGAGCAGATGGAGCGGGCGGCCAGCGGGCAGGTCAGCATTATGCTGGGGCCCCGCTCGGCGCTGTTCGCGCCGTTTCCCGATCTCGGGCTGATTATTATTGACGAAGAGCATGAGACTTCCTACAAAAGTGAAGTGACGCCGAGATATCATGCCCGGGAGACGGCGATTGAGAGAGCGCGCCTGGAGCATGCCCATGTGGTGATGGGGTCTGCGACGCCGTCGGTAGACGCGTATTATCGCTGCAGAACCGGCGCGTATGCGCTGTTTGTGCTGGAGGGAAGATACGGAGGTTCCAGGCTTCCCGACGTATGTATTGTGGATATGCGGGAAGAATTAAAGAGAGGGAACCGTTCCATTATAAGCGGGGAACTGGCAGAGCGGATGGAGCAGTGTCTGGAACGGAAGGAGCAGGCGATGCTGTTTCTGAACCGGAGAGGGTTTGCAGGCTTTATTTCCTGCCGTTCCTGCGGATATGTGGTAAAATGTCCCCACTGCGACGTATCGCTGACCGCTCACAATGACGGGACGCTGGTCTGCCACTACTGCGGCTATCGCACGAGACAGCAGAACCGATGCCCTTCCTGCGGCTCTTCCTATATCGGAGGATTCCGGGCGGGAACTCAGCAGATCGAGCAGCTTGTGCGGAAACTGTTTCCGGGAGTACGGACGCTGCGCATGGACGCGGACACGACGAAACACAAAGAAAATTACGGAAAGATTCTTTCCTCCTTTGCCGCGCGGGAGGCGGATGTGCTGATCGGTACCCAGATGATCGTCAAGGGACATGATTTTCCGGATGTGACTCTGGTGGGAGTGCTGGCGGCGGATCTCTCGCTGAATGCGTCGGATTACCGGGCCGGGGAACGGACGTTCCAGATCCTGACCCAGGCTGTGGGAAGGGCGGGGCGAAAGGAAAAGAAAGGCGCCGCCGTGATCCAAACCTACCAGCCGGAGCATTACAGTATCCGTGCGGCGGCGCTTCAGGATTACCCTGCGTTTTTCGAGGAGGAAATCGGTTACCGTGAGCTGATGAATTATCCTCCGGCCCATCAGCTTCTGGCGATTCACGCGGCCTGTCAGGAGGAAGAACGGCTGGAACAGGCGATGGAGTACATACGCAGGTTTCTGCTGAGGTTTCACGGAGATACGCAGGTGCAGCTGATCGGCCCTGCGCGGGAGAGCGTGGCGAAGATCAGCGATCTGTACCGCTATGTCCTGTACGTGAAGGCGCCGAGGCAGGAGATTCTGTTCACCATGAGGGAGCGGCTGGAGCGTTATATTGAGATCAACAGCGGATTTTCCAATATTTATATACAGTTTGACTTTAATGCATAAATAAACCAGGGCGACCGTTCAGCTGACTGGACGGCTGCAAACCAGGAGAAAAAAGGAGAGAAAAACAATGGCAATCAGAATGATACGAACCATGGGCGACAATGTCCTTACAAAAGTCTGCAGACCGGTGGAGGAGATGACGCCGAGAACCCAGCAGCTGATTGACGATATGCTGGATACCATGTATGACGCCTGCGGAGTAGGTCTTGCTGCGCCGCAGGTGGGCGTGCTGAAGAGAATCGTGGTGATCGACACGGACGGAACGCCTCATATCCTGATCAATCCGGAGATCATCGAGACATCCGGAGAGCAGACAGGACCGGAGGGGTGTCTCAGCCTTCCCGGAAAATCAGGTATGGTGACCCGCCCAAATCATGTGATCGTACGGGCGCTGGACCGTGAGATGAAGCCTTTTGAGCTGGAGGGAACGGAGCTTCTGGCGAGAGCAATCTGCCATGAGTGCGACCACCTGGACGGTCATATGTACACAGAAAAGGTGGAAGGCGATCTGTGGGACAATGAATATGAAGACGAGGAAGAGGATGAATAAATGAGAGTAGTGTTTATGGGAACGCCGGATTTTTCGGTGGGAACGCTGGAGGCGCTCGCCGCAGCGGGACACGAGATCGTGGGCGTTGTAACACAGCCGGATAAGCAGAAAGGCCGCGGAAAGCAGGTACAGCCTACGCCGGTGAAAGAGGCGGCGAACCGTCTGGGACTTCCGGTATATCAGCCGGCGAAGGTCAGAGATCCTGAATTTGTCGAGACGCTGAGGACGCTGCAGCCGGATGTGATCGTTGTTGTGGCGTTCGGCCAGCTGATTCCGGCAAGTGTGCTGGAACTCCCGAAGTACGGTTGCATCAATGTGCATGCGTCCCTGCTTCCGGCCTACCGGGGGGCTGCGCCGATTCAGTGGGCGGTTATCAACGGCGAAAAGGAATCCGGCGTAACCATCATGCAGATGGACGCAGGTCTGGATACCGGAGATATGCTGGCGAAGACAGTGGTTCCTCTGGATCCGGAGGAGACAGGGGGAAGTCTGTTCGATAAACTGAGCCATGCGGGAGCAGAGCTTCTGACGGAGACGCTGGAGAAGCTTGTCCAGGGGACGCTGGTTCCGGAAAAACAGCCGGAAGAAAGCCCGACGGAGTATGCCCGGATGATTAAGAAAGAAGACGGGAGAATTGACTGGACCAGACCTGCGGCGGAGATCGAGCGTCTGATCCGGGGAATGAATCCATGGCCCAGCGCATATACAAAGCTGGACGGAAAGACAGTGAAGATCTGGAAGGCAAAAGTGATTGCGATGATCGGCGGCGGGCTGTTCGAGGCGCTGCCGGGACAGGATCCGAAGAAGCACGCCGGAGAAATCTGGGCGGCGGATGAGACGGGGATTCATGTGCGCGCCGGAGACGGTGTGCTTGTGATCCAGGAACTTCAGCTGGAAGGAAAGAAACGGATGGCTGTGCAGGATTTCCTGCGGGGGCATAAGATTTCTGCCGGCTCTAAATTTGAGTAGAGCGGTTGCTGTTTGGAAAGGAGTATGGTTGTATGCCTTTGTTCTATTGGTGGGATTCCACGTATATTCTGGTGATTCTTGCGGCGTTGATTTCCCTCGGCGTGTCAGCTGCGATGAACGCGACCTTTCAAAGGTATCAGGGAGTGCGCGCATACAGCGGGTTGACCGGAGCGCAGACGGCACAGAGGATTCTGCGGTCGGCGGGGATTTATGATGTGACGGTCCGCCATGTGTCGGGAAAACTGACGGATCACTATGACCCGCGGTCGAAGACGGTGAATCTGTCGGATGCGGTGTATGGGAGAGCTTCTCTGGCTGCGGTAGGAGTCGCGGCTCATGAGTGCGGCCATGCGATTCAGGATGCCAGGGGATATGTGCCGCTGAAAGTGCGCGGAGCCATTGTTCCGGTGGCCAATCTGGGCTCGCAGCTGTTCTGGCCGTTGTTTCTTCTGGGACTGATTTTCAGTATGGAACCGCTGGTCAATCTGGGAATTCTTCTGTTTCTGTTTGCACTGGTGTTTCAGATTGTCACGCTGCCGGTGGAGTTTAACGCCTCTGCCCGGGCGATCCGGATGCTGGATTCCACAGGAATCCTGAGCCCTTCGGAGGTGCCGGGAGCAAAAAAAGTGCTGCGGGCGGCGGCTATGACTTATGTGGCGGCGGTAATCGGCTCTCTGCTCCAGCTGCTGCGGCTTTTGATTTTGTCCGGGAGGATAAGGAATGATGACTGATGGTGTCAATACGAGGGAACTGGCGCTGAACATTCTCCTTCAGATTGAAAAGGAAGGGGTTCCCTGCCATGTGGCGGTCCGCCAGATGCTGGAGAAATTTCAGTTTCTCCCGAAACAGGACCGGGCGTTTCTCACCCGGCTCTGCGACGGTACGGTGGAGTACCAGGTTCAGAATGATTATGTGATCAATCAGTACTCAAAAACAAAAATTCATAAATGCAAGCCGGTGATCCGGGCGCTGCTGCGGATGTCTGTCTATCAGATCCGCTTCATGGACGGCGTTCCGGATGCAGCGGTGGTCAACGAGGCGGTGAAGCTGGCGTCGAAAAAAGGATTTTTCCAGCTGAAAGGCTTTGTCAACGGGGTACTTCGCAGCATCGTGAGGGAAAAGGATCATCTGACATTTCCTGACAGGAACAGTGATCTGACGAAATACCTTTCCGTGCGCTACTCAATGCCGGAATTTCTTGTGGAAGAATTTCTGGAGCAGTACCCGGAAGACGTGACGGAGAAGATGCTGGCATCGTTTCTGGAAACTCACCCAACGACGATCCGCATCAACCGGTTCCGGAATACCGAGGAGGAGACCCTGAAAAGTCTGGAGAAACAGGGGGTAACGGTGGAAAAGGCACCTTACGTAAAGGAGGCCTGGTATATCAGAGGCTACGACCATCTGAGCCGTCTGACCGCCTTTCAGCAGGGAAGGTTCCAGGTACAGGACGTCAGCTCGATGCTGGTGACGCAAGCGGCGGATCCCCATCCGGGCGATACGGTCCTGGATCTCTGCGCGGCTCCGGGAGGAAAGAGCCTTCATATGGCAGACCGGATGCTTGGCTGCGGTTTTGTCCAGGCCCGGGATCTTACGCCTTACAAAGTACAGCTGATCCGGAACAATATCGAGCGTTCCGGTCTGACCAATGTAACGGCGGAGGAGTGGGACGCTACGGTTCCGGATCCGGACTGGGTAAGAAAAGCAGATGTGGTGCTTGCGGATGTTCCGTGTTCCGGTTACGGCGTCATCGGAAAGAAAGCGGATATCCGGTACCATGCATCCAGAAACAAGGAAAACGAACTGATTTGCCTTCAGAGGAAAATTCTGGAGAACGCCGCATCCTATGTCAGAAACGGGGGAACGCTGGTGTTCAGCACCTGTACGGTGAACAGGAAAGAAAACGAAGAGAATTTCCGGTGGTTTCTCGAAGAATTTCCGTTTGAGGCGGTGAGCCTGAACGACTGTCTGCCTGAAGAACTGCACAGCGAAGAGACAGCGCAGGGATTCCTTCAGCTGATCCCGGGCATACATAACTGTGACGGTTTTTTCTTTGCGAAGTTCCGGAAAAAAGGAACTGAATCCGGAAGCAGACTTCCGGATCCGGCAGAATGATACAAAGTATGACGCGACAGTTCTGCAGGGCTGAACTGTTGCGTCAGGAGGAAAGAGAAATGAATGATATCAAGTCTATGAACCTGGAGGAACTGCAGGCGGTCTGTGAGGCGCTGGGAGAAAAGCCTTTCCGTGCAAAACAGCTGTATGAGTGGATCCATCAGAAAATGGTTTCTTCCTATGATGAGATGACGAATCTGTCTGCAAAATTCCGGAAGCGTCTTGAAGAAGAATATCCGTTTCACCCGCTGGAAGTTGTGGAGGTGCAGACTTCCCGGCTGGACGGAACCCGGAAATATCTGTTTGAACTGCAGGACGGAAATGTGATCGAGAGTGTTCTGATGCGCTATCATCATGGAAATTCCGTCTGTATTTCTTCTCAGGTGGGCTGCCGGATGGGCTGCCGCTTCTGTGCGTCCACGATCGGCGGTCTGGTACGCCCTTTGACGGCCGGGGAGATGTTGGAACAGGTATACCGGATTTCCGCACATACCGGGGAACGGGTGTCTCATGTGGTTGTGATGGGAACCGGGGAACCACTGGACAATTATGACAGCCTGGTACGTTTTGTACACATGATTTCAGATCCCCGGGGAATGAACATCAGCCAGAGAAATCTGACGGTTTCCACCTGTGGAATCGTGCCGAACATGCGGCGTCTGGCCCGGGAGCATCTGCAGATTACCCTGGCCCTTTCCCTCCATGCCCCAAACGATGAAAAGCGCAGAGCGCTGATGCCGATCGCGCACCGCTATACGATGGACGAGGTCCTGGACGCCTGTCGCTACTACTTTCAGGAGACGGGACGGAGGCTTACCTTTGAGTATGCGCTGGTAGGCGGAGAGAACGATTCCCAGGGGGATGCGGACCAGCTTGCGGAGCGGATCCGGGGAATGAACTGTCATGTAAATCTGATTCCGGTGAACCCGATCAGGGAGCGGAATTATGTCCGCTCCGGGAAAAAAGTGGTGGAGAATTTCAAAAATAAACTTGAAAAATACGGAATTAATGTTACTATTAGAAGGGAAATGGGCGCAGATATTGACGGCGCCTGTGGACAGCTGAGAAAAAGTTATATAGATAAGACAGAAAAGAGAATGCCGGAATAGCCGAAACTGTCCGCCGCAGAGCGGGGACAGGAGGCAGATCCGGAAATTTTCTTTACAGGAGAGGAAGACATGAAAGTATTTTCTGCAACCGATATAGGTCAGAAACGCAAAATGAATCAGGACTTTGTGTTCGCTTCCACGGAACCGGTCGGGAACCTTCCGAACCTTTTTGTTGTGGCTGACGGTATGGGCGGACATAACGCCGGGGATTTTGCGTCCCGCTACGGGGTGTCCGTGCTGGTGGAATCCGTCAGGCGAGACGGAAACTTTAATCCTGTCAAGATTATCCGCCATGGAATCGAGGCTGCAAACAGCCAGATCCTGGAGCAGGCGCAGAGAGACGAATCCATGGAAGGAATGGGTACGACGATGGTGGTTGCCACTGTTGTGGGGAGCTATGCCTATGTGGCGAATGTGGGCGACAGCCGCCTGTACCTGGATGCTGACGGCACATTTTCCCAGGTGACTCAGGATCATTCTCTGATTATGGAGATGGTACGTCTTGGGGAGCTGACGATGGAACAGGCGAGAAATCATCCGGACAAAAACATTATCACCAGAGCGGTGGGTACGGGTGAGACGGTAAAGGTGGATTTTTTCGATATCCGGCTGGAACCGGGAAATCAGCTTCTGATGTGTTCGGACGGACTGTCCAATATGGTGACGGACGAAGAGATTTTTGAGATTCTCGAGGACGACAACGGAAAGGATAAGGCACAGGAACTGATCGATAAGGCGAATGCAAATGGCGGCAAGGATAATATCGCGGTCATTGTCGTTGAACCATTTACAAACGAGGTGAAGGAATGTTAAAAGAGGGAGTTATTTTAGGAGAGAGATATGAAATTATAAACAGGATTGGTTCCGGTGGCATGGCGGATGTCTACAAAGCGATGGACGAGAAGCTGAACCGTATGGTTGCGGTGAAAGTGCTGAAGCCGGAATTTCGCGAGGATAAGACGTTTATAGCAAAATTCCGCACGGAAGCCCAGGCAGCTGCCGGGCTGTCCCATCCCAATGTGGTCAATGTGTTTGACGTGGGAGAAGACCGGGGCGTATATTATATTGTCATGGAACTGGTTGAGGGAATTACGCTGAAAGACTACATCAACCGGAAAGGCAAGCTGAGCGTCAAGGAGGCAACCAGCATTGCGATTCAGGTTTCGATGGGACTGGAAGCGGCTCATAACCGGGGAATCGTCCACCGGGATGTGAAACCTCAGAATATTATTATATCCACAGATGGAAAGGTAAAGCTTTCGGATTTCGGAATTGCGAAGGCAACTTCTTCCAACACGATCAGCTCCAACGTGATGGGAAGCGTTCATTACAGTTCACCGGAGCAGGTACGCGGCGGCTATTCTGATTACAAGAGCGATATTTATTCCCTGGGAATTACGCTTTACGAGATGGTGACAGGACGGGTTCCTTTTGATGGAGACACTACGGTTGCAATTGCAATCAAGCATCTGCAGGAAGAAATCGAGGCGCCTTCCAAATACACGCCGAATCTTCCGTTTTCTCTGGAGCAGATCATTCTGAAATGTACGCAGAAAAGCCCGGACCGTCGGTATAAGAATATGGCGGAACTGATCGACGACCTGAAGCATTCGCTGATGGATCCTAACGGAAATTTTGTCACGGTAACGCCGCTCAGCTCCCATGCGCAGACGGTTATGGTGTCCCAGGACGAACTGGATAAGATCCGCGCCGGTTCTGCTGAGGCGGCGGCCCGGAAGGAGGAGCAGACCGGATCTCCCCGATACAGCAAGCTGGAGGATGACGACGACGAGGATGACGGATATGAGGACGACGAGTACGACGATGAGGAGTACGATGACGATTATGATGAGGATGACGACGAAGATGACGATGAGGAGGAAGAATCCGGCGGCAGAGCGGATAAGATTATCACCATCGGCGGATTTGTTGTCGGAGGCATTATTGTCTGTATTCTGATCTATATTATTGTCCAGGCGGTTGGCTTTGGGGGAGGAAGCAGTTCCGGCTCTTCTTCATCGGTATCCGCTTCAGTGACAGCTACGCCGACGCCGGTGGACAGCAGTGCGACCTCCGACACAGACGCAGAGATGGTGACTGTGCCGGATCTGAGAAATCAGACGGAGGAGCAGGCGACACAGACTGCCAATGACCTCGGTCTTGGCGTTACGTTCGGCGGAACGGAGGCCAGCGAAGAGTATGAGGAGGGCAGAGTGTGCCGTCAGGATCTGCAGCCGGGCACTCAGGTCAGAATCAATTCAACCATTACCTATTATCTGAGTTCCGGATCGGGCAGGGTGCAGATTCCGACCGGTCTGATCGGACAGTCAAGAGATGCGGTGCAGGCGTCTCTGGAGAGTCTGGGATTAAACGTAAGCTTTACAGAGCAGAGCAGCAGTGATGTTGCGGAAGGAAACGTTATCAACCTGGATCCGGGCGAGGGCTCCACAGTGGAGGCAGGAACTACCGTAACCATTGTGGTAAGCACCGGTTCTGAGCAGGCGGAGCAGGTAGATGTGCCGAACCTGAGAGGATATTCCCAGGAGGAGGCAACACGGATTCTGGAAAACCTTGGTCTGAACGTTGCGACGACGACCGCGTCTTCCAGCGGTGTGGATATCGGCGAAGTAATCAGCCAGAGCCCTGAGGGAGGTTCCACGGTAGACGAAGGATCTACGGTAACGCTGGTAATTAACGAACGGGAGGCGGCGGCAGAACCAACGACGGATCCGGGAGACGGCGCGTCTACGGTTACCTGGAGCTTTAACAAGTCTCTGAACAAGCCGGACAACTATAACGGCGGTGTGATTCGCCTGGAAGTCATTCAGAGCGTCAACGGTTCCGAGCAGTCCGTATGGAGTGACGAGGGCATGACGCTGGGCGACGATCAGTGGCCGTATCCGATCAATATTCAGTGGCAGGCGCCGTCCAATGCGTCCGCGGAGGTTTATATTCTGATCTCTGAGATGGATTCCACCGGAACCTATCAGGCGATCTCAAAGAGCAGCACGTTTACTGCCGACCATAGCTGAGGTGTGAATGAAAGGCAGAATTATAAAAGGAATTGCCGGATTCTATTATGTGGATACGGGGGAATCCGGCATTTATGAATGCAGGGCAAAAGGAGTGTTCAGGAAGGATGGGAAAAAGCCGCTGGTGGGTGACCATGTGGAAATAGAAATCCTCAGCGGGGAAGAAAAAACCGGAAATCTGACGGAGATTTTTGCCCGGAAAAATGAACTGATCCGTCCGGCGGTGGCGAACGTGGATCAGGCGCTTGTCATTTTTGCTCTGGAGAATCCGAAACCGAACATCGCTCTTCTCGACCGTTTTCTCGTGATGATGGAGCAGCAGAGGGTACCTGCGGCGATCTGTTTTAACAAAGACGACCTCGTTGATCCGGAGGAAGCGGATCGGTTGAGAAACATTTATGTGGACTGCGGATACCGGGTCTTTCTGTGCAGCGCGGAAAAAAGAGAGGGAATCGATACACTCCGGGCATATCTGGACGGAAAGACGACTGTGGTGGCAGGCCCGTCCGGTGTGGGAAAATCGTCGCTGACAAACCTTTTTCAGAGTGAAATAAAGATGGAGACCGGCGAGATCAGCAGAAAGCTGAAGCGCGGCAGGCACACAACCCGGCACGCGCAGCTGATCCCTCTGGGAGAGGAAACGTGGCTCTGCGATACGCCCGGCTTTACCTCCCTTTATACAGAAAATATGGAAAAAGAGGAGCTTGGCGGATATTTTCCGGAATTCCGTCCTCTGGAGGGAGGCTGCAGGTTTCAGGGATGCGCCCACATCAGGGAGCCTGGCTGTGCGGTGAAGGAAGCTCTGGAGGAGGGAAGAATTCACCGGTCACGGTATGAGAATTATGTGATGTTTTACGAAGAATTAAAAGAGCAGGAAAAAAGGAGATACTAATATGCAGAGGTATCAGTTGTCACCGTCGATTCTGGCCGCGGATTTCAACCGGCTGGGTGAGCAGATCAAAAAAATAGAACAGGCAGGCTGCCAGTGGCTGCATATTGATGTAATGGACGGCACTTTCGTGCCGAGTCTCTCTTTTGGAATGCCGCTGATTAAATCCATACGGGAGGAGAGCACCCTGTATTTTGACGTACATCTGATGATTCAGGATCCGGAGCGTTATATTCAGCGCTTTAAGGAATGCGGTGCAGACATGCTGACGATCCATGCGGAGGCATGTTCGGATCTTCCGTTTACGCTGGATGTGATTCATGACAAGGGGATGCAGACAGGAGTCGCGATTAATCCCAGGACGCCGGTCGGTGTTCTTGAGCACGTGCTGGATAAGGTAGATATGGTGCTGGTCATGAGCGTGAATCCGGGATTCGGTGGACAGAAATATATTCCGGAAACAGCCAGAAAGCTCCGGGAGCTGAGAAAGATGCTGGATGCCACCGGAAATTCAGAGGTGTTGATTCAGGTGGACGGCGGGATCAACGAAAAGACCGTAGATGAAGTGCTGAAAGCTGGTGCGAATATTATTGTTGCCGGTTCCGCGGTATTCATGGGAGATATAGAAAAGAATATCCGGATGTTCCAGGAACATATTGAACCCTATAACCGGTAGCAGACCGTATAAGACAGATAGTGAGGAGAGCAGAAAAGTGAAGACATGCATCATCGCCGGGGGCATGCTTGAGAGAGAGTTTGCCCTTCGTTTTATTCAGGAACAGAACTTTGATATTATTCTGGCCGCGGACCGCGGTCTGGAGTTCTGCAGTCAGGAAAATATCCGGCCGACCTATATTCTGGGAGATTTTGACAGTCTGAAGGAAGGCGTGCTGGACAAATACAAAGAAGAGCGGGACATTCCGATCCGGGAATTTAATCCGGTCAAGGACAATACGGATATGGATCTGGCGCTGCAGCAGGCAATTATACTGGGAAGCAGAGAGATCCATATCCTGGGAGGAACCGGGGGACGTCTGGATCATTTTTTCAGCACGGTACAGAATCTGAAGAAGGCCTGGCTGAAACACATTCCGGCTTACCTTGTGGATTCCAGGAATCTGATTACGCTGCCCTGTGAAAAGGAATTTGTGATTGACAGGGAAACACAGCACGGTACATACGTATCGTTTATGCCGCTGGAGGAGCAGGTGACGGGCCTGACCCTGGAAGGCTTTAAGTACCCGCTGGATCATTTCACACTGACGAATATGTCGGGAGGACTTGGCGTCAGCAACGAGATTCTGGCGGAACAGGGGCGTGTGTCGTACAAGGATGGAATCCTGCTGATGATTCAGTCGAAGGACTGAATGCAATGATCAACAACAGTTTAGCTGGCTGAATGGTTACAATTATTATAATGGTTCGCATAAGCGGCGTTTCTGACTTCCCTGCGGAAGCACAGAAACGCTGCTTTTCTTTTGCGCCGCCGACAGGGAACCGGACGACGGGTATATATTCGGAGAAACAGGAAAGGGCGTTGAGAGGATGAATCTTGCCTGCCCGACGAAGGATCTTCTCGGCGCACTGGAATGTATCCGCCATGCCCTGGATGCACCGGAGCAGCGTTTTGCTTCAGAATTATTAAATTTTAAAGTCGGGGAAAACGAAACAAAAATGAAACAAACCTGTGCTATAGTAACCGCATAAAAACCAGTGCGCAGGAGGAATGAAGTATGATTCATATTCTTGTGGTCGATGATAATGCGGCTTTAAACCAGAGTATATGTGCCTATTTGAATGACAGCGGATATGAGGCAAAGGGCTGCCTAAGTGCAGAGAGCGCCTATGACGCTATGTATAACAGTTTATATGAAGTTATTATCTCAGATATTATGATGCCGGGAACAGATGGATTTGAGTTTGCAGAAACTGTCCGGGGACTGAATAAAACCATACCGATTTTATTCATGAGCGCCAGGGATGATATTCCGTCAAAACAGAGAGGTTTTGATATCGGAATTGACGACTATATGGTAAAACCATTTGATATGAGCGAGCTTCTCATGCGGGTGCGGGCGCTTCTGCGAAGGGCAAACATGGAGGAAAACCGGAAACTGCAGGTGGGAAACCGGTCTGGGCCTGCTGATTGTGCAGCAGATTGTACAGGCACACCGCGGCAGTGTGGATTTCGGCCACAGCGCTTCCGGCGGATTTCAGGTGAAACTGCACTTCCCTTTCTGAAAAAAACTGTGGTTTTACGCACTAAAGCGCCGCACCCCGGATGGGATGCGGCGCTTGTTTCACCTTACGATCAATATAAAGTTATGTTTGTAAATATTGCTTATTTTTTCAGTTCATACTCGGCAGGACCGTCGCCCTCTTTCCAATCCTGGATCTTCTGGCGCAGATCGCCTTTCAGGTTCCAGATGAAAGTGAAGCAGCAGAAGCTGATCAGAGCGCCCAGCAGCGGGAATGCAACGTTGCATACCTGGATACCGGTAAGAGTGGAAGCAGCCTGGCTTACACCCTGAGCGGTAAGATCAGGATTGTAGCCGATAGCAGCGATCAGCAGGACAGTGATGGAACCTGCGATTGTGCTGCCGGCACGGCGGGAAAGACTGAAGAAGCCGTAGATGGTACCTTCAGAACGCTTGCCGGTTTTATACTCGTTGTAGTCGATTGCTTCAGCAACCAGACCCCACTGCATCTGTACAGACATAACAACCAGACCTGCGCCGATGGAATAAATGATAACAAATGCCCACGCATTCGGCGCCCAGCCGGTGGAGAACATATATCCGATCAGACCGGCGTCCACGACAATACCGCCGGCCAGACAGAAGCGGATGATAGAAACCATATCCCACTTCCGGGTCAGGATCGGAGCGATAATAAGAATTGCTACCTGAATTACCGTACTGAGTGTGGATGCGATACTCTGCATACCGACGTCACCCAGAACATCCGCGTACATATAGCTGGCCATACCGGTACCCATAGCCTGAACGCCGTTGACAGCGAGAGAGTGGATTACCAGAGCCAGGAACGCACGGTTTTTGGCAAAAATGCCCCAGATATCTTTGATGTTCAGTTTTGCCTGAGCATTATCGCTCTGCTGAGCCTGCTGTGCGCTGGCATTACGTTCCACGGTCAGAGCATAATGTGTGAAGATGATGATGGCACCCAGAGGAACAACAACCAGAGCGGTGTAGCCGTAACCCTGCGCACTGTCGCCGAAGCGGGCGATCAGCTGCGGAACGATGATACCGGTAACAGCGTTACCGAGAGTAGAACCCATACCACGAGCAGAAGACAGGGTAGCACGCTCAGTGTCATTGGTAGACATAGCGCCCAGCAAACTTCCCATAGCGATGTTCATCATGGTGTAGCCGGCTTCGCTGACGATCTTCAGACAGAACAGCGCGATAACCATAGCCCAGCCGCCGCCCAGGTGAGACGGGATAAGGAAGAAGCCGATGGTACCGAAGAGCAGTACCGGGATAGAGGCCAGGATCCAGGGACGGAATTTATCTTTTCCGTGTTTGGAGCGGGCGAACACAATGTCCATGATAGAACCCATCAGAGGGTCGTTTACGGCATCCCATACGTTCCAGATCAGAAGCATGGTTGCCAGGATAGCAGGATTCACCGCCAGGTGTACCTGCAGGTAACGGGTCATGTAAGACCAGATCAGGCCTACGGTAATACAACCGCCGGCGTCGCCGCAGCCGTAGCCAAAAATGTTGTACCATTTTAATGGCTTAATGTTTGTGGCATGGTGTTTTGAGTTTGCCATAGATTAATATCCTCCCTTAAGTAAAAAATTCATTGACCGCTGGTGTTCCGTTTTGGGGGCTGGAAGCATTGTTAGCATTGCCCATACAAAACTATGGGTTTCCGAATCGGTCTTTGTCATGTTTGACAATTTCGCTTTTTAGTCCCCCTTTCATTTTGTTCATTGTTACCAGTATAGCATATGCGGCACATGCTTTCAATAAAAAGCGGGTAAGTTGTGTGCGAAAAAAAGGCGAAAATTTGGTGAATTTACACAAAATAGTCGCATTTTCGTAAAAACTTTGCAAAAGGGCTTGACAAATGCCTGAATCTCTGTTCACCAGTTGCTTTACAAGAAGGAAGAACTTATGGAGAAAGAAAAGCTCTGAAAGTTTCATTGAAAGAACAGGGGAATGGAAAGAAATCAAAGGGCAATAATGGTGGAATGAAAAAAGAAATTCAGGGAGCGCAGGAGAATTTTTTCGGACATGACAGAATTCTGGTCAGCCTGGCTTCTGCTCATTATATCAATCAGTTTATCAAGGAGAATAAGAAACTGACTGTGAATATTGTAGACGAAAAGATGCTTCCGGAAGCAGACTATGTGGGATCTGTCAGCGGTAACAAATCCGATAAGTCAGAAGTGTTTGCGTATGAAATGGGTGAATCCGGCGCGCCGGTGATCTGCAAAGCTCCTCTGACGATGGAGTGTTCGGTGGTGGATGTTTACAATACGCCGGGCTTTGAGAGCTTTATCTGTACCATCGACAACACTTATGTGGAAGAGGAACATCTGAATGAAGCCGGTAAGATCAACTATCAGACTCTGAAACCGGTGCTGTTTGAGTTCCCGACCTGGTTGCGTTCAAAACAGTGTATGGAAACTCCATGAGGATGGTTGCCGGATGTCTGGAAAAGTTTTTCCCCTATATGACGGAGGGTGACAGGCAGGGATTTATTTATGCCTTTTTCCCATTTCTGTTCGGGGTGTATCCATATACGGTCGTGACAGACAGGCAGAAAGAAGCAATGGAGCAGGCTTGCGTAAATTACGTATTTCTTTCCATCTATGAAATTATAAAATCAATTACAGTCAGGTTGCTGCAGGGTTTTAAAATCTGAAAAATGTGGCCGATCTCTGCCGGACAGATCATCCGACAGAGATTGGCGTTCAATACATTTCTTCCAGAGATCTCTTTTCCTGGACGTTGTCGGATAAGGATTCCTTTGCCGGCGATATCACATCAAATTGATACTTTGGCGTGAAATCATTGCCGGATGGTGATTGAAATGCCAGTATCTTTGTGCTATACTCTATAATTGCGTT
Organism: Candidatus Fusicatenibacter intestinigallinarum; assembly: GCA_019119555.1. Taxonomy (GTDB): domain Bacteria; phylum Bacillota; class Clostridia; order Lachnospirales; family Lachnospiraceae; genus Fusicatenibacter; species Fusicatenibacter intestinigallinarum. The sequence goes on along the minus strand of DWWU01000022.1, from coordinate 78,362 downwards.
GGACTCTTTTGGTGACGGAAAGGAGTCTGTATTATGAAAAAAACGGAAAGGCAGAGAATGTGGAAAATGCCTGAAAACGCTGAGAAATAAAGAGGAGATGTGAAGATATATGAAATTAGGAATTGTCGGACTCCCGAATGTGGGAAAGAGTACACTGTTTAATTCACTGACAAAGGCGGGCGCCGAGAGTGCAAACTATCCGTTCTGTACCATCGACCCGAATGTGGGAGTCGTTCCGGTGCCGGATGAGCGGCTGCAGCTGCTGGGTGATTTCTATCATTCCAAAAAGGTGACTCCGGCAGTGATCGAGTTTGTGGATATTGCCGGCCTGGTGAAAGGGGCGTCCAAAGGAGAAGGCCTCGGAAATCAGTTCCTCGCGAATATCCGTGAGGTGGACGCAATCGTTCATGTGGTTCGCTGTTTTGAAGATCCGAACGTTATCCATGTGGATGGATCCATCGATCCGCTGCGGGACATTGAGACGATTGACCTGGAGCTGATTTTTGCGGACCTGGAGGTCCTTGAACGGAGAATCGCAAAGACAACAAAGTCTGCGCGGATGGATAAAGAAGCCGCAAAGGAACTGGAATTTCAGCAGAAGCTGAAAGCGCTGCTGGAGGATGGAAAGGATGCGGCTCTGATCACTCTGGAAAATGAGGACGAGGAAAAATGGTTTTCCGAGTATAATCTTCTCACCGGAAAGCCGGTGATTTATGCGGCTAACGTGGCTGAGGACGATCTGGCGGACGACGGAGCTTCCAATGAAAACGTAGCGAAAGTGCGGGAATTCGCGAAGACACACAACAGTGAAGTGTTTGTGATCTGCGCACAGATCGAGGAAGAAATCTCCGAGCTCGAGGATGACGAAAAGAAAATGTTTCTGGAGGATCTTGGTCTGAAAGAATCCGGCCTGGAAAAACTGATCCGGGCAAGCTACAGTCTTCTTGGGCTGATGAGTTTCCTGACTGCCGGCGAGGATGAAACCCGCGCATGGACGATCCGGCAGGGAACAAAGGCTCCCCAGGCTGCAGGAAAGATCCATACGGATTTTGAGCGTGGCTTTATCAAGGCGGAGGTCGTAAACTATAAGGATCTCCTCGACTGCGGTTCTTACGCAGGGGCCAGAGAAAAAGGTCTTGTGCGGATGGAAGGAAAAGATTACGTGGTGCGTGACGGAGACGTGATTCTGTTCCGCTTTAATGTATGACAACAGCGCTGCGGCAGCTGCAGATGGCGTGAATTAACAGGAGACAGAAAAATGGATATGCAGATTAATTTTCCGCATCTGGGGATTCACCTGGAGCATGTGGGAAAGACGGTAACGGTGTTTGGATTCGATATTGCCTATTATGGGATCGTGATTGTAATCGGAATGCTGATTGCTGTGGTGATCGCAATGCATGAGGCAAAGCGGACTGGACAGGATCCGGACAAATACATTGACCTGGCAATGATCGGCATTGCGGCGGGAATTGTCGGCGCGAGAATATATTATGTGATTTTTGCCTGGGACAACTATAAGGACGATTTGCTGAGTATTTTGAACATCCGTCAGGGAGGACTTGCCATTTACGGCGGAATTATCGGCGCCTGCATTGCGGTGGCCATTTACTGCCGGGTAATGAAAGGCAGTTTTTTTCAGGTAATGGATACGGCGAGTATGAGTATTGTCTTTGGACAGATTATGGGCCGGTGGGGGAATTTCTTCAACCGGGAAGCGTTCGGCGGATACACAGACAATCTTTTTGCAATGCAGCTCCCGGTATCGGCGGTTCGTCAGAATGAGATCACGCAGGAAATGTGGGAGCATCTGGTGACGATTGACGGGGTTGCGTTCATCCAGGTCCATCCGACGTTTCTGTATGAGAGCCTCTGGAATATCGGAGTGCTGCTGGTTCTGATCTGGTACCGGAAACATACGAAATTCCGGGGAGAATTGTTCTGCATGTATCTGGCCGGATACGGTCTTGGCAGAGCGTGGATTGAAGGCCTCAGAACCGATCAGCTGCTGCTTCCGGTTGTGGGACTTCCGGTTTCCCAGCTGCTCTCGATTCTGCTGGTGCTTGTATGTGCCGGAATTATTCTCTGGAACAGAATGAGAAGAAAAACGACGGCGTAGCGTGTGCGGGAACTGTTGTTTTCACAGGAACATCATATACGAGAGAAAGGACAGGCTTCCGTTTTTCTGCCCACGGACGGGCAGAAAAACGGAAGCCTGTTGTCTGTTAGTAACGTGCTTCCCACTTTTTCTGCAAAAGAGACCCGAAATCAAAAGAATTTCCCACCTGCGCTCCACCGGCTTCCGGGAGGGCAAAAGAAGCCGGAAAGCCGCATAAATTCAGCATTTTTTTTAAAAAGGAAATTTTGTAAATTCGGAAAATTCCCTTGCTATTTCCCGGAAGATGTTATATGATAGACACATAAGTGGTAGAAAGTGGTGAAATGTGGTGCCGAATGGAGGGGATGTGGCAGTTCACTCCTGGTACGGAACGAAGGCAGTGCGTGGGGAGACTGCTGTCTTCAGGATTGATAAGAGGGTTTCATTATGTTCATGGGAGAGTACAGTCATTCGATTGACGCGAAGGGAAGATTGATTATACCGTCCAAGTTCAGAGAACAACTGGGAGAAGAGTTCGTGCTGACGAAGGGATTGGACGGATGTCTGTTTGTCTTCCCCAACGACGAATGGAAGTCCTTCGAAGAAAAACTGAGAGCCCTGCCACTTACAAACAAGAGCGCCAGAACCTTTTCACGTTTCTTTGTAGCAGGAGCTACGTCCTGTGAACTGGATAAGCAGGGGAGAATTCTCGTTCCGGCAACGCTGCGGGAATTTGCTGGTCTGGAAAAGGATGTGGTCCTCACCGGAAATATCAACCGGATTGAAATCTGGAGTAAGGAGAAATGGAGCGAGAACAATAATTATGACGATATGGATACGATTGCCGAGAACCTGACGGATCTTGGAATCGTGATTTAGAAACGGAAGACTTCTGTTCTCGTCTTGAATACGGGAGAAAACCATGAAATTTCAACATACATCGGTACTGCTGGAAGAAACTATTGCGAACCTTAAGATAAAGCCGGACGGTACGTATGTGGATGGGACATTGGGAGGCGCGGGGCATGCCAGAGAGGTGTGCAGGCGTTTGTCTGCCACGGGGAGGTTTATAGGAATAGACCAGGATGAGGCCGCAATCGCTGCTGCGGGTGAACGTCTCCGCGATTTTGGCGAGCGGGTGACCATCATCCGCAGTAACTATTGCGATATGGTTCCGAGACTGCAGGAAGCAGGAATTCAGTCTGTGGATGGAATTCTGCTGGATTTAGGGGTCTCTTCCTATCAACTGGATAATGCTGAACGGGGGTTTACCTATCGGGAGGATGCGCCGCTGGATATGCGAATGGATCAGCGGGCAGAACTTTCGGCTTACGAGGTAGTCAACGAATACAGCGAGGAACAGCTGTTCCGGATTCTCCGTGATTACGGAGAAGAAAGGTTTGCAGGTAAAATTGCAGGTAATATATGTACAGCCCGGAAGAATGAACCGATCCGGACGACTGGGGAGTTAACCGAGATCATCAAACGTTCGATTCCGGCAAAGATAAGGGCTGCAGGCGGCCACCCGGCGAAACGGACCTTTCAGGCGATTCGGATAGAAGTAAACCAGGAACTCAAAGTCCTGGAAGAGTCGCTGGACGGAATGATTGATATTCTGAACGACGGAGGAAGAATATGCGTAATTACATTCCATTCGCTGGAGGACCGGATTGTAAAAAATATTTTCAGAAAAAATGAGCATCCGTGTACATGTCCGCCGGATTTTCCGGTTTGCGTATGCGGAAAGAAATCGAAAGGGACCGTGATCACCCGAAAGCCGATTTTACCCGGCGAAGAGGAGATGGAAGCGAATCCCCGCTCAAAAAGCGCAAAGCTGAGAGTGTTCGAGCGAAAGAGATCGTGCTCATAACAGGGAGACTGGAGAATTATGGCTAAAAAAAGTGATAGAAGGGTAGATTCGACAAGAAGAACGGAAAGATACCCACAGGACGACTACGAAGACGGCAGTGCGCTCCGGCAGTTTTCGGCGGTTCCGGAGGAACGGCCAGAAGAACTGCCGGAGGAGCGTCCTGTCAGAAAACAGAGGACGGCGGGACAGCGGGCGAGGGCTGCGCAGATTACTCCACGTTTTCTGATGGCGACCATGATACTGAGCGCAATTCTGGTAGCGATCACTGTGGGCTTTCTTTGTTTAAAAGAGACGATTACGGAACAGAGAAGAAATATTGCATCGCTGGAGACGCAGATCAATACCCTGAAAACAGATAACGATGCTTATTATAACAATGTGATTGCTTCCGTGAATCTGGAGGCGATCAGGGATGCGGCGATGAACCGACTTGGCATGCAGTATGCCGGAGAATCGCAGATTCGGTACTACAGTACTGACGGCGGCAGTTATGTGCGTCAGTATCAGGAGGTGCCTCAGGAATAAAGAAGAGGTTGCGTTGTTTTTCCCTGGCAGGGAAATGCGGCTGTACAGACAGGGTGAAATCACTTGGGAAAGAAGAAAAAAAACAAGAGACGTGACGCGGTGCCAAACAAACGAAAAATTGATAACAGGATCAGGATAAAGCTGGTAGCACTTTTTCTTTTAGTGATACTGGCTTTCCTGATATTAGCCCTGCGTGTCATCTATATCAGCGCCGCGAACGGAGACGACTATGAGCGCAGAGTGCGCAGACAGAATCAGCAGTCTCAGGAGAGCGCTGTGATTCCGGCGAAACGGGGAGACATTACGGACAGGAACGGGACACTTCTCGCGACCAGCGAGAAAGTCTACAATGTAATCCTTGACTGTAAGGTTGTCAATACATCCGTGAAAGTGGACGGCGTGGACACCTATCCGTATGTGGAACCTACGGTGCAGGCCCTTGTGGAGCTTCTTGGAATTGACGAGGATGAGATCCGCAAGAAACTGACGGATGAGGAGACGAAAGAAAGCCAGTACCAGAAGATCGGAGACCTGATTACGGTAGACCAGCGACAGACTTTTGAAAATTATCAGGATGAGTATGCGGATATCGAGGCGGATGATCTGACAGAAGAGGAACAGGCGGAGAAAGCAAGGCGATCCAAAATCAGAGGCGTCTGGTTCGAGGATTCCTACCGGAGGATTTATCCGCTGGATTCTCAGGCCTGTGATCTGATCGGATTTACCTACACCAACGGAACTGCCGACTGGGGCATCGAGGGATATTATTCCGATGTTCTGAACGGCACGGACGGAAGAAGGTACAGCTATTACGGTGCCGGCGATACCCTGGAGCATGATATCATTGAGCCGGAAGACGGCTGCAATGTGGTATCGACAATCGATGTAAACATTCAGAAAATTATACGGTCGAAAATCGAAGAATTTAACGTCCAGATGGCGGCCGGGGACAGCGGACAGGCTGCAGAAGGCGCCAGCCAGCAGAAAGGCGCCGAAAATATTGGCGTGATTATCATGGATCCGAACAATGGCGAAGTTCTTGGAATGGATTCCACCGACTGGTACAATCTGAATACCCCGCGGGATCTGTCGGCATATTATTCCGAGAAAGAAATCCAGGCGATGAAAGATTATGAGGACGAAAACGCTCAGAAAGCGGCGAACGGCGAGGAGACGACGGATTATGACGAGGCAACAGGCAGACATACACAGCTGTATGCGCTGAACCAGCTGTGGAGAAATTTCTGTATTTCCGATACCTTTGAGCCGGGATCCACAGCGAAACCGATGAACATTGCCGCTGGATTTGAGACGGGAGCGATCACAGACGAAGACACCTTTTATTGCGACGGGTTTGAAAATATAGGCGGATATCAGATCAAATGTTCCGTTTATCCCAATGCTCACGGCACGGAAACCGTCTCTGATGCATTAAAAAATTCCTGCAACGATGCGCTGATGCAGATTGCGCAGAAAATGGGAGCAGTCAATTTCCAGAAATATCAGAAGCTGTTCGGATTTGGTTCCAGAACCGGAATCGATCTGCCGGGAGAAGCGGCGGGCGTGCTGTTTTCTGAAGACGCATGGGATGACACAGCGCTTGCGACATCATCCTTCGGTCAGGGTTATAATGTAACGATGATCCAGCAGATTGCCGCTTTCTGTTCGGTAATCAACGGCGGATATTATTATCAGCCGCGGGTAGTCAGTGAGATTACAGACAGCAACGGATCGGTGGTGGAGAAGATCGATGCCAAGCTTCTGAAGCAGGTGATCTCTTCGGAAGTCAGCGATAAGCTCCGGGAGTATCTGGGCATTGCCGTGGAAGAGGGCACCGGCCAGAGCGCAAAAGTGGAGGGATATACCATGGGCGGAAAAACGGGAACCGCGGAGAAAGTAGATCCCGAGACCGGTACAAGAAACAAGACAGATTATCTCGTGTCCTTCATCGGATTCGCGCCTCTGGATGATCCTCAGGTGGCGATCTATGTGGTTGTAGACAGACCGCATACAGACAATCAGGCCAACAGTGTCTATGCACAGGAACTTGCAAAAAATATAATGACAGAGGTGCTGCCGTATCTGGGACTGTATCCGGATGACGGAACAGAGAATACCGGCGACGCTTCCGAGACGGGCGCTCAGAACGATAACCTTCCGACGCCGGAGGATGCAGAAGAGGACGAGAGCGTACAGAACGGAGGAAACGACAGATACAGCGACGGCATGACAAATGAGGACACGGAACTATCCGACGGAACGTAACAGTCCGGCCGTCTGAACTGTTTCGATTAACTGAATAACAAAAGAATATCCCCATAAAAGCTTCCATATAGTGTTATTATAATAGAAGCTTTTATGGGGTATTCTATGCGTAAGAACAAAACTTATAATAAGAAGAAAATAGTAATTGTTTTCTTTCTCTGTGTTCTGATGCTTCTGGGTCTGGCAGGAAGACTGGTATACCTGATGATTTTCCGATCGGATTACTATTCTGAGAAGGCGGATGATCTGCATGAAAGGGAGAGGGAAATCAAAGCGGCCCGGGGGAAAATCCTGGACGCCAACGGTACGGTGCTGGCGGCCAACCGGACCGTCTGCACAATTTCTGTCATCCACAGTCAGATTGAGGAGCCGGAGGAAGTAATCCGGATGCTCTGCAGTGAACTGGGGCTGAATGAGGAGAGTGTGCGGGCGCGGGTGGAAAAAAATTCATCCATCGAGCGGATTGAGACCAACGTGGACAAAGAGACCGGGGACCGGATCCGTGCTTACGGATATTCCGGCGTCAAGGTGGATGAGGATTTCAAAAGATATTATCCTTACGGCGATCTGGCTTCGAAAGTACTGGGATTTACCGGGAGCGACAATCAGGGAATCATCGGGCTGGAGGTAAAGTACGATGAGGTGCTTGAGGGAATCAACGGAAAGATACTGACGACTACGGACGCCCGCGGGATCGAGCTGGACGGTATCGGGGAAAGCCGGGTTGAGCCGGTGGCGGGGTATGATCTGAAAATCAGCCTGGACGCCAATATTCAGGAATACTGTCAGCAGGCGGCGGAGAAGGCGATGGAGGAAAAGCAGGCAGACGGCGTTTCCGTTCTGCTTATGAATCCTCAGAACGGAGAAATTTATGCATGTGTCAATGTGCCGGAGTTTGATCTGAACGATCCGTTTACCCTCAACGACGGGACGGACACGACAGAGCTGTCAGAGGAGGAACTGCAGGATCTGCGGAATCAGATGTGGAGAAATGCCTGCATCAACGATACCTATGAGCCGGGTTCTACGTTTAAAATCATAACCATGTCGGCAGGACTTGAAGCGGGGGTTGTGACGCCGGAGGATACTTTTTCCTGTCCCGGCTATAAAATCGTCGAGGATCGGAGGATTCACTGTCATAAGCGGACCGGGCACGGTGCGGAGACCTTTGTGCAGGGAGCGCAGAATTCCTGCAATCCTGTCTTTATCGAGGTGGGGCTGCGGCTGGGCGTCGCATCATTCTGCGACTATTTCCGGAAGTTTGGGCTGATGGACAAAACAGGGATCGATCTGCCCGGAGAGGCCTCCACGATCATGCACAAGGAAGAAAATATCGGTCAGGTTGAGCTGGCGACGATGTCCTTCGGGCAGTCGTTCCAGATCACGCCGATCCAGCTTGCAACCACCGTTTCCTCGCTGATCAACGGCGGTACCAGGGTGACGCCCCATTTCGGCGTGGAGGTGCTGGACGGGGACGGAAATGTTGTGGAGACACTGAAGTATGATTCCAGGGACGGAATTCTTTCGGAGGAGACGTCTCAGACCGTCCGCGAAATTCTGGAGAGCGTTGTGTCGGAGGGCTCCGGAAAGAACGCATACATTGAGGGGTATGAGATCGGAGGAAAAACGGCGACCTCCCAGACGCTGCCAAGAAGCGCAAACCGGTATATCTCATCCTTCCTGGGATTTGCGCCAGCGGACGATCCGGTCGTACTGGGAATCTGCATTATCAACAACCCCCAGGGAGTTTATTACGGCGGAACAATCTGCGCTCCGGTGATGCGGGACATTTTTTCCAACGTGCTGCCGTATCTGGGAATCGAAAAGGAAACCACAAAAAAGTTGCATGACGGATAAAAAAGCTATATACTGAAAGGTGTGTATTATGGAGATTCAGTTAGTGATACCGGTGTTCCTGTCTTTTGCGTTCAGTGTAGCGCTTGCGCCTGTCATTATTCCATTTCTGCGGCGGCTTAAAATCGGGCAGACCGAACGGGTGCAGGGCGTGTCCACACATCTGAAAAAGGCGGGGACGCCGACGATGGGCGGGCTGATCTTTCTGCTGTCCACTACGGTGACGGCGGTTTTCTATGTGAAAGATTATCCGCGGATCGTTCCGGTGCTTTTTCTGACCCTTGGATTCGGCTTGATCGGGTTTCTGGACGATTACCTGAAGGTGGTTCTGAAACGTTCCGATGGCCTGTATCCCAGACAAAAAATGTTTCTGCAAATTCTGATTACCGCGGTATTTGCGTTCTATATGATTCGCTTTTCCGGCGTTTCGCTGGCGATGAAACTGCCGTTTCTGACGGGAAAGGAACTGTCCATTGGGTGGATGTCGGTTCCTCTGCTGTTTTTTGTTGTGCTGGGGACGGTCAACGGCGTAAACTTTACCGATGGACTGGATGGACTGGCTTCCAGTGTGACAATTATGGTGGCTGTCTTTTTTACGATGGCTGCGGTGGGTCTGGGCGTGGAGATTACGCCGATCACCTGTGCGGTTGTCGGCAGTCTTTTGGGATTTCTTGTGTTCAATGTCTATCCGGCTAAAGTCTTTATGGGAGACACAGGGTCGCTGGCGCTTGGAGGGTTTGTGGCGGGAACCGCATATATGCTGCAGATGCCGCTGTTTCTGCCGATTGTAGGATTCGTTTATATGGCGGAGATCCTTTCCGTGGTCATGCAGGTGAGTTATTTTCGCGTGACTCACGGCAGACGCATTTTCAAGATGGCGCCGATACACCATCACTTTGAGCTGTGCGGATGGTCAGAGACGCAGGTCGTGGCTGTGTTTTCCATTCTTACGGCGATGACGTGTCTGATTGCCCTTCTGGCAATGTGACGGTCCGCGGCACGGAAGAACTTTTGGAGGAAAAGAACATGGATTTAAAAGGAAAAAAGGTACTGGTGTTCGGAGCAGGAAAGAGCGGGATCGGAGCCGCAGGGCTTCTGCTCCGCAAGCAGGCGGAAGTAATTCTCTATGACGGAAATGCAAAGCAGGATCCGGAGAAGCTGAAAGAAAAGCTGCCGGAAGACAGCTCGCCTGAGATGATTTTCGGGGAATTTCCGGAACAGAGGATCGGAGAGCTGGATCTGACAGTGCTGAGTCCGGGAGTTCCGGCGGATCTTCCGGAAGTGCAGAAAATAAAAGAGAAAGGGATTCCCGTATGGGGAGAGGTGGAACTGGCGTACCAGGTTGGAAACGGACAGGTACTGGCCATTACCGGAACCAACGGAAAGACGACGACGACTTCTCTGCTTGGAGAGATTATGAAAAACTGCCGGGAGGATGTACAGGTGGTGGGGAATATCGGAACTGCCTATACTTCTGTGGCTCTGGATACAACGGAGAAAACAGTGACGGTTGCCGAAGTCAGCAGTTTTCAGCTGGAGACAATCGAGACGTTCCATCCCAGAGCAAGCGCGATCACAAATATCACAGAGGATCATCTGAACCGTCACCACACCATGGACGAATACATAAGAGTAAAGGAACGGATCACGGAAAACCAGACTATGGACGATGTCTGCGTATTGAATTATGAGGATGAAATTCTCCGGGCATTCGGGGAAAAACTGATCCGGGAGCAGAAGGTAAGAGTGTTCTTTTTCTCCAGTCAGAGGGAGCTGGAGGAAGGCATTTACTACCGGGACGGAGAAATTTATCTGTCCCGTGACGGGAAGAAAGAGCTGGTTGTGCGGACCGATGATCTGAAAATTCTGGGCCTTCACAATTTTGAGAATGTAATGACGGCTGTGGCTATGGCTTATGATGTGGGCGTGTCTCTGGAGACTATCCGTCAGGCAGTCTGCGCGTTTCGTGGAGTAGAGCACCGGATTGAGTATGTATGTGAGAAAAATGGCGTGGCTTACTATAACGATTCCAAGGGGACAAATCCGGACGCGGCCATCAAGGGAATTCAGGCGATGAACCGTCCGACACTGCTGATCGGCGGCGGATTTGACAAGCAGTCCACTTATGAGAGCTGGATCCGTTCCTTTGACGGGAAGGTCAGATATCTGGTACTGATCGGAGAGACAAAGGAGAAGATCGCTGAAACGGCGCGAAGAGAGGGGTTTCAGGATATTCTGATGGCGGAGAATCTGGAGCAGGCGGTGAAGCTCTGTGCGGAAAAAGCAAATCCGGGGGACGCGGTGCTGCTGTCTCCGGCCTGCGCAAGCTGGGATCAGTTCGACAGTTACGAACAGAGAGGCGAAAAATTCAAAGAGTATGTCCGGGCGCTGAAAGAATGAAGCAGCTGCCCGGATAGACGGTTGCACGGTAAGATACGTACAGAAAGGAGAGGCAGCATGGAATTGATACAGGGAATCAAAGAGAGGAGAAGTATCCGAAGGTTTCAGGAAAAACCGGTGCCGAGAGAGGTGCTCAGAGAGATCGTAGGGACGGCAGCGTGGGCGCCGTCCTGGAAAAACACACAGACCGCTCGGTATATTGTCATTGACGATCGTGAAAAGATTCTGGAACTTGCAGGGGAAGCGTGCATGATGGGATTCAGAAAAAATATGGAAACACTGTCGAAAGCGCCGGTCGTCGTGCTTCTGACCGGAGTTACCGGGCGGTCCGGCTACGAGAGAGACGGAAGTTTTTCCACTCTCAAGGGAAGCCACTGGGAGAGTTTCGATGCGGGAATTGCCGCTCAGACGTTCTGTCTTGCAGCATGGGACAAGGGAGTCGGAACGGTGATCATGGGCCTGTTCGACGAAAAGGAGATTGCAAAAGCCGTTCAGATTCCGGAGGGACAGCAGATCTGTGCGGTGATTGCGGCGGGCTATCCGCTGGATGTTCCGGACGCTCCCCCGAGAAAAGCTGTGGACGAACTGATTACCTTCCGGGAGCCGTGAGCTGAGACATGGAAGGAATGGAATGCTTCCGCGCTGCATAAACTATCGTAAGAGAATGCCGGGGACTGGCGATGCCTATGAAATTTCCGGATAAACTTTCGCAGTCAGGAAAAAAGACCGACAGCACGCTGCTCGTGCTGGTGGTTCTGCTGATGGCTGCGGGACTGGTTCTTCTTTACAGTACAAGCGCATATAATGGCCGGGTGAAATTCAATGACCCGGCCTATTATTTTAAGAAACAGCTGTTTGCGGGGATTCTGGGGCTGGCGGGCATGTACCTGATCGCTCATATGGATTATCACAGGCTGCTGAAATATGCGCCGCTGCTGTATCTGGTCTCGGTTGGACTGTCTACGGCGGTGTTGTTTGTGGGAAGCTCCATCAACGGCTCCAGGCGATGGCTGACCCTGGGGCCGCTTTCCTTCCAGCCTTCCGAGTTTGCCAAAGTTGCGGTGATCCTGTTTCTGACCTGGGTGACGGAAAGGACAAAGCAGAAACTGTCCGGCTGGAGATTTATGGTTCTTGTTTTTGCCAGCACCGTTCCGATTGTGGCGCTGGTAGGCTCCAACAATCTGAGTACGGCGGTGATCATCCTGGGGATTGCGGTGATTCTGATTTTTGTCACGAATCCCCGATACCTTCCTTTTATAGGGATTGGCGGCGCGGGAATCGCTCTTGTGACAATCTTCCTCAGTCTGGAAAGCTACCGGCTGGAACGGCTGGCAATCTGGAGAAATCCGGAGGCCTATGAAAAAGGATTTCAGACGATCCAGGGCCTGTATGCCATCGGCAGCGGGGGAATTTTCGGCAAGGGGATCGGCAGCAGTCTGCAGAAACTCGGCTTTGTACCGGAGGCACAGAACGATATGATCTTTTCCATAATCTGTGAGGAGACGGGGCTGGTGGGAGCCTGCCTTGTGATGCTGGCGTTCGGGCTTCTGATCTGGCGGCTTATGGTTACGTCGGTCCATGCGCCGGATCTGGCGGGGACGCTGATCGCGGCGGGAATCATGGGTCATATCGCGATTCAGGTGATTCTGAATATCGCGGTTGTCACCAACACGATTCCCAATACCGGAATCACGCTGCCGTTTATCAGTTATGGAGGTACGTCGGTGGCGTTTCTTCTGGCTGAGATGGGTCTTGCCCTGTCGGTTTCCAGATATGAAAACTGACGCGCACGTGACATGCTGTTTCTGCATAGGATAATCAGGAGAAAGACTTTAAGGAGTCTCCATTGAAACGATATCGGATCACAGGCGGATATCCTCTCGACGGGGAGGTCCGGATACAGGGATCGAAAAATGCGGTTCTTCCGATGATGGCGGCGGCGGTCCTTCAGGAAGAGACGGTGGAGCTGAAGGGATGTCCCAAAATCAGCGATGTTTTCTGTATGGAAAAACTCCTGCAGGTTCTGGGAGCGGAGACGGAATGGGAGAGAGACACGCTGCGTATCCGCTGCAGGCGGACAGACGGAGATCTGTCGGAGGAGAAGACGGCGGGAAAGCTGCGGTCTTCCATCCTTTTGCTGGGAAGCCTCCTCGGAAGGAACGGTTATGGAAAAATCAGAAGTCCGGGAGGCTGCACGATTGGCCGGCGGCCGACAGATCTTCACGAGATGGCGCTGCGTTCCCTGGGCGCGGGGATCACAAGAACGGGAACGGGAATTACGGCCTATGCGGGCAGATTGTCAGGAACGCATATCAGATTTCCGAAAAAAAGCGTCGGGGCGACGGAAAACGCGATTCTTGCCGCGGTCTGTGCGGAAGGAACAACGGTTCTGGACGGCTGTGCCGCAGAGCCGGAAGTACAGTGGCTCTGCCGGTTCCTGCGGAGTATGGGTGCTTCCGTGGAGGGAGAAGCGAGCGGGTGCGTGATGATTCGCGGAAGAAAAAAGCTTCACGGAACCACATTCTGTGTGCCGCCGGACCGGATCGCGGCGGGAACATGGCTTATGGCCGGAGCTGCGGTCAGGGGAAACCTGGAATTCCGCAGAGCGCCTGTGAAGGAAATGCAGGCGGTTTTGGAGGTTTACAGGAAAATGGGTGGACAATACCGGGTGGCAGGTGATACACTGTTTACGGACAGCAGCCGGGTCGGGAAGGCTGTGCCCTATGTGGAAACCGCCGGGTATCCCGGATTTCCCACAGACCTGCAGTCTCCGCTGCTTGCCGCGGCGTCCACACTTTCCGGGAGGACAATTGTGAGGGAGACCGTGTTTGAAGACCGGTTTGCTGCTGTCAGGGAACTGATAAAAATGGGCGCCCGGGCGGAAATCAGAGGTCCCGTGATCGGAATGGAAAAGAGCAGGCTGAAGGGAACCCGTGTGACCGCCGGCGATCTCAGAGGCGGAGCAGCGCTGGTGATTGCGGCGCTTGCCGCCGAAGGCAGTACGGAGGTGGAACAGGTACAGTACATAGAAAGAGGGTATGAACTGTTTCCGGAGCAGCTTGAGCGGCTCGGAGCCAGGATACACATAATTGAGGAGTAAATAAAGAAATATGGGTGGAAAGAAAAAGAGAAAAAAGAAACGTAGAATGCGGATCAGGGGAATCCTGCTTGGATTTGGAATTCTTGTGATGGCTGCGCTGCTCTTCTTTGTGATCTTTCAGACAAAGAACATTGAGGTGACCGGAAACGACCGTTATACGGACGGAGAGATCCGTCGGATTGTGGAACAGCAGGAACCGCTGTCTTTTAATACGGTGCTGCTGACGTTCTTCCCGTATCGGGCAGATCTTTCCGGTGTGCCATTTCTTGAGACGATCACCTATGAAATCGTTTCGCCGACCACGGTGCGCGCCGTTGTGGAAGAGAAGGTGACTGTGGGTTATGTGGAAGCGGACGGACAGAAAGTATACTTTGACGGGAAAGGAATTGTTCTGGAGTGTATTTCCCAGGAAGAAACAGAGGCGGAAAGCGGGACTGTGGATTCTCAGCCGCTGACCGGAGAGCAGGGGGAGGCCCTTGATTCAGAGAGTCTCCCGACTGCGAAAATGCAGTCGCAGGAATACGACCCGGATCTTGAGAATATTCCGGAGGTGACCGGGCTGAATGTGACGTCAGTGACCGTGGGCGAATCTCTTATCACAGAGCATACGGAGATTTTCGGAAGCCTGGAGGCGCTGATCCGTCTGCTGGACCGGTTCAGCCTCTGGCCGGAGCAGGTGGAGATTACCGAAGAACAGGAGATGATCCTTCATTATTCCGGGAATATTCGTATCCGTCTGGGAACAGACGACTGTCTGGAGGAGAAAATCACAAAGCTTTCCGGCATTCTGCCGCAGCTGGAAGGGATGTCGGGAGAACTCCATCTGGAGGACGTGGACGAGCAAAGCGGCGATGTGGTATTTTCCAGGGATATCCAGGAAAGTGAAGACAGCAGTTCAGCCAGCTGAACTGTAACAGTGGAAGTACTCAGGAGCAGACATAAAAACAGAAAAACCCCCTGGAAATTTGAAAAATCTGCAAAAAACCCAAAAAAACAGTTGATAAATTTCAAAATAAATTATATTATATCTATATGTATGATTCAGCGGAGGCTTATCTTACATGGAAAAACACTGAGATTTACCGAAAAAGGGAAACAGACCTGAAGGAAAATATAGAGAGGCGAACAGCCTGAGTAAGGAGGAAACACAAGTGTTAGAAATCATGACAAATGAGGCAGAATCATCTGCTAAGATTATCGTCATCGGAGTAGGTGGTGCAGGAAATAACGCCGTCAACAGAATGGTTGAGGAAGCGATCGCAGGCGTTGAGTTTGTTGGCGTTAATACCGATAAACAGGCTCTGACCATGTGCAAGGCTCCGACGATTTTACAGATTGGAGAAAAGGTGACGAAGGGTCTTGGCGCAGGCGCAAAGCCGGAGGTAGGAGAAAAGGCTGCCGAGGAAAGCGTGGAAGAGCTGAAGCAGGTAATGGAAGGCGCCGATATGGTATTTGTAACCTGCGGTATGGGCGGCGGAACCGGAACAGGCGCTGCGCCCGTTGTTGCAGGCCTTGCGAAAGAGATGGGAATTCTGACAGTAGGCGTTGTTACCAAGCCGTTCAAGTTTGAGGCGAAGACACGTATGAGCAACGCTCTGATGGGAATCGAAAAGCTGAAAGGCAATGTGGACACTCTGATCGTGATTCCGAACGACAAGCTGCTTGAGATCGTGGATCGCCGGACTACAATGCCGGAAGCTCTCAGAAAAGCGGATGAAGTTCTGCAGCAGGCGGTTCAGGGAATCACAGACCTGATTAATCTGCCGGCTCTGATCAATCTGGATTTCGCCGATGTACAGACAGTAATGACGGACAAGGGTGTGGCTCATATCGGTATCGGAGAGGCCAGAGGCGACGACAAAGCGCTGGAGGCTGTTCAGCAGGCGGTTGCAAGTCCGCTGCTTGAGACCACAATTGAGGGTGCAAGCCATGTAATTATCAATATTTCCGGTGATATTTCTCTTATGGATGCAAACGACGCCGCAAGCTATGTACAGAATCTTGCCGGTGAGAATGCAAATATTATCTTTGGCGCAATGTATGATGACAGCGTATCTGACGCTGCAAAGATCACGGTAATCGCTACCGGTCTGGACGATGCGACCACAAGACAGGCAAGCGTTGTCGGAGAGAACAAGGGAAAGAAGACTGGGGCGCAGCCGTCGGCTTCTGACCAGAAAAAGACTGCTTCTGCAGGTACCTCCGGCTTTCAGATGCCGAAATTTAATATTCCGAACGCTGGAACAGCTTCCGCAGCTGCTCCGCAGCCGCAGGCACCGCTGACCAGCAATGTGCCGAAGAAGGATATTCAGATTCCGGAGTTTTTAAGAAATCGTAAATAAGAACGTAAAAATCCCCCGCAGCGTTGGCTGTGGGGGATTTCTGTCGTAACCGTTCAGCCGGCTGAACTGCAGGGAATGCACAGATCTGGCTGAACCGTAACGTTCTGTCAGGTAAAGTAATTGGCTTTGATCAGGTCCACAGGCATGTCGCGGCCGGTCCAGATGCGGAAGGACTCTGCACCCTGATAGAGGAGCATATACATTCCGTTGAAAGTGCTGCAGCCGACGGATTCCGCGAGCTGCATCAGGCGGGTTTTTCTTGGATTGTAGATCAGATCGGAGACGATCAGATTTTCGTGGAACAGGGAGACGTCCTCGATGATGGAATGTCCGGTGTCGGGCGCCATGCCCACAGGGGTTCCGTTGATCAGCAGACGGCTGCGGGACAGAGCCTGGCGCAGGGAGTTCAGGTCTGCGTGATTGTAAACAGAGGCGCGGCAGGGAGTTGTGCGGTTGATGGTGTCTGCCAGCTCCAGAGTTCTCTGGTAAAAGCGGCTGGAAGGACGGACAAAAATATGAATGTGGCGAATACCGTCCAGGGCTGCCTGTGCACAGATTGCGGTGGAGGCGCCGCCGCCTCCCATCATGGTGATCTCTTCGCCGGTTACGTCGTAGCCTGCATCATGGAGGGCTTCCATATAACCGATTCCGTCGGTGGAGGTGCCGGTGAGAACTCCGTCGTCGTTGACGACTGTATTGATGGAGCGGCAGATGCGCGAGACAGGGGAAATATGGTCTACCAGATCCATAATCCTGTTTTTGTTGGGCATTGTCAGGTTGAATCCCCGGATGCCGACGGCTTTCAGCCCTTCTACTGCCTGGGGAAGTTCCTTTTCTGTCACATCAAAGCAGAGATATGCATAGTCGAGCCCCAGATGACGGAAGGCACAGTTGTGCATCAGCGGGGACAGACTGTGGGAAACCGGGCTTCCGAGAAGCGCGGTCAGTTTTGTTGTGCCTGTGATAGGGATTTCTGGTATAATCATTGCTAGACTCCTTTTTCTGAAAAGTAAATATATGCTGTAATCAATTATAGTAACAGTTCAGCCAGCTGAACTGTTATGGCATCCGGCAATTGAAAATCGCTTCGCGATGGGCCGGATGCCCGCAGGCTCTGCGTTTTCATACGGTCTGTGCAGTGAATGCACAGACCTGGCTGAACTGTAATCAATTATATCACAGGTTCTGCTGAAATTGCAGATTGTTTGTAATAGTTCGGCTGGCTGAATTGTTGCGATTGTTTTGCAGCCGGAATGAGGTTATAATCAGATCATGAAGGTTCGGGATCCGGACCCTCCGCAGAATGAAACTGCGGACAGAAGTCAACGGATCCGCAGCAGTCAAATCTGAAAAACGAAGGAGCAGGAGAATGAGAAAGAAAACCGTAAGAATCAAAAATCTGACCATTGGAGAAGGAATGCCTGCAATCTGCGTTCCGGTCATGGGAAATCGGGAGGAGGAGATCCTGGAACATGCCCGGAGAGCGGCAGAAGCGCGCCCGGATCTGCTGGAATGGCGGGTGGATAGCTTTGCGCAGGCCCTGGATCCATCTGCTGTCTGTGATGTCCTGGGGAAAATCAGAAAGGCGGCAGGTCCTCTCCCGGTTCTGTTTACATTCCGCAGCGCGCAGGAAGGCGGTCAGAAACCGGCGGCGCCGGAAGAGTATGCCCGGATCTGCCTAGCGGCTGCGGCAAGCGGATCTGCAGATCTGATTGATGTGGAAGCGCAGATGGAACATCTGGACGCCGCCGGACTGACGGAAAAGCTGCACGAGGAGGGCTGTGTGGTGATCGCCTCCCGTCACTTTTTCCACGGCACTCCGTCCCGGGAAGATATGGGGGAAGTATTTCAGGCGCTGGAAGCGTCCGGAGCGGATATTCTGAAGCTGGCCGTTATGCCGGAAACCCGCCGCGACGTCCTCAGACTCCTGGACATTACGCAGGAAATGATCACAGCCTCCGAACGTCCGGTGGTCACCATGTCCATGGGCGCGCTCGGTGCGGTCACCCGCCTCAGCGGCGAAACTTTCGGGTCCTGCATCACTTATGCCAGCGTCGGACAGCCTTCGGCGCCCGGTCAGTTTCCCATTGAAGAGATCCGGATGATCCAGACCATTCTTCACAACAGAATCCTGTCGAAAAGATTTTAAGGATCACGTCGTCGGTTTGACAAATTTAACGCCCCACGTCGCCTATAATGGTATTTGCCGATTCCGGTAAAGACCTGTACAGGCTGACGGGGGTGTGTTTTTGTATTACGAAGTTTATGTGGATCTGATGTTTCTGGAGAATTTTCTGATGAATTATATTCTCCTGAGACTCACCCGAAGGCTCCTCCAATGCTCTGCCACGCACAGAAGGAGCGCGGTCTGGGCGGCGGCCGGCGCCGCCGGTTTCATCGGATGGCTGGCGCTGTTTCAGTGTCTGCCCACCTGGCTTATGGTCTGCATCGGAATCGCGGGAATTACAGGAATGGTAAAGTTTGGTTGTAATACCAGAGGTGGGAAACAGCTTGTCCCTGGAGTATTTGGCTTTCTGCTGATGTCTTTTCTGATGAGCGGAGGAATCCGGCTGCTGGAACGCGCCGCCGGGAGAAACGGGATGGCGGCAGCTCTGTCGGCCGGAGTTCTGGTCTACGCTGCCGTCACCGTTTTTCTCAGTGTGCAGGAACGGCAGAGGAAGGTACAGAAGCGGACGGTGACGGTCTGGCTTGGCGCCGGAGAAAAAAGGATAAAAGTAAAAGGACTGTATGACACGGGCAACACTTTGCGGGACGCCACTTCCGGAAAGCCGGTGTCTGTCATACCATATGAAGTTGTAAAAGAACTGTTTCCGGAGGAGGTGCAAAGCGGGCTTGCAGCGTTTGCGGAGGGAAAGGAGATCACAGAACCTGAGCTTCTGGGAAACCTGCAGCCCCATTACATAAGATTTCGCAGTGTAGGATGTGCCTCCGGCATGCTGCCGGTGATCCGGATACCGGAAATGGTTTTGATTCAGGGGAATACAGAAAAGCGTATAAGTTCTCCCGCTTTGGCGCTTACCGGAAAAGACAGCGCTGCTCCCACAGGCTGCCAGATGATATTGCATCCAGATTTAATGGACAGTTAGGAGGAAGAAAGTATGATGCAGGCTGCATTGCCGGCGGGTATCCGCTTTGGCGTGTTACGGAAGTCCTCTTCTTCGGCATTTCGTCAGACGGGAGAGGTGTTTTATATTGGCGGCGCAGACGTACTGCCGGCGCCTCTGGAGGAACAGGAAGAGGCAAAAGCGATTGCGGGACTTTCAGACAGCGATAATCGGGAAGCGAGAAGTATGCTGATCGAACATAATCTGCGCCTCGTTGTCTATATCGCCCAGAAATTTGACAATACGGGAGTCGGCGTGGAGGATCTTATTTCCATCGGGACGATCGGCCTGATCAAGGCGATCAATACCTTCAACCCTGAGAAAAAGATCAAACTGGCGACGTATGCCTCCCGGTGCATTGAGAATGAGATTCTGATGTATCTGCGCAGAAACAATAAGACGAAAATGGAGGTCTCCATCGATGAGCCGCTGAACGTGGACTGGGATGGAAACGAACTGCTGCTGTCGGATATCCTCGGAACTGACGAGGATGTGATTTATCATGGAATTGAACAGGAGGTGGAGAAAAACCTTCTTGGAAAGGCAATCAGCAAGCTGACGGAGCGGGAACAGACGATCGTCCGTCTGCGCTTCGGCATCAATACGCCGGACGGCGGTGAGAAAACCCAGAAAGAAGTGGCGGATCTTCTCGGAATATCACAGTCCTACATTTCCAGACTGGAAAAGAGAATCATGAAACGGCTGAGAAAAGAAATCGTAAGGTATGAATGACGGAACCTGTCAAAAAAAAATGTAATCCGGAAATAAGAAAGAGGAAGAAAATTGTGTTTTCGTACTATAGAATCGGAAGAGAAAATTCGATATAATAATCTTAAATCCGTGTCGTTTACCGCCGGAAAAGTACAGGAAAGGAACGAGTAACGAAACAGTGAAAAAGGTAATTATTATTCCGGATTCGTTTAAAGGAACCATCAGTGCAAAAAGGATCTGTAAAATCCTGCGGGAGCAGGTGAAGAAACATTTCCCGGAGTGCAAAGTAGTCACGATACCCGTTGCGGACGGAGGCGAGGGAAGCGTCGATTGTTTTCTGGAGGCGCTGGGAGGACGAAAGGAGAAGGCGCAGGTGCATGGTCCGTATATGGAATCGATGATCGTGGAATACGGGATCCTAAGCGACGGGACGGCAGTTGTGGAGACTGCTTCATGCGCAGGGCTTCCGCTGGTGGAGGGAAGAATGGATCCCCGGGCAACGACTACCTACGGGATCGGGGAACTGGTTCTTGCGGCGGTTCAGAAAGGAGCGTGCCGTGTGATCGTGGGCCTGGGCGGTTCCTGCACCAATGACGGCGGCTGCGGGATGGCCGCGGCGCTGGGCGTACGGTTTTATGACCGGGAAGGAGCGGCGTTTGTCCCGACGGGCGGGACCCTGAACAGGATCGCGAAAATTGACGCGAGCCGCCGGGAAAAACTGCTGGAACAGACGGAGCTCCTCGCAATGTGCGATATCACAAACCCACTGCTCGGCCCGGAAGGCGCCACTTATGTGTTCGGTCCCCAGAAGGGAGCAGACGAGACGATGGTCAGAGAACTTGAGGAGGGAATGACCCATTATGCCAGGCTTCTGGAACAGACAGGGGAGGTGAGAGATATCTGCGGATTGTCGGGCGGCGGAGCTGCCGGCGGACTGGGAGCAGGAATGGCCGGCTTGCTGGGCGCAACGCTTGCGCCGGGAATTCAGATCGTACTGGATACGGTTCGCTTTGATACGCTGGCGGAACATGCGGATATGATTCTGACCGGAGAGGGAAAACTGGACAGCCAGAGTGTGCGGGGAAAGGTGATCTCGGGCATTTCCCGGCGGGGTCGGGAGCTGGGCGTTCCGGTGGTGGCGATAGTCGGCGGGATTGACCGGGAGGCGCTGCCGGATCTGTACCGTTGCGGCCTGACAGCGGCCTTTTCCATCAATCAGCTGCCGGAGGATTTTTCCGTCAGCAGGGAAAAGAGCGAACAGAATCTGGAGACGGAAGCGGAAAATCTGATGAGACTGCTGGCGGCTGTTCGCTGCAACCGTTCAGCCGGCTGACCTGTAACCTGTTCATCGCTGGAAATACAATTTTTATCTTTGCAAATGCATGGTTTTCATGTATAATAAGAGAAAATTACAGACACAGGAGACTGCTGTGAAACGGATCCGGAAAATTCAGCAGTCTCTTTTGTGTGCGGTATGCAGGGAGGAGAAAGAGAAAATGGAACGAGAAAAATTCAAATCCCGTCTCGGGTTTATCCTGATTTCGGCGGGATGCGCCATCGGCATCGGAAATGTATGGAAATTTCCGTATATGGTAGGAAATTACGGCGGAGGAATCTTCGTAGTCTTTTACCTTATTTTTCTGGCAATCATGGGTGTACCGATTCTGACCATGGAGCTTGCAATCGGACGGGCGAGCCGTAAAAGCACGGTTCGGGCTTACCAGGAGCTGGAAAAGCCGGGAAGCAAATGGCATCTGCACGGTTATGTGGCGATGCTGGGGAATTACGGGCTGATGATGTTTTATACCGTTGTCACCGGATGGATGCTGTACTATTTTTATCTGTTCCTCACCGGAAGATTTGACGGCGCGGATACAGAACAGGTGACCTTTATGTATGAGAACATGCTTGGCTCTCCTTCGGTTCTGATCGTCACGATGCTGATCGTTGTGATCGCAGGATTTGCCATCTGTTCTTTTGGTCTGCAGAATGGCGTGGAGCGTATTACAAAATGGATGATGGTCGCGCTGCTGATCATTATGGTGGTTCTGGCAGTCTACAGTTTTACGATGCCGGGAGCCTCCGAAGGTCTGAAATTCTATCTTGTTCCGGATATACATAAGGTAGAGGAAGTCGGTCTGTTTAATATTATCACCGGCGCGATGAATCAGTCGTTTTTTACACTGAGTCTGGGAATCGGCGCGATGCTGATTTTCGGAAGCTATCTGGGAGGAGAGAGAAGCCTGATGGGAGAGGCGATCAACATAGCGGTGCTCGACACCTTTGTTGCGATCGTCTCCGGACTGATTATTTTCCCCGCATGCTTCTCGTTCGGAGTGAATCCGGATTCTGGTCCGTCTCTGATTTTCAAAACGCTGCCGAATATTTTTGCGTCTATGGCAGGGGGAAGGATTTTCGGATCTTTCTTCTTCCTGTTCCTGTTTTTCGCATCGTTCTCAACGATTATCGCGGTGTTTGAGAATATTCTGGCCTGCAACATGGAGCTGTTTCATGTTTCCAGAAAGAAAGCTTCACTGATCAACATGATTCTTCTGATCATTCTTTCGCTTCCATGTGCGCTGGGATTCAACGTATGGTCTGATTTCCAGCCGAGAGGAGCTGGAACCACGATCCAGGATCTGGAAGACTTTATCGTCAGCAATCTTCTGCTGCCGATTGGGTCGCTGATTTACCTTCTGTTCTGTACCACCCGCTATGGATGGGGATTTAAGAATTATCAGAAGGAAGCCAACCGGGGTACGGGAATCAAAGTACCCGGCTGGATGCGCTGGTATCTTACGTTCCTGCTTCCGATTCTGATGGTGGTTCTGATTCTGCAGGGACTGATCTGAGGCGGATAAAAAAGCCCGGAGGCAGACAGATCTGTGTATACGGCAGCTGCAAAAGACGTCGTATACACATACCTGTCTGCACCGGGCTTTTTTTGCCCTGCTAAGCGGCTGCCTTTTGTCTGAGGTTTCAAAAACTTTCCTGTTTTTCTTATGATAGCTGTGTGTTATACTGTACTATATATTTCCAAAACAGAGAGAAATGCAGCCGATGAAATTTTAGTATCGGGAGGAACAGAACATGCGTTTTTTACATACAGCGGATCTTCATATCGGAAAACGGGTCAGCGAGTTTTCCATGCTGGAAGATCAGAGCTATATTCTGCGCCGGATTCTGGAGATCGCAGACCGGGAAAAGGTCGATGCGGTACTGATCGCCGGTGATGTTTATGACAAACAGATTCCGCCGGCGGAAGCAGTCCGGCTTTTTGACTGGTTTCTGACACGGCTGAACGGTCGGAATCTTCCTGTTTTTGTGATCAGCGGGAACCATGATTCCGTGGAACGGCTGTCGTTTGGCGCACAGATCATGGAGGAGAGCGGGGTTTACCTGACCCAGAGCTATGAGGGAGACAGTATGCCGGTACGGCTGGAAGACAGCTTCGGCCCTGTGAATATCTGGATGCTTCCGTTTCTGAAACCGGCGGCGGTAAGGCGTTTTTTTCCGGATCGGGAGATTCTCACCTATCAGGATGCGCTGGAAGCGGTGATCGGAAGGATGGAACTGAACCGGGAGGAGAGAAATGTCCTGATTGCCCATCAGTTTGTCACAGGGGCGGTTGCCGCAGGTTCGGAGGATCTGGCGGAAGTATCGGTCGGAGGGGTTGAACATGTGTCCGCTTCTGTGTTTGAACCGTTTGATTATGTGGCGCTCGGGCATATCCACCGGGCGCAGTCTGCGGGGGCGGAGCGGATCCGGTACAGCGGAACGCCTCTGAAATATTCCTTTGCGGAGATCGGGCACAGGAAATCGGTGACGATTGCGGAGCTGAAGGAGAAGGGAACGTTGGAAGTGCGTCTGGAACCGCTGACGCCGCTTCGGGAAATGCGGGAAATCCGGGGACGATATGAAGAACTGGTGCTCCGGGAGAACTACCAGGGAACGGCGCTGGAAGACTATCTCCATGTGGTGCTGACGGATGAGGATGATATCCCGGACGTGATCGGGCGGCTGAGGAGTATCTATCCGAATATTATGAAAATTGACTATGACAATGCGAGAACCCGTGCCAGTCAGGAGTTGATCCGGGAGGAAACCACTGTGGAGCAGTCTCCGATGGAACTGCTGGCCCGGTTTTTCTTCCGGCAGAATCAGCAGGAGATGAGTCTGGAACAGACGGAATACGCGCGGACGCTGATGGAAAAGGTGCAGAAGGAGGAGGGTGTGGAATGAAGCCGGTTTTTCTGGAAATGTCTGCGTTCGGACCTTATGCAGACAGAGTTACCATTGACTTTTCGCAGTTTGGCGGCAGCGGGCTGTATCTGATCACCGGGGATACCGGCGCGGGAAAGACCATGATTTTTGACGCGATTACTTTTGCACTGTACGGGGAGGCCAGCGGAGGTGTCCGCCAGGCGGATATGTTTCGGAGCAAATACGCAGCGAAGGATGCCAGGACGTATGTGGATCTGACGTTTCTCTACGGAGAGAAGACCTATCGTGTACAGAGAAACCCGGAGTATCTCCGGCCGGCCAAACGCGGAAACAAAATGACGACGCAGAAAGCGGATGCGGTTTTTACTGCGCCCGATGGAAAGACAGTCACAGGCAGCCGGCCGGTGACCCGCGCGGTGGAGGAGCTTCTCGGTATAAACCGGGATCAGTTTGTGCAGATTGTGATGATTGCCCAGGGGGATTTCCAGCGTCTTCTGCTGGCGTCTACACAGGAGCGCAGCGAGATTTTCCGGGAATTGTTTGACACAGGGTTTTACAAAAAATTTCAGGACCAGGTGAAGGAACATGCGGCAGCGCTTCGGAGAAAATATGAGGATATCCGGAAAAGCATACGCCAGTATACCGACGGAATCGTCTGCAGCGAAGAATCGCCGGAGTATCCGGAACTGTGCAGGTTGCAGGCGCAGAACGCAGGGGTGCTGATTTCCACAGGAGAAGTGGAGGAATTGCTGGAGCATATTCTGAAGGAGGACGGGGAACGGCTCCGGGAGATCCGCAGCGAGCTGGATCAGTGCAGCAGGAAGAGCGAACAGTGGAGCAGGGAGCTGGGACAGGCCCAGAACCGCCGTCAGGCCCGCGAGCAGATGGAAGAACAGCTGGAACGGGTGCAGAGGGAGCTGGAACAGGATCAGGGAAGGATAGGCGGCCTGCAGGAAGAAATGAAAAAAGCAGAGGAGAAAATGCCCGAGATCCAACAGCTGGCGGAGGAAATTGCCGCCGGCCGCCGGCAGCTGACAGAATACAAGCAGCTGGAGAAGGAAGAAAAGCAGCTGAGAGAGCTCGCGGAAAGACAGAGCCGCCTGGAAGGAGAAATTCTTACCCGCAGGAAAAAAATGGAGACATTGGAGCGGCGCAGGGAGGAACTGACCGAAGCGTCTCGCCAGCTTCAGGATGCGGACGTGCGTCTGGAACAGCTCAGACGAAGAGCGGAAGAGATTGAGACCAGAGATCAGGAGCTTGGACAGATTCTGCGGCTCTGCGGGGAAGAAAGAAACGGCCGGGCAGTTCTTGCGGAAAAGCAGACGGCATACCGTCACGCCTGGGAGGAGTACGAGCGCCGGGACGGGTATTACAAACAGCTT
Source organism: Candidatus Fusicatenibacter intestinigallinarum (assembly GCA_019119555.1). Taxonomy (GTDB): domain Bacteria; phylum Bacillota; class Clostridia; order Lachnospirales; family Lachnospiraceae; genus Fusicatenibacter; species Fusicatenibacter intestinigallinarum. The sequence continues at coordinate 52,466 of DWWU01000022.1, read as the reverse complement.
CATAAGGCTTATCTGGACGCACAGGCAGGCCTTCTTGCACAGGAGCTGAAGGACGGGACGCCCTGCCCGGTCTGCGGGTCCTGCGAACATCCTTCTCCCGCGAAACTGGTCAATGAGATTGTGACCAGGGAAAATGTGGAGCTTGCCAGAAAACAGGCGGAGCAGTCGCAGCGGGATATGATGAAAAAAAACGGGGAAGCGGAAGGCGCCCGGCAGCGCCTTGCGGTACAGCGGCAGAACCTGCGGCAGCAGTGTGAAGCGCGGGGCGTGGTTCTGCCGGAGGAGGATCCGGAAGAATATCTGAGACAGGAGAGAACCCGTCAGAAGAAACAGGCAGAGGATGTCCGGAGGCAGGAACAGGACGCCCGTGCGCAGGTGAAGCGCAGGGAGGTTCTGAGCCGGGAACTGGAGGAATCCGGAAAAAGCCGTGAGGCGGAGAGCCTGGCGCTTCAGGAGACGGAGAAGGCATTGGAAGCCTGCCGCACCGAGCGGAACACCCGCCGGACCCAGTGGGAACAGAACAGAAAGCGTCTCGTCTATCAGAATGCTGACGAGGCGCGCCGCAGCCTGTCTCAGAAAGAGACGGCCAGAGCGGCGCTGGAACAGCGTCTGGAAATGGCAAAGAAAACGTACGAGGAATGTCATCGCAGAATCGAACAGAATCAGAAAGTAAAAGAGGCTCTTTTTGCGCAGCGGGAGCGGTCGTCAGATGCGGAGGAGGACGGAGACTGGAAAGAGCGGCAGAAAGCGCTGGAAGAGAAGCTTGGCAGAATGCTGGAAGAACAGAGACAGATCCGGGAGGAATGGACCCGCAGGCAGAACGAGTGCAGCGCGCGGTTGCAGTTCAACCGGAAGACCAGGGAGGAACTGAATCGTCAGCGGGAAGCGTCCGGGGATCTGGAGAAAGAACTGATCTCGGTGAAGGCGCTGTCGGATACGGTCAACGGAGACATTACCGGAAAAGAAAAGATCACGCTGGAAACCTACGCGCAGGCGCTGTATTTTGACAGGATTCTCGCGAAGGCCAACGTGAGGTTCATGAAAATGAGCAGCGGCCAGTATGAGCTGAAACGCAGCGTGCAGTCGAGAAATATCAAGAGTCAGAGCGGACTGGAGCTGGATGTTGTGGATCACTATAACGGAACGGTACGCAGCGTACGTACCCTTTCCGGCGGAGAATCGTTTATGGCATCGCTGAGTCTGGCGCTTGGGCTGTCGGACGAGATTCAGTCCAGAACCGGGGGCATTCGTCTGGACGCGATGTTTGTGGACGAAGGCTTCGGGAGTCTTGACGAGGAGAGCCTGAATCAGGCGATCCGATCGCTGTCCGGCCTTACCAGAGGAAACCGTCTTGTGGGAATTATCTCCCACGTTCCGGAGCTGAAGGAGAGAATCGGACGGCAGATCCGGGTGACAAAAGGACGTACCGGAAGCAGTATTGAACTGCAGATCTGAGACGGAAAAAATCGTTACAGTAATCAGAAAATACGGAGGTACAGAAGACAATGAAAGGATATCAGATAAAAATATCTGTTCAGTGGACAGACCCGGAAGTCTGGCGAAGAGTATGGATTCCGTCCAGACTTACATTTCGGGATCTGCATCTGGTGATTCAGATGCTGTTCGGATGGAAAAACGAATATATCTATGAGTTTTACCTGGAGGATTCCGAGTGCGTCCTGACAGGAAATCCCTATGGAAAGGGGAACAGATCCGGGGGACGGATGGCGCCGGAAAAGCTTCTGGCCGACGATTTTCTGAGGAAAGAAAAACATATCTGGTACCTCTATGATTATGGGGAGACCTGGGAACATCTGATCGAGATCGAGAAAACGGTGGAAATGGATCGCCGCTGTCCGCAGGTGCTGGACGGTGAAGGCCCCAATATGGATGAAAAATACGGCAGCGTTCTGGAATTTGAATTAAAGCGGGAGGAAGCGCCCTCTTTTCGTGCAGAGGAGGTCAACGAATGGTTCCGCAGCAATATGGAGATTCCCATAAGAAAGCGGGAGATTCTTTTTCGGGTGGCCGGCGGGAAAAGACACTGGGAGACGGATGACCGGATGAAAGATCTGCTGCAGGAAATGCGCGAGGAGGGTGGCGGACCCCGCTGGGAGACGATAAGAAAGGAAAGGGCAGAAGATGTGCCGCGTACTCTTGCAGAGAGCTATGCAGGACGAAGCAGGGAGGAACTGTGCGAAATTGCAAGACACTGCCGGTTCCGGGGGTACAGCAAACTCAGAAAAAGAGAGCTTGAGAGCTGGCTGCAGGACCGCCTGCTGGAGGAGGACGTTATGTTCCGTCTGATGAAAAAAAGCAGCGCCGGGGAGCTGGAGCTTTTTGACCGGGCGGTTCGGGATGGCTGTGTGGAAGTGCCGGATGAGAGCCGGCAGCCATATGATTTTCTGTGGAAATACTGCGTCCTGGATTCTGCGGGATGCCTTGCGGTTCCGGAAAATGTGAGAATGGCATATGAGAAACTGAACGATTCCGGGCGGCGGAGGACGCTGCAGGAGGCCTGGAAGATCCGTACGTTCTGTCAGGGCGCTGTTTATCTGTACGGGATGATTTCTGTAAAGGAGCTGAAGGAGCTCTGGAAACAGTATGAGGGAAATATGCCGGACGATCTGCTTCTGAAGGAAGTTCTGCAGGAGTGGAAAGACAGCCGGGGAACCATACTCTTCGACGGAAAACAGATTATGGATGAATGGCTGGAGGAGACAGAGGACCGGCAGAAGCTGGAGAAAGAGAGGGAAGGTATTGAGAGATACCTGCCGGAATCGATGGATGAGTTTCTCCGGTACGGACGGGAGGGAAGGCAGGAGCCTGATGCGCAGACGGAACGGGCCCTCCGCTTTTTCTGCGGAAAGCTCTCCTCCGGGAAGGACGGGACGGAACTTTTTTATGACATCCGTGAGCAGGTCAGAATACAGGGAGCTTCCGGGAATATGACGGAACTGCTCCGAAGTCTCCCCGTCACGGTGCCGAGAGGAAAGCCCGAATACGAATGGCTCGTCTATGTACGTGAGACGGCGGAAAATACGAGAAGCTGGCACACCAACGGCTTTACACTCAGGGAACTTGGGAAACATGTCTCCGGCGAGCGCAAAGCGTCTGAGGCCGGGAATCTCCGGATTCTGCCGGAAGGAAAAAAGATTTATCCCAACGATCCCTGTCCGTGCGGCAGCGGAAGAAAATACAAGCACTGCTGCGGAAGAAAGCAGTAATATTACCGTTGACTAACCCTGAGACTAACTCGGTACTCCTGAAGTGATGAATTTCATGCGCAGCCGTCATATCGAAGAGGGAAGCACTCTGTATGTGCTGCAGAAAGGAATGGGCAGTCTGATCGTCCGGGCCGGCGATGTGAAGCTTGTGATGGATGAAACGATTGCGCAGAGAATCAAAGTATGATAAAATGCCCGCAGCTGTTCCTGTCATCCGGGAACCCAGCTGCGGGCAATTTCATACAGAATATGTTTGCAGGGCGTTTTCAGTGAAGCTCGTCATCCTCCACATCGATCACGTCGTCATCAGGAAAATGCATTTCCAGGCGGCGTTTGACCGTACCCAGCCCGAACATGGTGCAGAGATTGGAGACTCCATTGAGAATCAGGCAGATGCCGATGAAAATGTTGGTGGTTGCCACCGCATCAAAAGGACGCAGCCAGATCAGGAGTCCGAGCAGCGTGATTACAGCGGCGATGGCAAGATCAACCCACCATCTTTGGAGTCCGGCCTGTTTCAGATGAAACGCCTTTTTCAGATTGATAATTCCGTTGATCAGCAGGACAATGCCGACGATCGTCGGAATGAAGGAGATGATCAGATGGCTCTGGGTGATGACAAACAGCCCTGCGAGGCAGAGAATCACTCCCACGACCAGATCATAGCGGATAAAAAATGCCTCGCCTTTGGAAGTGACGTAGCGGATAATATTTATGATTCCGCAGACGATCAGCAGGATTCCGGCGATGTTGCAGATCATAAACGTGGTTCTGACCGGGAACAGAACGAGCACCAGTCCGATCAGAACCGAGACAATTGCAGTCAGCAGAAAATTATTTCGAACATCTCTGAAAATCTGTTTCATTGTCAAAATTCTCCTTTCGTGGATTTGTTATAATACTACTGCTTTCACAGGGAAAATGCAATAGACTTTTTTCTTAAGATATGGTAATCTAGTGAAAGCGCGGAACGATAATCGTTTGAAAAATCATACCAGAAGGATGGTGTTTATGAATCAGGAACAGGAAAAATTTCAGAAAAGCCTGAGAGAGCTTCTGGCTTTTGCGGAGAAACACGGACAGAAGATCACTGTACAGCAGGCGGAGGATTTTTTTGAAGAACAGAATCTGACAGAAGAGCAGAAGGCAATGGTTTTTGAATATCTGGCGATGGAGAAGATTGATGTGGACGGAGCCGGAACAGGGAAGCGGGTCAGAAAAGAACAGGCGCCGCTGTCCGGGGAGGAGGAGCATTTCCTGAAACGGTATCTGGAAGAACTGCCTGTTCCGGAAGAGCCGGGCGAGGAGGAGAAAGCGGCATTGTTTTCCGGGGCTGCAAAAGGAGACGCACTGGCGAAAAGCCGTCTTGTGGAATATTATATGCCGAAGCTTCCCTCCCTTGCCCGGAGCGTCCATGACGGCAGCGTATTTTTCGGTGACCTTGTACAGGAGGGAAACGTCAGCCTGCTTCTGGCGCTGGATCAGCTCCGCGAAGGAGAGGGAGAAGACGATCTGCTGAAAGCGGTCCGGGACGGAATGGAAGGAATTCTGGAAGAACAGCATTTCCGGAAGCATCAGGACGAAGCGGTGGTTCAGCGGGTGAATCGCCTGAAGGACGCCATCGAGGAACTGTCGGACGGAGACAAGATGGATTTTTCCGTGGCAGAACTGTCTGCGTACCTGGACCTGTCGGTGGAAGAAATTGAAGATATTCTCCGTCTGACCGGAGACGACAAATCGTGACGATCAGAGAATGGGAAAATAAAAAATCGACACCTCTGAAAGTGGCTGCACTTTCGGGTGTCGATTTTTGCATGCTGCTGAAAACTGCCTGCGGATGAAAGGCGGCTGTCAGCGGTTTACTTTTGGAAATTTCGCAAAGGATGCTTCCAGCTCCTCATCGGTAGGAATGTAATCGGTCATCTCGCCGTTGTTGTATTTTTCATAGGCAACCATGTCGAAATATCCGGTTCCGGTCAGGCCGAAGACAATGGTTTTCTCCTCGCCGGTCTCCTTGCATTTCAGAGCCTCGTCGATTGCCACACGGATCGCATGGCTGCTCTCCGGAGCAGGAAGGATGCCCTCAATGCGGGCGAACTGCTCGGCTGCTGCAAAGACGGAGGTCTGCTCCACGGAACGTGCCTCCAGATATCCGTCGGCGTACAGCTGAGACACAACGGAACTCATGCCGTGGTAGCGAAGACCGCCGGCATGGTTTGCAGACGGGATGAAATCGCAGCCCAGGGTGTACATTTTGGACAGCGGACACACTTTTCCGGTATCACAGTAATCATAGACAAAACGTCCTCTGGTAAGGCTCGGGCAGGAAGCCGGTTCCACGGCGATGATCTGATACTGTTTCTCTCCCCGGAGCATTTCTCCTGCAAACGGGGAAATCAGACCGCCCAGGTTGGAACCGCCGCCGGCGCATCCGATGATGATATCCGGCTGAATTCCATATTTGTCCAGCGCGGCTTTTGTCTCGAGACCGATGATGGACTGGTGAAGCAGTACCTGGGAGAGAACGGAGCCGAGAACGTAGCGGTAATTGGGATCACCCGCAGCCACTTCCACGGCTTCAGAGATTGCGCAGCCAAGACTTCCGGTGGTTCCCGGATGCTCGGCGAGAATCTTTCTGCCCACGTTGGTGGTTTCTGACGGGGACGGAGTGACGGAAGCGCCGTATGTGCGCATAACTTCCCGGCGGAACGGCTTCTGCTCATAGGAAACCTTTACCATGTAAACTTTGCAGTCCAGATGGAAGTAAGCGCAGGCCATTGCCAGCGCGGTTCCCCACTGGCCGGCTCCGGTTTCCGTGGTCACTCCGGTCAGCCCCTGCTGCTTTGCATAGTATGCCTGAGCGATTGCGGAATTCAGTTTATGGCTGCCGGAGGTGTTGTTTCCCTCAAATTTGTAATAGATTTTTGCCGGTGTGTCCAGTTCCTTTTCCAGACAGTAGGCGCGTACCAGCGGCGACGGGCGGTACATTTTGTAAAAATCACGGATTTCTGTGGGAATGTCAATGTAGGCATCTGTGTCGTTCAGCTCCTGGCGGGCCAGCTCGTCGCAGAATACATGCCGCAGTTCTTCAAAGGTGATCGGCTCCATTGTGGCCGGATTCAGAAGAGGGGCCGGTTTGTTTTTCATATCGGCACGGACATTGTACCACTGTCTGGGGAGTTCGCTTTCTTCCAGATAGATTTTGTAAGGGATTTTTTTCTCCATTTTTCTTTTCCTCCATGTTTCTTCTGTTTGTTCGCACAGTTCAGCCAGCTGAACTGTTGCGTTTGTTCACCTGTTTGTTCACCTGGGATTTCCGCAGAGATCCGAAAAGGTTACTGTTCGGCCAGGTTCCGCATCAGTTCCTCACAGATTTCCGGGACAGTCCTGCCGTCTGTGGCGATTATGCAGTCGGCGGCTGCTTCATATTTCGGTCTCCGCTGCTCCAGCAGTTCTGCGATTGCCTCGGGGCTTTTTCTGTTTTTCAGATTGGGACGGTCATCGCTTCCGGCGGTTCTGGAATAAATCGTTTCCGGGGTTGCGGTCAGAAGGACGACCTGACCGATCTTTTTCATTTCAGTGACGTTTTCTTTCCGCAGAGGAACGCCTCCGCCGCAGGAAACGACACATCCCCGTCTGCCGTGAAGATTTTTCAGCAGCGCGGTCTCCAGATCCCGGAAATAGTCTTCGCCGAAGCGGTCAAAAATTTCCGGAATGGACATTCCCTGCTGTTCGGAGATCATCTGATCCATTTCGATCACATCCATCTTCCAGTTTCTGCCGAGAGCCGCGGCGACAGAACTTTTGCCGCAGCCCATAAAACCGATGAGAACAATGTTTTTTTCAGGTTTCTGATTCATAGGTTTCCTCTTTCTCCAATCGCTGCACAGACCGTATGAAAGTATAGTGCCTGTGGGCATCCGGCCCATCGCGAAGCGATTTTCAATGGGCGGATGCATTGACAGTTCAGCTGACTGAACTGTTAATGTAATGAACTGTAGTCAGTGTACCACATGTCCCGTGGAGAGGCAAGTGTTTCCGAAGATTCGTTGTAACGGTTCAGCTGGCTGAACTGTCACGATTCATTGATTCTTTCGTCAGATATGTGTATAATAAGGCAGATCAGCGGTGTTTCCGCCGGGACAGGGAGGGATGTTATGATTCGGATCAAGGATATCGCCGAGAAGGCAGGCGTCAGTCCGACGACGGTTTCCAATGTGATACATGGAAAAGCCGGACGCGTATCGAAAGAGACCGTGGAGAAGATTAACCGGATTCTGGAAGAGATGAATTATGTGCCGAGCCTCAGCGCCCGTATGCTGGCAAGAGAACATTCGGGCCTGATCGGCGTCGTGCTGGGATATACCAGGGAAGGAATGAAATATGCGCTGGAGGATCCGTTTATCGCGGAGCTGGTGGGAAGTCTGGAGTATCAGATTCAGGAGAAAGGGTATTATATGATGCTGGTAACCCGCCATAAGGGAAGGGATCTGATGGAACAGATTCTGGGATGGAATCTGGAGGCGATGATTTCCATCGGTCTCGGAGAACGGGAAATCCGGAAAATCCGGGGACGGTTTTCCGGGCCGATGGCGGTGATCGATGGATACTGTCCGCTGCCGGAGGGCGTGATCAATGTGCGCACCGACGATCGGGGCGGCGGGTATCTGATGGGAAAATATCTGTTGAAAAAAGGCCACAGAAGACTTCTGTTTCTGACGGACAACGATGAGTCGGTGGATCATGAGCGCTGGCTCGGCGTAAAGGAAGCGCTGGAGGAGGAGCGGGTGGAGGATGCCGCTTCCAGACATATCCTTGTCCCGGAGGACCCGTCCAGACGGAGGAGACAGTATCTGGAAATGCTTCCGTTTTTCCGGGAACAGAGCGCCCTGTTTTTCGCGTCCGATCTGTATGCGGTGGAGGCACTGAATTTTCTCCAGGACCGAGGCATCCGGGTGCCGGAGGAGCTTTCAGTGGCAGGGTTCGATGATGTGGCGTACGCAAAGCTTTCCCGTCCGGCTCTGACCACGGTGCGTCAGAATGTGGGAGAGAAAGCCCGGCGGTCGGTGGAGGCGCTGATCCGGAAAATAAACGGAGAAACGGTGGGAGGGGAATATCGGATCTCCACGTTTCTGGTGGAACGGAAGTCGGTATCCGGGAGGAAAACGACCGAAGAAAGGTCGTGAGAGAACGGTGGACAGGAGATTCTGAGAGGATGGCGCATCAGAATCTCCTGTTTTGTATATTTAAAATAAATTGCACAAGATTTACTTGTATAGTTTCAACAGTTTTGCGCAAAACTATTGAAATTCAACGCGCGGATATGGTAGTATGAAGGCAGAAAAAGAGCGGATGAGGTATGGGAGCACGGGCTGCAGGCACGGCGCCGACTGTCTGAGGCCGCTTTGGAAGTCAAAGGAAAAGAGAGGGAATGGAAATGGAAAGAGCATGGTGGAAAGAAGCGGTTGTCTATCAGATTTATCCCAGAAGCTTTATGGACAGCAACGGAGACGGAATCGGCGACCTGAACGGCATTACTTCACGGCTGGATTATCTGAAAGAGCTGGGGGTTGATGTTCTGTGGCTGTCGCCGGTCTATCAGTCGCCCAACGATGACAACGGCTATGACATCAGCGATTATCAGGCGATCATGGAAGAATTCGGTACGATGGAGGATTTTGACCGGATGCTGGAAGAAATCCACAGGAGAGGAATGAAGCTGGTGATGGACCTGGTTGTCAATCACACTTCTGACGAACATGCATGGTTTGTGGAGAGCCGCAAATCAAAGGACAATCCGTACCGTGATTACTATATCTGGAGAGAGGGAAAGGACGGAAAGGAGCCGAACAACTGGGGAAGCTGTTTTTCCGGTTCCGCCTGGGAATATGACGATACCACGGATATGTATTATCTCCATCTGTTTTCCAGAAAACAGCCGGATCTGAACTGGGATAACCCGAAAGTCCGCGATGAGGTGTTCCGTATGATGAACTGGTGGTGTGAGAAGGGAATCGACGGGTTCCGCATGGATGTGATCAGCCTGATTTCCAAGAAACCGGGTCTGCCTGACGGTTACCAGGCTCCGGGGGCGCTGTACGGGGATTCCGGATGCGCCAATGGTCCGCATGTCCATGAATATCTGCAGGAGATGAATCAGAAAGTTCTGTCCCATTATGACCTGATGACCGTTGGCGAGTGTGCCGGCGTGACCATCGAGGAGGCAAAAAAATATGCCAATGCCGACGGAAAAGAACTGAGCATGGTCTTCCAGTTTGAACATATGGAAGAGAACGGTCCGCGGGGCAAGTGGACGGATGATAGGGTTCAGCTGAAGAACTTTAAGAAAACCATGAGCAAATGGCAGACAGAGCTGGAGGGCAAGGCCTGGAACAGCCTGTTTCTCGGAAATCACGATCAGGCGAGAAGCGTTTCCCGTTTCGGAAATGACTCTCCGGAGTACCGCGAGGTGAGCGCCAAAATGCTCGTGACCTGTCTGCATATGATGCAGGGAACTCCTTACGTGTACCAGGGCGAGGAACTGGGCATGACCAACTGTCCTTTCGAAACCCTGGAGGATCTGCGGGATATCGAGAGCATCAATGCCTTCCACGAGCTGACCGGTTGCGGAAAAGTTACGCCGGAGGATATGATGCGGTATATCCGTCTGCGGGGCAGAGACAATGCCAGAACACCGATGCAGTGGGATGACAGTGCTAACGGAGGATTTACAACGGGGACCCCGTGGATCATGGTGAACCCCAACTACAGGGAAATCAATGCGAAGGCGGAACAGGAGGATCCGGATTCTGTATTCCATTATTATCAGAACATTATCGGACTGCGCAAAAAGGAACCAGTGATGGTGTACGGATCCTATCAGCTGCTGGAGCCGGACAGCGAAACCCTGTACGTCTATACCAGAACGCTGGGCGAGGAAAAGCTGCTGGTAATCTGCAACTTTACCAGTGACGAGGAAACTTACAGGATTCCGGAAGAATTTGCCGAAGCCGGCGTACTGATCAGCAATTACCACAGGGAACAGCCGGAAAAAGAAATTGTTCTGCAGCCTTATGAGGCTCTGGTGCTGAAAATCGGAGCAGGAAAAGAATAAACAACAGGAGGGACACAGCGAAATGAAAGAGTATCTGAAAATTGACGCTCATCCGGAAGCCTGCCCGGAGAATGTTGTGCAGGGAGAAAATTTCCGGATTACAGTTCTCACAAAAAGTCTGGTGCGCCTGGAGTACAGCCCGGACGGAGAATTCACCGACGCGCCGACTCAGACTGTACTGAACCGGGATTTCCCGCAGGTTTCCTTTGAACTCCGGGACATGTCGGACGAACTGGAAATCCGCACGGAATATTTCCAGCTGAATTACGACAAAAAGGAGTTCACCAGCCATGGGCTCTCCTGTTATGCGCTTGGAATGCCGGGAGGAAACCGGACCGCATGGCGTTACGGGGAAAAGAGTGAAAACCTGAAGGGAACCGCGAGAACGTTGGACAATGTCGACGGAGCCTGTGAACTGGAGGACGGCATTTTGTCCATGTGGTGCGGCTGCGTGGCCCTGGACGATTCCCGCACGCTGACCATCCGCGAAGACGGATGGGTAGAACCGAGAAAAAAGGGAATTCAGGATCTCTATCTGTTTGTCTACGGACATCGTTTTCTTGAAGCGTTAAAAGATTTTTACCATCTCTGCGGCGAGACGCCGATGCTTCCGAGATTTGCTCTCGGAAACTGGTGGAGCAGATATTATAAATACACGGAGGAATCCTATCTGAAACTGATGAATCAGTTTGACAAAGAACAGATTCCGTTTACGGTTGCAGTGATTGACATGGACTGGCATCTGGTGGATATCGATCCCAAGTACGGCACCGGATGGACCGGGTATACCTGGAACCGGGAAATGTTTCCGGATCCGGAGCGGTTCCTGAAGAAGCTGCATGACCGCGGAATGAAGACCACCCTGAATCTGCACCCGGCGGACGGAATCCGTGCTTTTGAGGACTGCTACCCGCAGATGGCCGAGGCTATGGGAATGGATCCGGAGAAGGGAGAGCCGGTGAATTTTGATATCGCGAACCCGGTGTTCCTGGAGGCATATTTTGACAAGGCCCTTCACCCGATGGAGGAAGAAGGGGTGGATTTCTGGTGGATTGACTGGCAGCAGGGAACCAACAGCAGAATCGAGGGACTGGATCCTCTGTGGATGCTGAATCACTATCATTTCCTCGACAGCGGAAGAGATGGAAAGCGGCCGATGACTTTTTCCCGGTATGCAGGTCCCGGCTCTCACCGTTATCCGGTGGGATTCTCCGGAGATACTCTGATTACCTGGGAATCCCTGGATTTCCAGCCATATTTCACCAGTACTGCGTCCAACATCGGATACGGCTGGTGGAGCCACGACATCGGCGGCCATATGCTGGGTTACAAGAATGACGAGATGGAAGCGCGCTGGTATCAGTTCGGCGTCTTTTCTCCGGTTAATCGGCTGCACAGCAGCAGCAGTGAATTCAACGGAAAAGAACCGTGGAGATTTAAAAAGGAAGTGCATGACACGATGTGCGATTTCCTCAGGCTCCGTCACAGACTGATGCCGTATCTGTATACGATGAATCACCGCGCATGGGAAAAGGGAGAGCCGATCTGCCAGCCGATGTACTATCAGTATCCGGAAAATTTCACGGCTTACGGACAGAAGAATGAATACTTTTTCGGAAGCGAGCTGGTTGCCGCTCCGGTGACGACCCCGAGAATCCGCGGCCTGAATGTGGCGTGCACGAAAGTCTGGCTTCCGGAGGGAATGTGGTTCGATTTCTTCACCGATACGGTATATCGCGGAGGAAGAAACCTGAATATGTACCGGACCATCGATGAGATTCCCGTACTGGCAAAAGCGGGTGCAATTGTTCCGATGACGGAAAGAATTCAGGCGACTGAGGCAGAGTCCAATCCGGATGAGCTGACCATTCGCGTGTATCCGGGTGCGGACAACACCTTTGTCCTGTATGAGGACGACAACGTATCAGAAGATTACCGCAAGGGCATCTGCGCCTGCACGGAGATGAAGCTGGACTGGACGGAGAAAACCTTTACCGTATCACCGGTCCGGGGCGAACTGTCGCTTCTGCCGGTTCGGAGAACCTGGAAGATTGAACTGCACAAGACGACCGCAGCCGGAGCGGAGGTTCTGGTAAACGGGGAAAAACAGGAAAACTGCTGCAGCAGATGCGGAACCACACTGACCGTGACGCTGGAACATCTGCGTCCGGAAGACCGGGTGGAGATCTGTCTCCCGAAGGAGACCGAAATCGCAGAAAATCCGGTACAGAAGCAGATATTCGATTTCCTGAACCAGGCAGAGATTGGCTTTATCGACAAAGAGAAAATCTACCGCGCTGCCGAACGTTCCCTGAAGGCTCCGGAATTTCTGATCAGCGAGCTTCAGAGCATGGAAATCGATCAGGATCTCTGCGGGGCGGTCCTGGAATTTGCCGGCGCGTATCTGAAGTAAAGCTTCTTAAAATACTTGAAATCGCCCGGGACATATGCTACGATTAATTTAATAAGGCCCGCCGCCAAAACGAGCACAGCGAAAGCCTGCAGCATACTGCGGCTGACGCTGTGCTTTTTGTTTTTGCGGGGGATCTACCCTGCCGTACAGGGGTTATAACATGCAGGAGGAAAAGCTTATGGCAAAGTATGTAATGGCATTGGATGCGGGGACTACCAGCAACCGGTGTATACTGTTCGATGAAAAGGGGGTCATTGTCAGTATGGCACAGAAAGAGTTCACCCAGTATTTTCCGAAACCGGGATGGGTGGAACACGACGCCAACGAAATCTGGTCCACGATGCTTGGCGTGGCCGTGGAAGCGATCCAGAAGGCAGGCGCCCAGGCGGCGGACATCGCCGCCATCGGCATTACCAACCAGAGGGAGACGACGATTGTCTGGGATAAGGAGACCGGGGAGCCAGTCTGCCGGGCGATTGTCTGGCAGTGCCGCAGAACTGCGGAATACTGCGATCAGCTGAAGGAAAAGGGAATGGTGGACTTTTTCCGGGAAAAGACGGGGCTTGTCATTGACGCGTATTTTTCCGGAACAAAACTGAAGTGGATTCTGGACCATGTGGAAGGAGCCAGGGAAAAAGCGGAGCAGGGAAAGCTTCTGTTCGGAACTGTGGAGACCTGGCTGATCTGGAAGATGACAAGAGGCCGTGTGCATGTGACAGATTACACCAATGCGTCGAGAACCATGCTGTTCAATATCCGTTCGCTGGAATGGGATGAGGAAATCCTGAGAGCCCTGGAGATTCCCCGTGCCATGCTGCCGCAGGTGAAACCTTCCAGCTGTGTGTACGGGGAGACGGATCCTGGATTTTTCGGCGGGCCCATTCCCATCGGAGGAGCTGCCGGGGATCAGCATGCCGCTCTGTTCGGACAGATCTGCTTCTCTCCGGGGGAAGCAAAAAATACCTACGGGACCGGATGTTTTCTCCTTATGAACACCGGTGAGACACCGGTATTTTCCACAAACGGACTGGTTACGACCATCGCATGGGGAATCGGAGGAAAGGTAAACTATGCGCTGGAGGGCTCCATCTTTGTGGGCGGAGCGGCGGTCCAGTGGCTGCGGGACGAGCTGAAGATGATCGAGTCTGCCGCGGATTCCGAATATATGGCCCAGAAGGTCAGAGACACCAACGGCTGTTATGTGGTTCCCGCGTTTACGGGGCTTGGAGCTCCCTACTGGGATCAGTACGCCCGGGGCACAATCCTGGGGCTGACCAGAGGAGTGAACAAATATCACATCATCCGCGCGACCCTGGAATCTATCGCGTATCAGGTGGACGACGTCATCCGTGCGATGGAGGCGGATTCCGGAATGAAACTGACGGATCTGCGAGTAGACGGCGGCGCCTGCGCCAACAATTTCCTGATGCAGACCCAGGCGGACATCAACGGGACGCCGGTAAAGCGGCCGCTCTGCGTGGAGAGTACCGCGACGGGAGCCGCATATCTTGCAGGTCTGGCGGTGGGATACTGGCCGGATCAGGAAACCCTGAAAAAGAACTGGACCATCGGCCGGGTGTTTGAACCTCAGATCACAGAGGAAGAGAGGAACGAAAAGATCGCAGGGTGGAAAAAGGCGGTAACCTATGCCTGCGGCTGGGCGAAACCATGAGGAAGCGCCGTGCATTTCCGGACTCTGATGAGACGCCGGGAGACGATGGAAACAGATGCGGTTTACACAATCTTAAAAAAGGTTTCATCATGATCTAACAAAAGCCATATCTGATTTTGTGGTATAATGGGAGCACTGGGCGAATGCAGGCGGGAGCGCAGCATGCGCTTGGTAAGTCTGAAAACAACGGGGGATTTTTTATGTATGATGTAATAATACTGGGAGCCGGGGTGAGCGGCTGTGCGGTTGCCCGGGAACTGTCGCGCTATCAGGGGCGGTTCTGCGTGCTGGAGCGGGAGGAGGACGTGTGCTGCGGAACCTCCAAGGCAAACAGCGGAATCGTGCATGCAGGGTTTGACGCCGAACCCGGTTCCATGAAGGCAAAAATGAATCTGGAGGGCAACCGGAAGATGAAAGAACTGTCAGAGGAGCTGGATATTCCGTTTCAGCAGAACGGCTCCCTGATTGTCTGTACCGGGGAAGAACAGAGGGAAAACCTGGAAGCGCTTCTGGAACGGGGACAGAAAAACGGTGTGGAAGGACTTCAGATCCTGGAGAGAGAGGAACTTCTGAAGATGGAGCCGAATCTGTCCGATCAGGCGATTGCGGCGCTGTACGCGCCGACGGGAGGAATTGTATGCCCCTTTGAACTTACGATTGCGCTGGCTGAAAATGCCTGCAGGAACGGCGTGGAATTCCGGTTCCGCACAGAGGTGCAGAGCATTGAAAAGCTGGAAAGAGGTTTTCGCGTGACGACTTCACAGGGAATCTTTGAGACCCGTGCCGTGGTCAACGCGGCAGGCGTTTACGCGGATGTCTTCCACAACATGGTAAGCGAGAAAAAAATACATATCACACCGAGAAAAGGTGAATATCAGCTGCTGGACAAAACGGCGGGAAACCATGTACACTGCACCGTTTTCGCACTTCCGGGAAAATACGGAAAAGGGGTTCTCGTCACACCGACGGTGCACGGGAATCTTCTGGTCGGTCCGACAGCTTTGGATATTGAAGACAAAGAGGGAACCAATACCACGCGGGAAGGCCTGGATACCGTGGCAGCAAAATCTGCGGAGACAGTGAAGAATGTTCCGCTTCGCCGGGTGATCACATCCTTCGCCGGACTGCGGGCCCATGAGGACGGGGATGATTTTATTCTTGGAGAGCCGGCGGATGCGGCGGGCTTTTTTGACTGTGCGGGCATCGAGTCCCCGGGCCTGACCAGCGCGCCGGCGATCGGACGGTATCTGGCGGAACAGGCGGCGAAATATCTGAAACTTCCGGAAAATTCTGCATTCTGTCCGGAGAGGACGGGGATCCGGAGACCGTCAGAGCTGGAGTTTGAGCAGAGAAAAGAACTGATCCGAAAGGAGCCCGCCTATGGGCGGATCATCTGCCGGTGCGAGGGCATTTCCGAGGGAGAGATTCTTGATGCGATTCACCGGCCGCTGGGAGCGAGATCCCTCGACGGTATCAAGCGGAGAACCCGCGCCGGAATGGGAAGATGTCAGGCCGGATTCTGCTCTCCGAAGGTGATGGAGCTTCTGGTTCGCGAATGTGGCATGGAATGGGAACAGCTGAGCAAGTCCGGAGGAGATTCCTGGCTGATCTGCGGAAAAAACAAGGACGGAATTGACGGAGGAGAGAATTCCGGGCAGGAGGGTTGAACGTTTGGAAACAGATTTTCAAAGCTTCCCGGATGGCGCGGCAAGTGCGCCGAGAAGGAGGAAAGAATGAGACGACATGCAATTGTGATTATCGGAGGCGGCCCTGCAGGTCTGGCGGCAGCTGCCTCGGCGGCGGAGCACGGAGAAAAAGATCTTCTGATTCTGGAGAGGGACAGAGAACTGGGCGGAATCCTGAACCAGTGCATTCACAATGGATTCGGTCTTCACACCTTTCAGGAAGAGCTGACCGGTTCGGAATATGCCGCGAGATATATTGAAAAAGTACGGCAGCTGGGAATTCCCTGCCTGACAGATACAATGGTGCTGGATATCTCTCCGGAGAAAGTGGTGACAGCCGTCAGCCCGTCGGAAGGGCTGTTTCAGATTCAGGCGGAGGCGGTGATCCTGGCGATGGGATGCAGGGAGCGTCCGAGGGGCGCGCTGAATCTTCCGGGCTACCGCCCGGCGGGAATTTTTACCGCCGGAACGGCGCAGCGCCTGGTCAACGTGGAAGGCCGGATGCCCGGCCGCGAGGTCGTGATTCTCGGTTCCGGGGATATCGGCCTGATCATGGCGAGAAGAATGACGCTGGAAGGGGCGAACGTAAAGGTGGTCGCTGAACTGATGCCTTATTCCGGAGGACTGAAGCGGAATATTGTTCAGTGCCTGGAAGACTACGGAATTCCGCTGAAACTCAGCCACACGGTGGTTGACATTCACGGAAAAGAACGGCTGACGGGAGTGACGCTTGCCCGGGTGGACGGCAGCGGCCGGCCGATTCCCGGGACAGAGGAGGAATATTCCTGCGATACGCTTCTGCTGTCCGTGGGGCTGATTCCCGAGAATGAGCTGTCGAAGAGCGCGGGAGTTGCGCTCAGTCCGCTGACCTCCGGCCCGGTGGTGGACGAGTCGTTCCAGACCAGCACGGAGGGGATCTTTGCCTGCGGAAATGTGCTGCATGTTCACGATCTGGTGGATTTTGTTTCCGAGGAGGCGGCCGGCGCCGGCCGTCATGCGGTGGAATATATTCGCAGAAAGCGCGGAGAGAATCCTCCATGTCCGGATCGTCCGGTGCTGGAGATCGTTCCGGGCGAAGGCGTGAGGTATACGGTGCCGTCGGTGCTCCACATGGCGCAGATGGACGATTCTCTGAAAATCCGTTTCCGTGTGAGAAACGTCTATAAAAACTGTTATGTGACTGTCTCTGCGGGAGAACGGCAGCTGCTTCGCAGGAAAAAACAGATTCTGGCGCCGGGAGAGATGGAAGAGGCTGTAATCCGGCGGGAAATGCTGGACGAAGCGCTCCCGGCAGAATCTGTTACCGTGCGGATTGAGGAGGTGTAGGAGATGGAAAAAAGAGTACTGACCTGTATCGGATGTCCGATGGGATGCGAGCTGACTGTGGAGCTGGACGGCAAAACGGTTGTGTCTATCTCCGGCTATACCTGCAAGCGGGGAAAAATTTACGGCGAAAAAGAAGTCACGCATCCTACTCGGATCGTGACGACCACCGTACGCGTGGTCAACGGCACGGCGCCGGTGGTCCCCGTAAAAACGAAAGAAGATATCTCGAAAGACAAAATATTTGAATGTGTCAGGGAACTGAAAGGCGTCCAGGTACAGGCGCCGGTTTCCGCGGGAGAACCGGTTCTGAAAAACGTTGCGGGGACGGGAGTCGACGTGATTGCTGTCAAAACCGTTGAATAACAGAACGGAAAGTAACAGTTCAGCTGGCTGAACTGTTACGAGTTATCAGATCAGGTCTTCCGGATACCTGGCTCTGACATTCTGATACAGGATTTCCTCTCCGTTCTCATCAGGAATCGTCATTCCGGCATAGATCCGGTCGGTGTTTCGGTCAATCTCTTCGCGCGTGCCCGGGCGAAGAAAGCATCTGGCCGTATAAGGCCTTGTAAATTCCTGAATTTTCTCTCCCTCCCGGTAGAACAGCCATCCCTGGAGTACTTCCGGAGACTGCAGGCACGTCTTTGCGGCCTCCAGATCTCTGATGATCCGCTGACGTCCGTGAAAATAAAGCACGGCGCAGCTTTTCTCAAAGAAAGGATTGTGTTTCTTCAGCATGTCCGGAATGCGTTCCGGGGCGTAGACGGAATCGAGAAGCAGCTCCTCCATGGAAAAGCCGCTGCAGAGTTCGATCAGTTCGTGCTCGTAGCCCAGAAAGCGTGCGGCGATTTCGCAGACTTCAATTCCTCTGTCAGGATGCCAGAAAAACTGCATGGAAAGTTCGCCTTCGGTCTGTCCGGTGTAGCCTATGACTTTCTCCAGAATCCGTTTCGCCTCCGGATATACGTGCTTCATCAGGCAGGAAGGGTAAACGTTGCGGCTGCAGACCGGTATGGAATGGGGTTCTCCCGGGCTTTTTTCCCGGTCGGCGATTCCCAGAATGTATACCTGTCCGCTGCTGACCCACGCCATCAGATTGAATTCAAATCCGGTATTGTATTCTTCCACCAGTATTTTTTCCGTCCCGGAGCCGGCGCAGATTTCATGAAATCTGCTGCGGATTTCCTCCGGGCTGTCCAGCACGAGAACCCCGCGGGAACCGTACCGGTCCAGCGGCTTTGTCACTACCGGAAAACGGAGCCCGGCGAAAGCATCGGGAGAACAGGCGGCGTCGGTTTCCGCATAGCGCGAAGTGGGAATTCCGAGGGCGGCGAACATTTTTTTCATGACGGATTTGTCCCGGTAAAAGCTCAGCTGTTTCGGGAGAAGATAGCAGGGAAGTTCTGCCTTTGCCGCAATTTTTACCATACATTCCAGCAGCAGATCGGAGAAGGCGGTGAGAATACCGTCCACCCGTTCCTTCCGGCACAGAGCGGCGATCCGGTCAATGGATCTGACGTCTGTGTGGCAAGCGAGATCCGCTTCTTTTTTTGCGGTGCCGTCAGGGTTGCCGTCGCAGACAATCGTAAAGATTCCTCTGGATCTTGCAAGCTTTACCAGTTCTGTAAATTCCTCGGATGAGCCGAGGATAAGGATGCGATGATTCATAAAGTCCTCCCACATAACCGAAGAACCGCAGACGCAACTCTTTCCATATCCGCCGGCGTATAACGCTGATCGCAGGGAAGAGGAAGAATATTTGCGGCGTATCGGTATTCTGTACTGTCTGCCGGCATTTCGTCAGCGACATTTTTCCAGTAGACTGGAACGTAGATTTTTTCCAGGGCCAGCTGTTTCCGGATTTCCGGGCCATGTTCCGCGTAAAACGGATAGCACATGGGGACAGACGGCTTCCGGAACGGAAGCGGGTTGCAGGAGCCAAGGAAGGAATCCAGCGCACTGTAATTTTCGTTTCGCTTTTCGGCGCAGCGGGAATAGTCGATTCCCCGCAGCAGATTCCGGGTCAGGCGGGACATCCGGCGGATTTTTTCCGTGTGAAAGGTTTCTGCATTTTTCAGCATCACCTGGTAGTAGGCGTTCCCGCCCTTCTCATACCGGCCGAGGATATGTTCCATTCTTCCGGCGGAATAATCCGGCGGAAGCTCCTCTGCCGGCGGAAGATCCGCCGCCAGATATGCGCCGTCCGGGAGACCGAAAAATTTTCGCGGCGAGTAAATGGTGTCCACGTGGGGCAGCGGGCGCTGATAAAAAGCATGGGTCTGATCCACGATGATTCTCTGATACTTTTCCTGATAGAAAAGAATTCTGTCGTCGGTCAGCTGCCCGTAATAGTTTACAAGGTAACACCAGGCGCCGTTCGGAAGCTCTTCGATTCCGGGTTCCAGCGCATCATTGACGGAGTAAAAGGAAATTTTTATTCCGCTGTCCCTGCATGCGCCGATCACGGAATCGCACAGGTAATGCGGGAGAAAAATTTCCCGGCAGCCACGCTGCTTCAGCAGATACAGAAGCGCCGTTCTGCCCAGGTTCAGACGGAGCAGGTCCGGATAGTATTCTTCCCCGGGAAGTTCCTCCATTTCGAAGTAACCGCCGATTTCTTTGTTGTCTGTCATATCAAACATCCTTATCTCTGATGGTATAGTTTGGCATTTTTCTCGCCTCCTCCAGGATATTGATCAGATACTGCCCGACGATTCCCACCGAGAGCAGCAGCAGACCTGAATACCCGCTGATCAGAAGGACAAGCGTTGTCCAGCCTTCCACCGGACTTCCGCAGCACAGGAATTTTATCAGGTAAAACAGTCCCAGCACAACGCTGACGAGGAAGCTGATGATTCCGATATTCCGTACCACAATCAGCGGGAAGGCGGAATTGGAAATAATGTCGTAAAACAGATCGTGGGCCAGCCGCCGGTAACTGTAGCCGCTTTTTCCGTATTTTCTGGCGTCATGGCGAACCTCCACATTGATGATCCTGTTTGAAGTCTGCACCAGAAGGTTTCCGATCTGCGGAAGATGCACGTCCATTCCGAGAATGGCGTCCACAATGAACCGGCGCATCAGCCGGAAACTGGTGATTTCCAGATTCGGATCTTTCTTGAGCATTTTTGAAGTCGCGTAAACCGATATTCTTGTTCCGAGTTTCCGGATCAGATTGTGGTGCCGGTTCTGATATTTGGCGATAATGACGTCCACTTCGGGATTTTCCTGAATCGCCCGCACCAGTTTCGGAATTTCCTCCGGCGGATGCTGCAGATCATCGTCCATCGTGATGACAAAGTCGCCCCGGACAAAAGAAAAGCCGCAGAGCAGGGCGGGGTGCTGGCCGAAATTTTTCGCCATCTGCACGATCCGGACCCTGGGATCCTCGCTGCGGAGTTCCTTCATAATCCTGTAAGACTGATCCCTGGAACTGTCGTCCACCAGGATCAGCTCAAACTCTTCGTGAATGGTATCTTCGAAAACTGCCCGGATACGCTGATACAGTTCCCTCAGTGTGTGTTCGGAATTGAACACAGGCACGACTACGGAATAAAGACTCATGGTATGAAAAAATCCTTTCCTTCAATATTATTCAGACAGATCTTTCCACTGCCTAAACACGCGTTACTACTATAGCATTTTTTGCCGCGGTTATCAAGCCGGTATGCTGCCCTGGCTGAATTATAAGCTGTATGAAAACGCAGAGCTTACAATTGTAATTTCCGGTATTCTTTTGGCGTGACGCCGAACTTCTTTTTGAACACCCGGTTGAAATACGAGATGTTGTTAAAACCGGATTCGAGGGCAATGCTGGTGATCGGGAGCTCTGTTCCTGCCAGCTGGCGCGACGCCATCTCAAGGCGGTACTGATTCATATACTCGATGCATGTCATGTTCATATGACGCTTGAAGAAGCGCATGAAATGATATTCGCTGAAGTGGCACAGGTCTGCCAGTTCCTGTACGGTGACCGTCCGCTGGTAATGGTCCTGAATGAACTGCAGAACCAGCTTCAGCTTGTCGGTAATCTCAGAGTGCGTCGGATCGTTTTTCTGATAAGGCACATGTCCGTACAGCAGAAAGAAAAAATGCAGAAGTTGTGACTTGATTTCAAGCTCATAACCGGCAGGCTTTTTCAGAAAGATATCGCAGATCGCCTCGAATGTGCTGCGGAGAAGACCGGCGGCCGGATCAGAGGCGGCAAGATATACGGGAAAGCGAATTGTTCCTCCGGCCAGCGGAGCAAGAAAGCGGGTTGTGCAGGAATCGGGCAGCTGGCTCTCCAGCATATCCAGCCGGAACACGAGGCTGTCAGTGATAAATTCCGCATCGGGCCGTTCCCCTGTGCCGTGGAGCATTCCCGGCGGGAGAAGAAGAAGGTCCCCTTCCGTAATCCGGTAAGACTGAAGATCCACCTGATAGGTACAGGAACCTTTGCGCACCAGAGTGATTTCAAATTCTTCATGCCAGTGCACCGGAAGATTGCCGACTCCGAGAGGAAAAACACAGTGATAGTACTCCAGCGGAAACATGACGGTGCCGTGCTGTACAGTCTCCATCAGATTTGGATTCTGGTTCATAAAGATACTCTCCTTTGACAGCAGAATTGTGTTATAAAAAGCTGGAAATATGCAAGAAAATCCAGTCTGCTGCCGCTATAATAATATCATAATATATCGTACAGTGTCAAAGAAAGGAGCAAAAGAATGATTCGCAAATATCGTTTCGGGAATCCGCTGAATACCGAGGCAGTCGTGGAGGAGTTTCCTGTTGAAAAAGGGGATATTCCCCGGGTGGAAGTGAAAGAAGGGGAAAAGATTTCCTTTGCAATGACAAAGAACGCGCCGGTTTACGGACTGGGAGAACAGGTGCGCGGCATCAATAAAAGAGGCTGGATTTATATCAGTAACTGTACCGATGATCCCAATCACCGGGAGGACACCCGTTCTCTGTATGCGGCTCATAATTTTCTGGTGTTTGCAGAGGAGGAGCCGTTTGGAATTTTTCTGGACAATCCGGGGAAAGTTACCTTCGATATCGGATATACCCAGCAGGATACCGCAGTGATTACGGCGGAAAGCTGGGATATGGACGTATATTTTGTCGGCGGAGAAGATCTGAAAGATATTGTGCGTCAGTTCCGGCATATGATCGGCCGCAGCTATATTCCGCCGAAATGGGCGTTTGGTTTCGGCCAGAGCCGGTGGGGCTACAAATCTGAGGACGACGTGCGCGAGGTGGAGCGCAGATACCGTGAGCTGGGAATCCCTCTGGACAGCATCTATCTGGACATTGATTACATGGAGCGGTTCAAGGATTTTACGCTGAACAATGAGACGTTCCCAAATTTTCCGGAATTTGTAAAAGAGATGAGGGAGAAGCACATTCACCTGGTACCGATCATTGACGCAGGCGTGAAGATCGAAGAGGGCTATCCGGTTTATGAAGAGGGCGTGGAGAACGGTTATTTCTGCAAGGATGAGGACGGAAAGGAATTTGTCGCAGCCGTATGGCCGGGCAGGGTACATTTTCCGGATATGCTGAATCCAGAGGCGCGCCGCTGGTTCGGGCTGAAATACAAGTTTCTTCTGGACCAGGGCATCGACGGATTCTGGAATGACATGAACGAGCCGTCCATTTTCTACTCAGAAAAGCGTCTGGAGAAGGTTTTCGAGGAGCTGGAGAGTTTCCGCGGAAAAAATCAGGATCTGATGACACATTTCCGCTTCAAGGGCCTGGTGATGGAGCTTGCCAACAATCCGGAGGATTACCGAAGCTTCTACCACAATTTTAACGGCGAAGGAAAACCGGTTCGCCACGACAAGGTTCATAACCTGTACGGCTACAACATGACCCGTGCGGCGGGAGAAGCCTTCGAGGAACTGGAGCCTGACAGGAGAATCCTGATGTTTTCCCGTTCCTCCTATATCGGAATGCATCGCTACGGCGGAATCTGGCAGGGAGACAATCTGTCCTGGTGGTCTCACCTGCTGCTGAATATCAAAATGATGCCTTCTCTGAACATGTGTGGATTCCTTTATACCGGTGCGGATCTCTGCGGTTTCGGCGCTGATACGACGGAAGATCTGGCGCTGCGCTGGATGCAGTTCGGCGTGTTTACTCCTCTGATGAGAAACCATGCGGCGCTGGGAACCCGCGAGCAGGAGCTGTATCAGTTCTCCAACCGCGAAGCCTGCGGAAAAATGGTGAAGATCCGCTACAGCCTGCTTCCCTATCTGTACAGCGAGTATATGAAGGCTGCGCTGAGAGACGAAATGATGTTCCGCCCCCTGGCTTTCGACTATCCTGACGATCCGTATGCAGATCAGATCGAGGATCAGCTGATGGTGGGCGACAGTATAATGATTGCGCCGGTTCACGAGCAGAATGCGACGGGGCGCTACGTCTATCTGCCGGAGGATATGATGCTGGTTTCCATGAGAAGCCCGGAGGATTATTCCGTGCAGGTTGTGGAGAAAGGACATCATTACGTGCCGGTGGCAATAGATGAACTGATTTTCTTCATCCTGAAAAATCATGTGATTCCGGTGGCAAAAAGCGCGAAGAGCGTGGAAGAAATGGATTTCGAACATCTGAGCCTTCTGGGATATGTGACGGACAAGGCGGTTTACGAGCTGTACGATGACGATGGAAACAGCAAGGATTACGAAAATCCGGAACACTACGAAAAAATCACAGTCAGCGGGAAAGGAACCATCCGTCAGAGCGGAAAGATGAAGAAAGCTTTTGAAAAATTTGACGGTATCCGGTAAGCGGTTACGGAAAAAGGGAGCATGCGTCTGTCCTGGACAGGGTGAGCGCATGCTCCCTTTTGATCTATGAGGAGAGGCAACCGTTCAGCCGGCTGAATGGTTACACGGGGAGAGGGTTCTGCTGACGAAAAAAGTAGTCGGGCGGAAAGTTTTATGATATACTTTAGGCAGTATAGCGTAACAGTTCGACCAGTTGAACTGTAACAGCACAGCAACATATCATCCAATGGGGGGACGAATGCATGAAGAAAAAAGTAAAAGAGAACTATGAACAGCTGGCACAGCGCACGGGCCTTCGCCTCGACGAGACGGGCGGAGCGCTGTATGGAACCCACGGGGAATACAGCGTGCTGGTTTATCCGGCAAATCCGTCTTATCCGTATATTCTGACGGCAGCGGTTTCTGCGGTCCGCGACGCAGGGCCGCTGACCGGGGACGAGATCCGGCAGTTCAAAAAAGACAACGCTCCGGTGACAGGCCTGGGACAGAACGGGTATGTGGTCACCATGTCGCTGAAGGGCGTAAAGAATCAGGAGGTTGTCCGGGAAAACCTGGTGAGCGGCCTGAACGCACTGACGGCATTTCTGCGGCTGCATGGGTATCGAAGCTGCTGCCAGACCTGCGGCAGGGATATTAAAATTGCGCCCCGCTATGTGTCCGGAAGTTATGCGTTGATGTGTCAGGAGTGTTATGCACAGCTGCAGCAGAACAAAACGCTGGTACAGGCGCAGAAACAGCAGAAGAGCGAGAACGTTGTCGGCGGTATCGTAGGCGCACTTCTGGGAACGCTTGTGGGCGTGGCGTGTATTATTCTGATCAGCCGGCTTGGCTATGTGGCGGCCTGGTCAGGAATCATTATGGCGGTCTGCACCCTGAAGGGGTATGAGCTGCTGGGAGGCAAGCTCTCAAAAAAGGGAACGGTACTTTCGGTGATTCTTATGATGATTATGACATATGTGGGCGACCGCGCGGACTGGGCGATTGTCGTTGCCCGGGAACTTGAGACGGATGTTATCACCGCGTTTCAGATTGTCCCGGCGCTGCTGGAACAGCAGATCATTAATGAAAGCTCTTACTGGGGAAATCTGGTTCTCCTGTATTTCTTCCTTCTGGTAGGAGCGGTGCCGATGATCTTTTCGATCATCAAAAATCAGAAGAAAGCCGGACAGACGTACAGTCTGGGTGAGGAAGTCTGACAGGCACAGGAGATAAAAACCGGTCCGGAGATATCCCCGGAAGCTGCCGGCGGCAGAATGGATGAAACTACTTCGCCGCCGGGATCTGGGATATTAACGGGCCGGTTTTCTGTGAAAAGAAGAAAGTGAGGAGTGACCGGATGAAGATAGAACTGAAAGAACGGGGAGAAGAGCATGTCAGGATCTATTTTGAAAAGACGCGGGATGCGCAGATCCGACAGATGCTGCCCCAGAAATCGCAGACGGCAGAGGAGGCTGTGGAGGATTACAGGAAGTCTCTGAAGCCGGAAGCGTCGAGTTATGGACGGACGATTTATGCAGACGGCAGGTATGTGGGAGATATCTGGTGCTATGGAATCCATGAAGAAAAAGAACCGGATGCGATGATCAGTTACTGCATTTTTGAAAAGGCCCTCTGGGGCCGGGGAGCGGCTACCGAGGCGCTGAGAATGTTCCTGGAACTGATTGCAGAAAAATTCCGGGTCAGAACGGTCGGCGGCTTTACCTTTGCGGAAAATCAGGCTTCCATACGGGTAATGGAAAAGAACGGATTTCGGCGGAAAGAATGTTTTGTTGAGAATGGGATCGAATCCTGTTATCTGCAGTGGGAAGACAATCGCTGTCCGGCCGGAAAATCAGGAGTACAGTCAGAGGAGGCAGATTTTGAAAGAGAACAGATATGACGATGAACTTTTTTTTGAAAAATACAGTCAGATGCCCCGGTCGGTGAAAGGGCTGTCGGGGGCAGGAGAGTGGAGGGAACTAGAAAAGCTTCTGCCGGATTTTCGGGGAAAGCGTGTGCTGGATCTGGGCTGCGGGTATGGATGGCACTGTATTTATGCTGCAGAACATGGAGCGCGGAGTGTGGAAGGGGCGGATATCTCAGAAAAAATGCTGGCGGTTGCCCGGGAGAAATGCCGGATGGAGCAGGTACACTTTGTCCGGAGTGCGATGGAGGATCTGGAATATGCGCCGGAAAGTTTTGATGTGGTGATCAGCTCGCTGGCGTTTCATTATGTGGAAGATTTCGGGACGCTTGCAGGAAAGATCAGCCGGTGGCTGACGCCAGGCGGAACGTTTGTGTTTTCCGTAGAGCATCCGGTGTTTACTGCAGAGGGCAGCCAGGACTGGATCTATGACAGGGAGGGAAAGATCCTCTGCTTTCCGGTGGATCATTATTATTATGAGGGGAAAAGGGATGCGGTTTTTCTCGGGGAGCATGTGGTGAAGTATCACAGAACGGTGACCACCTACGTACAGACCCTTCTGAATCAGGGGTTTGTGCTGGATGCCCTGGTGGAACCTCAGCCGCCGGAAGACATGATGGATCAGCCTGGCATGGCGGATGAGATGCGCCGGCCGATGATGCTGCTTCTGGCCGCAACAAAAAAATGAAACCGGAAAGGAGAGAACAGACGATGCAGATTTCCAGCAGATTTACAATTGCCATACATATGCTGACCTGTATGGAGGCATTTAAAGACGAGTATAAGGTAACCAGCGACTTCTTGGCTTCCAGCATTAATGTCAACCCTGTTGTGATACGGAGAATTCTGTCGCAGCTGAAGGATGCCGGCCTGATCGAAGTGAAAAGAGGAACCGGAGGAGCAAGCATCGCGAAGCCGCTGGAGGAGATTACGTTTCTGGATGTATACCGCGCGGTTGAGTGTATTGAGGACAATACGCTCTTTCACTTTCACGAGAATCCCAATGTGAACTGCCCGGTGGGAAGAAATATTCATAACATCCTGGATGACAGGCTGGATCGGGTACAGAAGGCGATGGAGAAGGAACTGGAATCCATCACTCTGGCGGAAGTGATCACAGATCTGAATAAGAACCTGCAAAAATGATATGCGGCAGTCCTGCGCTCGCGCGGAGCAGTTGCGAAAAATGTCGGGATCCGGAAAAAACTGCGGAAAGTTTTTTGAAAAAAGCCAACAGGGCGGATGCATCCGGAACACAGTGTGTTATACTGGAGAAAGTCAGATACCCTACAGATGTCCGCGGATGGAAAAAGGAGGATTTCGTCAATGGCAGGCAGAGGACGCAGAAAGCAGAATCTCACGCTGGAAGAACAGCTGAACAGGACAGAAGAAGAAATCGGAGAGCTTGAGCTGAAGATGGAAGAACTGCGGCAGAGGAAAGAAGAGATTGAGGATCAGATTGCCGGACAGACAAAGGAAGCCCTGTACCAGGCAGCCATGCAGTCCGGGAAATCGATGGAAGAAATCCTTGCAATGCTGACGGAAGAGGAAGGAATATAGCAGTCGTTCAGCTGGCCGGACGGTTATACGAAATATAAACTGGAAAACGCTGTCGGAGTATGGACAGTGCCATACAGGGGCAGGCGGGATTCGCAGGAATCCCGCCTGCCCCTGTGGTCTGTGGAGCGTTTCAGTAAATTTTCTTTAGTTCCTGCCTGGTGATCTGCCAGGCGCTCAGGAAGCGTTCCAGATCTTCCTCGGAGGAGATCAGGGCCACTTCCTGGAAATAACCGGTGTTCCGGTCGACGAAACCGGCCACCTGCTCACCGGTACAGATACTGCAGCGAATCGCAGGCTCCAGTAGAGAACGGTCAAAAGCCGGGGATGTTCCCGCGCCTGTTCCGGATGAACGGTGATGAACAATCATCCGGCGAATCAGAGCGCCGGCTCCAAGGCCGATCAGGGAGGCTGCCGCCGGCAGCAGAAAAAGCAGAACTCCCTGGACTGCGCCGGAGATCAGGAAGTTCAGCAGCAGCTCCGACGCGCCGAAACACAGCGGAAATACCCAGCGCCAGCGGAATCCTGCGGCGGAAACTGCCAGCGAGGCAAGGAGAGCGGCTGCCGGCAGCAGAAGAAAAAAGGCAAGGATTCCGTATCCCATAATATCCGTGGGATCCAAACCCATGTAATATCGCAGAAGCAGAAGAATCCAGAGAATTCCACTGATTCCGACGGCGGCCCGTACAACGTTTTTTCCTGTGCGGCTGCGCATAAAATTCCCCCTCTCATTATCGGATCGGTTCCGCTCAGGCGGAAAGAAAAACAGATTCCTTTTTCTTTTATCATATCACGAAGCAGCACAGGACATCAATCAAAAGTTCGATGGTTTATATGGTCATCACAAGAAACTGATACGGTTCCAGAAACAATGTTTTTCCGTCTGCTGCAAGGCGCTCACAGTTATTCAGCAGGATTGTGCCGGGGGCATTTTCCAGTGTGACTTCCTGCGGCCTGTTCTGATAATTTCCGATTACCAGCAGCGTATTCTGCGCATCCTTTCGGTAATATGCCATCAGATGTTTCTGCTCTCTGTGGCATGGAATCAGTCTGCCGTATACGAAGGTGTCTCTGTAATCCGGATGCTTCCGAAGCGCAATCAGTTTTTTGTAAAAAGAGAGAACCGACGTCTCATCCTGTTCCTGTGCGGCCACATTGATCTCGCGGTAGTTGGAGTTGACGCTCAGCCACGGAGTGCCGGAGGTAAATCCTGCCTGCGGGGAAGCATCCCACTGCACCGGAGTTCTGGCATTGTCACGGCTGTATGCGGAGACGGCTTTCAGCGCTTCTTCGGGGGAAAGCCCTGCATCCAGCGCTACCTGGTACTGATCCAGCGTAGAGATATCATCCACCACGTCGATGGAAGAAAACACCGTATTTTCCATGCCGATTTCCTGCCCCTGATAGATAAACGGCAGACCCTTCAGGAGAAAGTTCAGTCCTCCGAGCATCTTTTTCGCTCTGGGACTGTGTTCGCCTTCCGGAAGATAGCGGGAAACGCCCCGGGGTTCATCGTGATTTTCAATGATGTTGGAGAGAAAACCGATGCCTTCCGCCCGCTCCTGAGCTTCGAAACAGCAGTTTTTATAATCTTCCCCGGTAATCTTTTTCATATCGTACCAGCCATTGGGGCTCTCGCCGAAGATTGTCTCATTAAAATCGAACATACTGGAAAAGTATCCGTCCGGGCCGATAAAATCCCGCATCTCATCTTCCTTTATGTTGAAGACTTCTCCTACGGTAAATGCGTCATATTTTGCAAAAGTTTCCCGTTTCATTTCTCCCAGAAATTCGCCGATGCCTTCTGCGTGTTTCAGCATTTCGGAGACGGAACAAAGCCCGTCGCTGCGGTCCGGTTCATAATCACAGAACGGCAGAGGCTTTTTGATGTTGATGATCGCGTCAATGCGGAACCCGCCCAGCCCCTTCTCCAGCCACCAGTTGATGTTTTTATAGATTTCCCGGCGAACCCTGGGATTTTCCCAGTTCAGATCCGGCTGCTTTCTGTGAAAAATATGCAGATAAAGTTTATCCGTGCCGGGAAGCGGATCCCACACGGAGCCGCCGAAACAGGAACGCCAGTTGCTGGGGCGTCCGTCTTTTTTGTCCGCCAGATAGAAAAAATCGCCGTAGGGTCCGTCCGGATCCTTTTTCGCCGCCTCAAACCAGGGATGTTCGTCGGAGCAGTGATTGACCACCAGATCCATCAGCAGATACATTCCCCGTTTTTTTGCCTCTGCGATCAGTTCATCCATATCCTCCATCGTCCCAAAGCGGGGATCGATGGCGTAATAGTCTGAGATGTCGTATCCCTGATCTGCCAGAGGAGACTGATAAATCGGGGAAAGCCAGAGTACATCCACACCCAGGTCCTTTAAATAATCCAGTTTCTGAATGATTCCCTGAAGGTCTCCGATGCCGTCTCCGTTGGAATCATAAAAGCTTTTCGGGTAAATCTGATAGAATACCTTGTCATGCCACCATTTGCGTTCCATTGTTGTCTTCCTCCATACTGAAAAAAAATTTCTGCCTGCGGTTGTTCCGCATTTTCCGATACTGTGGTTCAGCTGGCTGAACTGTTACTGTGTAACAGCTGTGTATGGCTGAACAGTCATGAATAATTATATCAGGATTCCAGTATACTGCTTATTGCGGAGGGAAAACAGAACGAAACTGCTGAAAAAGAGTACAATACTGCGCTGCTGTTCATCCAGGTCTTTGCATTTGCTGCACAGACCGTGTGAACACATATCAGAAAATTCAACGGTTTTCTGTGGTTTTCCGGAAAACTGTGGTATACTTGTGGATATCAGAAAACAGTTCCCGGTCGGTGCGCTGCAGGGTTCCAATAGAAAGTATGCCGGAATGGTGTACGGCTCCGGCGACGCAGGAGAATGATACGGGAATGGGATACGCTTCCTCCGACGGTGCAGGAACAGAAGCGGAGAAAGGAGAGCGAATGGGACAGACAATTTATTATGGCGGAACGATACGGACCATGGACAGAAATGAGCAGGCGGAAGCCGTTCTGGTTTCCGCAGGCAGGATCGCTGAGGTGGGAACTTTTGAGGAAACAGAGAAAGAAGCGGAAAAAAGGAGGAAGGCGGGAGAGGGGGCGCCGGAGTATATCAGCCTTGAGGGAAAGACAATGCTTCCGGCATTCATCGACGCCCACAGTCATCTCAGCGGGTACGCCAGCGATCTGCTGCAGGCAGATCTCGGGAAGGCAGAAAGCTTCAACGACATTCAGAACATTCTGAGAGAATACGCGGAGGAGCATCAGATCCCCGCCGGACAGTGGGTCCGGGGAAAAGGATACGATCATAACCGGCTGAAGGAAAAAAAGCATCCGGACAGGGAACTTCTCGATGAAGCGCTGCCGGATCACCCGGTTATGATTGCCCATCAGTCCGGCCATGTGGGGGTGTTCAGCACTTCTGCGCTGGAACGTCTGGGTGTGACGGAAGAAACGCCGGCGCCGGAAGGAGGCCGAATTGCAAAGAGCGGCGGAGTCCCCACAGGATATATGGAGGAAAATGCTTTTATTCATTATATGAAGGAAGTTCCGATGGCTTCCCTGCAGGAGTTTCTGAACGCGTTCGACGAGGCGCAGAAAAAGTATGCGTCCTATGGAATAACGACGGTTCAGGAGGGAATGACAGTTCGCGAAATTCTTCCGTTCTATCAGGCGCTGACCCGTCAGAGAATTCTGGATCTGGACGTAGTGCTGTACGCGGATCTGGCTGCCCGGGAAGAAATGCTGGAGGCGCTGGAACCCTATCGGGAGGGATACCGGGATCATGTCCGTCTGGGCGGATGGAAAATTTTTCTTGACGGTTCGCCCCAGAGCAGGACGGCATGGATGCGTGAACCCTATGAGAACGGAGAGGATGGTTACTGCGGTTACGGGACAATGAGCGACGGGGAAGTCAGGGAAGCATTCCGGCAGACGTTCCGGGATCATATGCAGCTGCTGGCACACTGCAACGGAGATGCGGCCTGTGAACAGTTTATCCGTTGTTACGAAGAGGTCAGAAAGGAATTCCCGGGGCAGGAGATCCATCCGGTGATCGTACATGCGCAGCTTCTGGGGACGGATCAGCTGGAACGGGTAAAACAGCTTGGAATGATTCCTTCTTTTTTTGTGGCCCATATCTATCATTGGGGTGAGATCCACAGAGAAAATTTCGGAGAGGAGCGCGCAGAGCGGATCAGTCCGTGCAGAAGTGCGCTGGAGCATGGAATCCGCTTTACTTTTCACCAGGACACCCCGGTGATCGCGCCGGATATGCTGGAGACTGTGTGGTGTGCGGTGACCCGGCGGACAGCGGATGGAAAAATTCTGGGAGAACAGGAACGAATTCCCGTGGAGGAAGCGCTGAAGGCAGTGACTGTCCATGCTGCCTGGCAGTACGGCGAGGAGCAGGACAAGGGCAGCATTACGCAGGGAAAATCCGCAGATTTTGTGATTCTGGACAGGGATCCCTGTACCGTGGATCCGGAGCAGATCCGATCGATCCGTGTGCTGCGCACTGTCAAGGCCGGCAGAACGATATACGAACGCCGGGAATAAGACAGGACCGGTTGGGAAAAACGACTGCAGAAGAAAACAAAAGGAGAGGAGCAGGAAGATGGTGTATGCCTACAATGTTACTCAGTGGCTGCTGTTTTTTTATCTGTACAGCTTTGTCGGATGGGTGTGGGAATCTTGTTATGTGTCAGTGAAAAAGGGCCGGTGGGTCAACCGGGGATTTCTGAACGGTCCGTTTCTGCCGATTTACGGGTTCGGCGCGGTTACGATTCTCATCAGTACGATGAGCGTCAGGGACAGTGTCCTTCGGATTTTTCTGCTGGGCATGCTGGGAGCGACAGTTCTGGAATATGTGACCGGCGCATGCATGGAGCGGATGTTTCATGTGCGCTACTGGGATTACAGCAACCAGAAGATGAATCTGAACGGTCATATCTGTCTGACGTCGTCTCTGGCCTGGGGGATTTTTTCCGTGCTCCTGGTGGAGGTGGTCCATCCGCCCATTGAGGAAGTGATTCTGCGGGTTCAGACATCCGCGGCGGAGATTATCACCGTTGTGCTCAGTGTTGCCCTGGCCTGTGATTTCACCCAGTCCTTCCATGAGGCGATTGATCTGAAGGAGACTCTGATGAAGATAAGCGAGAGCAGCGAACAGATTCGCCGGATTCAGAAGCGGCTGGAGGTGGCCTCCGCTTTTGCGGAACAGGATTATGAGGAGCGCCAGCAGAAGTTCCGTGAGAAACTGGCCGGAAAGACAGAATTTCTCCGGAATCTGGAGGAAGCCCGCCGGCTGCAGCAGCAGAGACTGAGAGAACTTGCACAGCGCCTGTCCCAGACCGTGGAATCCGGAAAACACCGGGCAGAGGATCTGGCGTCTCTTCAGGAGGCTCTGTTGAAAGAACTGCAGGAGATCGGTTCCCGCACAAACCGGAAATACCGCCATGCGGCGCGCCAGCTTCGCAGAAATCCGGGTATGATCTCGGAAAAATATGAGGACGCGCTCAGGGAAATCCGCAGGATGATGCGGAGAAAGAAATGAGTGAAACGTTACGGTTCAGGTAACCGATCAGTAAGTTTAAATGTCAAAAAGGGTTGACAGACAGAGAGCGGCTGTCTATACTTATTTATGGTAATTACTAATAGTAAATAAATGGACGTTGAAACGGGAGACAGAATCATGGAGCATACGGAGGAAGAACTGAAACGATTTATTGATGCCTGCGGGGCGGCCAGAAGAATTGTGGAGACGATGCCGGAACTTCCCAAAGGAATCAAGCCCCGTCACATTCATGTCATCGACGCAGTGGTTCTGACCGGAGAAAAAAAGGAAAAAGTTCAGGTTTCAGACATCAGCCGCCATCTGAATGTGACAATGCCCAGCGTTACACGGCTGGTCAGCGAGCTGGAGGAGAGAGGCGTTCTCGAAAAATATGCGGATGCGGAGGATGGCAGAAATGTTCTTCTGAAGCTGACGCCTCTCGGAGAGAGTTACTACCGGCGTTATGTGCGGGAGTACTATCAGAAGCTGGGAATACGGTTTGAAAACATTTCTCCGGAGGATCTGAGAACCACGATACGGACGATCCAGACCGCATATCAATGTATCCGGAGAGAAAAGGTTCTTCCGTAACCGCATCCGGATAATGGCAACAGTTCGGCCGGTTGAACTGTAACGGTAAATACGCAAATATGACAGGAAGAATGTGAGACTGCAGGTTTCTGCATGGCCCGGGCGCCAGATGCGCGGGTCTGAGATTGCGGTTCTGCTGGCTGGACTGCAACAGTCTGAGCAAAGAAAACGGGCAGTCTCATTTTTTTGCCCGGATATTTATCTTAAGTAATTACTAAAAGTAATAAAAGGAGATTATAAAAATGAGTCAAACAGAAGAATTCAGTCAGGGTAAACTTTTCCCGATGATCGTGCGCTACTCCGTTCCGGCGGCGATCTCACTGCTGATTACGGCGATCTACAATATTGTCGACCGTATTTTCGTGGGGAATTTCTGCGGTACCAGTGCGCTGGCAGGCCTTTCGGTCTGTTTTCCGCTGTCGTTTCTGATGATGGCGGTGGCGCTGACCTGTTCGGCGGGAGGCGCTTCTCTCTTCAGTCTGTTTCACGGAAGCGGGGAAACGAAAGACATGAGCCGCAGCTTCGGAAATTCCTATCTGATGGTTGTGGTTTTTGAACTGGTGCTCACGGTTCTGCTGCTGCTCCTGACCGACCCGATCCTTCAGCTGTTCGGCGTGACGGAGACCTGTTATGTGTATGCTGTCGAATATTATCGGATTGTGGCCCTCGGCTGCATCTTTCAGGGGATTTCCCAGGTATGCTGCGATTTCGTGAGGGTATCCGGAAAACCCGTCATGGGAATGTGTGTGACGGGAATCGGAGCGGTCACCAATATCATTCTGGATTTTCTTTTTGTCGTAGTGTTTGATATGGGCGTACAGGGCGCGGCTGTGGCGACGGTAATCGGACAGTTCTGTTCTGCCGCTTTCGGGTCCGTACTGATTTTTTCGGGCAGAACACTGGTGAAAATTACCGGGGATATTTTCCGCATCCGCACAGGTCTGGCGGCCAGAATCATCTCCTGCGGATTTTCCTTTTTTATCGCCCAGGTTGCGATGGGGCTGATCAGCCTTGTCTATAACGGACAGCTGGGAAAATATGGCGGGGATACGGCGATCAGCGTCTATGCGGTGGTCTCCAGTGTCATGACCTTTGTCATTATGCCGGCCAGCGGCATCAGTCAGGGAATTCAGCCGATCCTGGGAAACAATTACGGCGCCGGAAAATATCACAGAGTTATGGAAACGCTGGGAAAGGCCTCTGTTCTTTCCGTGGGAATCACCTGTGTGATCTGGGTGGGAGTTCTTCTATTTGCGAGACAGCTGATCTTCCTGTTCGGAGGAGGAGAGGAAATGGTGGCGATCGGTGTTTCCGGACTGAGAATAAACTTTGTCATCACTCCGATTCTCGGATTCGTTATGCTTGCCACGACGTTTTTCCAGTCCCTTGGAAAACCTGCGCCATCTATTCTTATTACTGCCTTCCGGCAGATCATTTTTCTGATTCCGTTTATCTATATTCTCCCGGTTTTTCTGGGGATAAACGGAATTTTCTGGGCACAGCCGATCAGTGACGCGTTTGCCCTTGTTCTGTCGCTGGGCCTGACTCTGAGGGAGAGAAAGACCCTGTACCGCATGGAGGCGAACGCTGAATAGCTCTCTGGGACAGACTCTGCAAAGTATCTGTGCCGCTTTTTCTTCCGGCTGCATAATCTATTAAGGTAATGACTGCAGACAGAAGCTGACAGGGAGGAATGTATGAAAAAGAAAATTGCGTTTCTGGCGCTCCCCGCAGTCCTTTGCCTTGTACTGGCAGGCTGCGGCGGCGATACGAAAGAGAATACTGCGTCTGTGCCTGCTGAACAGGTGCAGGAAGAAAAAGAACAGACCACGGCAGAAACGGAGCAGGAAGAAAGACTGATTCCGGTTACGCTCAACGAGGTCGCTCATTCTATCTTTTATGCGCCGCAGTATGTCGCCATCGAAGAGGGATACTTTAAGGAGGAAGGGCTGGATCTCACGCTGGTCAATGGCTTTGGGGCTGACAAGGTAATGACGGCCGTTATCTCCGGGGAAGCGGATATCGGCTTTATGGGAGCGGAGGCGTCTGTATATGCCTACCTGGAAGGCACTTCCAATCCGGTGGTCAATTTTGCCCAGCTGACGCAGCGGGCAGGGAATTTTGTCGTTGCCCGGGAGCCTGACGATGAGTTCCAGTGGGAAGATCTGAAAGGAAAGTATGTGCTGGGAGGAAGAAAGGGCGGAATGCCCGAGATGGTCTTTGAATATGTCCTGAAAGAAAAGGGAATCGATCCGGCGTCAGATCTGGAGATCAATCAGAGCATCGATTTCGGCTCCACGGCGGCAGCTTTTTCCGGCGGACAGGGAGATTATACCATTGAGTTTGAGCCTTCCGCCACCGCACTGGAAGAGGAGGGAGTTGGCTATGTTGTGGCGTCTGTGGGCACTGAATCGGGATATGTGCCCTACACTTCCTACAGCGCGAAGGAAAGCTATATCGAAGAAAATCCTGAAA
Source organism: Candidatus Fusicatenibacter intestinigallinarum (assembly GCA_019119555.1). GTDB lineage: Bacteria > Bacillota > Clostridia > Lachnospirales > Lachnospiraceae > Fusicatenibacter > Fusicatenibacter intestinigallinarum. The sequence goes on along the minus strand of DWWU01000022.1, from coordinate 16,157 downwards.
TTATTCAGAAATTCACAAATGCCCTTCAGAAAGGCATGGATTACGTGCAGACGCATACGCCGGAGGAAATTGCACAGGTGATAGCGCCGCAGTTTGAAGAGACCGGACTGGAGACGATCACGACGATCGTAAGACGCTACTATGAGCAGGATACCTGGAAGAGTAACCTGATCTTTGAGCAGGACAGCTTTGACCTGCTGCAGAATATCCTGGACAGCGCTGGAGAACTGAAAGAACGGGCGCCCTATGAAGATCTTGTGACGACCACGTTTGCTGAGGAAGCGATCAGATAGAGATCTGGTTCCTTCCGAAAGACGGCCGGATGTCTGAAGCAGAGGGTGAATGAATTTTTTTTATCAGGGAACTGTGTTCCCTGTTATATCAAAAATGCGTTCTGAACGGCTGCCCTGGCAGTTTCCGTTTCAGAACGCATTTTTGATGACATTTTATTTTTCCTGAATCTCCAGAATACCCATCGGACAGGCTTTTGCACAGATTCCGCAGGCGATGCACTTGGAGGCGGCGGGCGCTTCCGGCGCTTTTACCATTACGCCCATCGGACAGGCTTCCACACATTTGCCACAGCCAACGCAGAGCTTTTTGTTGATGATGTAAGTACCTTTTGCGTTCTGGGAAATCGCGCCTTCCGGACAGACACGGGCGCATTTGCCGCACTGAATACATACGTTTGTTTTGACTGCTCCGTTTTTTTCCACGATACGGATGCAGGATTTCTCCGGATCATAGACTTTGTAGAATGCTGTGGAGCAGGCAACCTCACACTGAAGGCACGCCTTGCAGGCTGTTTTGTCGGTGACTATCAGTTTTTTCATAATCGTTCCTCCGCTTTTGTAGAATACTTTCTTTCCAGTATAATGTTGCCGTCTTCATTTCGCAAGAGTTTTGTTCAAAACAGACAAATTTCTTGTAACTGTTCCGCCCGCTGAACTGCAACAATTTCTTAAAATGCTATAAATTGTATGAAATTGCTGTGACTCTGCTTGACCGAAAAGTTGGAAAGCGATATAGTTGTAACAGTTTGAAATGTCTGTTCTGCCTTCCTGAAGCGGGAAAGGGCAGCGAACGTGAGGGGCCGGCGCTGCGGAAGCTGTCCGCAGCGGCAGACATGGCATTGGAAAAAGTACAGAGAAAACTGGAGGAAGCAGCCAATGGGAAAAGTAATCGGTATTGACCTTGGGACGACAAACAGCTGTGTGGCCGTTATGGAAGGCGGCGAACCGGTTGTGATTACAAATGCAGAGGGAACAAGAACCACGCCTTCGGTCGTGGCGTTTACAAAGAACGGAGAGCGTCTGGTGGGAGCTGTCGCAAAGCGTCAGGCAGCGACAAATGTGGACCGGACAATCGCCTCGATCAAGCGGGAGATGGGAACCAATCACCGTGTGAGGATCGACCGGAAGGAGTATTCCCCGCAGGAAATTTCCGCGTTCATTCTGATGAAGCTGAAAAAAGATGCGGAGAGTTATCTGGGAGAGAGCGTCAGCCAGGCGGTCATCACGGTTCCGGCCTATTTTAATGACGCCCAGCGCCAGGCGACAAAGGATGCCGGCAGGATTGCGGGTCTTGAGGTCATGCGGATCATCAACGAGCCTACCTCGGCGGCTCTGGCCTATGGACTGGATCACGGGCAGGCACAGAAGATTATGGTTTATGACCTGGGAGGCGGAACGTTCGATGTGTCTCTGATTGAGATCGGCGATAATCTGATCGAGGTTCTGGCAACTGCCGGCGACAATCATCTGGGTGGCGATGATTTTGATGAACGTCTGACAGATTACATTGTGGACACTTTTAAAAAGCAGGAAAAAGTCAATCTGGCAAAGGATCCTGTGGCTCTCCAGAGAGTGCGGGAGGCGGCGGAGGAGGCAAAGAAAAATCTTTCCTCCCAGATGATCACTACCATCAATCTTCCGTTTATCACCACAGTGCGCAACGAACCGAAGCACCTGGAGATGGAAGTGACCCGTTCGCTGTTCAATGAGTTGACGAAGGATCTGGTGGATCGCACCGAGGAGCCGGTGAGAAGAGCGCTGAGCGACGCAGGGGTTTCTGCGTCGGAACTTGGCATGGTGCTGCTGGTGGGAGGCTCTACAAGAATTCCGGCGGTGCAGGAAAAAGTGCGTCATCTGACCGGCAAGGAGCCTTCCAGAAATATGAATCCTGACGAATGCGTTGCCATCGGAGCGGCGATCCAGGGAGGAAAGCTGGGCGGTGAGATCACAACAGGAACCGCCGCGGAACTGATTCTGATGGATGTTACTCCTCTGTCCCTGTCCATTGAGACGGTCGGCGGCGTGGCCACCAAGATCATTGACCGGAACACGACAATCCCCACCCGTCACAGTCAGGTGTTTTCCACTGCGGGAAACTTCCAGACTTCCGTGGAAATCAAGGTGCTTCAGGGAGAGCGTCAGTTTGCCCGAGACAATACGTTGCTGGGAAATTTCCGGCTGACCGGAATCAAACGGGCTCCCGCGGGCGTGCCGCAGATTGAAGTGACGTTTGATATCGACGCCAATGGAATCGTGAATGTATCTGCCCGGGATCTGGATACCGGAAAGCAGCAGAGCATTACGATCAGTGCAAGCTCCAACCTTTCTGAGGTGGAGATTCAAAGGGCGATCCATGAGGCGCAGATGAATGAAGCGGAAGATTCTACCAGAATGGAGCGGATGGACACGTTGGGAGAAGCACAGAACCAGCTGATCCGGTGCCAGCGGTATCTGTCGGAGCATAAAAAGCAGATTGCAAAAGAGGAGAAAAAGGAGCTGAAAGCGCAGATGTCCGCTCTGCAGCGGATGATTCGGGGGAAAAAACCGGAGAAGCTCAGCGAAGGGGAGGCAATGGATATCAGAACGCAGACAGAGCGCCTGAAAAGCATGATTCCCGGAGAGAAATCATAAAAATATTCACAGATTCGTATTGCAAAACAGGGAAAAATGATGCATAATAAAAATGTCTGGTGGAAAATAAAATTTCGCCGGACCGCTGAGCGGCGGATGCTCTGACGTGCGGACGTGAACCGGCCATTATGGCGTTTCAAAAAAATATATTCAATTGTATTTTTAACACTACACACCGGCGCCGGAAACGGCGTCACCACAAACGTCAGTGGCCCTTGAGTGAAAGGACGTCAGGCAGAAGACGGTTGGCAAAAAGGTGCAGCAATGCACCGAGGCCTCAAAGTCGTATGCAGTCGGTGGGTAATGCAGGTGAATCTGTTGTCATGACCAGATTCCGGCTTCGGAGTCGGCCCGTCCGGAGTTTCCGCAAGGTATGCAGATGGAGGACTGCGATCTTTCTTGGTTCACTGCTTGTAGTGTACAGGAAAGCCCGGAGGGGGGAGCCGCCTTGCGCGGTTCCCCTTCTTCTTATCTTTCCGGGACGCCCCCGCTCAGCGTGCTGTTATGGTAAGCGGAAGAAAAGGTGACGTCTTCGCCGAACCATTCCGGCGGGAGAAACGCCTCTGCGGCCTCCTCAGACGGAAACTCTACTTCCACCAGAAAGAGCCCTTCGTAGTCGTCGTGAAAGACATCCAGTTCGGCGGTGAGTCCGCCTCCCAGAGGAATCAGATACCGGGTTTTGCAGATCAGAATGCCGTCGGTTTTCGGCCGCAGGTGCAGGTAGGCTTCCCGGGTCAGAGGAAGGTTATACTCTTCCCGTACCATCAGGCCTTTGGATTTGTAGGTCAGCCAGTATTCCTCATCCTGCCGCCGGATACGTACCACCGGCGCGGTGCACAGATATCCCTGTTCGATGCGGTGGGAGGGATATGTTTCCAGGTGTTCCGGCAGCTGCCGGAGCAGATATTTTCTTTCAATTTCCATAAGATCAGTTTTCCTTTCTCTGATTTCTGTTCGACTTTATATAGACTTTTATAAATTCATCCGTTATTTTATCATAAACCTTTCTGTCCGTCTATCCGCCGGCAATCGTTCATCCGTCATTTTTCCTTCACTTTGTTGTGATTTTCAAATTCGTTTTTCTGTGATACAATAAATCCGACAGAACTGTTGCGTAATCTGCGGCCGTCTGGCTGCGGGATTCTTTGATTCAGGAGGTAATGGCAAATGGCAAAAATTTACGTGTTTCTTGCAGATGGGTGTGAGGAAATCGAAGCGCTGACTCCGGTGGATATTCTGCGGAGGGCGGGGGAAGATGTGGTCACGGTTTCCGTGATGGGAAGAAAGGAAGTGACCGGATCCCACGGGATCACCGTTCAGGCGGATCTCAGAATGGAGGACGGAACGTTCGGAGACGGTGACCTGCTGTTTCTTCCGGGAGGAATGCCAGGCACCCTAAATCTTGGGGCGAACGAACTGCTGAAAGAGCTGATTCTTTCCTACAACAGCGAAGGAAAACGTCTGGCGGCAATTTGCGCTGCTCCCAGTGTTCTCGGATCACTGGGTGTGCTGGAAGGAAAGAAGGCTGTCTGCTTCCCCGGATTCGAGGATCAGCTGAAGGGCGCGGAAGTGCTTCAGGTGTCGGCAGTTACCAGCGGAAATGTCACTACCGGCCGGGGAATGGGCGCTGCAGTCGATTTCGCGCTGGAGGTGCTGACGCAGCTGCAGGGAAAGGATGCGGCAAAGCAGATGGCGGAAAAAATCGTTTATCCGTATGCCTGAGAGAAGAGAATCCGCAGCCGTTCAGCTGAATGGCTGCGGAAATACTGCCGCATCGCCGTCAGTCGCCTCGGCGGGCGGCTGACGCTTTAAAAATCTGAACAAAAAGTGTAAAAGAAAACATAAAATTCCGCCGGAAGAAAAAAACTACTGGCGTTTTCAGCAGGAATGTGCTATACTCCAATAATGATTGTAGAGTGGAGAAGTATGCTGGCACCATGCACCGGCTGCTTTTCAGATAAACAAGGAGGAAAATAGTTATCATGAGTGTACAGGTTGAAAATCTGGAAAAGAACATGGCCAAACTTACCATCGAGGTAGCAGCCGAAGAACTGGAGAAAGCGTTAAATGCAGCATACCAGAAACAGAAAAAGAATATCAGCATCCCGGGATTCCGTAAGGGCAAAGTTCCGAGAGCAATGGTAGAGAAAATGTACGGCCCGGCAGTATTCTATGAGGATGCAGTCAACAGCCTGGTTCCCCGTGAGTATTCCAAGGCAGCGGAGGAGAGCGGACTGGATATCGTGTCTCAGCCGGAGATCAACGTTGAGCAGATCGAAAAAGGAAAGCCGTTTATCTTCACTGCAGAGGTTGCGGTAAAACCGGAAGTGACACTGGGCGAGTATAAAGGTCTGGAAGTTCCGAAGACAGACGTGGAAGTGACCGATGAGGAAATCGAGGCGGAACTGAAGAAAGAACAGGAAAAGAATGCGAGAACCATCCATGTGGAAGATCGCCCGGCACAGGACGGCGACAAAGTAACGATTGATTTCGAAGGCTTTGTGGACGGCGTTGCATTCGAAGGCGGTTCCGGCAAGGATTATCCGCTGACACTTGGTTCCCACACTTTCATTCCGGGATTTGAGGAGCAGCTGGCAGGCGTTGCTCTGGAGCAGCCGGTAGATGTAAAGGTAACCTTCCCGGAGGATTACCAGGCGGAAGATCTGAAAGGAAAAGAAGCAGTATTCAAATGTGTGATCCACAAGATCGAGACAAAAGAACTTCCGGAGCTGGACGATGATTTCGCAAAGGATGTTTCCGAGTTTGACACCCTGGAAGAATATAAGAAGGAAATCAAGGATAACATCGCAAAGAGAAAAGAAGATGCTGCAAAGACTGAAAAAGAGAACGCAGTGGTAGACAAAGCCATTGAAAATGCGACAATGGATATTCCGGAGGCTATGGTAAAGACACAGATCAATCAGATGATCGACGATTTCGCAAGAAGAATTCAGTCCCAGGGTCTTACTATGGAGCAGTATATGCAGTTTACCGGATCCACTCTGGAGACCATGCAGGAGCAGATGAGACCGCAGGCAATGAAGAGAATCCAGAGCAGACTGGTTCTTGAAAAAGTTGCTGAGGTTGAGAATATTCAGATTTCCGACGAAAGACTGGAAGAGGAGCTGACCAAGCTTGCCGAGATGTACCATATGGAACTTGACAAGTTCAAGGAAGTGGTTGACGATTATCAGAAAGATCAGATGAAGAAAGATCTGGCAGTTCAGGAAGCGGTTACTCTGATGGCTGACAGCGCAAAAGAAGTAGAAGTGGAAGCAGAAGCGGAAGCGTAACAGTTCAGAAGCCTGAGCTGATGTGTGAAAGCGGCGGATAGAGGATCTGGAACTTCCACAGGACAATACAAAGAAAACAGATAGGAGGCCCTGAAATGAGTTTAGTACCTTATGTCATTGAACAGACAAGCAGGGGGGAAAGAAGCTATGATATCTATTCCAGATTGCTGAAAGACCGGATCATTTTCCTTGGGGAAGAGGTTACGGACGTTTCAGCCAATCTGATCGTGGCGCAGCTTCTGTTTCTGGAATCAGAAGATCCGGGAAAGGATATTCATCTGTATATCAACAGCCCGGGCGGTTCCGTGACTGCGGGAATGGCGATTTACGATACAATGCAGTATATCAAATGTGACGTCTCCACGATCTGCATGGGAATGGCGGCAAGCATGGGCGCCTTCTTGCTGGCGGGCGGAACGAAAGGCAAACGTCTTGCGCTTCCGAATGCCGAGATTATGATCCATCAGCCCTCCGGCGGTGCGCAGGGACAGGCGACGGAGATCAAGATTGTTGCCGATCATATTCTGAAGACGAAGAAAAAGCTGAATGAGATCCTGTCCGCAAATACCGGACAGCCTCTGGAGCGTGTCGAGATCGATACGGAACGCGATAATTATATGTCTGCGCAGGAGGCAGTGGAGTACGGCCTGATCGATCACGTAATTGAGAAACGATAAATGATAAATCGATAGAACGATAAAAAGGTGTCCCAAAAGTGAATGTTGAAAAGGCTTTTGTGGCACCTTTTTATGAAATCCCATGGGAAAGGAAGAAAAGAAATGGCAATAAAAGGGAATGATATCAGAATCCGTTGTTCCTTTTGCGGTAAGACAGAAGACCAGGTACACAAACTGATTGCAGGGCCGGACGGCGCCTATATCTGTGACGAATGTGTGGAAATCTGTTCGGAAATCATACAGGAAGAGATGGAAGAGGATTATGCCCAGACGGATTCCGGCGAGATCAATCTGATGAAGCCGAAAGAAATCAAAGAGTTTCTTGACGAATATGTGATCGGCCAGGATGAAGCGAAAAAGGTGCTTTCCGTCGCGGTTTATAATCATTACAAACGTGTGCTTTCCGGAGATACCTCTGATGTGGAACTGCAGAAGAGCAATATTCTGATGCTGGGTCCCACCGGATGCGGAAAGACAATGCTCGCCCAGACTCTGGCGAGACTTCTGAATGTTCCGTTTGCCATCGCTGACGCGACGGCGCTGACGGAGGCCGGCTATGTGGGCGAGGATGTGGAAAATATTCTGCTGAAGCTGATTCAGGCGGCAGACTACGATATGGAACGCGCACAGCACGGCATTATTTATATTGATGAGATTGATAAGATTACCAGAAAGTCAGAAAATGCGTCGATTACCCGTGATGTATCCGGCGAGGGCGTGCAGCAGGCGCTTCTGAAGATTCTGGAAGGAACTGTCGCGTCAGTTCCCCCACAGGGTGGAAGAAAGCATCCGCATCAGGAATTTCTTCAGATTGACACGACCAATATCCTGTTTATCTGCGGCGGAGCTTTTGAGGGAATCGAGAAAATCATTGAAACACGTCAGGATGCCAAGTCTATCGGTTTCAATGCCCAGATCCGGGAAAAGACGGAGCAGAACGTAGGAAAGCTTCTGAAGGATGTCATGCCTCAGGATTTCGTCAAATTCGGAATGATTCCTGAGTTTATCGGCCGTGTTCCGGTGGTTGTGACGCTGAATGCGCTGGATGAGGAGAGTCTGATCCGGATTCTGAAAGAGCCGAAGAACTCTCTGGTAAAACAGTATCAGAAGCTGTTTGAGCTGGACGGCGTAAAGCTGGAGTTCGACGATGATGCGCTGAAGGCGATTGCCGAGAAAGCATTGGAGAGAAAGACAGGGGCCCGTGGTCTGCGGGCCATCATGGAAGCCACCATGATGGACGTTATGTTTGACGCTCCGTCGGACAACACGATTCAGGAATGCCGGATTACCAGAGAGGCTGTGGAGAACAAGGAGCAGCCGCTTCTGGTGCATGGAGAACCGGCGCCGCTTCCGAGGCGGGCGTCAAAGCGCCGCGCAGGCGGAAGACCTGAGACTGCCTGAACAGAAGAAAGTACCATACATCAGGAGGAAAGACATGAGTGAACTGATCAGAATTCTGCCGGCGATTGCCCTTCGCGGAACAACGATTCTGCCTGATATGATCGTACATTTTGACGTCAGCAGAAGCCGCTCCGTAAAAGCGGTGGAGGCGGCTATGCTGCAGGAACAGAAAGTGTTTCTGGTGACTCAGAAAGACCCGGATACGGAAGTTCCGGGTCTGCTTGATGTGTATAAGATCGGAACGGTCGCCACGGTCAAACAGGTGGTGAAACTGCCAAAAGGCGTTGTCCGGATCCTCGTGGAAGGCGAGGAGCGGGCGGAGCTGCTCGGGTTTGAACCCAACGACCAGTGGCTGGAGGCGGAGATCGAAGGCTTTGGCCATCTGGAAGAAAAGCCTCTGACGGAAAATGAGGAGGAGGCCATGATCCGGAATCTCCGGGAACTCTTCTCTGCGTACTGCCGGTCCGGCCAGAAAATCAGCCAGGAGCTGGCGATACAGATTATGGAGAATGAGAGCCTGGAACGGCTGGTGGACCAGATTGCGATTAATCTCCCGCTGGATTATGAGCAGCGCCAGAAACTGCTGGAGGCAGTGGCTCTGAGAGAGCGGTACGATGTGCTGTGCACGATGCTGGCCAATGAAGTGGAAATCATGGAGATCCGCATAGAGCTTCAGAATAAGATCAAAGAGCGGATTGACAAAAACCAGAAAGAATATATTCTGCGGGAACAGCTCAGGATTATCCGGGAGGAACTGGGGGACGATAATGTACAGTCGGAGATTGAAGGTTATAAAAAGGCGGCTGCCGCGCTGAAAGCCTCCAAAGAAGTGAAAGAGAAGATCCAGGAGGAGATCCGTCGGTTTGAAAACGTGGGAAACAATCCCTCTGAGGGGGCGGTGATCCGCGGATATATCGAGACGCTTCTGGGACTTCCGTGGGACAAAACCTCGAGAGACAACCAGAATCTGACGAAGGCCAGAGAGATTCTCGAGGCGGATCATTACGGTCTGACGAAAGTGAAGGAAAGGATTCTGGAATACCTGGCGGTGCGTACACTGACAAAGAAAGGCGACAGTCCGATTCTCTGTCTGGTAGGTCCTCCGGGAACCGGAAAAACTTCCATTGCGCGTTCCGTGGCAAAGGCTCTGGGCAAAAAATACGTTCGTATTTCCCTGGGCGGCGTGCGTGACGAGGCGGAAATCCGCGGCCATCGGAGGACGTATGTGGGCGCGATGCCGGGACGGATCGTGCAGAGCCTGCATCAGGCCGGAGTGAAAAATCCGCTGATGCTTCTGGATGAAATCGACAAGGTAAGCTCAGACTATAAGGGAGACACGGCTTCGGCGCTGCTGGAGGTGCTGGATTCCGAACAGAACAGTAAATTTGCCGACCATTATGTGGAAATTCCGGTGGATCTGTCTCAGGTCCTGTTTATCGCCACTGCCAACGATGTGCAGACGATTCCGAGACCACTGCTGGACCGTATGGAGCTGATTGAGATCACCAGCTATACAGAAAACGAGAAATTCCATATCGGCCGGGAACATCTGATTCCGAAACAGATGAAGAACAACGGAATCGGGGAATCTCAGCTGACGATCACAGACGACGCGCTGGCGGAAATTATCAGCGGATATACCAAGGAAGCCGGCGTCCGTTCTCTGGAACGCCAGATCGGCAGGATCTGCCGCAGAACGGCCCGCAGGCTTCTGGAGGAAAAGGAAGACCATGTGGAAGTGACAAAGGAAAATCTTGAGGAGTTTCTGGACCGCCGCCGTTTCGATTACGTAATGAAAAACGAGGAGCCGGAAGTGGGAATCGTCCGTGGACTGGCATGGACGTCTGTGGGAGGAGATACCCTCCAGATTGAAGTGAACGTTATGCCGGGAACCGGTGATTTCATGCTGACGGGACAGCTGGGCGATGTGATGAAGGAATCGGCGCAGACGGGAATCAGTTACATACGGTCCGTGGCGGGAGACTATCAGATCCCGGAAGATTTCTTTAAGAAACATGATATTCATATTCATATTCCGGAGGGCGCGGTTCCGAAGGACGGACCGTCGGCGGGAATCACCATGGCGACGGCGATGCTTTCGGCGATTATAAACGTTCCGGTGCGCGCGGATCTGGCAATGACCGGAGAGATTACACTGCGCGGGCGTGTACTGCCGATCGGAGGGCTGAAGGAAAAACTGCTCGCAGCGAAGAAGGCCGGAATCACAACCGTCCTCGTGCCGGAGAAGAACCGGCCGGATGTGGAGGAGATGGATCGGGAGATCATCGACGGACTGACGATCTGTTTCGTGACCTGCATGAAAGAGGTGCTGGATCAGGCGCTGCTGACGCAGACGGAAGACAGACGGTAACGCTCACGGAGATTGTCCGTGGGCATCCGGCCCATCGTGAAGCGGGTTTCAATGGCCGGATGCAGTAACTGTTCCGCTGGCTGAACGGTTACTGCAAAGTGTCAGGAGGAAAAAAGTATGGTATTGAGAAACGTGGAACTGCAGTACGTCTGCGGAATCACAAGCAAGCTGCCGGATACCGGTCAGCCGGAGGTGGCTTTTGCCGGAAAATCAAACGTGGGGAAATCCTCCCTGATCAATGCGCTGATGAACCGGAAAGCGCTGGCGCGCACCAGCGCGCAGCCGGGAAAGACGCAGACGATCAATTTTTATCATATTAATGAAGATCTGTACCTGGTGGATCTTCCCGGATACGGCTATGCGAAGGTTTCCGAGGAGATTAAGGCAAAGTGGGGAAAGATGATTGAAAATTATCTCCACACATCGCCGATGCTCCGCGCGGTGTTTCTGCTGATTGATATTCGTCATGCACCGTCCGCCAACGATACGGCGATGTATGAATGGATCATCAGCAACGGATTTCAGCCGATTCTCATCGCCACCAAACTGGACAAAATCAAGCGCAGTCAGGTGGCAAAGCAGGTGAAGCTGCTGAAAACGACGCTGAACGTCGTGCCGGGGACGCCGGTGATTCCGTTTTCTGCCCAGACAAAGCAGGGACGGGACGAGATCTGGGAACTGATTGAAGAATTCTGTGATCTTTCAGAAAGCGGAAAGGCTGTGAAGGAACCGCAGTAACCGTTCAGCCAGCGGAACTGTCGCAGGGAATCCGCATGCCGGACAAAGACCTCAAAACAGGAGTGAGAGAATGGGAATTATAAGAGCGGCAAAGCTTGGTTTTGATTATTTCAGATATGAAGAAGAGGGCAAGGAGCCGGAGGCCACAAGAGCCATCGACGATGTGAGCCTGGATATTCAGGCGGGACAGTTTATCGCCGTACTGGGACATAACGGCAGCGGAAAATCCACGCTGGCAAAGCATATCAACGGACTTCTGGTGCCGACGGAGGGAACGCTCTGGGTGGACAATATGGATACCTCTGAGGAGGAAGATATCTGGAAAATCCGCCAGAAGGCAGGAATGGTTTTCCAGAACCCGGACAACCAGATCATCGGCAGCGTGGTCGAGGAAGACGTGGGATTCGGGCCGGAAAACATCGGCGTTCCGACGGATGAGATATGGAAGCGGGTGGACGACAGCCTTCAGGCTACGGGAATGATTGCTTACCGTCATCAGTCTCCCAACAAGCTGTCCGGCGGACAGAAACAAAGGGTTGCAATTGCCGGAGTGATGGCGATGCGTCCGGAGTGCATCGTGCTGGATGAACCGACGGCAATGCTGGATCCCAACGGCCGGAAAGAGGTTCTGAAGGCGGTCCGGGAGCTGAATGAGAAAGAAGGAGTCACGGTGATTCTGATTACCCATTACATGGAAGAGGTTGTCTTCGCCGACAAGGTTTTTGTGATGGATCAGGGGCATATCGTGATGCAGGGAACCCCAAGAGAAGTGTTTTCCCGTGTGGAGGAACTGAAAGAGCTGCGGCTGGACGTACCGCAGGTGACCCTGCTGGCTTATGAGCTGAAGCAGGCAGGCGTAGACCTTCCGGACGGGATTCTGACGATAGAGGAATTGGTGGACGCATTATGTCAGTAGAATTAAAAGATGTGACTTATACTTACAATCCGGGGACCGTCTACGAGATGCATGCGCTGGAGCATGTGTCCATGGAGATTCCGGACGGCCAGTTTGTCGGCGTGATCGGACACACCGGCAGCGGAAAATCCACATTGGTGCAGCATTTCAACGGGCTGATCCGGCCAACCTCCGGCCATGTCTATTATAACGGAGAGGATATCTGGCAGGAAGGCTACAACCTTCGGGAGCTGCGCAGCCATGTGGGGCTGGTGTTTCAGTATCCGGAGCATCAGCTGTTTGAGACGGATGTCCTGACGGATGTGTGCTTCGGACCGAAAAACCAGGGGCTGTCTCCGGAAGAGTGCAGGGAGCGGGCGCGGGAAGCACTGAGACATGTGGGCCTGGATGAGAGCTGTTATGAAAAGTCGCCGTTTGAGCTTTCCGGCGGTCAGAAGCGGAGAGTGGCCATTGCCGGCGTTCTGGCGATGAATCCGTCGTTTCTGATTCTGGACGAACCGACGGCAGGACTGGATCCCAGGGGCCGGGATGAGATCCTGGATCAGCTGGCGCTGCTTCACGAGACCAGAGGCATCTCTGTGATGCTGGTCTCCCACAGCATGGAGGATATCGCAAGATATGTGGAGCGCATTATTGTGATGAACAAAGGTCACGTGGCCTTTGACGACACGCCGAAAAAGGTTTTTTCTCATTATAAAGAGCTGGAGAAAATGGGACTCGCCGCACCCCAGATGACATATATTATGCATGCACTGAAAGAACGAGGGATGGATGTGGATGTCACGGCGACCACTGTGGAGGAAGCGAAGACGTCAATTCTGAAAGCGCTGAAACGGATTTGAGGAAAAATCGCTTTGCAATGGACCGGATGTCCGCAGGCGGAACACTTTTTTTAGGGTCTGTGCGGCAAATACACAGACCTGGCTGAATCGTTACGAAGGATTACAGAAAGGTACAAGCAACCATGTTACGAGATATTACAATAGGACAGTATTATCCGGCGGATTCTATTCTGCACCGTCTGGACCCAAGGGTGAAATTCATAGGGACGCTGGCTTACATTATCTCCCTGTTTCTGTTTCAGAGCTGGGGATATCTGCTGGGAACCCTGTTTCTGGTCGTGATGATCGGGCTTTCCAAAGTGCCGTTCAAATTTATGGTCAGAGGTCTGAAATCGATTGTGATTCTGCTACTGATCACACTGGTGTTCAATATGCTGTTTACGCCCGGAGAAGCATTGATTACCGTGTGGAAACTTCAGATTACAAAAGAAGGACTGATTCTGGCCGGCCGGATGGGAATCCGACTGATTTTTCTGATTATCGGCGCGTCCATCATGACGCTTACCACAACGCCGAATCAGCTGACCGACGGCCTGGAAAGTCTGCTGGGTCCGCTGAAAAAAATTCATGTGCCGGTTCATGAAATCTCCATGGTCATGTCTATTGCGCTTCGCTTTATTCCGATCCTTCTGGAAGAGACGGACAAAATCATGAAGGCCCAGATGGCCCGGGGCGCGGATTTCGAAAACGGCAATCTGATTCAGAAAGTCAAAAATATGGTGCCGCTGCTGGTGCCCCTGTTTATCTCCGCGTTTCGCCGGGCCAATGATCTGGCGCTGGCGATGGAGGCCCGCTGCTATCACGGCGGGGATGGAAGAACCCAGATGAAACCGCTGCGCTATAAAAAGAGAGATTATATCGCGTATCTGATACTTGCCCTTTATTTCGGAACAAGTATTCTCGGCGCAGTGTTCGGATTCTGAAAAACCGGACGTCCGGCCTCTGCAGAATATTTTTCTGCGGATGGATGGGATGCTGCAGTCGCTCCGCCGACGGAACGGCTGCGAAATTTAAAGGAAAACTATCAAGTCTGCTTGAATGGCGCAGAAGATGCGTCGGGAAGATGGCAAGTATGAGACGAATTAAACTGATTGTCGCCTATGACGGAACACGGTACTGCGGCTGGCAGGTACAGCCCAACGGACGTTCCGTGCAGGAGGTGCTGAATGAGGCTTTGAGCGATCTGTTCAAAACACCGGTGACAACCATCGGAGCAAGCCGGACGGATGCCGGCGTACATGCGCTGGGGAACGTGGCAGTGTTTGATACGGAAGCAAGGATGCCGGCTGAAAAAATTGCTTTTGCACTGAATACTTACCTTCCGGAGGATATCCGGATTCAGGGATCTGAGGAAGTGCCTCTGCAATTCCATCCGCGTTTTACGGAAACTGTAAAAACTTATGAATACAGAATCCTGAACCGTACCTTTGCGGATCCCTGCCGTCGCCTGACTTCCACATTCTGGTACGGACGTCTGGATCTGGAGGCGATGCGGAAGGCGGCCGCATATCTGGAAGGGACGCACGACTTCAAAAGCCTCGCGACAGCCAATCCGGCTGTGACCGACACGGTTCGCACGATCTACAAAACCCGTCTCTGGAAGGAGGAAGACATGATCCGTTTCCAGATCACCGGAAACGGCTTCCTGTACAACATGGTCCGGATCATTGTCGGAACTCTGATGGAGATCGGCAAAGGAACCTGGCCTCCGGAATATATGGAGACTCTGCTGGAAGCCCGCGACCGCACCAAAGCCGGTCCCACCGCGCGTCCGGAAGGATTGACCCTTCTGCAGATCCAGTATCCGGAATGGCAAAATCTTGACAAAAAACAGAAAAAAGAGTTGACATTGGAAAATCCGTATAATATAATTAACAAATGTGACATAGAGTGAAAACCCCAAGACCATTAGCCCCGGTGAGGCGGTTTTTCTAATATATGCAACAAATAGTGAAAATTTACAGGAGGTTATATCCATGAACACCTTTATGGCAAATCCAGATAAGATTGAAAGAAAATGGTATGTAGTAGATGCAGATGGATGTACATTAGGACGTCTGGCATCCGAAGTGGCAAGCGTACTGCGCGGAAAAAATAAACCGGAGTATACTCCGAATGTTGATACAGGAGATTACGTAATCGTAATCAACGCTGACAAGATCAGCGTAACCGGAAAGAAACTGGATCAGAAAATCTACTACAGACATTCCGAATATGTTGGCGGCATGAAAGAGACTACTCTTCGTGAAATGCTTGCGAAGAAGCCGGAAAAAGTGATTGAACTGGCAGTAAAAGGTATGCTCCCGAAAGGACCTCTGGGAAGACAGATGTACAGCAAGCTGCATGTATATGCAGGTGCAGAGCATCCGCACGCAGCTCAGAAGCCGGAAGTATTAAAATTTTAACAGGGAGGTAAAGAACATTGGCTAACGCAAAATTCTACGGAACCGGAAGAAGAAAAAAATCTATCGCAAGAGTATATCTTGTACCGGGAACAGGTAAAATTACAATTAATAAAAGAGATATTGATGAATATCTTGGTCTGGAAACCTTAAAGGTAATCGTTCGTCAGCCTCTGACAGCTACAGAGACGACAGATAAATTTGACGTAATCGTAAACGTACACGGCGGCGGCTACACCGGACAGGCTGGTGCAATCCGTCACGGTATTGCGCGCGCTCTGCTGCAGGCAGACGCTGATTACAGACCGGTTCTGAAAAAAGCAGGATATCTGACTCGTGACCCGAGAATGAAAGAGAGAAAGAAATACGGCCTCAAGGCTGCCCGTCGCGCTCCGCAGTTCAGCAAGCGCTAAACTTTATCAAAAGTGGTCAAAAACCCCGGAACTACGCGGTTTCCGGGGATTTTCCTTTTCAAATGGTTTGACGCAATTTGACAGAACGAAGCCTCTTTTAACCCGTTTTCTATGGGTTAAATGGTGGACAACCACCCCAAAAAGAGGGCTTATGGGTTAAAAAATAGGACAACCGAGACG
>DWWU01000021.1 GCA_019119555.1 Candidatus Fusicatenibacter intestinigallinarum | reverse complement strand
GTGAATTTCGAAACCTGTAAAAAATAAAATATAGGAAAATACATAGAGACAGCGGATCAACCAACCGCTGTCTCTTATCATTCACAAAACGTATGGAAAAGCATTAAACATAGGTATTTGTATAAACGGGTAAACCAGAGTACAATAAATGGGAAAGGTCGGAGCAATATGCTACTAAAAAGAACAGAAAACACACTTGTGTAAGCCGTTAAGCCCAGTGTTTTCAAGGGCTGGAGAGGACGGGCTACATTTTAGTACCCCAACTGGTGGTACGGCGTCCCTATGGCACTGCTTTCTTTCCTGGAACAGAACGATCTCTCCGGCAAGCAGGTGTATCTGTTCTGCTCACATGGAACCGGCGGGCTGGCCAACAGTGTGGAGCTTATCACAGAGGCGGCGCCGGATGCACAGATTTCTTACAACATCTTCGACTGTTATGAGGAAGAGGCTGCCTCATCCCGGGAAGCAATCCGGGAGTGGACTGCGTGTCTTGGATATATGGCGGCGGATTCATCCGCAGAAACAGAAGAGACCGGCGAAACGGAACAGGAAGAAATGCAGATATCAGTGACTTGCGGGGAGGATACTGTCATATACCAGCTGAATCACAGCGCGGCGGCTGTGTCTCTCTGGGAACAGCTTCCGCTTACCATTGAAGTGGAGGATTACAGTACCAATGAAAAGATTTTTTATCCTCCACAGGCGCTGGATATCACCGATACACCCATGGCGGACGAAGGGGCGGGAACGCTGGCTTATTATGAGCCTTGGGGAGATGTGGTTCTGTTTTACGGAGACTACAGTGAAAACCCGTCGCTGTATGAACTGGGTCACGTTGTCTCCGGCGGAGAGCTGGTTTCCCGGATGACCGGAACAATCACTATTGATGCTGTTGACTGAACTGTTACAAAAAATCCCGCAGAGATCAATCGAAAGGATCTCTGCGGGATTTTTCGGATGCTTCCAGTTCTTCCCGCATGACATTCAGAAATTTTTCTGCGGCTTTGGAGAAAACCTGGTATTTTTTCCACACCATATATACGCCAAGCTCCAGGGACGGAGCGAACGGGCGGAAGCAGAGCGGGCTGTCTCCGCTGGTATTGATGATTCTGTCCAGGCACAGGACATATCCCATTCCTTCCTCGACCATGAGAGAACCGTTGTACAGCAGGTTGTAAGTTGCCGCCACATGGAGCTCAGATAAATCTCTTTTCAGCCAGGAAGAAAGCATGGCGCTGGAAAAGGCCTGACGCGAAATGATCAGCGGCACATGCCACAGGTCTTCCGGAGCAATTACTTCTTTCCCTGCCAGAGGTGCGTCCCTGCGCATCAGCACACCCCAGGTTTCCCGGACAGGCAGTTCCAGAACTTCATATTTTGTGATATCTGCGGTCTGCAGCAACAGGCCGAAATCAATCAGTCCCTTGTCAAGATTTTCCAGCACATCTTTTCCGTCGCCGCTGGAGATGTGAAAGTGAATGTGGGGATACTGGGACTGAACATTCTGCGCGGCCCGTGTGAGCAGGCGGATTCCGTCTGTTTCACCGGCGCCGATATAGACGTCCCCGGCAATCGACTGGTCGGACAACGCAATTTCACTGGTAGTCCTGTTTACCAGTGACAGAATTTCTTCCGCACGCTTTCTGAGAATCATCCCTTCTTCCGTCAGAGTCACTTTTCGGGAACCGGGTGTTCCGCGTATCAGAAGCTGTTTGCCCAGTTCTTCTTCCAGCGCTTTGAGCTGGGTGGACAGCGTCGGCTGGGTCAGGTGCAGAGACTGCGCGGCTCTTGAAATGCTCTGTTCTCTGGCCACGGCGAGAAAATATTGAAGGACACGCAATTCCATACAGTCACCTCCTGAATCTGTTATTGCCAGTATACCAGATCAATCAATCGTTTTCAATTATGAAACTCTTCGTATGCCAGGCGTGCCAGACAGACATTGGCTATTATATTCATGCAAAGCAGGCATTGATATACATAAAGTACAAGTATTTTACATGACAAAAGACATATCGTATAATATAAACATACAAAGTAAAAATTGTTATCAACTCTGTGACAGTCCGACAGACGGAACTATGCGGCAGTTCAGCAGACTGAACTGTTACGGAACTGCCACATTTACCTTAAAGGAGGAAATGAACATGAATTACAGCAAACTTGGAAATTCGGAACTGGCGGTTTCCCGTATCTGCATGGGATGCATGGGATTCGGAGATGCCAAAAACGGACAGCACAGCTGGACGCTGGACGAAGAGCATTCCCGTGAGATTATCCGACGGGGACTGGAACTGGGAATCAACTTTTTTGATACCGCGATCGGATACCAGAGCGGCACAAGCGAGCAGTATGTGGGGCGGGCTCTGAAGGATTTTGCAAAGCGTGAAGATGTGGTTGTCGCTACGAAATTTCTGCCCCGGACCCAGGAAGAGATTGCATCCGGAGTTTCCGGACAGCAGCACATTGAGCGGATGATCAATACGAGTCTGAAAAATCTCGGTATGGACTATGTGGATCTGTATATTTACCATATGTGGGATTATGAGACGCCCCTTTACGACATTATGGACGGACTGAACCGAATCGTAAAAGCAGGCAAGGCAAGGTACATCGGCATTTCCAACTGCTTTGCCTATCAGCTGGCCAAAGCCAACGCACTGGCCGAAAAAGAAGGGTTTGCGAAATTCGTATCTGTACAGGGACATTACAATCTGATTTTCCGGGAAGAAGAGCGGGAGATGACAAAGCTGTGCGCTGAGGACAATATTGCCATGACGCCCTACAGCGCGCTTGCCGGCGGCAGACTCTCCAAACATCCGGGAGAGACTTCCAAACGTCTGCAGGAAGACAGCTACGCGAAACTTAAATACGATGCGACGGAAGAGCAGGATCAGGTGATCATTCAGCGTGTGGCGGAACTGGCAGAGAAACATAACGTTTCGATGACGGAGGTTTCGCTGGCATGGCTTCTGACAAAGGTCACAGCTCCGGTGGTGGGCGCCACGAAAATGCATCACGTGGAAGGCACCGCAAAATCCGTGGATCTGATTCTGGCTCCCGGAGAACTCTCCTATCTGGAAGAGGCTTACGTACCGCACCGGCTGGTAGGTGTGATGGCACAGAACACTCCGGCAGCGGCAAAAGAACAGCACGTGTGGTCTACCGGAAAACAGAAAATAGAGAAGAACTGAGGTATGGCAGTACGAATCTTCGGGTAAGAAAGAAACAACTTGAATTCTGTATCTGCCAAAAATCGAAGTAAGAAAAAGAGCCCCAAAAGCGTTTCCCATCGAAACAGGAACGCTTTTGGGGCCGTTACACTTGTGCGGCGGGTGATTTTATGCCTGCTGTCCGGAAATATAAATGTACGCGTCTTCCAGCGTAGGCTCCACAGAAACACAGTCCATGTCCGGCATCTCGTCGCTGATCAATTTTATCTGAATGCCGTCTTCGGACAGCTGTTTGGACGAGATATGATATTTTTTCTCCACTTCCCGGGCCTGCGCTTCATCGCGGAGCCGACATATCCAAACGTGTCCTTTGGCCGTCCGGATCAATTCTTTCATGCTTCCGGCATATAGGAATTGTCCCTTTTTCATCACCGCAAGCCGGCTGCAGACCGCTGCCAGATCCTCCACTACGTGAGTGGAAAAAAGAACGGTTCTGTTTTCTGAGAAATCAACCAGCAAATTCCGGATGCGGATTCGTTCTTCCGGATCAAGCCCGGTAGTCGGTTCGTCCACAATCAGGAATTCAGGTTCATTTAAAAGAGCCTGTACCAGACCAACCCTCCGCTTCATTCCTCCGGAAAGCTGTCTCATTTTCTTCTTCCGATGCTCTGTCAGGCTGGTTTTCTCAAGATAATACTGAATGCGCTTCCGACATTCCTCTTTCGGTACGCCGGCAAGATCCCCCATATATTCGAGACATTCCTGAACCGTCAGACCGGGATACAAGTCAATCTCCTGCGGCAGGTAGCCGATCTGACGCTGGATTTTCGGGTAATTTTCTTCACAATAAAGAATTCCGTTCATACTTACCGTACCACCGGTGGGTGCAAGAACTGTGGTCAGGACTCTCATTAAGGTGGTTTTTCCGGCTCCGTTTTCTCCCAGGAGGCCAAAAATTCCATTTGGTATTTCCAGATTAGCGTGATTAATCGCAGTCACTTTATTCTTAAATGTCACAGTCAGATCATTGATTTTAATACTCATAGATTTCAACCTCTTTTCCTGATTATATTCGGCGTCAAAAGTGTCATCCATACGCATAGCAGCAGGCAGAAAGCCTTGCCGTACAGCCATCTGAAATCCCGGCTGTCCATTACATTGCGGAAAGCATAGGAAAACAGATTCCAGTTGCCCAGCACATTATTACCCAAAGTGGAATTTGTTACAAGCCAAAGGGCAATACCGCATCCGATACCCACCCACATATTTCGGAACAAACAGGCAAGAAGATTTGCCAGGATGCCCCAGAACCAAAGAGTTACCGCTATTGCCGCTAAAAATATGAAAAACATCTGAAGCTCTGATTCTGTGCTTTGTCCGGCCTTAGAAAGGGACTGCGGATGTTGAAAGCCATAAAACATACCGTATCCAATGGCACTCAATACAAAAAGGGTAATTTCCTGTATCACCATCCGCATTCCAAGGGAAGAAAGGCGTCTTTGTATGGGATATAAACGGTGTATCTCTGACCGTTTGGAGGTGATTTCCTGCGTATAAGTGTCCGCACAGAAAACCATTGCAAGTACAGCCATGGGCGCTTCCATTGCAACACCAATTTCATAAGAAAAAGTGATACCACGAATCAGACTTAATATCACAACAAAGCTGAAAGCATATGCCAGCTTATATGCCGGAAGAATGATCTTTCCTTCTGTCATTATCATATTCTTCGCCTCCTCCAAAGCTGTATTCCAATGAGAACGATTCCTGCGGAAGCAATCAGCAGACAGATCTGGTTCACCGTTGCCAGCGGCGGCGGTGTCACATCAAAAAACATCCCCGGAAAGCGTACCATAATCGCCAGCGGCCGCCCATAATATCCGTAAACACCTTCCGCATTTCGGCTTCCCATATTGGAGTAAATCATATACAGGAATAAAAGGGGAACCGCAGGAAGCGGATTCTTAAATAAAAGTGCTACGATAGTATATACACACACAATCATCAGCATATTCGGCAAAATATACTGGCAGGTTGCCAGGAGAAAGTCCGTCAATCGTATCTCAAAGCCATTACCGCTGGTACAGATCATGCAGGCCGCCCAGAATACCAGATTTAATATTGCAAGGATTATGAGGCTGATCAGGAAACCTGCTGCAACTTTTCCAACGACGTACTGTGTGGCGCTGACAGGTTTTGTATGCAGCAATTCATAGGTATTCTTTCTCATGTCCTGCAGAAAGAGAACGGCAAGCAGAATTGTTGGACGGAACCGATCCTTTTCTGCGGATACCGGTTCCGTTCTTTTTTTCTGTTCCGCCGGATACCGTAACAGTTCAGTGGACTGAACTGTTACCCTGCTACGAGGATTTTACAGTTTATCTATGGAAATTCTGTGAAAAATGTGGTATACCATTATCTTGTAGAATTATTTATGTTACCCTGCCAGATTCCCGCATATGCCTTTGCCTGTGCCGTGAATCTGCGTTTTATAATATGGAGGAAACTATGTGGATTGCAGACAAATATATCGATCATGTAAAAGAACAGACCGTCGAACATCCCGGTGAGAACTGGGGAAAAATACTTCTGGGATTCAAGGCAAATAAATTCCGCATGAAGCTGCTCCCGAAGAAAGGATTGTCCAGAGGCTATCAGAAACTGGAAACCATGATGATGTCGCTGGTGGCGGATTCTCTCGGACGACCGGACCGCTATGTGTGGGGAAATATTTTCTCTCCCTGCGAGATCATGGACTGCTTTGGTCTCAACACACTTTCCATTGAATGTCTTTCCTGCTATTTCAGCGGCTACCACCTGGAGGATTTTTTTATTGACTACGCACAGAATGAGGGAATCGCTCCCACGCTGTGTTCCTATCACAAAACCTTTGTAGGAGCCATCGACAGCGGCGCCGTGCCTGTGCCGGAATATGCGGTGACGACTTCTCTCTCCTGTGACGGCAATCTGAATACTTTCCGCTATCTGGAAAAGAAAAAAGGAGTGCCGTTTACCTTTCTGGATGTTCCCTACCGGGACGATGAGGCATCCGTGGATTACCTGGCGCAGCAGCTGAAGGATTTTACCGCCGAGCTGGAGAAAAGATTCGGCAGACCCTTTGACGAGGAAAAACTGAAAGCTTCCATCCGGATCGAAAATGAGACACGCAAAGAACTGATGCGGTTCTTCCGCCTGCAGAGCGAGCGGTATTATCCGGGAGAGATGATCAGCCATCTCTATATGATGATGGGAATGCACCTGATGATCGGAAGGCAGGAGTTCCTGGATCTGATCCGGTTTATGATTGAAGATATCAAAACATATCCGAAATTTGAGGGAAAGAAGATCCTTTGGATCCATCTGCTCCCGTTTTACCAGGAAACGCTGCAGAAATATTTCAACACCAATCAGAAGTATCAGATCATTGCCAGCGACATTATTATCGATTCCATGGAGGAAATGGATCCTTCCAGACCGTTTCATGCTCTGGCCCGGAAAATCATACGGAATCTGTACAACGGTTCCTACTCTCACAAAGCGGAGATGGTTGGCCGTCTGGCAGAAACCCTTCACCCGGATGCCGTGATTCAGTTCTGCCACTGGGGCTGCAAACAGTCTTCGGGCGGCAGCGTGCTGCTGAAGGAAAAACTGAAAGACATGAACATTCCGATGCTGATCCTGGACGGAGACGGTATCGACCGGAGGAACAGCCATGACGGTCAGATCAAGACCCGCCTGGAGGCGTTCCTGGAAATGCTGGATGCCGGCGACGGCGAGGAAGAAGGGACCGAATTGCTGCAGGCGTCCGGCAGGTAACCGGACAGCCGCGTTGTCCTGCGGCCTTGCACGGTGAATGTGCAGGCCTGGCAGAATGATTACGAAAAAGGAGCAGAAATGATATTATGCTAGGATATATATGCAAATACGCCCCTGTGGAAATTTTTGAATCCATGGGGGTGGAAATGAGCCGGATTGAGCCGGATGTGACAAACTTCAACCAGGCGGAAATCCGGATGCACCCCAATATATGCAGTTTTGCCAAAGGGGTTCTCGAGGAAATGATGAGCAAAGATTATGAGGGTGTGATTCTGACTACATGCTGTGACAGTATCCGCCGTCTCTACGATGTGCTCAGAGAGGAATTTCCGGAAAAATTTATCTATATGCTGGACACTCCGCGCATTACGAAGGATGCGGGCGTCACGCTTTATGAACAGAGAATCCGGGCAATGATCCGGGAATATGAAGCGTTTTCCGGAAAAACATTCCGGGAAGATACGTTCCGGTCTTACCTGGAGGGACTCCGGGAAGAACAGCAGTATGCGGTGAAGGACCATACCGTCAATATCGGCATCATCGGCGCCCGCGCCAATGACAGTATCAAAGAAATCCTGAAAGAAAATCATGCCAATGTGGCGTTTGATCTGACCTGCACAGGCCTGGGAAGAAAAATTCTGGTGGAGGAGAAGGAGCTCCTTACCGGATATACCCGCGGTCTGCTGAGTCAGTTCCCGTGTATGAGGATGGAACGGGCAGCCAACCGGGACGAGCTGATCCGGCGCAGTGCGGGCAGTGTGGACGGAATCATTTACCACACGGTACAGTTCTGCGACAACTACGCTTATGAATATGCGTGGATCAGAGAATGGATGGACCGCCCCCTTCTTCTGCTGGAAACGGATTACACCCGCCAGAGCAGCGGTCAGATCCGTACAAGAATCGAGGCGTTTCTGGAGTCGCTGAATCCGGAAAGAGGGCAGACAGAAAAACAGAGAAAAGGAGACGGAACAATGTATGTAATCGGAATTGACAGTGGCTCCACATCGACCAACGCAGTGGTTATGGACCAGGATAAAAAAATCAAAGCGTTTTCAGTGGTGCGCACCGGCGCGAAATCCGGCGTGAGCGCAGACCGGGCGCTGCATGAGGTTCTTGAAAAGGCAGGGCTTGCCAGAGAAGATATTTCTCTGATTGTCTCCACCGGATATGGACGGGTCAGCATCGAATTTGCTGATGAAAACGTGACGGAGATCAGCTGCCATGGAAAAGGCGCGCACTATTTCAATCCGTCCATACGTACGATCCTGGACATCGGCGGGCAGGACAGCAAGGCGATCCGGTTGAATGAAAACGGAGAAGTCAAGGATTTTGTCATGAACGACAAATGTGCGGCGGGAACGGGACGTTTTCTTGAGATGATTGCCCGCACGCTGGAAGTCTCTCTGGACGAGCTTGGAAAAATTGCCCTGACCTCGACGGAGAAAATTGAGATTACGAGTATGTGCTCTGTCTTTGCCGAGTCGGAGGTGATTTCCCTGATCGCAAACAATAAGGAAAAGGCAGATATCGCCGACGGCGTGTGTCATGCGATTGCAAACAAAGCCTTCGGTCTTCTGCGCCGTGTGGGCATGGAACCGGATTTTATGATGACCGGAGGCGTTGCGAAAAACCCGGGCGTCGTGCGGGCAGTGGAAGAGAAGATAGGCGCAAAACTTTATATCTGTGAGGAGCCGGAGATCGTCGGCGCCACAGGCGCTGCGCTCTATGCATTAGAGAGAGTGTGAGATTCAGGCGTTGCCGTTCAGCCAGGCACTATGCATTCCCTGCACAGACCGCAGGAATGCATAGTGCCTGCGGGCATCCGTCCCGTCGCGAAGTGATTTTTATCGGAGAGAAGGTAGAAAAATGAAGAAGAATCTGAAAGACACTCAGGGACAGTACGAGCGGATGACTACAGCTCCCGTCTCGAGTCTGATCATGTCTCTGGCCGTGCCAAGTATGGTCACAACTCTGATCAGCAGTGTTTATAACCTGGCGGATACCTTTTTCGTCGGACAGATTGGAACCAGCGCGACGGCGGCGGTCGGCGTCGTTTTCTCGGTCCCGATGGTTCTGAACGCACTGGGTTTCTGGGTTGGCACCGGAGGTTCGAATCTTGTTTCCCGGATGCTTGGGGCGAAGCAGCAAAAAGAGGCGGACGCGACAGCCAGCACCGCCTTCTTTCTGAGCTTTTTCTTCGGTCTGCTTGTGGCTGTCGTGGGAATTGCGGCCGGCGCGCCTCTGATGCGTCTTCTGGGAGCGACGGAGACCAATCTGCCGTATGCGGTCGCTTATGGCAGATATATTTTTATCGGAGCGCCGTTTTCCGCCAGCAGTCTGGCACTCAGCCAGTGTATCCGTGCAGAGGGAAAAAGCAGGGAGAGCATGATTGGGCAGGTGACCGGCGGCGTGCTGAACATGGTGCTTGATCCGCTGTTTATTTTTGTTTTTGACTGGGGAATTTCCGGCGCGGCAATTGCGACTGCGCTCAGCCAGATCATTGCCTGGGGGATCCTCCTCAGTTATTATGTCCGGAAACAGACACAGGTACAGATTGCCTTCCGGCTGCTTTACCGCAGACCGGAGGAATATGGGCTGCTGTTTACCACAGGCTTTCCCAGCCTGTGCCGCCATGGCTGCAATATGTTTGCCAATGTCGTGCTGAATCTTGTCGCCGGCGGATGGGGTGACGCTGCGATTGCGGCGATGAGTGTCGCCAGTCGTCTGCTTTATCTCTCCAACGCGGTGTCTCTCGGACTGATTGAAGGCTGTCAGCCTGTCATCGGCTATGCCCATGGAATGAAAAATCATAAGCGTGTAAAGGATGCTTTCTGGTTTACCGCCAGGACGGCTATGCTGAGTATGTGCGCGTTCGCTGTGGCCGGAATTCTTTTTGCTCCGGGACTGATCGGCCTGTTCCGGGATGATCCGGAGGTCATCCGGATCGGCGCGACAGCGCTGCGGCTGATCTGCATTTCCCTTCCGTTCTCTGCATTTATGTCCTGCGTGAGCACGCTGTTTCAGGTGGTTGGCCGGACGCTGGCGAGCAGTATCCTGGTTTTCAGCCGTCAGATTCTGTTTTACGTTCCGGCGCTGCTGATTCTGCCCCGGCTTCTGGGCCTGATCGGCCTGCAGGCTTCCGGACCGCTGGCGGATCTTCTGATTTTTGCCGTGGCGCTCCCGATGGTACTTCATTACTTTAAAAGATTCGAAGAAACAGAGAGCGAAAACACTTGACTTGGAGTATACTTCAGGTTGTATCCTATAGGAAATACAACAGACTCCAAAAATGGGTTTTCAGACAAATATCAGTAAGACGCCGCAGAGGCGTCAGGAGGAGGCAAGTATGAAACAGAAACGATTGGTGGCATATTTTTCAGCGAGCGGTGTGACACGCCGCGTAGCAGAGACGCTGGCGAAAGCGGCAGATGCAGATCTCTTTGAAATCTGTCCGGAGGTTCCGTATACGGATGCGGATCTGAACTGGATGGATAAGAAAAGCCGCAGTACAATAGAAATGAAAGATCCCGGAGCACGCCCGGCAATCCGGGGCAGGGTGGCGGATATGGAAAGCTACCAGACCGTTTTCCTGGGCTTCCCTGTCTGGTGGTATGAAGCGCCGAGAATTATCAGCACATTTCTGGAGCAGTATGATTTTTCCGGAAAGCAGATCGTGCTGTTCTGTACATCGGGAGGCAGCGGCCTGGGAGATACGGAAAGCAAGCTGAGGTCGTTGTGCAGTGAAACCACCGTATGGCTTCCGGGTAGACGGCTGAGCGCAGGAGATTCCGAGGATATGCTGAGAGAATGGGTAAATACACTGAAAGGATAAGCAGAGGCTGACAGTAAAATGGACAAAAAAGAATGGAAAGAAATGCTGGAGCAGGTGGCCGCAGGAACTCTGCCCCCCGACGACGCAATGCTCCGGATCAAGACAGAACCTTATAAAGAGATGGGATTCGCCAAACTGGATACCCATCGTGGAATCCGCCAGGGAATGGCGGAGGTAATTTACGGCGCCGGAAAAACGCCGGATCAGATTCTGAAAATCGCGGCGGAAATGGTACGGGAACATGAAAAAACCGTTCTGATTACCCGCATGTCCCAGGAAGCGGCAGACCATGTGTCGTCAGAGCTGGATCTGCATTATGATCCTCTGTGCCGGATCGGGATTGTGGGAGAGATGCCGGAACCGGACGGGATCGGAAAAATTGTTGTCGCCACAGGAGGAACCAGCGATATGCCGGTGGCGGAAGAGGCGGCTTTGACCGCCGAGGTTTACGGAAATGAAGTGGTGCGGCTCTACGACGTGGGCGTAGCCGGAATGCACCGGCTGATGAGCCATGTGGAAGATATCATGACCGCCCGGGTGATTGTGGCGATCGCCGGGATGGAAGGCGCGCTGGCAAGCGTGATCGGCGGGATGGCCGACTGCCCGGTGATCGCAGTGCCGACGAGTATCGGGTACGGAGCAAACTTCGGAGGCCTTTCCGCGCTGCTTTCCATGCTCAATTCCTGTGCCAGCGGCGTCAGCGTTGTGAATATCGACAACGGCTTCGGGGCCGGATATCTGGCCAGTATGATCAATCACATGGAGGGACGGAAATCATGAAACTCTTATACCTTGAATGCAATATGGGTGCAGCCGGAGATATGCTTATGGGTGCTCTTGCCGATCTGCTTCCGGATAAGCAATCCTTTGCCGACCGTATGAACCGCCTGGGGATTCCCGGCGTACACGTAGAATTACAGAATGCGGTGAAATGCGGCATCGTGGGAACTCACGCGGAGGTAAGCGTCAACGGAACGGAGGAGGAGAGCCTGGAGGTTCCGACCGACGCTCACGCCGGTGAAAATATCCCTGTTCACGAGGTCCACAGCCATTCCCACGGCCATCACGGGGGAGCCGGTCACCTGGAGGAGTCGGATCATCACACAGACCCCGGGCATCTGGCGGATCCTGTGCCGCAGGAACATCCGGAGCCTGCGGCACAGGATCCTGCGTTTCCGGAACATGCATCGGGTCTGTATCATGTCCATACCCATTCCCATGCCCATCACGGCATGGCGGAAATCGATCACAGGATAGAGCATCTGGACATTCCGGAACAGGTGAAAAGGGATGTCAAAAGCATTTACCAGATCATTGCAGAGGCGGAGGCCAGCGTACACGGAAGACCGGTATCTGAGATCCATTTTCATGAGGTCGGAACGGCGGACGCTCTCGCGGATATTACCGGATGTGCGCTGCTGATCCGGGAACTCGGCGCGGAAAAGATCGTAACTTCGCCTATAAATGTCGGATACGGTCAGGTGCGCTGCGCCCATGGAATCCTTCCAGTGCCGGCGCCGGCGACTGCACGGATCCTGGAAGGCGTTCCCTGCTACGCGGGCCGGATCGAAGGAGAGCTGTGCACTCCGACGGGAGCGGCCATTCTCAAATACTATTCCGACGAATTCTGCCGTCTCCCTCAGATGATCATCCGGAAAACGGGATACGGGATGGGAAAAAAAGATTTCCCCGCGGCCAACTGCGTCCGTGCAGTGCTCGGCGAAAGTATCTGACGGCAATAACAAAGAGTTCCGCTTGCGGAACTCTCGAGCCGAGCGCGGTCGCCCTGGCGACATATTTCTGCTCCGCGCGAGTGCGCATCCCGCGGAGCGTTTTTATATAACAGGGAACGCAGTTTCCTGTTATATAAAGAAAAGTCTCGAAATCTGCGGCGGTTCTGTATCTGCCGCAGATTTCGAGACTCTCTGCTTTTCATTGCTTTGTGGCAGTTCATCCATCTGAACTGTCAGTTCTGTTACTCCAGTCCTTCGAACTGCATTTTATAATAGTGGGCATAAATGCCATCTGCTTTGAGCAACTCCGCATGGGTGCCTCTCTCTGCGATACCTTCCTCAGTGATCACAAGAATTTCATCCGCATTTCGAATCGTGGAAAGACGGTGTGCGATCGTAATGGTCGTACGGTTTTCTGCGAGCGCTTCCAGGCTCTTCTGAATTCTGCGCTCGCTCTCATTGTCCAGGGCACTGGTTGCCTCGTCGAGAATCAGGATCGGCGGATTTTTCAGGAATACGCGGGCAATGGCAATCCGCTGTTTCTGTCCCCCGGACAGACGGGTGCCCCGCTCGCCCACAAATGTGTCATAGCCGTCCGGAAGCTCCTGGATAAACTCATGAATATTTGCTTTTCTGGCGGCTTCAATGATTTCTTCCATCGTTGCGTCCGGTTTTCCGTAAGCGATATTCTCACGGATTGTCCCGCAGAACAGATAAACATCCTGCTGAACGCTTCCGATCTGACTGCGCAGACTTTTTTTCGTCAGCGTCCGTACATCCTGTCCGTCAATGGTTACGCGCCCTCCGGTCACGTCATAAAACCGCGGAAGCAGAGAACAGATCGTCGTCTTTCCGCCGCCGGAAGGCCCCACAAGAGCGATGGATTTTCCTGCCGGGATATCAAAGGAAACATGGGAAAGTACCATCGTGTCGTCGTCGCTGTAATGGAACGAAACATCCTCGTAAGCCACATGGCCTCTGACATTTTCCAGATCCTTCGCATCCGGCGCGTCCTGGATCTCCGGTTCCGTATCCATCACCTCCAGAAATCTGCGAAAACCGGAAAAGCCTTTCTGAATCATTTCAATCAGTTCCACAAGAATCTGGATCGGGCTGATAAAGATTCCGATATACAGAGAATACATGGCCAGATCTCCCACCTGCATTTGTCCCTTCGCAATCAGGTATCCTCCGAAGGTAAGCGTAACCAGATACATCATTCCCTGGAAAAACAGGTTCCATCCCATAAAGGTACCCATGCAGCTGTAGTTGGCGTCCTTGGAAAGCAGGAAGGCATGATTGCTTTTTGAGAATTTCTTCCGCTCCACCTCTTCATTGGCAAAAGACTGAACGACACGGATGCCGGCCAGTGTGTCCTGGAGACTGGAATTGACGTCTCCGATTTTCCTGCGGTTTTCCATGAAGGTCTCCTGCATTCGCTGATTCTGGCTGAGAGAGAACAGAAACATGCAGATTACCAGAACTGTCAGCGGGATCGCCAGTTTCCAGTTGATCAGGAACAGGAAAAAGAAGGATCCAACAATTTTAATCAGAGAGATAAACAGATTCTCCGGACCATGGTGCGCAAACTCCGCGATGTCAAACAGATCCGATACCAGCTTGCTCATCATCTGTCCGGAATTATTTCTGTCATAATATGAGAAAGAAAGCTTCTCGTAGTGATCAAACAGCTGCTGGCGCATATCCCGTTCCATATTGGCTCCCATCATATGCCCCTGGTAGCTGACATAATATTTGCAAAGGCTCTGAACAATGTACATGACCAGAAGTCCCGCCGCAATCGGGGGCAGCGCCCGGAGAATTGCCGGCGCATCCTCCGTAAACAGCGTGTTGGTCAGAGTACGCAGGATCTGGGGATATGCCAGATCCACCAGACTGATTAGCGTGGCACAGAACAGATCGAGGAAAAATACGGTTCTGTAAGGTGCGTAATAGTTGATAAAACGTTTCAGTGTATGCATTTCATTCTCCTCCGTAAGATTTCCGTCCGACAGACGCCGCTGCCGGACACTTGAAAAGGCTGTACAGAAATCTCCTCTGCTTCGCCCTCTTTTCTCCCCTGATACTACCATATCCTGCAAAAAGAAACAAGCGGTTTCCGGTTACAGTTCATCCAGATCCGTGCAGGAAATGTTGACAAGCAATTCTGCCAAATAGCAGCATTTTAAATAATAACAGGTCGGTTTTGTGATTTTTCTTGTTATTATTCCGAAAACATGATATATTATCGTTGAATATCTCAGGATATTTTGCTGTGAAAAAACGAGAGGGAAAAGGAGATTAATACTATGAGTCTTATCGTTTCAAACCTGTCGAAAAAGTACGGAAGCAAGACTGTCCTTGACCGCCTGAGTTTCGAGATGCCCAAGTCCGGCGTATACGCACTGTTGGGAACAAACGGCGCCGGAAAGACAACGGCGATCCGTATGATGCTCGGAATGCTGGCGAAAGACAGTGGGGAAGTGCTGTGGAACGGAAAACCGCTGGATACAGCGACCTGCAACGTCGGCTATCTGGCGGAAGAGCGCGGACTTTACCCAAAGTATCCGCTGATGGATCAGCTGATCTACTTTGCCGGTCTGCGCGGCGTCCCCAAGGCGGAGGCAAAGAAACGAATCCGTTACTGGGCAGAGCGCCTTCAGGTGGAAGAGTATCTCTATCCGGGGAAAAGCGTTGCTCCGGCAGGAAAAGGACGTGCAAGGGCAAAGGCGCAGAAGCCGAAACTGGCAGATCAGTTGTCCAAGGGAAACCAGCAGAAAATTCAGTTTATGATCGCTCTGATCTCAGATCCGGAGCTTCTGATTCTGGATGAGCCTCTGTCCGGCCTCGATCCGGTCAATACGGATCTGTTCAAGGCTGTGATTCGCGAGGAAATCGCCAAAGACAGGTATCTGATCATGTCCAGCCATCAGATGGCAACCGTGGAAGAGTTCTGCACAGATATCACGATCCTTCACCGCTCCAAAGCTTTGCTTCAGGGAAATCTCAATGAGATTAAAAAGCGTCATGGCCGCGTGAATCTTCGTCTGAAAACAGAGCAGGATATCTCCTCTTACATTCAGAGCGTGGGGATTACACAGCTTTCCGAGAAGGAATATGAGTATCAGCTGAAGGTGACCGGAGAGGATCAGGCCAATGAGCTTCTTGCGCTGCTGATCAGAGATAACATCCGCGTGATTACCTTTGACCTTCGGGAGCCGTCCCTGCACGAAATCTTCGTGTCCACGGTAGGAGGTGAGGCCCATGAAACAGAATAAAAGTGAGCTTCAGGGCGCCGGAAAAGTTTTTCAGTTTACGTTCCTGCAGTTTGCAAAGAATAAAGCGAATATGATTACACTGATCATTATGCTTGTGATCGCCTTGTTTTCTGTTCCGGTTACGACGCTGTTTTCCGGCGGCGGAATCTCCGCAGGGGATTCCGCGGGAATTTCAAAGGTATACTGGCAGGATCAGACGGGGTATTCTGTCAACCTGGAAGAAGCGGCAGAAGAAGACGACTATTTCAGAAATACTGCCTTCGAGGAGGCAGCGTTCTCCATCGACGATTTCGAATCTTCCGGGGAGGAGGATTCCGTATATGTGCTGTTTTCAGAAAATGAGGCGACCGGAGGAACCATGATCTCTGTCCGGTGCCTTCCGGAGCAGGAACCTTCCGACAGTGATCTGTCCGGTCTGCAGACGCTTGCTTCGCAGGCTGTGGAACAGGCAAAGCTGTCCGCGCTTCAGATTACGGAAGATCAGAGAGCTACTCTTCTCGCGGGAGTCACCGGCCAGGTACAGACGGCGGAAGAGTACCGGGACGGAGAAAGCGTCAACTGGGACGTCCAGTATGGGCTTCAGCTTGGATATTCCATCGTCGTTATGATGGTAAGCATTTTTGCCGTCACCTATATTGTGCGGGCGGTGGTTGAGGAGAAAGCTTCCAAGCTGGTGGAGATGCTGATGGTAAGCGTTCAGCCGCTGGCGCTGCTTGTTGGGAAAATTCTCGCGGCAATGGCATATATCTTCGGATTCTTTCTACTGTTTCTGGCCGGAATCGGAATTTCCTGGCTGGTCAGCAGCCGGTTTATGGATGTTTCTGCAATTTCAGATATGATGGCTGCGTCAGGCTTTTCGATGAATCTTCTGAACCTCAGTCCGGCGACGGTTCTCATTGTGCTGATTTCCATGCTGCTGGGATATCTGACGTTTGCGATCCTGGCGGGGCTGTCCGGCACCGGATGCTCCTCCATGGACGACGTACAGGGAGCTTCCACCTTGTCCACGATACTGATTTTCGTCGGCTATTTTGTGGCAGTGCTTGCCGGAAGCATCGGAGGAGACGGGCTGAATCTGTTTGCCAGCCTCTGTCCGGTGATCTCGGCATTCTGCGCGCCGGTGCAGTATGTCCTCGGAAATATCGGAATTGGAATCCTTCTGCTTTCCTGGCTGATCCAGGCGGCAGTGATCGCTCTTCTGGCAGTCTTCAGCGCAAGAGTTTACCGCGCGCTGCTGATGTACCGCGGAAGCCGTCCGACGTTCCGCCAGATGTTTGCGATGGCGAAAGAACAGTCTTCCGGAAAGGAGCAGAACTGATATGAAAAGACAATTGAAAGGAATTGGAAAGGTTTTTGCGTTTACCTTCGAAAGGCAGGTAAAGAGCGGCGGGTATCTGGCAGGAACGATTCTTTTCGCCCTGCTCTGTTTTCTCCTCCCGGCATGCATTATGGCCGCGGTGGAATATTTCGGCGGAAACTCCGATTCTGCAGCGGAAACAGTGTCTGCCAGCCCTGTAACAAAAGTCTGCGTAGTCGATGAAACAGAAGGGACGGCAGACTGGAATCTTCTGTCCCAGGCTGGCTCTGAAGTCTTCGGAGGAATTTCCTATGTGCCGTGCAGCGATATAAGCGAGGCAGAGACACAGGCAGCACAGGACAGCTTCAGCCTGATTCTTGTCCTGCAGGAGACGCAGGAAGCCATTCAGGGGGAAACACAGAACGGATCCGCAGGCGAGCCGCAGAACAGTTATCAGATGGATCTGATTCTCCCGGAGAACACTTCGCTGTCAGAGGGGGATGCAGACGACCTCAATGCATTTGTGCAGGCAAACTTTCAGATAATTCTGCTGCAGAAATCCGGCATCGACCCGACTGCCGCCGCAGAGTTCCTCGTTCCCACAACCACGGAAGTGACAACGGCCGGAGATGAAACGCTCTCCGCAACCGAGGCGGCGCTGGAGAATATGAGGGAAGTGCTCGGAATGCTTCTGCCGTATCTGAATATTATGATCCTGTATTTCCTGGTGCTGTTTTACGGACAGGGAGTGGCCAACAACGTCATCATGGAAAAAACTTCCAAGCTGATGGACACCTTCCTGGTGACAGTGAAACCGACAGCAATGGTGTTCGGAAAAGTTCTTGCGATTACTGCGGCGAGTGTTCTGCAGTTTGTGATCGTCGCCGCCTGCCTGATCGGCGGTTTTGCCGCCGGCAGCGCGCTGGTGCGTAGGATCCATCCGGATTCCGATATGCTGCTTCTGCTGTTTTTCGATTCCCTGAGCGAATTTCAGGGAGTGCTGACTGTACCGGGCATTCTGCTGGCCATCGTGATGATGGTGTCCGGATTTTTCCTCTACTGCTCCTTGTCGGCGATCGGCGGATCGGCAGCAGGAAAACCGGAAGATCTTTCCTCCACAAACGTGGCGTTTACGATGGTGCTGGTTATCAGCTTTCTGGCTGCGCTTTATGCCGGAGGGATCGGCGGCATGGGCTCGGGTTCCTTTGCCCGCTGGCTGGACTTTGTCCCATTCACCTCGATTCTCGTAACTCCAAGCCGGATTATGCTCGGTGAAGTCTCGCTGGGAATGGGGCTGCTGTCTCTGTTTCTGGTGCTGATCGTGTCCGTACTCTGTCTGCTTATCGCCGGAAAGGTATACCGAATGATGGCCCTCTATAAGGGAAATCCGCCGACGCCGGCAAAGCTGATCGAAATGCTGAAAGAAAAATAACGAAGCCGCGGGTACAGAAACATAACGTGACTGTTCGGGAACAAACTGCGGCTCGATAAGAGACTTGTGCGAAAGAAGTGCCGTATTCAATCTGAGTGCGGCACTTCTTTCGCATCCGGCTTTCTCGAACAGGCAGGATCTGTCCGGCTGACAACCGGACAACTGTGCTGACTTCATCAATTTCCGTGCAAAAATGTCAGAAATTTGTCAGAAATCCGACCAAATAGTTTGCTATAATACCGTTGTATGATTTTAAAGATGCAGGAGGGAGATCTCGTGGAATTTACCATTGAACATCTGAAAAAAAGCTTTGAGAAAAAAGAGGTGCTGAAAGACGTCAGTTTTACTTTCCGGGGAGGAAATATCTACGGACTGCTCGGGAGAAACGGCGCGGGAAAAACGACGCTTTTCAACTGTCTGAACCGCGACATCCGCACGGACGGCGGTGAATTCTGGTTTTCCGATGCTTCCGGCCGAAGGCAGGCGGCGCCGGATGACATCGGATACGTTCTGTCCACCCCGACGGTTCCGGAATTCCTGACCGGAAAAGAATTTCTGCGTTTCTTTCTGGAAATCAATGAAAAACAGATTCCGGACCCGAAGCCAATCGAAGAATATTTCCGGATCGTCAATATTGAGCCGGAGGATCAGAATAAGCTGATGAAAGATTATTCACACGGCATGAAAAACAAGATGCAGATGCTGATCAACATCATTGCGGAGCCGCCGCTTCTGCTTCTGGACGAGCCGCTGACATCCCTGGACGTAGTGGTGGCAGAGGAGATGAAGGGCCTTCTGCGGAAGCTGAAAGAGGACAGAATTATTATTTTTTCTACCCATATCATGGAGCTGGCGCTGGATCTGTGCGATGATATCGTAATACTGAATCAGGGGCGGCTTGAGGAAGTGGAAAAAGAAAATCTGAATTCCGTGGAATTCAAGAATAAAATCATTGAGATGCTGAAGGAGGAAGATCATGCTTAAAGCCTTTCGGATTTCCTATTTTCTCCAAAACACGTACCGGGTTAACAGCATGATTTATTCGCTGAAACAGATTCCGCTGATCGGGCGTCTGCTCCCGTCCGCACTGTATGGAAGCCGTGGGCTGAAATGCGCAGTCAACGGCATCAGCTTTCTGTGGGAGATACTGTCTGCGTTTCTCGGCAAATTTCTGTACCTGTTTCTGATGGTATGGCTGCCTCTGGAACTCTATCCCGCCGGCACGACCCGGTCCGATGCATTCCTGCATATTCTTGTGTTTCTGACAGTGATCGGCGCGATGATGAATACCTGGATGTTCAATCCCACAAACGACAAATATTATGCGATGATCCTGATGCGGATGGACGCCAGGAAATACACCCTGTCCAACTACATCTACGCGATGATGAAATTCGGCGTGGGATTTCTTCCGTTTTCGATTCTGTTCGGTGAAAGAGCCGGAGTCCCTCTGGTTCTCTGTCTGCTGTTTCCTCTTTTTGTGGTGTGCGCAAAGATGGCATTCGCCCTGATTGCCCTGAAACGGTATCTGAGAACAGGAGACTGTACCAACGAAAATGTTCTGGACCGATATCTCTGGATTTTTGTCTTTGTTCTTCTGGCTATCGCTTACGGACTGCCGGCGGTTTCTGTGACGCTGCCGCTGCAGGCAGCGGGAATTATTTTCCTGCTGGTGATTTTCTCGGGAATCTACAGTGGAACCGTAATCCGCTCCTTTCCTTACTACCGGGAAATGTACCAGCAGATTCTGGCGCAGAACCGCAGCGCAGCCGACGTACAGACCCAGGTGCGCAAGGCTGTCCGGGAACAAAATCAGAAATATATCAGCCAGGAGACAGATATTAAAACCAGGAAAAAGGGATTTGAAGCATTTCATGAGCTGTTTGTCCGCAGACATCGGAAAATCCTGTGGAAACCTGTGAAGAGGACTACCGGAATCTGCAGCTGCGCCCTGCTCGGCGCTCTGATCGCCGTACGGATCAGTCAGCCGCTGGAAACTGCAGTCAACAGCATGATGATGTCCGCCCTTCCTTTTTTCTGCTTTGTCATGTATATGTGCAACCGGGGCTCCATCTATACGCAGGTTCTGTTTATGAACTGTGACCACAGCATGCTTACCTATCCGTTTTATAAAAAGCCGGCATTTATACTGAAGCTGTTTCAGATTCGTCTGAGAGAACTGATCAAAATGAATCTTCCGCCTGCGATGGTGATTGGCGGCGGGCTCGCACTTCTTCTGTATGTGACAGGGGGAACGGACAATGTGCTGAACTATCCGGTCCTGATTCTTTCTGTTCTGGGGATGAGCGTGTTTTTCTCCGTCCATTATCTGACCTGCTACTATCTGCTGCAGCCTTACAATGCATATACGGATATGGTGAGTACGACCTATCGGCTTGTGACTTCGGGAACGTACTTTGTATGCCTGTTTCTGATGCGCGCAGAGCTTGATACCATGGTCTTCGGATCACTGACCATCCTGTTCTGTGTAGGATACTGTGTGACAGCCTGCGTGCTGGTTTACCGGTTGGCTGCGCGGACGTTCCGTCTGCGCAGCTAGTATAAGCCGCGATAAATAACCATATGTTTCGCTGGTCTGCTTTTCCGATAGCACAGTTGTAACTTTGTTACGCCTCATGTTTCAGATAAAAGACAGCCAGCTGCGTGCGGTCGCGGAGGTTAAGCTTGTCCAGAATGGCGCTCAGATAGTTCCTCACAGTTCCTTCACTCAGGTAAAGGCTCCGGGCAATTTCTTTATTGCTCATTCCCTGGGCAACCAAAGCGATGACTTCCAGTTCTCTGGGACCGATGTGGTAGGTTTCCCAGGGGAAGGTTTTCTGACCGGTCAGAAGATTCGGAAGTTTTGCGGTGATTTCGTTTCCGTAGACCGTCTGTCCGGAGAAGACAGCTTTCAGCGCGGGGATAATGCTGTTATAATTCTGTTTCAGCAGGTACCCTCTGGCGCCCAGCTTCAGGGCGCGGATGATGTACTCGTCGTCCAGAAATGTGGTCAGCAGAAGAATGTTTGCCCGGGGATCCCGGGCAAGAATCTCCGCCGATGCAGCCAGCCCGTCCATCTCTTCCATCCGGATATCCATCAGCAGAATGTCCGGATGGAGGGAATCATAGAGGGAAACCGCCTCTTTTCCGTTCTTCCCTGAACCGCAGACCTGAATCTCGCTGTCGGCTTCCAGAATGGTTTTCAGAGCTGTCGTGATAAAAAAATCATCGTCAATAATTAAAACTCTCATAAGTGCCTCCACTTTTTATTCCCGCGAGCAACGAGCCAGGCGGACATGCCTGCATGTCTATTTGGCGACTGCCTGTTTCGGAATGGCAATAAAAATACGAAAACCGTCTTCCGCCTGAATATGAATCGAACCGTTCAGCGCTTCCACCCGCTCTCTCATATTGCTCAGCCCAATGCCCCGTGCTTCCGGGATCGTTCCGCCTGCTCCTGTACCGTTGTCACGGATAATCAGCTGATACATGGCAGGGTGTTCCCGCAGTGTGATCCACGCCTCCGATGCGTGGCTGTGGACGGAAATATTGGACAGCCCTTCCTTCAGTACAGCAATCATACAATAGCGGACTTCCGGCGGGGGCGGACAGCTGATATCGTACTCCAGGGATACGGGGCAGCTGTGAAAGTCCGCCACAAGGTTTTCCGCAATCTCTCTCAGATTGACGGCCTCATCGTGGAGGTCGTGTACGCTCTCGCGGATATTGTTCATGGCCGTGTTCAGCGTATCTTCCAGCTGGGAGAGCGGTTCTGCAGCGGAAGAATCCCGGAGGACAGTCTTCAGCGCCCCGGTCATCAGAATCGCCCGCGAGAGCATATGTCCCACATGGTCATGGATTTCTCTTGCAATGCGGTTCCGCTCTTTCAGGGTCGCCGCGTAAATTTCATAATTCTGTTTTTCCATCAGGGTTCTGTTTTTTTCCTTCAGCAGCAGCGTGTATTCAAAACTGTCGTCCCTCGTCTTTCTGTAAATCCGGGCGAGTTCTTCGCAGGACGAACTGCGCACCTGGAGAATTCCTCCGAGAACCGTTCCAAGGAGAAGATAATAGACAGTAAATGCAGAAAACCCGGAAACCGAACAGCAGAAGAGAAGTCCCGCCGGCAGCAGAACCCACGGTTTTTTCCGGGACAGAAGCCCTGTCGACAGACAGTCATAGAAAATCAGAGGGCAGAAAAGAATTCCCGAAAGGAAAAGCAGAGTCAGCAGACAATAGCTTCCGATCACAGACACAGAAAGCCACTTCTTCCTGGAAAGCTCAAGGCTGCAGGAACAGGCAGCCACGAAAAAGAAAAAACTCACAAACAGTGCGTCTGTGGGCAGCAGCAGGCAGGTTCCGAGAGAATATAAAAGCAGCAGCGCCTTGTCAATCAGCCGATTCAAAGTTGCCTCCCCCCCCCTTCTTCGCGCCCGCAGGCACTACATTTTCCGACAATCTGTACATTTACCGCGCAGCGCTGGCTGAACGGTAACATTTTTTCCATTATATCCCGCCCGATTCTAAAAGTAAAGCCCTGCCGAGGGAAAGTATTGTGCCTGCGGGCATCCGGCCCATCGCGAAGCGATTTTCAATGGCCGGATGCCGTAACAGTTCAGCGGGCGGAACTGTTACGTGCCGCATATTTTATGACATTTGTCATCATCAGATCCTGACACCAGGCACTGCGAAAGGCGGAAAAAGTCTGATAGAATAGAATCAGCTTCAGGGAAAAGAACCTTGCCATCAAAACGGATGTTTTGAAAACAGAAGAGCAAACAGAAAAGGAGAACCGCAAATGTCTATGATAGAAATTCGAAATCTGGTAAAAAGATACAAGGATACAATTGCGCTGGACCATCTGAATCTGGATATTGAGGAAGGAGAAATTTTCGGTCTTCTTGGTCCCAACGGTTCAGGAAAAACGACGGTAATCAACTGTCTTCTCGCACTGCTGAAATTTGACAAGGGAAGCATCCGGATTTTCGGGGAGGAAATTCAGCCGGACAGTTATGAGATCAAACGTCAGATCGGGATTGTCATGCAGAATGTGGCTGTTTTCAACGAACTCACCGTCTATGAAAATGTGGATTATTTCTGCGGTCTTTATGTGCCGGACAGAAAAAAACGGAAACAGCTGGTGGAAGAGGCGATCACTTTTACCGGGCTGGAAGGGTATGAAAAGAAACGCCCGAAAAAGCTGTCCGGCGGACTGCTTCGAAGACTGAATATTGCCTGCGGCATCGCCCACCGGCCACGCCTGGTGATTCTGGATGAACCGACAGTAGCTGTGGATCCCCAGAGCCGCAATAAGATTCTGGAGGGAATCTGCCAGATGAACCGACAGGGCTCCACGATCATCTATACCTCTCACTATATGGAAGAGGTGGAACAGATCTGCAGCCGGATCGCCATCCTGGACAAAGGGAGATGTCTGGCGCTGGGTACAAAAGACGAACTGAAGCGTATGATCAAAACAGGGGAAAAGGTCCGTCTGGAAGGGATCTGTCTGACACCGGTCCAGCTGGAGTCGATCCGGCGGATGCCCCAGGTTTATTCCGTCGTCTACGAAAACGAAACTCTGACGCTACGTTTTGAGGGAAACGGCAGTCATCTGATCGGGCTTCTTCACTACATGGAGGAAGAACATCTGACCTGCGGAAGCTGCGTCTCCGAGCTCCCCACTCTGAACGATGTCTTCCTTGAAATTACCGGAAAGGAACTCAGAGATTAGACGGAACAGAGACCTTTAATGAAACAAGGAGGAAACGCCTTATGCTTTTGATTATGAAACGTCAGATTCTGGTGAGTATCCGGGAAGTGTCCAACATTTTCTGGACGTTGTTTTTTCCGCTTCTTCTGGCTACATTGTTTCATTTCACGCTGGGTGCAATGCTGGATCAGAATGGAATGGAGCCTCTTTCGGCCGCCTATGTACCGGCATCCGCCGCAGCGTCTGACGGGAACACAGGCGGCCGGAAAAACGACCCTTTCTCTGAATATCTGGAAACCCTCGATCAGACCTGGCTGGACATCCGCCTCATGACGGAGGAGGAAGCCCGGGACGCGCTGAAAAACGACGAGGTTCTTGGAATCTTTTACGGCGGTGATGAGAAGAGCCTGACTGTCGGGGAAAACACCGTATACACCAGTATTCTCTCGCAGATTCTGGAAATCTATGAAAAAAATGAAGCGCTGATCACACGAATTGCCCGGGAGCATCCGGAGCATCTGTCTGATGCCGTCGCAGCTCTGGAAGCTTACAGTTCCAGCACGGAGACGATTACGTTCGACGGATCCTCCATGAACAATGTACAGAATTATTTCTTTGCACTGATTGCGATGACCTGTCTTTACGGCAGTTTTATGGGTATGTATAATTCCGTGGGTGTTCAGGCGAACGCATCTGCGCTGGGAGCCCGGCTGACTGCAGGGTGCGTGAAACGGTATAAAAGTATTGCCGCCAGCCTTCTGTCTTCCTGGCTGATCAGTTTTCTTGAGGTGCTGATTCTTCTGTTCTATATGGATGTTGTCCTGGGGGATATCGATCTGTCGGGACGGGAAGTAAGAATTCTCGTCATCTGTGCAGCCGCGACTCTGTATGCATCCAGTCTGGGAATGCTGATCGGAACGGTGGGCAGCTGGAGCGAAAACCTGAAAAACGGGATTGTGATCTCGGTAAGCATGGCCTGCTCCTTTGCCGCAGATCTGATGATCAGCGGAGTGAAAGGCGCCATTGAAACGTATGCGCCGGTGATCAACCGGATCAATCCGGGAGCGCTTACCACAGACGCATTTTACAGTGTGCTGGTCTACAATGATACGGAAAAATATTTCAGAAGCCTGATTCTGCTGACCGTTTTCGGTCTTCTTCTTTTGACGGCTGCGGTTTTATCGATGAGGAGAATGCGCTATGAAAGTATATAAGGGATATCTCATTGCACTGAAGACAAACATATCCACAGTGATTCTGTATTGCTCCATCTATCTGCTGGTGGCGCTCTCCATGGTATATCTCTCCTCCGGAGAAAAGAGCAGCGGCAGTTATTCTCAGCAGAGGCTCTCCATCGGCGTGGCAGACAGAGACAATAGTCTCTGGTCAGAAACCCTTCTGGAATATCTGAAGCAGTATCACGATGTGACGGTTATGGAAGACGATATGTCCGCCCTGGCAGAGGCTGTATACAGTTCTGAAATTGTGTATGCCGTGCTGATTCCGGAAGACTTTCTGAACGCCTGCATTCTCGGGGAGGAAACCGTCGGGACACTGACAGAATCGGGAAGTCAGTGGGAATATTATGTGAACGGAAGAATTGATAGTTTTGTCAATACCGCAAGAGTTCTTCTGGCAGGAGGATATTCTTCGGAGGAAGCGGCACAGCATGTGCTGGAAACCGCAGAAGTCCAGCCACAGGTGAAACTGGAAAGCACCCGGGAGGATGCGGCCGTCTACAATGTTTTCCGCTTTATGCCGTATC
Organism: Candidatus Fusicatenibacter intestinigallinarum; assembly: GCA_019119555.1. Lineage (GTDB taxonomy): Bacteria > Bacillota > Clostridia > Lachnospirales > Lachnospiraceae > Fusicatenibacter > Fusicatenibacter intestinigallinarum. Next base: position 92,026 of record DWWU01000021.1, on the reverse strand, counting down.
TGTATTTCAGTATCCTGTGTTTTACGCTCGGACTGATCCAGAAGGAGTATCAGAATACCGATATCCGCAAAAGACTTCTGGCTTCCAGCCTGACCCTGAAAAGTCAGAACATCCAAAGCCTGCTCGCCTTTTTTACAATCGGTTTTTTTTCCTGGATCCTCTGTGAAGGAATCGGCATGATCACCTGTGCGTCTGAATTCCTGGACAATCCTTATCAGTGGCTGATTCTTCTCAATGGATTTACGATCATGCTGGCAGCCCTGTCCGCAGCATATTTTGTCGGAAGCATGGCAAAAACCGACGCAGCAGTCAATGGGATGGCCAACGTATTAAGTCTCGGCTTCTGCTTCCTGGGCGGAATTTTTGTGCCTCTGGAACTTCTGACCGGCGCGATCCGAAAGATCGGCCAGTTTTTTCCCACCTACTGGTACGCACAGAATATCTCAATCCTCTGCTTTAACGATGAGATGACGGCCTCCCTGAAAGCAACCGTTTTTCAGGGACTGCTGATTCAGATCCTTTTCTCCCTTGCATGCACGTCGGTCGCTCTGGCCATAGGAAAAGCAAGGAGGCAGGAGGATTCCTGAACGGTTGCGGCATTCCTCCAAACAAAGAGTTCCGCTTCGTACAGCAGACCGACTGTTTTCATGCCCCGTCGGTCTGCTGTACGGGTTCTGGTTTCCTGCTCAGAATTCCGAGGATTTTCTTTTTCTTACACTGCTCCAGCAGAGCAGATCTTGCAGAAAATCCTGTCTGAAAGGAAACCTCCCCGTCCTCGAGCACTACTTCGTCCGGCTTCAGAAAATGCCAGAGTCTCTGCTGATTCATAAAAATAACCGCGCCATTGTTATCCTGTTTGATCGCTTCAAAATCAGGATGACCGGCAAACACAGAATTCATATATCTCCTGGCAAGTTTTTCAATGGTTTTATAGTTCTTAAATTCATTGTCCAAAAAGGCCACCGCCGAACTGGTTCCAATCAGAACGAATCCTATGCCGGGAATTACACTTTTCATTATGCAACAGATCATCTCTTCCAGCTCCGGCGTCAGTTCTACTTCCTTTGTCAGCGCTACGTTCCAGTCGGGAAAATCTTTCAGCTGAATGTCTGTATAGTTTGCCCGGACATCCTTCTCCGGCAGCGCTGCATAGCAGATACAGTGCTCCTCAACCCAGGCAGAATTTAACTGTTTCTTTTCTCCGGCCTCATCAAACTGCACGTCCAGAATCGACAGGTCATCGTCGATTTTATTGACTTTCTTGACAATTCCACGTCCGAATTTCGGATGCTGAATTTCATCATATTTTTTGAACTTCATCCTGTCTCTGCCTCCTCCTGAAAAAATGCCGCCATTTATATTCTGACATCAAACAATTGCAAACTCCATATTTTCAGTATACCACAATTTTCGATAAAAAGAGCCGTTTTTCGTACCCATGTCACGGAAAAACAGTAACAGTGCATCCCACTGAACTGTTACAAAATATCTCGCAGTCGTTCGGCGGATGGAACCGTTACGGAAATTATGGTCAAAATCTGTTGACCTGAAGTTGACTCCAGGGTGTATAATCTTCCGACAAAGGCCGGGAAGGTGATACACCTTTTTTGATACCGGAAAACAAGGAGGGACAAAGCATGGAATATCGTAAACTGCCAAAGGGGAATGAGCGCATCAGTATTCTGGGAATGGGAACCAGTTCCATCGGAGCTGCCGGGGAAAAGGAAGCACGGGAAGTAATGGCAATGGCGCTGGAGCAGGGAATCAATTATTTCGACCTGGCATCCGCAGACGCCGTACCGTTTTCTGCGTTCGGACAGGAAATCGGCGGCTGCCGGAAGGACGTGTATTTCCAGATCCATTTCGGGGCAGACTATCACACGGGTACCTACGGATGGACTACCAATCTGGAGAGTATCCGCAGATCCATTGACTGGCAGCTGAACGCCCTGAAGACCGATTATATTGATTTCGGCTTTCTGCACTGTATTGATGCGGAGAGCGATCTGCAAAAGGTACAGGAAAACGGCGTGCTGGAGTGGATCAAAGAACTGAAGAAGCAGGGTGTCGTTCGCCATATCGGATTTTCTTCCCACACGCCTGCGGTGGCGGAAAAAATTCTGGATATCGGATGTATGGATATGATGATGTTCAGTATCAATCCGTCCTACGATTACAGTCACGGAGACTATGGGATCGGCAAAGTGGATGAACGGATGGCTCTGTATCGCAGATGTGAAGCGGAAGGCGTCGGAATCTCCGTCATGAAGGCTTTCAGCGGCGGCCAGCTGCTCCAGGCAGAAACTTCTCCGTTCGGATGTCCTCTTACAGAATACCAGTGTATTCAGTATGCACTCGATAAGCCGGGCGTATTAACCGTCCTGCCGGGAGTAAGAAACCGAACGGACCTGCAGAAGATTCTGGGCTTCCTCAACGTATCGGAGGAGGAAAAGGATTATTCTGTGATCGGGAATTTTGCTCCTGAGGATGCCGACGGTATCTGTGTCTACTGCAATCACTGCCAGCCATGCCCTGCCGGACTGAATATCGGCCTGATCAACAAATACTATGATCTGGCAAAAGCCGGTGACAGTCTTGCAAAAGAGCATTACGGAAAGCTGGAGAAAAAAGCAGAGGATTGCATTCACTGCGGACATTGTGAAACCAGATGTCCGTTTCATGTAAAACAGATCCGGCGGATGGAGAAGATATCCGGATATTTCGGATGAGAAGCGAATATTTCAAGCAGAAAACGGTAACAGTTCAGTCAGGTCTGTGCATTTACTGCACAGACCGTATGAAAGCATAGTGCCTGTGGGCATCCGGCCCATTGCAAAGCGATTTTTCATGGCCGGATGCCGTAACAGTTCAGCCAGCTGAACTGTTACGAAAATGGGAAATTTTTAGCAAAAACTGTTGACAGATTTTTTGTTATCGGGTATTCTTGAACTGTATGGGAGAATACTGTTCCAACAGAGTTTCCATGCAAATATTCCTGAGCGTGCAGAAAGGCAGACGCTCAGGCGCTGAATTGCCGGGTAAAGCCGGCTGGCAACTTGTGTTGCCTTATTGATTGAGCGGAGTGCTCTCTTTTTATAAGTTGGTTACTTTATAACCGGTGCGTGAAAGGCGTACATCAACTTGTGAAACAATCAATAAGAGTAGTAAAAGTAATAATATTTGCTATATAGACTCTGATATTGTATTTTCCTGTAAGCAAAGCTTTGTTCTGCCGTGTCGAAACGAACAGATGTCGGACATAGTCCGTGTGTTCTGCGGCATATAAGACATTTCAGGAATTATGTAAGACGCAAGTGATGGAAGGTTTTCATCGCCTGCGTCTTTTTTGCATAAAAGAAAGAGCATTCGCAAAAGCGAAAAGAACTGATGCGGCAGGAGGGAATGTTATGGAGCAGAAGCTGAAACTGTACGGATTCAATAATCTGACAAAAGCTTTAAGCTTTAATATTTATGATGTATGTTATGCAAAAACGCCCAGGGAGCAGAAAGATTATATCGCTTATATTAATGAGCAGTATAATTCAGAACGTCTGACCCAGATTCTTACGGATCTGACGGAAATGATCGGCGCTACCGTTTTAAATATTTCCCGCCAGGATTATGAACCGCAGGGCGCGTCGGTCACACTGCTGATTGCAGAGGGCCCTCTGGAACGTGCGAAAGGCGAAACGCAGGTGGCGCACCTGGACAAAAGTCATGTGACTGTGCATACTTACCCGGAATATCACCCGGATACCTGTCTTGCCACCTTTCGGGTGGATATTGATGTGGCCACCTGCGGCGAGATTACGCCGCTGTCCACGCTGGATTACCTGATCGGCTCCTTCGATTCCGATATTATTACGATGGATTACCGGGTACGCGGTTTTACCAGAGACGTCAATGGAAAAAAGCTGTTCATGGATCATCCCATCACCTCGATCCAGGACTATATAGCGAAGGAAACGCTGCTCCGATACGACGCCGTGGATATCAATGTATACGAGGCTAATCTTTTTCATACGAAAATGATGCTGAAAGAGATCGATCTTCAGAATTATCTGTTTAACACAGACGTCTATGAGCTTCCGCCCCGTGTGCGGCTGGATATCATGGACAATCTTCGCCGTGAAATGATTGAAATTTTCAGCGGCAGAAGCATTTACTGAGAGGAGAAGAATTTCAATGAAACAACTGGATCAGGAAAAAGCGCCGATCTATGAGGCACTGGAAAAGTTCCGCAAAATGCGGGTCGTTCCCTTCGATGTGCCCGGACATAAAAGGGGAAGGGGAAACCCTGAACTGGCAGCTTTGCTGGGTGAAACCTGTGTACAGATGGATGTAAATTCAATGAAACCACTGGATAATCTGTGCCATCCGGTCTCTGTAATCAAAGAGGCGGAGGAACTGACAGCGGCCGCATTCCATGCAGCCCATGCTTTTCTGATGGTCGGCGGAACAACCTCCGCGGTTCAAAGCATGGTAATGTCTGTGGTTCGTCGGGGAGATAAGATTATCCTTCCCAGGAACGTACACCGCAGCGTCATCGGCGCACTGGTTCTCTGCGGAGCAGTTCCCGTATACGTGAACCCTGCCTGTGAGGAACGGCTGGGGATCCCGCTGGGAATGTGCGTGGCAGATGTGGAGCAGGCAATCCGGGAGAATCCGGACGCCAAAGCGGTTCTGGTGAATAATCCCACTTATTACGGAATCTGTTCCGATCTCCGGACGATCGTTAAACTGGCCCACGATCATGGAATGTATTGTCTGGCAGACGAAGCGCATGGAACCCACTTCTATTTCGGGGAAAATCTTCCTGTCTCCGCAATGGATGCGGGAGCAGATATGGCCTCCGTCTCCATGCATAAATCCGGAGGGAGCCTGACGCAGAGCTCCGTGCTCCTGGCGGGTCCGCGGATGCAGGCGGGATATATCCGTCAGATTATAAATCTAACGCAGACAACCAGCGCATCCTATCTGCTGCTGTCCAGTCTTGACATTTCCAGAAGAAATCTGGCCCTCCGCGGGGAAGAAGCATTTGCCAGAGTTGTGGAGATGGCAGAGTATGCACGTAGCGAGATCAACAGAATCGGCGGGTATTACGCCTATTCCAGAGAGCTGATCAACGGAGACAGTATTTATGATTTCGATGTGACAAAGCTTTCTGTCTATACGCTGGATACCGGACTTGCAGGTATCGAAGTCTATGATCTGCTCCGGGATGAGTATGATATTCAGATTGAATTCGGAGACCTGGGCAATATTCTGGCGTATCTGTCCATCGGAGACCGTCCACGGGAGATTGAGCGGCTGGTCAGCGCATTGTCCGAAATCCGGAGAAGATTCGGGCGTTCCAAAACAGGTCTGATGACGCAGGAATACATCAGCCCGGAGGTGGCAGTTTCTCCGCAGGATGCCTTTTACGCGGAAAAGGAGTCTCTTCCGCTGGAGCAGACAGAAGGAAGAATCTGCAGTGAATTTGTCATGTGCTATCCGCCGGGAATCCCGATCCTGGCTCCCGGCGAACGGATTACGGGACCGATTCTGGATTATATCCGCTATGCAAAGGAAAAAGGCTGCTCGATGACCGGACCGGAAGACGAGAAGATTGAACGGCTGAACGTTTTGAAGGGAGTATGATTATGGAATTTTGGTTTTCGGAAATGCAGACCCCGGATGTGAAAATGTCCATCCGGGTCAACCGTCAGCTTTACAGCGGCAGGAGTGAATTTCAGCGTATCGATGTGTTTGAATCCCCGGAGTTCGGCCGGTTCCTGACGCTTGACGGATATATGATGCTGACGGAACGAGATGAATTCATTTATCACGACATGATCGTTCACGTTCCGATGGCGGTACATCCGCTGGTAAAGAAAGTCCTTGTCATCGGCGCCGGCGACGGCGGAGTTATCCGCGAGCTTGCCCGCTATCCGGAGATTGAACGGATCGACATGGTGGAGATTGATCCTCTTGTAGTGGAAGTGTGCAAAAAGTATCTCCCGCAGACGGCATGCCGGTTTGATGACAAGCGCCTGAACATTTACTATGAAGACGGTGTTCGTTTCATCCGCTCCTGCGAAGACGCCTATGATCTGATCATTGTGGATTCCACAGATCCGTTTGGCCCGGGAGAAGGCCTGTTTACACGGGAATTCTACGGAAGCTGCTATAAGGCCCTGCACGAAGACGGCATCATGGTCAATCAGCACGAAAGTCCGTTCTACCCGGAAGACGCGGCGGCCTGCCAGAGAGCGCACAAAAGAATTGTGGAATCTTTTCCGATCAGCCGCGTGTACCAGGCTCATATCCCAACCTATCCCTCGGGACACTGGCTGTTCGGATTTGCCTCAAAGAAATATCATCCGCTCAGGGATCTCCGGGAGGTGGAGTGGAACATGCGGGGACTTTCCTGCAAATATTATACAACAATGCTGCACAAGGGAGCCTTTTACCTGCCGGCATATGTGGAGGAGCTGCTGAAAGATGTTGAATAAGAATATAGAAACCTTTCTTGGATGTGACGCGGAATATACGGAGGCGGAGACAGTTCTGTACGGAGCTCCGTTCGATTCCACAACTTCTTACCGGCCCGGGACACGATTCGGAAGCCGTTCGATTCGGATGGAATCTTTCGGAATCGAAACCTACAGTCCGTATCAGGACAAGGATCTGACGGACCGGAGAATTTTTGACAGCGGCGATCTGGAACTGTGCTTTGGCGATACGGCAATGGCCCTGGGCGATATCGAGCGCCGATGTGCCGAGATCCTGAACGATGGAAAGCGCCCGTTCCTGCTGGGCGGCGAGCATCTGGTCACGCTGGGAGCCGTACGCGCGGCGGTCAGAAAGTACCCGGATCTCGCGGTGATTCATTTCGACGCACACGCAGATCTCCGCCAGGATTACCTTGGCGCGGAACTGTCTCATGCCTGTGTGCTGCGCCGATGCTGGGAGCTGCTGGGAGACGGCCGGATTTTCCAGTTTGGAATCCGTTCCGGCGACCGGGAGGAGTTCGCCTGGGGAAAAGAGCATGTGACAACCAGAAAATTTGACTTCCAGGGACTGAAAGAGTGTCTGGAAACGCTGAACGGACGTCCGGTATATTTTACCTTGGACCTGGATGTGCTGGATCCTTCCGTATTTCCGGGAACCGGTACGCCGGAAGCGGGAGGCGTTACGTTTGATCAGCTGAGGGAAGCGGCACAGCTTGTCTGCTCCCGCGCAGACGTTATAGCCTGCGACGTAAATGAACTGAGCCCGCCCTATGATCCAAGCGGGATCTCGGCGATGGCTGCCTGTAAGATTGTCAGGGAGATGCTTCTGGCATTCCCGAAAAAAGAGAGATAAAAAAGGAGGATAAAAAAGTGGGAAAAGCATTGATTATCGGATGCGGAGGCGTTGCATCAGTGGCAATTCATAAATGCTGCCAGAATTCAGAGGTGTTTGAGGAGATCTGCATTGCCAGCAGAACAAAGGAAAAGTGCGACGCACTGAAAGAAAAACTGGAGGGAACGACAAAGACGGTGATTCGCACTGCACAGGTGGACGCCAACAACGTGAACGAACTGATTGCTCTGATTCAGCAGGAGAAACCGGATGTGGTTCTGAATCTGGCCCTTCCGTACCAGGATCTGACAATTATGGACGCATGTCTTGCAACAAAGACGCATTACGTGGACACTGCGAACTATGAGCCGGAAGACACGGCAAAATTCGAATACAAATGGCAGTGGGCTTACAGAGAGCGTTTTGAGCAGGCAGGAATCACCGCTCTGCTCGGAAGTGGTTTTGACCCGGGCGTAACCGGAGTATTTTCCGCATATGCGCTGAAACATGAGTTTGATGAGATCAATTATATCGATATTCTGGACTGCAACGGCGGTGATCATGGATATCCCTTTGCAACCAACTTCAATCCGGAGATCAATATCCGGGAGGTTTCCGCCAACGGTTCCTACTGGGAAGACGGAAAATTCATTGAGACAAAACCGATGGAGATCAAGAGAGAATACGATTTCGAGGGTGTCGGGAAAAAGGATATGTATCTGCTGCACCACGAAGAGCTGGAGTCTCTGGCGCTGAATATTCCGGGAATCCGGAGAATACGTTTCTTCATGACGTTCGGAGAAAGTTACCTGACCCATCTGAAATGTCTGGAAGATGTGGGAATGACATCCATTGAACCGATTATGTTTGAAGGAAAGGAGATCGTTCCGCTGCAGTTTTTGAAAGCGGTTCTCCCGGATCCGGCAACACTTGGACCGCGCACGGTGGGAAAGACAAACATTGGCTGTATTTTCCGCGGAAAGAAAGACGGAAAAGAGAAAAACTATTATCTGTATAATATCTGCGATCATCAGGAATGCTATCGCGAAGTAGGTTCCCAGGCCGTATCCTACACCACCGGCGTTCCGGCAATGATCGGCGCCATGCTGTTGATGAACGGCACCTGGAACAAACCGGGTGTCCACAATATTGAAGAATTCGATCCGGATCCTTTTATGGATGCACTGAACCGTTTCGGGCTTCCGTGGAAGGAATCTCATCATCCGGTTCTGGTGGACTGATGATGGGGAAGACGACGGCAGCCGGATGGCGGACTCCGTATTTTCTGGTGGAGGAAGAAAAGCTTCTTCATAATCTGGAAACTCTTCGGGAAGTCAAGGAGCGTTCCGGCTGCAGGATCCTTCTTGCACAGAAAGCATTCTCCATGTATTCCTGCTATCCGCTGCTTGCGGAATATCTTGACGGTTCAGCGGCCAGCGGCCTGTATGAGGCCAGACTGGGGCGGGAGGAATTCGGAAAAGAGACACACGTCTTTTCCCCGGCCTACCGTGAGGACGAATTCGGAGAAATTCTTTCCTATGCAGATCATATTGTCTTCAACAGTCCTTCCCAGGTGAAGCGCTACGGCCGCCTTGCAAAACAGGCGGGAAAATCCATCGGCCTCCGGATCAATCCGGAATGCTCCACGCAGGAGGGACATGCGATTTATGATCCCTGCGCGCCGGGATCCCGGCTCGGAACAACGCTGGACAATTTTCAGGAAGATCAGCTGGAGCTGTTGGATGGATTTCATTTTCATACACTCTGTGAGCAGAATTCAGATGCGCTGGAAGTCACAGTGGCTGCAGTGGAAGAGAAGTTTGGCCGCTGGCTGCCCGGGCTGAAATGGCTGAATCTCGGCGGAGGCCATCACATTACACGGCCGGATTATGACCGCGAGAGACTGATCCGCATCATCCGCCATCTGAAAGAAACGTATCATGTGGAGGTTTATCTGGAACCGGGAGAAGCCGTGGTACTGCAGGCGGGAGTTCTGGTTGCGACCGTGCTGGATACGTTGTATAATGGAATGGATCTGGCGATCCTTGACACTTCCGCCGCCTGCCATATGCCGGATGTGCTTGAAATGCCCTACCGGCCTCCGGTGAGGGACAGCGGCCTCCCGGGGGAGAAAGCGTGGACTTACCGGCTGGGCGGATCGACCTGTCTTGCCGGGGATGTGATCGGCGATTACTCCTTTGACAGGAAGCTGGAGCCGGGGAGCAGGGTAGTATTTGAGGATATGGCGCTTTATACAATGGTGAAGACAAATACATTTAACGGGATGCCGCTTCCGTCGATTGTCTATCGTGACAGACACGGAAAAGAACATCTTGTCAGAAGTTTCTCATATGAGAACTTTAAATGCCGATTATAGACGGTCCGTGCAGTAAATGCACAGATCTGACGGAACAGTTATTACAAGCGTTCCGGACAGCCGGGAAGCGCAGCCGGAAATTTCACAGGAGAATGACCTGAAAGGAATATGATATGACCAAAGATGAAATCGAATCCTTTATCACACAGTTTCCCATTTATCAGTACCAGTTCCTGACACCGGATGAAATCGAATACAATGACCGGGTGCGCATGATCTGCAAAAAAGAATGTCCCCGTTACGGAACTTCCTGGTCCTGCCCTCCGGCGGTGGGTACCGTTGAAGAGTGCGTGGATCGCTGCCGTCAGTATGACGACGTACTGTTTTTTTCCAGCATTGCGCAGGTGCAGGATATCATGAATTTGGACGAGTCCCTTGCCACAAAGGCCGAGCATGAGAAAATGACACACCTGATCGAGCAATATCTGCGGGACCACTCCGTTGAAACCTACGCTCTTTCGTCAGATTCCTGTGCCGCCTGTGAAAAATGCACTTATCCCAAAGCGGCCTGCAGGCATCCGGAGCAGATGTTTCCCTGTATTGAAAGTCACGGGATTATTGTGGCCAATCTGGTGGATAAATTTGCAATGGACTATTTTCTTGGAGAGCAGTATATCGTATGGTTCAGCCTGATTTTCTTCAAAAATGCGAAAACTGACGATGCACCGGAACAGACAGAGGCAGAAACAGGCGCCTCTCCGGAAGACGATACGGAAACCGTAAGTGAAACTCTGCCGGAACCGGAAAAGGACGTCGATCATACGCCTTCGTCTGATCACGCTCAGCCAGACAATGAGGAGGAAGCTCCTGCGCCGGAGACGCTTTCCTCTGACAGACCTTTAGAGGAAGATGTCTGAGGATGACTGAATAGCTGCACATGCCCTGATCTGACAGCCAGGTCGGGGCATGTGCTTTTTCGGGCGTTCGGAAGGCAAAGGAAAGGCAAAGCTCTGTCATTCCCGCCTTTTTCAGCAAATTCATAAGGAAAAGAAAAACTGCATAGAATAGACAATAAAGCGGGAAAGAGGAGAGTCTGTGAGAAAAAAGAAAAAACTGAATTCTCCTGTGCCTGCGCTTCTTTCAGCAATGCAGATACCGGCGGATCTGTCTTACCGTGAAGCCGTTCTCACCTTTTTCGGCGGACGAGAATTGTATGTGGAAAATTATCAGAAGATTCTCACCTATGAACCGTGCTGTATCCGGATCCTGACACGAAAAGGCCGGGTGAGAATTGAGGGCAGCCGTCTGACGATTGCTTATTACTCCGGAGAAGAAATGAAAATTACCGGTCAGATGCAGACGATTACATTCGAATCTTAAAGGAGGCATCGTATGAACCGGCTGATTCGTTATCTGAAAGGATATGTTCACATCCGGCTGGTCAGCCGGGATCCGGAACGCTTTTTGAATCTTTGCGCCCACAATCAGATTCTTCTCTGGGGGCTGATCAGCCGGAATGGGTTTTATGAGATGTACCTTTCTACTGCAGACTTCTTCCGGTTGCACACTCTTTGCTGCAAAAGCAGTTCAAAAATCAGAATTCTCGGGAAATACGGCCTTCCCTTTTTTCTCCACCGCAACAGAAAACGTAAGGCATTTTTCGCAGGCATCCTGCTCAGTTTCTGTCTGTTGTTTGTGCTGTCGCTTTTCGTGTGGAATATACATGTTTCCGGAAACTATGCCAACAGTACCGGATCCATCCTCTCATTTCTGGAAAGGAAGGGAATCACACACGGAATTCTGAAATCCCGGCTGAACTGCAGTGAGATCGCTGCAATGCTGCGGGAAGAGTTTCCAAATATCACCTGGGTGTCTGCAAAGATTGAGGGAACACAGCTGATACTGGAAATCAAGGAGAATGTGGACGGTTACGTGGCAGAGGAGACACCGACAGAGCCCTCTCACCTCATTGCCGCGAAGGATGGCATCGTCGCATCCATCATCACCCGGTCAGGCACACCGCTTGTTCTTCCGGGCGCACCGTGCAAAAAGGGAGAGATCCTGGTCAGCGGAGAGATCGAGATAAAGAATGACAGTCAGGAAGTGATCGGCTATCGGTATGTGCCTGCAGATGCGGATATACTGATTGAGACAGAATGGTATTATTATGATGAATTTCCGCTGGCTTACGAAGAACGCCATTACGGGGAGGAGGGAATTTCCTTTCCGTTTCTTCAGATCGGAAACTACCGTCTGGAAAGTTTCTCTCCCTGGGAGCAGAATCCATCTGCGGACTCAGAAACCAGACTCTGGCAGGTTCATCTGACCGAAAATTTCGTTCTCCCGCTGTCCGTCGGCTATCAGAAATCTCTGCCTTATATCACTGAACAAAAGGAATATACCCGTGAGGAAGCCAGGACGCTGGCAGAGCAGCGTTTTGAGCAGTATCAGGAAAAGCTGAAAAAGGAGCAGATTCAGGTGATTGACAGTTCTGTCACTACAGAAATCACCGGAACTCTCTGCAAAACAAAGGGGACGATCACGGTTCAGGAGAAAGCTGTAGAGAGACAGTCCTGTGAACAGAGAACCCCGGAACCTGCTTCCGACACCAGTTCAGACAGTTGAATCTTATGGACGGAAAGATGCCGGTAGAAACCGATGGAAATTTTTGATGAAAAAAACAGGTATTTATGATAAACTAAAGGATGTCTGAAACTTGCTTCAGACTCGGCCGAATGCCGGCACAGAAGGGCAGGCAGGGTCAGCAGAATCAAAGGAGAAGAGGCCAATGATAGACAAACAGGAATTTTTCGAAAAGTATAATTTGGATAACCGGGATCTGGCGGAGGCAAAACTCACCTGGGAAGAACTGGAGAATATTTATGAAAGTTATTGTCATCTCGAACCGAGACTCCGTGAAGTGAGCAAGGATTTTGTCGATGATTATCTGTATGATATTGAAAAAGCGGGTATTCACTCTTACCGCTATCGCACAAAAGAGCCGGGGCATCTTCTGGAAAAAATTATCCGGAAACGCAGGGAAGAATACCAGAAATACAGCAGAATCGATCATACGAATTTCTATAAGTATCTGACGGATCTGATCGGAATTCGTGTGCTGTTTCTGTATCGGGAGGACTGGATTCACTTTCATTCGTATATTACGTCCGTTTTTGAAAACAATCCGGAGCTGTATATCCGGGACCGCCTGGAGGATTATGATCCCGATGAGAATCACTATTATATAGCGGAACGCCCGAAAGTCTACAAACGGGCGGGAGACAGCAGGATCTATGATGAAAAACTGATTGAAATCCGTTCGGACGGCATTTATCGGTCGCTTCACTATATCATAAAATATAAGGGATATTATGTGGAGATCCAGGGACGAACTCTGTTTGAAGAGGGCTGGAGTGAAGTGGATCACGATATTGTTTATCCTTACAATAAAAACAATGTGATGCTGAAAGATTTTTCCACTCTGCTGAATCGCCTTTCCGGCATGGCAGATGAAATGAGCTCATATTTCCGCCGGATGACCGAACAGAATATCCGGGAAGAAAACATAGCGGCAGACTACACGCAGCGGCCCGACGGGGAATGAAAAGAGAAAACAGAATAAGAGAGACAAAATGGGACGATCCGAAATATGTGGCAGAGGAATCGTCCCATTTTCGTCAGGCTTTGTACTCTGTCGTGTAATACGGGATACACAGGTACATGCCATCGGTTATCTGACTTGAAGTAAGGTGGTTGATTTCTTTCACCTCTTCGATATAGCTTGGAATGTCTTCGTATTCTTCTGTACGATATTTTTCGGCAATCTCCCAGAGAGTATCGCCGCTCCTTACCTGAATGCTTGTGTAATATTTATAGGTCGGCTCTTTCGGGCGTTCTTCCGCCCGTGCCTGTACACGGGTGGAGAGCAGGACGGTGCCAGGAATCCCGAGGATCAGGAGAAGCAGCAGGAGAGCAGTATACTTTTTCTGCCTGCGCTGCCTGGAGACAGAAGCAGAAGAGCGTTTTGATTTTGTACGATTCTTTTTCATAAATGTACCTCCCAATCTGTATCATCCCGCGTATTCGGCGTCTGTATCTTACTGCAGAACCTCCGGATTTTCTTCCGCCGGGACGACAACCTTCTTTTGTATTGTGGATTCTGAACATTTGTTCAGAACATTTGTTCTCCATGCTGTTATTATAGTACCAGAACAAATGTTTGTCAATAGAAAACCCGAACAAATTTTCGGAAAATATGTTTGCCTTTAAAATATCCCTATGTTATAATAATTAAAATAAGTATAAGTATATTTGTATTCATGTGTCGGGCAACAATTCAGACAGCTGAGCGGTTGCCTGTTTTGAAATTTACATTTTGGAATTTTCGGCGGCTGCGGCTGACAGAACAGAATAATTACACAGGAGGGCCAGGAATATGGCAGATCATCATACATTAAGCAAGAAACAGGAAGAAATTTTATCATATCTGAAAAATGAAATACTGACGCGTGGCTTTCCGCCGTCGGTCCGCGAGATCTGTGAGGCGGTGCATCTGAAATCGACCTCATCGGTTCACGCACATCTGGAATCCCTGGAAAAGAAGGGATATATTAAACGGGACGCGACAAAACCCCGGGCCATCGAAATCTGTGACAAAGATTTCCGCACCGGACGGCTGGATGCAATTCAGAGCATTCAGAAGGTTGCCGAGAATGAAACTGCATCGGAGCCGTACATTGTGCAGGTTCCACTGATCGGAAAAGTTGCAGCCGGAGAACCGCTGCTCGCCGTAGAGCACATCGACGGCTATTTTCCGATGCCGCTGGACCGTCTGCCCAATGCAGAAACCTTTCTTCTGAAAGTGCAGGGGGAAAGTATGGTAAATGCGGGAATTCTGAATGGAGACTACGTTCTTGTGGAACAGCAGGGAACCGCCAGCAACGGGGAAATGGTCGTTGCGCTTCTTGAGGATTCCGCCACAGTGAAAACCTTTTACAGAGAAGATGGTTTTTATCGGCTGCAGCCGGAAAACGACTATATGGAGCCGATTATTGTGGAGGGCGACCTGCAGATCCTCGGAAAGGTAATCGGCGTGCTTCGCTTTATGAGCTGACATACATCTTCCGATTCTGCACCATGCCTGCAGGAAACAGAATCGGGAACCATTCGTCCGGATGTCGTGATGCCCGGAGAAGACGAAGGAGAAATATATTAGAAGACGAAGGAGAAATATATTATGACCTATCAAGAAAATGCCTTATGCTGTGAAGATTACTGCAGACTCAGAGAAAGCGTCGGATGGATCAATTTTTCAGAAACCCAGACGGAAAAGTCACTTACAAACACTCTATATACGGTAACTGCGGAAAAAGACAATCAGACGGTTGGAATGGGGAGACTGATCGGCGACGGAATGTACTTCATGATTGTGGATCTTGTGGTGCAGCCTGATGTTCAGCGGATGGGAATCGGCAGCAGAATCTTTCAGATGCTCATCGAATATGTGGAAAGAGAAACGCCTGTGGGAGGACGTTCCAGTATACAGCTGATCGCAGAGAAAGGAAAGGAACCATTTTACGCGAAAAGAGGGTTTAAAACAGTTCCTCACGAATTCTGCGGCTCAGCCATGAGAAAAGTCATTCGCAGATAGTATGACAGATACCAGTAAATTTTCGCTCTTCGTCGGCTGCTGATAAACCGGCAGCCGGCCTGTCTTTGAGCAAAAAGTTCCCGTTTTTCTCACTTTCTTCTGTGAGAAAAGTTTTGCCAAAAGAGTAAACGGAAGAAACGGTAAAATAAAAAATCATAAAAAAAACAGAAAAAATGCAGAAAATATCAGAAGCATCAAAATCCGGAAAGACGGACAGATTCGGGCGTGTCTGGCGGGAATTACGCCTAACTATTCGAAAAACCTGTGTTTTCCGAATAGTTGAAACTCTCTTCTTAGAGCCGTTTTCCGGCGTTTTTGGCAGGAATTATTTATTTTTGATTTTTCAGTAATTCTGCTGTTTATTATTCAGAGATTCTTTTACCGGCAGGAAATTTCCGGTTTTGTTCTGCTGTTTGCCGCTGTATGCGATGTATCCGGAGAATCTCCTGACGCAGATATATGGAACACGGACGGATCAATGTATCGTTCAGACAAATGGAAAGGAGCCAATATGGGAAAAAATTCGAAAATGACTTACCATGAACAGACTGACATGGAAAATACGCTGAAGCTCCGTGAAGTTCTGAAATCACTTCCTGCTTTTGCCAATGATTTTTTCCGCGCCGTCAGCACCACCACATCCACAAGCACCCGAATTAAATACGCCTATGATCTGAGAATCTTCTTTCAGTTTCTCCTCATGGAAAATCCGGTGTTTCAGAACTGCACTGTGGACGATCTGACGCTTGACGTGTTGGATTCCATCACTGCTCTTGACATTGAAGAATATATCGAATATCTGAAGGCTTACAAGGATTCCAGGGATGAATACACCACAAACGGTGAAAAGGGGCTGAAACGAAAACTGTCCAGTCTCCGCACCTTTTATTCCTACTTTTTCAAAAAGGAAATGATTCAGACCAATCCTACCCTGCTTGTGGACATGCCGAAACTTCATGAAAAAGAAATTATCCGTCTGGACCCGGATGAAGTGGCCAGGCTTCTGGATTTCGTGGAAAGCTGCGGCGAAGGGCTGACGCCCCACCAGAAAGCATACTATGAAAAGACAAAGGAACGCGATCTTGCAATCATCACTCTCCTGCTTGGCACCGGAATTCGGGTGTCCGAGTGCGTCGGCCTGGATGTTGAGGACGTGGATTTCAAGAATAACGGCATCAAGGTTCTTCGAAAAGGCGGAAATGAGATGATCGTCTATTTTGGCAGAGAGGTGGAAAAAGCGCTGCGCAGCTATATGGAAGTACGTGAAAAAATCGAACCTCTGTCCGGACATGAACATGCCCTCTTCTATTCCTCTCAGAGAAAACGGATCAATGTAAAGACCGTGGAAAATCTCGTAAAGAAGTATGCATCCCAGGTGACAACGACAAAAAAGATCACCCCCCATAAGCTCCGCAGCACTTACGGAACAACGCTTTATCAGGAAACCGGCGATATCTACCTCGTCGCGGATGTACTGGGTCACAAAGATGTAAATACAACGAAAAAGCACTATGCCGCGATTGACGATGCAAGGCGCCGCAAGGCGGCAAGCGCAGTAAAGCTCAGAGAAGAATAAAAGCTTCGTCAGGAATCACAGGGAAACTCACCGGACAGATATTTTTCAGATGTACCCACATTGATTTACTTTACATAATATTTTTATGCAAACTTATTTTTTTCTATTCCGCACATTTACAATATATTTTGTTACAGTTCAGCCAGGTCTGTGCATTTACTGCACAGACCGTATGAAAACGCAGAGCCTGCGGGCATCCGCCCACCGCGAAGCGATTTTCAATGACCGGATGTCTTTCTCAGGAAAACATAGCGGGCCGGAAACTTTCGATGGACAACTCTTCTCCTGTCACCGGCTGCCGCAGGGAGAGCCTCCAGGCGTGGAGCGCTGTCCGGGAAGAAGAAATTACCGTATCGTTTCCATAAATCGGATCTCCCAGCAGCGGATGCCCCACTGCCGCCATATGAACGCGGATCTGGTGCGTACGTCCCGTCCGGATCCGGCACAATACCAGCGAACACCGTCCGTCGGAACATAATACCTGATAATTTGTCACGGCAGGTTTGCCTTCCGGCGTGGTCTGCATTTTCATCAGACTTCCGGGAACAGGCCCGATAGGCAGTCGGATTTCCCCGCGATACGCTTCCGGGGCAAACACTCCGTTTGCCAGCGCCAGGTATTCCTTGTAAAGGATTCCTTCCTCTCTCTGTACAGCCAGTCGTCCGGCAGCCAGCTGGTTTTTTGCAAACAGCAGAGTCCCTGAGGTATCCTTATCCAACCGGCCGATACAGCGAATCAGCGCAGGATCCTCGTCTTTTTTCTCCAGATAGGCGGCCACCTGATTGGCGAGGGTATCCTGATAATGGCCGTGCGCCGGATGACAGATTTCTCCTGCCATTTTGTCGATCACCAGAAGATCCTCATCTTCATACAGAATCCTGAGCGCCTTTTCCGCCGGAAGCAGATGTCCCACTCTCCTCTTTCTGTCTGAGAAGGCAATCCGGATTCTGTCGCCGCGGCACACACAGTAGGTTGTTCTCTGCTGCATACTGTTGACTGTAATCCCCATGGGAAGATATTTCAGCTGCCGGATCTGCCGGTCAGTCAGTTGCAGCCTCCGCTTCAGGACGAGCTCCAGTCGGATCCCTTCATCTGCTCTGTCCGCGCAGTATTCCAGTATGCGCATTCTACAGATCCTCCAGGATAACGGTAAACGGCCCATCATTTACAAGAGAAACCTTCATCTCCGCTCCGAAGATACCTGTTTCAACCACCGGAACCTGCTCTCTGGCACAGCGGATGATATACTGATACAGACGTTCAGCAGTTTCAGGATCTCCGGCATCGGTAAAGCTGGGCCGGTTTCCTTTCCGGCAGCTGGCGTAGAGCGTAAACTGAGAGACGAGAAGGAGTTCTCCTCCCACATCTTTCAGCGAAAGATTTGTCTTCCCGTTCTCATCCTCAAAAATACGAAGACCAAGAAGCTTTTTCAGATACCGGTCTGCAGTTTCCTCTGTATCCCCCTGACCGACTCCGATCAGCACCAGATATCCCTTGCCGATTTTTCCAACAATCCGCTGTTCCACTTCCACAGATGCCTCAGTGACGCGCTGTATAACAAATTTCACTTTTCTTTCTCCTTCCCTTTCCAGTACGTAATAATGTTTCGCCGGTCCGCTTTCCCGCCGGTTATTTGTCAAACGCTGCCCTGCGGGCATCCGGCCCATCGCGAAACGATTTTCAATGGACAAATGCCGCAACAGTTCAAGCTGGCTGAGCTGTTGCCCATTTACGGTCAATTATAGCAAAAAGGAAAACAGATTGACAAGCCCTCTTCGGCATTTACAAATTTCGCCGCTTCCCTTATAATAAGTCATACGCTCTCCCGTAAACCGTCCCATCGCGAAGCGATTTTCAATGACGGGATGCCGGGAGAGCCCGATGAAAGGACGCAGCGCGTGCGTCAGAAGGAGGAAATGATGAGGCTTCAGCAGCTGTTAAGCTATACGCGAAAAGCGATAGACGAATATCAGATGATTGACGAAGGGGACAGAATCGCAGTGGGAATTTCCGGCGGAAAAGATTCGCTGACACTTCTCTATGCGCTTCATGGCCTCAGACGCTTCTATCCGAAGCATTTTGAACTGGAGGCAGTGACGGTGGATCTCGGGTTTGAAAACCTGGATTTGAGCCGTATACAGGCCCTGTGCGATGAACTGGAGGTTCCTTATACGATTGTCAGGACGGAAATTGCAAAAATTGTATTCGATGAACGCAGGGAAACCAATCCCTGTTCTCTGTGTGCAAAGATGAGAAAGGGCGCGCTGAATGAAGCGATTAAGGCCAGAGGCTGCAATAAGGTGGCTTATGCCCATCACCGGGATGATATCGTGGAAACCATGATGATGTCTCTGATCTATGAGGGACGTTTTCATTCTTTTTCCCCGCGTACCTACCTGGACCGCATGGATCTGACCGTCATCCGCCCCATGATGTATGTCAACGAGGCGGACGTTATCGGCTTCTGTAATAAATACCAGCTTCCGGTAGTAAAAAGCCCATGTCCGGCCGACGGACACACCAAGCGCCAGTATGTCAAAGAGCTTCTGGCTCAGCTGAACAGGGAAAATCCCGGTGTCAAGGAAAGAATGTTCTCGGCAGTTCTCAATGCGGGACTTCCGGGATGGCCCGAAAGAATCCCCCATAAACGTTAAGACGGACAAAAGGGGCTGCTGCAAAATAGATGAAGTGAGCGAAAGTGCCGCTCAATCATCCATTATAGATGATTTTGCGACACTCCCTTCCGTCTTTTTCAGTTTCCGGTAGAACATCCCCGCCACAATGAGTGAAAGGGAATCGACAATCGGCTGTACCCACATACATCCGTAGAGCCCGAAAAACCGATTCATGAAAAAGAGAAGAGGAATATCAAGAACCCCTTTCCGGATAACGGAGCACACCAGGGATTCTTTGAATTTTCCCATGGCCTGGAACTGTATGATCATCGGATAGCAGACAGACATCATCGGCATCGCTGTCACCATCCGTCTGAGGAATTCCGAACCGTACTGAATGGTCAGCGGATCGTCAATAAACAGAGCGGCCAGACCAGGCGCAAAAATTTCGTAGACAACGAGACAGAGCAGGGAGAATCCCAGAGAAATCGAGCAGCCCAGCCGGAAGATCTCTTCTCTCCTCTTCTGGTTTCCTGCGGAATAATTGTATGCCAGCAGAGGAAGAAGCCCGTTGGATACTCCGATGGAAAAATATAAAGGGAGCTGATCCAGTTTTTTTACAATCCCCAGCGCAGCCACAGCCTCTGTGGTATATTTCGCGACAAAGCCTGACTGAGCGGCTATGGCGACGACAGTCAGCGCATACTGTACCGCCGACGGAAAACCGATACTTAAAATCGTTCTCAGATAACGGGATGTATACCGGAGGCGGGAAGGCTGAAGACTTACCACGGTTCTCCCACGTTTTACAGCAAGATAAATCAGAAAGAACAGAACTGCCGCCAGATTGGAACATGCAGTGGCCATGCCGGCGCCTGCGGCACCCATATGGAGAAAACGGGGCAGAACAAATAAAGGATCCAGAATCATATTCAGAATTCCCCCAAAGGAAACTCCGAAAGATGCCGCCGCCGCGTTTCCCTCTGCTCTTATGAGATTTGCCAGAAGTGTATTCAGAATCGTTCCCGGTCCGCCGATGACAACTACCCAGAGCGCATATCTGAAAGCAGTCTCATAAATCTCCGGCGTCGCGCCGCACACAATCAGAATCGGGCGGGAAAATATCAGAAACAGCAGTGAAAAAAGGATGGAACAAAGCAGCCCGCCCCAGATTGAGACAGCTGCAATTCCTCTGGCGTCCTCCGGTGATTTTTTCCCGAGCGCCCTGGAAAGCGCGCTGGCTCCGCCGACTCCAAACAGATTGGAGACAGCTGTCAGCATTACGAAAGAGGAATAAACGACCGTCACTGCCGCCGTCTGATCCGGTTCATTCAGCATTCCGACAAAGTACGTGTCAGCGAGATTGTAAATCAGCGCAATCATCTGACTTGCAATCGCCGGAAGAATCTGCATGCTCACCGCCCTGCGGACAGGCACAGATTCAAAAATTTCTGTTTTATCCGGTTTCTGTCCCGACTTCAAAACAACTCTCCTCCTCAGATCCCGAATTCTTTCGCGTAAATCACATCGCCGCAGAGATCCCCCGCGTTCTCATCCAGGCGCACCGCCATAAAATTCGCGGAGGGCATTCCTCCCGGCACACGCACCCCAAACTGTTCCGCCGGTACATAGCCCATTCTCGGATAATAGGTTTCACTTCCGAGAACCAGAGAAAAAGGATATCCCAGTTTCCTGGCGATCCTGTGTCCCTCGCGGATCAGCGCGGTGCCGATTCCGCGGCGCTGCATTTCCGGTCTCACCGACAGAGGCGCCAGCACAAGCACCTGACGGTCTCCCACGTTTGCTTTCGTAAACAGAATATGTCCTGCCAGTTTCCCGTCCTCTTCGGCGACCAGTGACAGCTCCGAGAGAAACGCATCGCTCTTCCGGAGCGCTTCCACAAGATCCTGTTCATTGCCGTCGGCATGTTCCGCCGATGCAAACGCCTGTTTGATCAGTTCATAGACCTCCGGATAATCCTCCCTTTTTTCCTGTCTGATCAGCATTTCCCATACACCTCCTGCTACAATATATTTATGGTTAATATCCCTTACAGCCAGTAAGGAACTATCAAAGCTTTTTCTTTCGCGGCTTATTTATGATAAGGCGCTCCTTCTGCAATCCGGAATCCCCGGTAAATCTGTTCCAGAAGGATCACCCGCATCAACTGATGCGGAAACGTCATTCTGGAAAAGCTGAGCGCATAGTCGGAGCGGTCCAGAATCTCTTTTCCCAGGCCGATGGAGCCGCCGATCACAAAAATCAGATGGCTTTTTCCCTGTACGCCCAACTGTTCCACTTTGCGTGAAAACTCCACGGAGTCCAGCATGGCTCCACCGATCTCCAGAGTGATCACATAGGCGTCGCTACGAATATATTTCATCAGCCGTTCGCCCTCCTTCTGGCGGATAGCTTCTTCCGCCGCGGGTCCGGCATTCTCCGGAACCTTTTCATCCGCCACCTCAAGGATCTCCAGTTTGCAGTAGCGGCTGAGACGCTTGGAATACTCGGCGACAGCATCTCTCAGATATTTTTCCTTCAGTTTTCCTACCGTGAGAATCGTCACTTTCACAGTCGCTCTCTCCTTCCCCATTTTTTCAGCTGCAGAGAATCTGTATTTTCCGTTACAGACAGGAAGGCCCTGCACATGCTGCCATGCGCAGGGTTCCCAAAATACAGTTTAGATTCTACTCTTCATAGTCTATGCATGCGCGCCCGCAGACATACGGCCTTACATAAGTATCCGCAACATTCACATGGGCGGGATGGCTTCCGTAGACAGCCACATCCTCAGCCTTTTCCAGCGTTGTGACAAGCGCCATATCGTGTGTGCTGGAGGGAAGCGGTGCAGAAACAAACTTTGCACTCAGAAGACCCGGGACGGTGCCGACAAGTCCTTCCAGATGCTCTGCCATGTCTTTCATCCGCGCAGGACGCTCTTCTTCAGGAACCTCGCTCCTGAAATTCCACATAACAATATGATGTACCATCACTGATTACTCCTGTTTTCCCATAATGTACTCGTGAATGCCCTTTGCTCCGGCTTTGCCTGCGCCCATGGCAAGGATTACCGTTGCAGCTCCCGTCACGGCGTCTCCGCCTGCATATACGCCTTCTTTGGAAGTTTTTCCGAACTCCTCGTCGGCAATAATGCATTTTCTTCTGTTGACGTCCAGCCCATAGGTCGTGGAAGAAATCAGCGGGTTCGGGGAGGTTCCCAGGGACATGATTACCGTATCCACCTCAAACTCAAATTCGGACCCCGGAATCTCAACAGGGCGTCTTCTTCCGGAGGCGTCCGGCTCGCCCAGCTCCATGCGGATGCAGCGGATGCCGGTTACCCAGTCGTTTTCATCTGTCAGAATTTCTACCGGATTGGTCAGAAGATCAAAGATCACTCCTTCTTCCTTCGCATGGTGAACTTCCTCCACACGGGCCGGAAGCTCTGCCTCGGAACGCCGGTAAATGATATGTACTTCCGCGCCAAGACGAAGCGCTGTTCTTGCAGCGTCCATCGCAACGTTTCCACCGCCGACAACCGCAACTTTCTTTCCTCTTGCAATCGGTGTGTCGTAATCCTCCCGGTATGCTTTCATCAGATTGTTTCTGGTCAGGTACTCGTTTGCAGAGAACACGCCGTTTGCCTGTTCGCCCGGGATTCCCATAAACATCGGGAGACCTGCGCCGGAACCGATGAAGACTGCCTCATATCCCTCTTCCTGCATCAGTTCATCAATGGTGACAGATTTTCCGATAATTACATTTGTCTCAATATTTACGCCGAGAGATTTGACATTCTCGATTTCAGCGGCAACAACCTTGTCTTTCGGGAGACGGAATTCCGGAATTCCGTAGCTGAGCACGCCGCCAGCCTTGTGGAGCGCCTCAAAAATTGTCACTTCATATCCGAGACGGGCAAGATCGCCGGCACAGGTAAGGCCGGCAGGACCGGAACCGATCACTGCAACCTTATGGCCGTTCTTCTCTGCCGCAGCAGCGGGTTTTATATTGTTCTCTTTCGCCCAGTCAGCGACAAAACGCTCCAGTTTTCCGATGGATACCGGATCGCCCTTGATGCCGCGGATACATTTTCCCTCGCACTGGCTTTCCTGTGGGCAGACACGTCCGCAGACTGCCGGAAGAGCGCTGGACTCGCTGATAATTTTATAAGCCTCTTCGATGTTTCCTTCTTTCACCTGGGAGATAAATCCGGGGATATTGATATTTACCGGACAGCCGGTAATACATTTCGCATTCTTGCAGTTCAGGCAGCGGGAAGCCTCTTCCATTGCCTCTTCCTGATTATAACCGAGACATACCTCGTCGAAATTTGTTGCACGTACTTTCGGATCCTGTTCACGAACCGGTACTCTTGTCAATCCTTTTGCCATTATTTGTCACCTCCGCAATGTCCGCATCCGCCGTGATGCGTTTTCCCTTCCTGATATCTGAGGATCGCACGGCCCTCCTCTGTCTTATACATCTGCTGGCGTTTCATTGCCTCATCAAAATTGATCAGATGTCCGTCAAACTCAGGGCCGTCCACGCAGGCAAATTTCACTTCTCCGCCTACGGTTACGCGGCAGGCGCCGCACATTCCGGTACCGTCCACCATGATCGGGTTCATGCTGACGATGGTATGGATGCCAAGCTCCTTGGTCAGCAGACAGACGAATTTCATCATGATCATCGGTCCGATCGCTACGCACACATCATACTGCTTGCCCTGGTTCTGAACCAGATCGCGAAGCACATCCGTTCCCATTCCTTTACGGACATAAGAACCGTCATCGGTGGTGATGTACAGATTGCAGACTTTTCTGAATTCCTCTTCCAGAATAATCAGGTCCTTGTTTCGCGCCCCGATGATGACATCCGCTTCAATGCCGTGCTCATGCAGCCATTTTGCCTGCGGAT
This sequence comes from Candidatus Fusicatenibacter intestinigallinarum, assembly GCA_019119555.1. Lineage (GTDB taxonomy): Bacteria > Bacillota > Clostridia > Lachnospirales > Lachnospiraceae > Fusicatenibacter > Fusicatenibacter intestinigallinarum. The sequence goes on along the minus strand of DWWU01000021.1, from coordinate 67,625 downwards.
AAACCGGTGCTGTGCCGACGCCGCCGGCAACAAAGACGATTTTCTTCTTTTTCAGCTCTTCCGGATCTTCCTTGCAGAATTCCGACGGCTGTCCCAGAGGACCTACGAAATCCATAAACGCATCGCCTTCCTTCAGCTCAGCCATGCGCATCGTAGATTCACCAATCGGCTGGAATACGATGGTGATCGTACCTTTTTCCCTGCTGTAATCGCAGATCGTCAGAGGAATACGCTCCCCTTCTTCGTCCATCTTGACGATGACAAACTGTCCTGGCAGACAGTGCTTTGCAACCCGCGGCGCTTCCACTTCCATAAGAAAAATGTTTGCAGCGAGTTTTTCCGCTTTTACAATTTTGTACATAACATCCTCCTAAAATAATTAATTTATACTGACGCTCAGACAGGAACCGAAGGCAGATGCTGAACGTCAGCGTTTTTAACACGCTGTCGCGGAACACACCGGGAAATTCTCCGCCGGACACGTTCCGGGGCAGCATGTTAGTAGCGTTTCAGAACGTTTTTCTGACAGGGGAAATCAAAGGTTCACTCCGCCGAATCGGAAGCTCCGAGGTACTCTTCAAACTGTTCCATCGTCATCAGAATCTTCCTTGGCTTTGTGCCTTCCTCTTCCCCGACCACTCCGGCTTCGCAGAGCTGATCCATAATACGCGCCGCACGGTTGAAGCCGATCTTAAAGACCCTCTGAAGCATGCCGATCGACGCCTTATCCTTCTCGATGATACACTTGCCGGCATCCACGAAATAGGCGTCCCGCTCTTCCCCGCCTGCAGCGGCTGCCGCGGCAGTTTCAGAAACAGCGTTGTTGATTTTCTGCTCCATTTCCGGACTGTAGGAAGCTTCGCCGTAGTGTTCTTTCAAAAATGCGACAACATCGGAAACCTCTTTGTCAGAGACAAAGGAGCCCTGCAGACGGGCAGGTTTCTGATAATCCTGGGGTTTAAAGAGCATATCGCCCTTTCCGAGAAGTTTTTCGGCACCGTTCATATCCAGAATCGTCCGGCTGTCCACTCCGGAGGACACGGAAAACGCGATACGGGACGGCATATTCGCCTTGATCAGTCCGGTAATTACGTTGACGGACGGTCTCTGGGTTGCGATGATCAGATGGATACCCGCCGCCCGTGCCAGCTGTGCCAGGCGGCAGATCGCGTCTTCGACCTCGCCGGGAGCCACCATCATCAGATCCGCAAGCTCGTCCACAATAATGACAATCTGAGGCATTTTCACAGGCGCTTCCCCGCCGGGAGCAGATTTTTCCCGGGCAATCTTCTCATTGTAACCGCGGATGTCGCGGACATTGTACTCGGCAAATTTGTTATAACGGTCGGTCATCTCAGAAACCGCCCAGTTCAGGGCGCCGGACGCCTTTTTCGGGTCCGTGACCACTGGGATAAAAAGATGCGGGATTCCGTTATAGACGGAAAGTTCCACAACTTTCGGATCGATCATAATCAGACGGACGTCTTCCGGCTTCGCCTTGTACAGAATACTCATAATCAGAGTATTGATGCAGACAGACTTACCGGAACCTGTGGCGCCTGCAATCAGAAGATGAGGCATTTTTGCGATATCCGTGATAACCGGCTGGCCTGCAATATCTTTTCCCACTGCAAAAGCCAGGTTCGACGGATGTTTCCTGAATGCCGGCGATTCCAGAAGATCCCGGAGCATAACCGGCGTGTTCGTTGCATTAGGAACCTCAATTCCCACGGCTGCTTTTCCCGGAATCGGCGCTTCGATGCGGATATCCGCTGCCGCAAGATTCAGTTTGATGTCATCCGTCAGACTGACGATTTTGCTGACCTTGACGCCCTGTTCCGGCAGAAGTTCATACCGGGTCACAGTCGGACCGCAGCTGACATTGGTGACCGAAACGTTCACTCCGAAATTGCGGAGCGTCTGTTCCAGCTTGCGGGCCGTCTCTCTCAGATGAGCATCCGAGTCTCCGGAAACCTTGCGGTCGCCTTTTTTCAGCAGAGACAGCGGCGGAAATCTGTAGGCCGTTTTGGGCGGCGCAGGATGCTCGCTGATTTCCTGACGGATGCCGGTGACATTCTCCGCGATTTCGGACGGTGATGATTTCGGATTGGAGTGCCTCTTACGGCCGGAGGACTCCGGAACCTCCTCCGGTTCCGCGGCGGAAGCATCCGCCGCCTCCGTCTCCTGTGCTCTGTGAATCGACAGCTCCGGCATCGCCATCTGATGCGTGTGTTCCTCTTCCTTCAGATTAAAATCAACAAAAAACCGTTTCTTTTTCGTCGGCTCTTTTCCGGAATCAGACGCATCCTCCTCCGGGCTTTCCTCTTCCGACACACGCGCCGCACGTTTCCGCTGCGCCTCTTTTTTCTGCTGCACGGACTGCTGTCTCTGCTCTTTTGCAGTCTTCCATACTCGGCTGCCTCCCTCATGCAGGAAAGTGAAAAACGGTTTCTGTGTCATGATAATGGCTGAAATAATGATTCCGATGATCACAATTACATAAGCGCCGATTTCCCCGAAAGCAAGGCCGATGATCCGTACCAGGATACCTCCGAACAGTCCGCCGCCCAGGTGATCGTAAACACTGTCGCTGTAATAGTCCGGAATTCTGGTCGTCTCGCTGTATCCGGAGGTGAGAAGTTGCATAAAGGCACAGAACAACAGATAACATGCGATACAGCCGCCCAGTTTCCGGATGACCAGTGAATTGTCCTTGTTTGCAATGTAAAAAGCGGTCAGACCGAACAGCAGGATCGGGAAGATCCAGGCGGAAATTCCAAACAGGCCGAAGAAGAAATCACTGACAGCATTTCCCACAATCCCGCCGACGCCGAAATTGCTCAGCATCAGAAGAATCGCAGCCGCAAGTACTGTCAGAAGAATAATCTCGACCCGGATTCCGTCCGACTGCTTTTTCTTTGCCGGACGTCCCCGTTTTCTGCCGGAGGTTCCGTTCTTTTTTCGTGCCGTCGCCTTTTTTGCAGCCGATGCCTTTCGGGCGGTATCGGTCTTGCTGCCGGCGGGCTTGTTTTTCGTTGCATTTGCCATTCAGGCGTTCCTCCCCTATCATTCAGATTTACTGTCGCCGATGTTACAGCGCAAAGCTCACGGCGATGAAGATAACGCCGACGATCACACAGTAGAAAGCAAAAACTCTTGGTTTGATGCCAGAAACAATCCGGAGCATCGTGCGTATTGAAAAAAAGGCGACGACCGCCGAAACAAGGGTTCCCACGATGTACGCGCCGGGATCTGCAGACACCGGACCGCTGACAGAGGTCAGCTCCAGAATCATTCCTCCGATCACAGCAGGGATTGACATGAGCATGGAATATTTTACCGCAAATTTACGGCTGAATCCGGCCAGAAGGCAGGCGGAAAATCCGGTGCCGAAACTGGAGATTCCCGGCAGCACGGAACACCCCTGAAAGACTCCGGCAATCACCGCATCCCCCGGCTTCATGTTCCGTGGAATTTTTTTTCCTTTCGGAACCATATCCGCCACCAGGAGCATCACCGCCGTGATGAAAAACAGGATGCCCGGCATCAGCAGCGATTCAAAAGCCAGAACCGCAATCCCCCGCATCAGAAAGCCGATAACGGCTGTCGGAATCGCGGAGATCACAAGCATAAACGCCAGTCTGCGGTAATTGGTAGACAGAACTTTCCGGTAGGGTTCTTCCGAATTTGTGCTTCTGTGGCGGAACCACAGCTTCAGATTGCAGATCAGATCCTGGAGAATACCGAACAGAGACAGGATAACTTTGCGAAGATCCTTATGAAAAAACCAGATCACCGCAGCAAGCGTGCCAAGGTGCAGGGAGAGATCAAACAGGATCGTCGGATCGTTCTGTATATTCAGTAGCTGCTGGGCAAGAACAAGATGTGCGGAACTGCTGACCGGCAGAAATTCCGTAATTCCCTGAATGATTCCCAACAGAACGGCTTCTAATATTGACATATGTAAAATTCCTTTTCCTTTGTATTTTCTTACAATACCTGATTTTATCATAAAACCTCCCCAAATACAATGGGGAGGTTTTACGATAAAACAGTCACACTGCCTTTATGATTTCTTCGATTGGCTGATCAGGGAATGGAGCTTCTTCAGAGCAGGGGCAATGCCTCCGACTTCATCGATCAGTCCTTCCTGAACCGCCTGCGGGCCTTCCAACATGGTGCCGACATCCTTGACCAGAGTTTTCGTGTCGAGCATCAGTTCCTCCAGACGTTCTTTGGAGATGTTGGAATGCTCTGAGACAAAAGTCGTGATCCGGTCCTGAGTCTTTTCCATATTCCGGTAGGTCTGGGCCACGCCGATAAACATTCCGTTGGTACGTACCGGATGGATGACCATCGTGCCGCTGGGTACGATCAGAGAATAATCAGCGGAGACCGCCAGAGGGACGCCGATGGAATGTCCGCCTCCGAGAACGAGCGATACCGTAGGCTTTCGCATGGAAGCGATCATCTCAGCGATTGCGAGTCCCGCCTCCACGTCTCCGCCTACGGTATTTAAAAGGATCAGAAGTCCGTCAATTTCATCGTTGTCCTCAACACGCGCAAGAGTCGGGAGAATATGCTCGTACTTTGTGGCCTTTGTCCGCTCTCCAAGTGTTTCGTGTCCCTCGACCTCTCCGATAATGGACAGAAGATAAATGTTGCTTTTCAGTTCAGTGATATTTTCCCCGGGTGTAAGGTTTTCCTGTTCTGTCATGCTGCAGCGTTCCTTTCTCTTCTCTTTTTCGATGCGGACAGGATTTCAGTTCTGCCGCCGTTTCAGAAAAAGTATCTGCATGACTGACGGAAATTATACACAGATCGGGAAGTATGCCGGCTCAGACATTACGCTTCCGCCAGGTTGGTGTACACGTTCTGAACATCGTCGTCATCTTCCAGAAGATCCAGCGTACGACTCAGGTTTTTCAGCGCCTGCTCGTCGGTCAGCGTCAGATAATTCTGCGGGATCATCGCAATATCTGCTTCCGCCATCGGGATTCCCTCTTTTTCCAGTGCCTCGCGCACAGCGGAAAAATCATCCGGCGCCGTGAGAATTTCATAGCTGTCCTCTTCTTCCTGGAAGTCTTCCGCTCCGGCGTCCAGCGCCAGCATCATCAGATCGTCGGAATCCATCTCGCACTCTTCCTTATCGATGATGATCTGCCCTTTCTGGTCGAACATATAGGAAACGCAGCCCGGAGTTCCCACATTTCCGCTTCCTTTGGTGAATGCGCTTCTCACATTGGCCGCCGTACGGTTCTTGTTGTCCGTCAGCGTCTCGACGATAATCGCGATTCCGTTGGGACCGTATCCCTCGTATGTAATCCTCTCATAATTGTCAGCGTTGGAATCGCCGGCCGCTTTTTTGATTCCGCGCTCAATGGTATCGTTGGGCATATTGTTGGCCTTGGCTTTTGCAATTACATCCCTCAGCTTACTGTTGTTGGCCGGATCCGGACCGCCTTCCTTCACGGCAATCACGATCTCACGGCCGATAATTGTAAAGATTTTTCCTTTTTTTGCATCGTTTTTTTCTTTCTTATGCTTAATGTTTGCAAACTTGGAATGTCCTGACATGGTTTTTCTCTCCTTTTTCTCTCCGACATTTCTGAAACCTGTTTCCTGTATAGAATATAGAAATGGAGGATCAGAGATGCTCTGTTTTTGTAAACTGTTATAATATAACATGGTTTCCCGGTGTTCGTCAAGATTTTGCTATGTAAGCAGGTCCAGACTGACCTTCAGCGCCTCGTCCACCAGAGTCAGCTGTTCTCTGTTCAGATGGCAGATCTTATCCTTCAGACGCCTCTTGTCAATGGTACGCAGCTGCTCCAGTAAAATGACGGAGTCCCTGACGATTCCGTAAGCGGATGCCTCGATCTCGATATGCGTCGGAAGTTTCGCCTTGTTCATTTTCGATGTGATCGCCGCGCAGATGACGGTGGGGCTATGCTTGTTCCCCACATCGTTCTGTATGATCAGGACCGGACGGACGCCGCCCTGCTCGCTGCCGACTACCGGCCGCAGATCCGCATAAAAAATATCGCCTCGTTTAATTATCAATGTTATTCACTCTCCGATTTTTATGATCTGAGTAAAGTATTCCCGATTTTTTCCGGAGGTATACTCTGCTGCGAAAAACAGCCGGAAGCCAGCGTCCGGATCAGATCGCCGGCCAGGACGGAAGCCTCCCCTTTCTGCCGGGCCGCCTGCTCCCCAAGAAGGCCGTGCAGGAAAACAGCGGCAGCGGCCGTCTGCTCCATGGGTCGCGGACTCCCTGAATTTTTCTGCTGCACCAGAAGAGACGCAAGAATTCCGGCCAGCACGTCTCCGCTTCCCGCAGTAGCCAGCGCGCTGCATCCGGAGGAATTGATAAAAACAGCGCCTTCCGGTGAGGCAACGACCGTGCGCGCGTCCTTCAGCACACAGACCGTGTGAAAACTCTCTGCAAAATCCGCCGCTGCGGCGGGAAGATTCTCCTTCAGCGCTGAAATGCTTTTGCCCGTGAGCCGCGCCATCTCTCCAAGATGAGGCGTGACGGCGGTGGAAATTTTCGCCTGCTTCAGAAGCGCCGGCTCCTGTGCAATCAGGTTCAGCGCATCGGCGTCCAGAACCACAGGCACGGAACTGTCCCGAAGAAGCCGGGAGACCAGATCTCTCGCCGTGCTGCTTGTTCCGATTCCGGGACCTGCAAGCACAAGATCCGCCCATTTCAACGCATCCTCCAGGGCCTTGCCGGGAAGAGGATCGCCTTCCCGGTAAAGGGTCAGCATGGCTTCCGGAAGCTTCATCAGAAACGGCAGACGATTGCTCTCCTCCGTGACTGCCCGAAGCATCCCTGCGCCGGAACGGAAGGCCGCCTCAGAGCACAGCAGCGCTGCCCCGCAGATTTCCCGGGAACCGGCTGCAATCAGTATCTTCCCGAAAGTCCCTTTATTGCCCATCGGGTCCCTCTTCAGAAACGGAAACAGGTCCTCCTGCTCCATCCGGTAATATCTCCTCTCGCCGTCCCGGAAACAGCCTGTAACGCCGATCTCCGCCGTATGGATCTTCCCGGCGCAGAGACAGCCGGGCGGGAGAAACAGCCCGGGCTTCTCGAATGCGAAGGTTACAGTTGCGGCCGCCTGCACTGCAGCGCCGAGAACCGCACCCGTGTCGGTATGTATGCCGGAAGGGATGTCCACAGAGACGACCGGGACATGACTTTCGTTGATCCTGTCAATGACTTCCTTATAGACGCCGGCAGCCAGGCGGGACAGGCCTGTACCAAAGACTGCGTCTATGATAACAGTATATTCCGCAAAGACAGGATTTTTGACTACAGGTATCCGGTAGTTTCCGGCAATTTCCATCTGCGTTCGCATTCCTTCGCTGTATTTTTCCCGATCCCCCACCGGAAAAATCTCTGCATCGTACCCTCGAAGCCTCAGAATCCGCGCAGCCGCGACACCGTCCCCGCCATTGTTTCCGGTGCCGCAGACAGCCAGAATCTTCCCGGGATTCTGGTGCAGCAACACCTCTTCCGCCACGGCAAGCGCCGCCCGCTCCATCAGCACCTGGGACGGCATTTTCTGATGTTCGATGGCAAATGCATCGCTTCGGCGCATCTGTTCCGCAGTTACCAGTTCTTTCATATACTACCTCCTTCTCAGCGGCTGTACTCCGCATAAAAATTCCGCTGCCGTTTCCGTCCACAGGCTGTTTCTCTGCTTCAGGAACCGGCAGCGGATGATTTACGGCTGCTGCTTATGTTCAGACTCATATCTGGTAAGATTGTAGGAAAGCCGCATCAGACTTTCAGAGAGATGGACATTTTCTACAATGAAATCCCCCGGCATCGCCAGGTTCAGATCCGTATGTGCAAAATTCCAGAAAGCTTTGACGCCGCAGTCTGCGAGAAGCTTCGCCATTTCCAGCGCATTTGCCTTCGGAAGCGTCAGAGCGGCGATTTCCACATGATTGTTCCGGATGAACTCGGGAAGCTCGTCGGTCATGCGGATGGGAATGCCCCGCACACTGACTCCCTTGAGAACCGGGTTGATGTCGAAAATACCGATGGTTTTGAAACCGCTGCGCTCAAAGGCCGCATAGTTGGCCAGCGCCTGTCCCAGATTTCCCGCGCCGACGATAATCATGTTATGCGTGCGGTTCAGCCCGAGGATTTTCCCGATCTCCGTATAAAGATAGCGGACATTATATCCATACCCCTGTTGTCCGAAGCCGCCGAAATTATTCAGATCCTGACGGATCTGAGAAGCGGTCACTTTCATACGTTCACTGAGCTCACTGGATGAGATTCTCTCCACTCCATCCTCCAGAAGTTCTCCCAGATAACGATAATATCGTGGAAGCCTTTTTATGACTGCTCGTGAAATGTCTTTTTCTTCCAAGATAATTTTCCTCCTAACATCCATATCCGCAAATCAGATTCCGGAAAGACTGCCGAAAAAGTGGAGGTTTTCGCACACCTCCGTCTTATGATTTTTCTGGATATGTATACAAAAATATAATTTTATTATATATGTATGTGAGAAAATTGTCAAAGATTTATTGAAATTTTGTTATCTCTTCTCTATAATAAGGAGGATGTTATGCAGAAAATTATTTTTCATTCACAGGAGGAAGATATGATCTTAGCATGTCAGAATATTACAAAGGCGTTCGGAACCAACGAAATTCTGAATAATGCTTCCTTTCATATAGAAGAACGGGAAAAGGCAGCGCTTGTCGGAATCAACGGTGCGGGAAAATCGACGCTTCTGAAAATTATTGTAGGTGAACTTAGCGCCGACAGCGGGGAGGTAATTCTGTCCAAGGGGAAGACCCTGGGCTATCTGGCGCAGCATCAGGACCTAACCGGCGATCTGACGATCTATCAGGAAGTGCTTCAGGCAAAACAGTACCTGATTGATATGGAAAACCGGCTGCGTAATCTGGAGCAGGAAATGAAATACGAGCAGGGAGAACAACTGGAAGAGAAAATGGCCGCCTACACGCGCCTCTCCCACACGTTCGAGCTGGAAAACGGCTATGCGTACCGCAGCGAAGTGGTGGGTGTGCTGAAAGGTCTCGGCTTTTCCGAGGACGAATTCGACAAGAAAATCTCCGAACTCTCCGGAGGCCAGAAAACCCGCGTGGCTTTGGGACGGCTTCTGCTGACAAAGCCGGATGTGATTCTTCTGGACGAGCCGACGAACCATCTGGACATGGAATCCATCGCCTGGCTGGAAGGCTATCTGATGAATTACAGCGGCGCGGTTCTGATCGTCTCCCACGACCGGTATTTTCTGGACCGTGTCGTGACAAAAATTGTGGAAATTGACGCCGGAAAAGTAATGACCTTTGAGGGGAATTACTCTGCTTACAGCCGGAAAAAAGCCATGCTCCGGGAAGCGGCCTACCATGCCTGGATGAACCAGCAGCAGGAAATCCGCCATCAGGAAGAAGTGATCACAAAGCTGAAATCCTTTAACCGGGAAAAATCTATTCGACGGGCGGAAAGCCGCGAAAAAATGCTGGAAAAAATGGAGGTTCTGGACAAGCCCACAGAAGTGCGGGCAGATATGAGAATCCGTCTTACGCCGAGAATTACCAGCGGCAACGATGTGCTCCGTGTTTCCCATCTGTCCAAAAGCTTTCCGGGACAGCATCTGTTTTCCGATCTGAATTTTGAAATCCACCGTGGAGAGCGGGTGGCGATTATCGGAAACAACGGAACCGGGAAGACGACGATTCTGAAAATTCTGAACGGAGTTGTGGCGCCTGACAGCGGCGAGGTAGAGCTGGGCACGAAGGTGCAGATTGGTTATTATGATCAGGAACATCAGGTGCTCCATATGGATAAGACGATTTTTCAGGAACTCTCAGACACATATCCCTACCTTACCAATACGGAAATACGGAATGTACTGGCAGCCTTTCTGTTCACAGAAGATGACGTATTCCAGCCGATCCATACGCTGAGCGGAGGAGAAAGAGGACGGATTTCTCTTGCAAAGCTGATGCTGTCCAACGCCAACTTTCTGATTCTCGATGAGCCGACAAACCATCTGGATATCGTGTCCAAAGAGATTCTGGAGCAGGCGCTGAAAGACTATACGGGAACCATTCTCTATGTGTCCCATGACCGTTATTTCATCAACCAGACGGCCACCAGAATTCTGGAGCTGACCAATCAGACGCTGGTCAATTACATCGGAAATTACGACTATTATCTGGAGAAAAAGGAGGAACTGACAAGCATTTACGCTCCTTCTGCTGAAGCCGAGCCTCAGAAACAGGAAGAATCTTCCGTCAAGCTGGACTGGAAGGCTCAGAAAGAGGAGCAGGCCCGACTGAGAAAGAGAGAAAACGATCTGAAAAAGACAGAGGCCAGGATTGAAGAACTGGAGACCAGGGATTCGGAAATCGACGGAGAACTGTCCCTTCCGGAAGTGGCCACAGACGTTGCCCGCTGTATCGAACTGAGCAATGAAAAGGCGGCCGTTCAGGCCGAGCTGGAACGACTGTATGAAAAATGGGAGGAACTGGCGTAAGCCGGGACAGGAAACCGGTTATCCGAAAGAGCGCTGCAGAAAATCCGGACAAGAGGATTTTCTGCAGCGCTCTGAAAGAAAAGTTAACAAATCCGTATATTTACTTTTCAAGCTCTTCCCGGATTGCGAGAATAAAATCTCTGCTGTTCAGCACAACCGGGTTCTCAATTGTTGTGATCAGCGCAAGATCCTTCGTCATCTTTCCAGATTCAATCACATGTATTGTCGCCGCCTCCAGACGGTCGGCAAAAGTACACAGTGCTTCGTTTCCGTCCAGTTCTCCTCTCTTGCGGAGGGCGCCTGTCCATGCAAAGATCGTGGCAACTGAGTTGGTGGACGTCTCCTCCCCTTTCAGATAGCGGTAATAGTGGCGCTGTACCGTACCGTGGGCAGCCTCATACTCATAATAGCCGTGCGGGGAAACCAGCACGGAGGTCATCATGGCCAGGGAACCGAACGCCGAGGAAACCATATCACTCATCACATCCCCGTCATAGTTCTTGCAGGCCCAGATAAATCCGCCCTCTGCTTTCATAATACGGGCAACGGCATCGTCAATCAGCGTATAGAAATAAGTGATGCCCGCCTGTTCAAATTTTTCCTTGTACTCGTTCTCATAGATCTCTGCAAAAATATCCTTGAAGCGGTGGTCATATTTTTTCGAGATCGTGTCTTTGGTTGCAAACCACAGATCCTGGTGCGTGTCCAGCGCATATTCAAAGCAGCTCTTTGCAAAACTCTCGATGGAATCGTCCAGATTGTGCATTCCCTGTACGACGCCGGCTCCTGTGAAGTTATGTACCAGCTCGCTGGTTGTCGTTCCGTCCTCCGCGGTATAGACAAGTTCTACTTTCCCGGGACCCGGAATCCGCATCTCTGCGTTTTTATAGACGTCGCCGTACGCATGTCTGGCGATGGTGATCGGTTTTTTCCAGTTTCGGACACATGGCTCAATGCCTCTGACAACGATCGGCGCGCGGAATACGGTTCCGTCAAGAAGCGCACGGATGGTTCCGTTCGGGCTCTTCCACATTTCTTTCAGATTGTATTCAGTCATACGGGCCGCATTTGGAGTGATCGTTGCACATTTGACCGCCACGCCGTATTTCATTGTGGCTTTTGCTGCGTCGACAGTTACCTGATCATCGGTTTCATTCCGATGCTCCAGCCCAAGATCGTAATAGTCGGTTTTCAGATCAATAAACGGAAGCAGCAGTTCTTCCTTGATGATCTTCCAGAGAATGCGGGTCATCTCGTCTCCGTCCATCTCCACGAGAGGGGTTGTCATCTGAATTTTTTCCATAATGTCCTCCTTGTATTCTGATGAGGGAGCAGCCCCGTCCATTCTGCCGTTGATTCCGCGGCGGCACAGGGCTGCGCCGATGGTCTGATCGTTCAGTTTTCCCGATGGTAACCCTTCAGTCCGCTGAACGGTTACTTCTTATTTTTCAGCATTTCTCAGCTTTTTTAATTGTATAGATTTGCAAGGAACTTGTCAAGGTCAAATTCTCCCCAGCCCTGCCGGTTGTGGGGGAGCCCCAGGTCTCTGACCGAATCCCGGAGCATCATTTTAATCTGCACATTTGTGAGATAAGGCGCTTTCTGCAGCGCAAGGGCGATGGCCCCGGAAATCTGAGGCGTGGACATGGAGGTTCCGCTCTTCCGGGCATATTCCCGGCGGCTGATTCCCGGCGCGCAGGAAACAATATCTTTTCCCGGCGCCACCAGATCCGGTTTGCAGACACAGTCCCTGGTTGGACCGCAGCCGGAGATCCCGTCGGCCCCGGTGAGAAGATCGCTGGAACCGACCGTAATAACCTTTCTGCTGCTCCCTGGCGCCGTAACGGTACCGCTTCCCGGGCCAAGATTTCCGGCGGCTGTCACAACCACCAGCCCGTCGTCCCAGGCCTGCTCCACCGCTTCGATCAGAAGATCATGGAGAACTTTTTCCTGTTCTGTCGTACCGACAGATATATTCAGAATCCGGATATTGTATTTCTTTCTCATTTTCCGGACCCAGTCGATCGCCTTCAGGACATCCTGCTTCCGGCCGTTTCCCCTGTGATCCAGAATCTTCAGAATCACGAAGCCGCACTCCGGCGCCATTCCCTCGTACCTGCCTTTGCTGGCTCTTCCGCTGCCGCCGATCAGTCCGGCCACATGGGAACCATGGCCGTTGTCGTCATACGGCTGCGCATGACCGAAAATCAGGTCAAGAAAGACCAGAATGCGATTGTCAAAATCAATGTGCGGCGTAATGCCCGTATCCAGAACCGCAACGGAAACGCCCCGTCCGGTCAGCCCATATCTGTTTTTCAAGCAAATCCTCCTCTCATGGTATGATAGGTGTTCTTTATAAAATATTCCGGACAATGCGTATTGCCAGTTTTTCTCGGCAGGTGACTGGAAAAATTCCCTGTATAGACAGAGACTTTTTCGTATCAGCCGCATACTATGTTAGGAGAAAATGCAGCGCCCGGAATCCTTTCGCGGGCCGGAAAGGGTTTTCCCATGAATCTTTCAGAATTATCTGCCGGACAGACCGGAGTTATAACAGGGTATATAAAATCATCCTCTATGCGCAGACGACTTCAGGATCTGGGGCTTGTTCCCGGAACGGAGATCGAATGCCTGGGAAAAAGTCCTCTGGGTGATCCGGCAGCATATTTCATACGCAGAACAGTAATCGCTCTCCGCAGAGAGGATGCATCGCAGGTGGAAATCTCCGTCAGAAAAGAGCAAAAAAAGCATGAGACAACAAAAGTGATTGCACTTGCAGGAAATCCCAATGTGGGAAAAAGTACCGTTTTTAACGGACTGACCGGAAGGAATCAGCATACCGGCAACTGGCCGGGAAAAACCGTGGAGAGTGCCAGAGGAATCTGCCGCCGCAGGGAAACGCTTTTTCAGATCGTAGATCTTCCGGGATGCTACTCTCTGCTCTCACACTCTGAGGAGGAAGAGATTGCACGGGATTATATCTGTTTTGAACATCCGGATGCGGTTCTTGCCGTATGTGACGCTTCCTGTATGGAACGGAATCTGAATCTGGCGCTTCAGATTCTGGAAACAACACCCAGGGTGATTCTCGGCATAAATCTGATGGATGAGGCTGAAAAAAAACAGATCCATGTGGATCTGGATAGTCTGTCCGGAGAACTCGGAATCCCGGTCATCGGAATGACGGCACGCAGCGGTCAGGGGCTGGAACAGATCTTTGAAGCAGCTGCTGTCCTTGACCAGACAGGCGGCGGAAAAAGGGCGCTGGTACGTTACTCCGATCCGATGGAGAAAGCGATAGAGGCGCTGGAACCGGTAATCAGAGAATGGCTCGGGGATACTGTCGATGCCCGTTGGGCCTCTGTCCGGATACTGACAGGCGACGAAAGTTTCAAGCGTGCAATGGAAATAAGAGGAAAAGCCATGCCTGAAATTGTAAAAACAGTATGGAAAGAAGAAACTGACCGGCTGTCCCGGACAGGAATCGGGCAGGATGAACTCCAGGATGAAACCGCAGAAGCATTTATCCGGAAAGCGGAGAAACTCTGTGAAAAAACAGTAACCTATGAAAACAGACAATATGCAGACAGGGATCGACTGCTTGACCGTCTGTTTACCAGCCGGTACACAGGCTTTCCGATCATGTTTCTTCTTCTGCTTCTTGTTTTCTGGATCACTGTCAGCGGTGCAAATTATCCATCTTCCCTGCTTTTCGGCCTTCTGTTCCGAGGAGAGGATCTGCTGATACGTCTGGCATCATTATCAAATCTTCCGGAATGGATTTCCGATCCACTGATCTTCGGAGTTTACCGGACAGCTGCCTGGGTTGTGTCTGTGATGTTACCTCCAATGGCAATCTTTTTTCCTCTGTTTACAATTCTTGAGGATTTCGGCTATCTGCCCCGGGCAGCATTTAATCTGGACCGCTGTTTCAAAAAATGCCATGCCTGCGGCAAGCAGGCGTTGACGATGTGTATGGGATTCGGCTGCAATGCAGCAGCAGTTACAGGTTGCAGAATTATCGATTCGCCACGGGAGCGGATGATTGCGATCCTTACCAACAGCCTGGTTCCCTGCAATGGACGGTTCCCTACAATTCTGACACTGATCTCCCTGTTTCTGACGGGAACTGCAGCAGGCGCTGCAGGGAGCTTTCTCTCGGCATTGCTGCTGGCGGCCGTGATCCTTCTGGGGATCTGTATGACGCTGCTGGCCTCCAGACTGTTGTCAGGAACCATTCTGAAAGGAATCCCTTCCTCTTTTGCACTGGAGCTTCCCCCTTATCGGAGGCCATTGATCCGAAAAGTACTTGTCCGGTCTGTCTTTGACAGGACACTGTTCGTACTCCGGCGGGCCATCGCGGTTGCCGCACCGTCCGGCCTGCTCCTCTGGCTCGCTGCGAATATCAGAATCGGAGGTTATCCGGTCTTTTACTGGTGTACGGAAGCTTTGGATCCTTTCGCCGTAATGCTGGGGATGGATGGAGTAATACTGCTGGCTTTCATACTTGGCATGGCAGCCAATGAGATCGTCCTTCCTGTAATGCTGATGATGTACCTGTCTCAGGACAATCTGCAGCAATTCCATGAAATGTCGGCTGTTTTCCGGATCCTTACAGAAAACGGATGGACCTGGATCACTGCTGTCTGCACCATCCTGTTTTCTCTGATGCACTGGCCCTGTGGAACTGCCTGCGCAACCATTTACCGGGAAACCGGCAGCCTTCGCTGGACATTGGTAGCCATTCTGCTGCCTGCGGGAATGGGCGTCAGCGCGTGCTTTTTCTTTGCATCCGCCGCCAGAATGCTGACGGGAGGATTCTGAGAAAAGTTAAGAAAAAGTAAATGAAATGTAAAAAGGATGTTGAATTAGTATTGACAAAAAAAACCGGCAATGATATTTTTAAATAAGTTTGGGACGGAGGGATGAGTGTTTTTCATCAATGGTTCTGCCGGAAGTTCCGGGCGGCTCCTGAACCGGACGGAGCGCCCGGAGCATGGAAACATTTCAGAGCCGGACGGCAATCCGGATGCAGAAATCCGGTCAGATGCCCTTCTGCCATTCATGTTTTCTTCCGAACTGTCCGACAACCTGGCGAGAGACAGAAAAAAGACAGAATAAGGAAAATCGTAACTACAGATAAGATAAAAAGGAGTTTTATATGGATATTTCTTTTTCGTACTTCTGGCAGGCAATGATCTCCAGTCCGGTACTGGCGATCACAATTCTTCTGACTCTTGGAGTCATCTTTGTCAATGGGTGGACAGACGCTCCCAATGCAATTGCTACCTGCGTAACCACCCGCTGCCTCAATGTCCGCACTGCAATATGGATGAGCGCGGCTTTCAATTTTCTCGGAGTATTTGTAATGACACAGATCAACAGCTCTGTCGCTTCCACAATCAGCAATATGGTAGATTTCGGCAATGATTCAGGTAACGCGCTGATCGCTCTCTGTGCTTCTTTGCTGTCCATTGTGGTCTACAGTGTGACCGCATCTTTCTTTGGCATCCCCACCAGTGAGAGCCACAGCCTGATCGCCGGTCTCTCCGGCGCTGCAATCGCGATTCAGCAGGGCATCGGCGGCATCAATTTCGGGGAATGGGTGAAGGTTCTCTACGGCCTGGTGCTGAGTCTGATTCTCGGCTTTGTCAGCGGCTGGCTGATCTGTAAAGTACTGACACTGATCTGTTACCACATGGACCGGGGAAGAACCAACCGCTTCTTTGCCGGTGCTCAGATCGTCGGCGCAGCGGCGATGAGCTTTATGCATGGTGCGCAGGACGGGCAGAAATTTATCGGAGTACTATTCCTTGGTCTCGCTTTCGCCAACGGGCAGAATGGTGTGGCCGGTGTCGAGATTCCCGTATGGCTGATGCTTCTGTGCAGCGTCGTGATGGCGCTTGGAACCAGTGTCGGCGGTGAAAAAATCATCAAATCGGTGGGCATGGACATGGTAAAACTGGAACGGTATCAGGGATTTTCGGCGGATCTTGCCGGAGCTTTCTGTCTTCTGCTTTCCAGCCTGTTCGGTATTCCGGTATCCACAACCCACACAAAGACCAGCGCGATCATGGGCGTCGGCGCAGTCAGACGGCTGTCTGCGATCAATTTTAGTGTGGTAAAGGATATGATGCTGACCTGGATTTTCACATTTCCGGGTTGTGGCCTGATCAGCTTCGTCATGGCAAAACTGTTCATGCTCTTGTTCTGAGTAAAATTATTTTTTCAAAACCAGCAGGAGATTTACCGAAGACATTTCTTGCATAGTGCAGATAAGTCATAAAAAAGAAAAGGCATTTGGAAAAACTTTCCATATCAGCCGGGGAGACGCAAAAACTTCCATATCAGCCTTGATGACACAGGGAGTGCGTCAGGAAGGAGAAAAATATGTCAAAAAAACAGGATACCTTTTATTACGATAATTTCATCTCTTGTGCGGAAGAAGCCTGCCGTGCTGCGGATCTTCTGAAAACTACCCTGGAAGATTTTCATCCGGAGCAGATTGCCGGAAAACTTCAGGAGATTCACGCAATCGAACACCAGGCGGATGACAAGAAGCATATGCTCACAGACCGTCTGGCGAAAGCGTTTATAACCCCCATCGACCGGGAAGATATTCTGACGCTCAGTCAGAATATTGATGAGATTACTGATAAAATTGAAGAAGTTCTGATTCGTATTTATATCAATCATATTCAGACGATCCGTCCGGAGGCGCTGAAGACTCTGGATGTTGTTATCCGCTGCTGCAACGAAACCTGTAATCTTCTCAGGGAACTGGCCGATTTCCGTCATTCCAAAGCTCTGAAGGAAATCGTAATTCGAATCAATACGCTGGAGGAAGAAGCCGATCAGATGTTTATCAACAATATGTACCGGCTTCACGATGAATGCAAGGATCATCCGCAGCAGATCATCGCATGGCGGGAAATCTACGAGTACCTGGAACGGTGCGCGGACGCCTGCGAACACACGGCGGACACGGTGTCCAGCATTGTAATGAAAAACTCCTGATTCATGCTCATAAAAATTCCCCGGACAGTTCCCGGCAGCGCTGCGGTAGCCAGGTGCATACCGCAGGGTTTGCCGGAACCATCCGGGGAATTTTGTCGTTCTTTTTGCAGCAGTTCCGTCCGTTGAACTGCAACACTTCTTTTTTACAGTCAGCTGTTTGCCGAACGGTCTGAAATACGGCCGTACACGGATAGCATATAAAGGCCGCAGATTCCTACGAGTCCATACACGATACGGCTGATCCAGCTCATATTTCCGAAAATAAAAGCTACCAGATCAAAGCGGAAGAAGCCGATCAGTCCCCAGTTGACAGCGCCAATAATCACAATGGTAAGCGCTGTGTAATCCAGTCCTCTCATAGTCAGTACCTCCTTTTCTTCCTTATGATTTCCATCAGAAGAAAAAATATACATGGAGGGGACAGAATCAAAGGAGTTTTTTCAGAATCTCGCCGGCAAGCGAAGGATTGGCCTGGCCTTTTGTCTCGCGCATCAGCTGACCGATCAGAAAGCCAAGAATCTTCTCTTTTCCCTGTCTGTACTGCTCGGCGGCATCCGCGTTTTCTTCGAGAACTTTTCGGGCAGCTGCCTCCAGCGCGCCGGCGTCATTGACGGTTTTCAGCCCGTGCTCTTCCACATAAGCCACCGGATCGGCATCTTCTTCAAAGATTCTTTCAAACACCTTTTTTGCCACCTGATTGTTGACGGCGCCGCTGTCGGCAAGATCGATCAGCGCAGCCAGATGTTCCGGGGAAAAATCCAGATCCTCCGGATCCATGTTTTTCTCCCGCAGCAGGCGCAGTGTCTCGCCAATCAGCCAGTTGGCCGCTTTCTTCGGTTTTCCGCAAATGGAAGCAGTCTCCTCGAACAGGCGGGCAATATTCCTGGATTCCGTCAGAAGGCCAGCGTCATATTCGGACAGCTGATACTCGCGGACATACCGTTCTGCTTTCTCTTCCTGGAACTCCGGAAGACGTCTTCTGACCCGTTCGATCCATTCGTCGGAGATCAGCACCGGGGGAAGATCCGGGTCCGGAAAGTACCGGTAATCCTTTGCGTCCTCTTTGGAGCGCATCGCATAGGAAGCCTCTTTGTTGTCGTCCCAGCGGCGCGTTTCCTGAATCACCGGTTTTCCGGCCTCCAGAAGCTCCGCCTGACGCTCCTGCTCATTTTCGATCGCACGGCGGATGGCTTTGAAAGAGTTCAGGTTTTTCATCTCTGTGCGGGTTCCGAATCCGGTCTGTCCGACCTCCCGGATCGACAGGTTTACATCCGCCCGCATGGAACCCTCCTGCAGTTTACAGTCGGAAGCGCCCAGATACTGGATCATCCGGCGCAGTTTCTCCAGATAGGCGATCACCTCGTCGGCGGACCGCATATCCGGTTCGGAGACAATCTCCAGCAAGGGCACGCCGCTTCGGTTAAAATCCACCAGGGAGCTGTCTTCCCACTCGTCATGGATCAGTTTTCCGGCGTCTTCCTCCATATGAATCTCATGAATCCGGATTTTTTTCGGGCCGTTGGAGGTTTCGATCTCTACATAGCCGTCGTGGCAGATGGGCAGATAAAGCTGAGAGATCTGATAGTTCTGAGGATTGTCCGGATAAAAATAATTTTTCCGGTCGAAACGGCAGTACTGGTTGATTCCGCAGTTGGCAGCCAGCCCCACAGCCAGCGCATCCTCCACCACCTGACGGTTGAGAACAGGAAGGGCGCCTGGCATTCCAGTGCAAACCGGGCAGGTATGGGTATTGGGAGCGCCGCCGAACGCCGTCGGGCAGGAGCAGAAAATTTTCGTCTTTGTCGCCAGTTCTACATGGACTTCCAGTCCGATCACTGTTTCGTATTGTTTTTTCATGCTAGTCAGGCCTCCTTCTTTTCCGCTGCTTCCGTTCCCGCCGCCTGTTCATAGGTAAACGCGGCGCGGAGGATCTTTTTCTCCATAAAAGCATCTCCGATCAGCTGCATGCCGATGGGAAGTCCCCGGGAATCGGCGCCGCAGGGAATGCTGATGGCCGGAAGGCCTGCCAGATTGACGGAAACCGTGTGAATATCGCCCAGATACATTTTCAGCGGATCGTCCAGGGAAACGCCAAGTTTCGGCGCAGTGGTCGGATAGGCCGGCGCCAGAAGAAGGTCGTAAGTCCGGAACGCCTGGGTATAGCTTTCACGGATCAGGGCTCTTGTCCGCAGCGCTTTCAGGTAATACGCGTCATAATAACCGGCGCTGAGCACAAAGCTTCCCAGCATGATCCTGCGCTTTACCTCAGGCCCGAAGCCCTCGGAACGGCTTCGCTTATACATCTCATGCAGTCCCTCGCCTTCAGGGGAACGGTAACCATACTTGACGCCGTCAAAGCGCGCCAGGTTCGAACTTGCCTCCGCTGAAGCGATCAGATAGTAGGCAGGAATCGCGTATTCGGTCAGCGGAAGCTCAAACGTCTCAACCTCCGCCCCGAGACTGCGGAAGGTTTCGGCCGCCCGGAGAATCGCCTGCCGGACCTCCGGATCCAGCCCCTCCTGGAGATATGCCTCCGGAATTCCGATTTTCATTCCCCGTATGTCCGCCACACAGGCGGCGGTAAACTCGCAGTCCCGCCGCTGCAGAGAGGTGGCATCCTTCGGATCATGACCGGCGATAATTTCCAACAGCGCGGCACAGTCTGAGACGTTTCCTGCCACCGGTCCGATCTGGTCCAGAGAGGACGCATAGGCAATCAGGCCATAACGGGAAACGGTCCCGTAGGTGGGTTTGAGGCCGGTCACGCCGCAGAAGGCGCTGGGCTGCCGGATGGAGCCGCCGGTATCGCTTCCCAGAGCCAGAAGCACCTCCCCGGCAGCCACAGCGGCGCAGGAGCCGCCGGAGGAACCGCCGGGAACATGCTCCGGATTTCTGGGATTACGGGTTACTTTGAATGCGGATGTCTCCGTGGTGCTTCCCATTGCAAATTCATCCATGTTTGTCTTTCCGATTACCAGGGCGCCGGCGGCTTCCAGACGTTCCACTGCATCAGCGCTGTAAGGGGGAATAAAATTTTCAAGAATTCTTGATGCGCAGGTAGTCGCAAGCCCTTTCGTACAGATGTTATCCTTGACCGCCACAGGCACTCCGGCCAGCGGTCCTGTCAGAGAGCCGCTGTCAATCCGTTTCTGAATACTGTCCGCCTTTGCAAGGAGTTCCTCCTCCGGAGCGACTGCGAGAAAGGCTCCCACATCCCCGTCCAGGGTCCGGATTTTTTTCAGCGTCTCCTGCACAGTCTCACGAACGGAGCATTTTCCTTTCCGGATCTCTCCGGCCAGCGCAAGAGCTGTTCTGGTTTTCTGTGTCATCCTCTCTTCCCTCCTACTCTATGGTCTTCGGCACAAGATACTGGCCATCTTTTGTCTTCGGGGCGTTGGCGAGCATTTCCTCCCGCGCATCCCCGTTTGTGACGATATCTTCCCGGAACACATTGTCGTAAGGGAACAGATGGGTCATCGGCTCAACGCCGTCCGTGTCCAACTCGTTCAGTTTTTCCACATAATCCAGCATTTTCTGCATATCGCTGCGGGCGCCTTCCGTTTCTTCGGGAGTCAGTTTCAGCTTCGCGAGAATACTGACATAATCGATGGTTTCAAGGGTAATGGTTTCTGCCATTTTGTTTCTCCTCCTCTGCCGTTACTATCTTACCCGGGAGCTTTACGGCTCCAGCCGGTTCATATCTCTCGGGAACAGCGTGGTTTCCCGGACGTTGTCTTCTCCGATCAGCTGCATGGTCAGACGCTCCAAGCCGATGCCCAACCCGCCGTGGGGCGGCATCCCGTGTTTGAATGCACTCAGATACTGATCCATTCCCTCTTCACTCATTCCCCGGTCTTTCAGTTTCCGGGACAGCGTCGGATAGTCGTGGATTCTCTGACCGCCGGTGGTTACCTCCAGGCCGCGGAACAGCAGATCGAAGCTCAGGGTGTATTTCGGATCCGCCGGATCATCCATCGCGTAGAACGGACGCTTCTTTGACGGATAATGTGTGACAAAAACAAAATCCGCACCGCAGGCGTCTTTGAAATACTTTCCGATCAGTTCCTCTTCCTCCGGCTCCAGATCGTAAGGGCTGCGGATCGGCCGGCCGTAAGTCTGACGGACAAGTTCCTTTGCTTCTGTAAACGGAACACAGGGAATTTTCTCCACATCCGGAAGGTCAACCTCCAGCATCTTCAGTTCCTTTTCGCAGCGCTTCTTCAGCTCTTCCGTCATATACCGGAGAAATCCTGTCTCCATCTCCATAATTTCCGTAAAGCTGTCGATATAGCCCATCTCAAAGTCAAGACTGGTATACTCGTTCAGGTGACGCTTTGTATTGTGTTTTTCGGCCCGGAATACCGGTCCCGTCTCAAACACACGGTCAAACACTCCCACCATCATCTGTTTGTAAAACTGCGGGCTCTGGGCCAGCACTGCCGGATGGTGAAAATAATCCAGCTTGAAAATATTCGCGCCGCCCTCCGCGCCGCGGGCGCCGATTTTCGGTGTGTGGATCTCGGTGAAATTCTGGCTGTAGAGAAAATCCCGGAACGAGCGGGTGATCGTCTCCTGAATCCGGAATTTCGCCCGCTCCCGCAGGTTGCGCAGGGAAATCGGCCGGTTGTTCAGCAACGCTTCCAGAGAAGTATGCATCTTCCATTTGCTGATCGGAAGCGGCATCGGCTCCACAGGTTCTGAGAGGATCCGAAGGCCTGTAAGGCAAAGCTCCGTTCCGCCCGGCGCCCGCGCTTCCCGGTGGGAAACGCCCTCGGCTTCCACCGTCGCGCCTTCCTTCAGAGTTCTCAGAGATACGCCGGAATTACTCTCTTCACAGACACACTGTACCAGTCCGTCATATCTGCGGAGAATCAGGAAGGAAATCTCCCCCATGTCCCTGATATTGTGGACGGCGCCCCGGATTTTTCCCCGGGAATGTTCGGGAGCCCCTGCCAGTTCGGCAATGGACCATTCGTCTCGCTGTGTTACACCTGTTACAAATTCCATAGTCACTCTCTCCTTTTCCCCTGTTCCGGAGCTTTTAAAATATAAAAAAGCCCCGGAACAGAATTCTGATCATCTGCTCCGGGACGGGAGTTATTCAAGATTCCCGCGGTACCACCCGCATTGTGTCATCCTTGACACCATCTCATTTTATACTTAACGCGTATTCACGGATCTGCCTACTTGGCGCCCTCTGAGACCGCCGTGTTCAACAGACCAGCTCCGGAATGTTCCCTGTTGCAGGCTTCCCCCATGCAGATGCTCTCAGTCGGTGACATCCGCTTCCTGTCAGGTTTCACTTGCAGAGTTTCCTTCACAGCTGTTCGTTGTGGAACCGCTCAGTTAGCTGAACGGTTTCATTAATTGTGTTACATCATAACAAATTGTTTTCAGATTGTAAAGCCCTAATTTCAAAAAATTTTAACAGTTCCGCCGGATGAACAGAAACGCCATACAGCTGACGGAAGGGCTGCCGGACAGGCGCAGAAGGAATGTACGCCGCACACAGACGGCTGCGAAGACAGAAAGGAAAGAGGAATCTCCGCCATCGCTGTGAGGGCGTACATTTCTCCTGCGTCCGTCCGGATCCGGGGCAAACACATAACACGCGGTCTGCCGCGCCCGCCTTATGCCGGGCGCGGAGCTTCCGCAGTTTCGCCTGCTTATAACTGTTTCATACGCTCGACAGCCTTGACCGTATTTTCGTACGTGCCGAACGCTGTCAGGCGGAAGTATCCTTCCCCGCTCGGGCCAAAGCCGGATCCCGGCGTTCCCACAACGTTTGCATGTTCCAGCAGATAGTCAAAGAACTCCCAGGAAGTCATGCCGTCCGGAGTCTTCATCCAGATATACGGGGAATTGACGCCTCCGGAAACGGTGTAGCCGGCAGATTTCAGACCGTCATAGATCACATGGGCATTCTGCATGTAGTAAGCCACCTGTTTCTTTAACTGTGCCTTTCCTTCCGGTGAATATACGGCCTCTCCTGCCTTCTGGATAATGTAGGGAGCGCCGTTGTATTTTGTGCCGTGGCGGCGCGCCCACAGAGTATGCAGCATAACATCCCCGCATTTCAGATCTTTCGGCACCACGGTAAAGCCCAGACGCATGCCGGTAAAACCTGCGTTTTTGGAAAAGGAACGGAACTCGATGGCGCAGGTTCTGGCACCCTCGCACTCATAGATGGAATGCGGGATATTGTCCTCGGAAATATAGGCTTCATAAGCCGCATCATAGAGAATGACAGCGCCCACCTTGTTTGCATAATCCACCCACTGCTGCAGCTGCTCTTTCGTCAGCACAGAACCGGTCGGGTTATTCGGAAAACAAAGGTAAATCAGATCCGGAGTCTCTGCCGGAAGCTCCGGAGCAAAATTGTTTTCCGCTGTACAGGGCATGTAGATAATGTCGGAAAAGCGCTCTGTGGCAGCATCATAGACGCCGCCTCTGCCCGCCATGACATTGGAATCCACATAAACCGGATACACCGGATCGCAGACTGCGATGCGGTTGTCCAGGCTGAAAATTTCCTGTATGTTTCCGCAGTCGCACTTGGCTCCGTCAGATACGAAAATCTCGTCCGCGGAAATGTCACAGCCCCGTGCCTGGAAATCTTCCTTCGCGATTTTGCTGCGCAGGAATTCATATCCCAGATCCGGCGCGTAGCCGTGAAATCCCTCCGGAGTTCCCATCTCGTCCGCCGCTTTGTGGACGGCCTCGATGATCGCCGGAGCGATAGGCTGAGTTACGTCTCCGATGCCGAGCCGGATGATATCGGCCTCCGAATGAGCTTCTGTGTAGGCGGCAACTTTCTGTGCGATCGTGGAAAACAGATAGCTGCCCGGCAGTTTCAGGTAATTATCATTGATCTTAAACATTCGTTTCAGTTCCTTTCAAAATCCATTAATGTCAGCACCATCTGCGCAGTTTCCACAAGATTGGTGCCGCTGTCCATGCTGCATTTTTGCAGGTAGCGATGTGCTTCATTCTCAGTCAGATGATTCCGTTCCATCAGCAGATTTTTTGCGGAATCTATGATCTGCTGATCTTTCGGATTTCTCGCCTTTCTGGCGGATGTACTTTTCCGCTTTTTCGGACGCATCATCATCTGGAGTGTCTCCGCCAGATCACAGGCGCGAAGCGGCATCGAAAGGGCAACAACACCGCTGCTGTCCATCTGTCCGAGGGTACGTTCCGATGCGATCAGAAGCATCTCGAAAGTAGACGGCATGCATTCCTGAAGTTCCGAAAAAAACATATCCGGCAGCTTATAACCGCAGATAATGATTCCATCGCCAAGAAGGTTCATCTCACTCAGAGCCTGAGCAGCCGTCGTGCAGATATGGTCGACAACAAATCCGTATCGGCTCAGAAGGCGTTCGATACGTTTTCCGTCTTCTTGTTTTGGAAATGCCACTAGAATACTGCTCATAGAAATTGCCCCTTATGATTTTTTAGATGCGGTGCAGATACCGTTCAATCTCCCAGGAAGATACCTGCGGAATATACTCGGCCCACTCCTGTTTCCTCGCTTCAATATACTGGGAGGCAAACGTCTCTCCCAGAACATTGCGCAGAAACGAATCCTGTTCCAGAGCGGACACCGCCTCTCCCAGATCTGAGGGCAGCATGGAAATTCCGCGGTCTGCCTTTTCCCGGTCGCTCATCTCGAAAATATTTTCCGTAACCGGTTCCGGCGGAAGAACCTTTCTGCGGATGCCGTCCAGCCCTGCCGCAAGGCAGACTGCCAGCACCAGATACGGATTTGCCGAGGGATCCGGAGAGCGCAGCTCAATCCGGGTCAGTCCGTCATGAGAATCCGGAATCCGGATCAGGGAACTGCGGTTCCTGCCGGACCACGCTACATACACCGGCGCGCTGAAGCCTGGCACAAGCCGTTTATAGGAATTCACCAGCGGGTTGGAGATGGCGGTGATTCCACGGATATGCTCCATGATACCTCCGATAAAAGAATACGCTTCTTTGCTCAGCCCCATCGGATCCGAATCGTCCCGGAACAGATCCCGTCCGTCCTTTTCCAGAGAAAAATGCAGATGCATGCCGGACCCGTGAACACCTGTTTTCGGCTTCGGCATAAATGTCGCGTGCAGGCCATGACGCTTTGCAATCATGCGCACAGCGAATTTGAAGGTCATAATCTGATCGGCGCTGCACAAAGCGGAGGTGGGAAGAAAATCCAGTTCATGCTGTCCGGACGCCACCTCGTGGAACGAGGATTTCACCCCGATGCCCAGCTCCTCCAGCGTCAGCACCATGTCTCTTCTGGCGTTTTCCCCCAGATCCAGCGGCCCGAGATCCAGATAGCCGGCTTTGTCATGGGTGGTTACGGTAGGCATTCCGTCCTCGTCTGTGTGGAAAAGGAAAAACTCGCATTCCGGTGCCGCCTGCGCCTCAATTCCCTGGGCAGCCGCCTGCTCGAGGACATTCTGCAGAATCGTCCGGGAACTGCCCGCATATTTCTTTCCGTTCTGGTCATAGACGTCACAGATCATCCGGGCAACCTTACCCTGCTGGGGGCGCCACGGAAGGATCGCAAACGTGTCCGGATCCGGATGAAGATACATATCAGACTCTTCCACACCGGCAAAACCTTCGAAGGCAGAACCGTCGAAGGTGCATTTGTTGTCCAGCGCATGTTCCAGCTGGCCCGCGGTAATCGCCATGTTTTTCATCGTACCGCTCATATCGGTAAACTGGAGGCGGATAAATTCCACATCCTCTTCCTCGGCGATTTCGAGGATCTGACTCTTTGTATATTTTGCCATTTCATGACGGGAACCGCTGCATCCGGCCGTGTATGGCGCGGCGCATGAAGCCCAGGCCGCAGGGACAAATGCGGCAGTTCCGCTCTCCTTTCCTGATTTTGCTTTCGATGTTACAGATTGGAATATCCCATCAGAGACTGGTCCACCGCTCTTGCGGCTTCGCGGCCCTCCCGGATTGCCCAGACAACCAGCGACTGGCCTCTGTGCATGTCTCCGGCGGCGAACACGTTCGGCACGCTGGTCTGGTAGCCTCCGACCTCTGTCTTTACGTTGGTGCGCTCGGTAAGCGCAGTCTGAAAGGCATCCGTCACATATTTTTCCGCTCCCAGGAAACCTGCGGCAATCAGTACCAGATCCGCCGGAATCGTCTTTTCGGAACCCGGTACCGGCTGCATCAGCGTACGTCCGGTCTTCTCGTCTCTGACCGGTTCCAGATGAACGATTTTCAGCTGGGACAGCTCTCCGTTCTTGTTCTTGATAAACTCGGATACGGTGGCCTGATAGATCCGCGGATCATGTCCGAACACCGCGATGGCTTCCTCCTGGCCGTAGTCGGTCTTGCAGACTCTCGGCCACTCCGGCCACGGATTCTCCGGCGTCCGGGTAAGCGGCGGCTGCGGCATCATCTCAAGCTGTGTGACTGATTTTGCGCCGAGACGGATCGACGTTCCCACACAGTCGTTTCCGGTATCTCCGCCTCCGATGACTACTACGTGCTTTCCTTTGATGTCCGGCACTTTCTTGTCCTTCAGATTGGAATCCAGCAGACTCTTTGTCACAGTCCGTAGGAAATCCACTGCAAACCAGATGCCCTTGGCATCTCTTCCCGGCGCCTGGATGTCTCTCGGATTAGAAGCTCCGCAGCAGAGCAGGACACGGTCAAATTCTTTCAGAAGCTCTTTGGCTTTCTTGTCTTTTCCCACATCTGTATTGGTCACAAATGTGACGCCTTCCTCCTCCATCAGACGGATTCTTCGGTCGATCACATCTTTCTCCAGCTTCATGTTGGGAATGCCGTAGCGGAGGAGGCCGCCAATCCGGTCATGGCGTTCAAACACCGTCACCTGATGTCCGCGGCGGTTCAGCTGCATGGCAGCTGCCAGGCCGGAAGGACCGCTTCCCACCACCGCAACCTTTTTCCCGGTGCGTACTTTCGGCGGTTCCGGCTGAATCAGCCCCGTTTTCCACGCATTTTCGATGATCGCCCTCTCGTTTGCCTTTGTGGCCACCGGGTCCCCGTTCAGATTGCAGGTGCAGGCAGCCTCACACAGCGCCGGACATACCCGTGAGGTAAATTCCGGAAAGCAGTTGGTCTTGGCAAGACGACGGTAGGCCTGCTCCCAGTTTCCCAGGTAGACCAGATCGTTCCACTCCGGCACCAGATTGTTCAGCGGGCATCCGGACGCCATCCCGGAAATCATTTTTCCGGACTGGCAGAACGGCACGCCGCAGGCCATACAGCGGGCACCCTGGAGCTGCTGCTCCCGGGTGGAAAGTCCGCTGTGAAATTCATGGAAGTTTTTGATGCGCTCCAGCGGAGGAACGCAGGCACCGTCCACGCGTTCATATTCTAAAAATCCAGTTGGTTTTCCCATTGTTTCCTCCTATCTGCGCAGGCTCTCATAAAATGCCTCAATCTGCGCCTGTTCACTGTCAAGTCCCTTTTCCTCCAGCTTCGCGCTGAGCATCATCATACGCTTGTAATCATTCGGAATGATCTTCTTGAATTTCGGAATAAATTCGTCGAAGTGTTCCAGAATATGACTGCCCTTCGCAGAACCGGTATGCGCCACATGGCGTTCGATCAGGGAACGCAGCTCGGCAATATCGTACTTGCTGTCCACAGCCTCGATGGAGATCATCGCTTTGTTCAGGTTGCGGTAAAGAAGATTCTGTTCATCCAGCACATACGCGATGCCGCCGCTCATACCTGCGGCAAAGTTCTTTCCTGTGCTTCCCAGAACAACCACTCTTCCGCCGGTCATGTACTCGCATCCATGTTCTCCGACGCCTTCCACCACCGCGGTTGCACCGGAATTGCGGACACAGAAACGTTCGCCGGCCATTCCGTTGATGTACGCCTCACCGCTTGTTGCTCCATAGAGGGCCACGTTTCCGATGATGATATTTTCCTCCGGGCGGTAATTGCTGTTCTTCGGCGGATAAACCACAAGCTTTCCGCCGGACAGTCCCTTGCCGAAGTAATCGTTGGAGTCACCCTCCAGACGCAGGGTAAGTCCCTTCGGGATAAAAGCGCCGAAGCTCTGTCCGCCGCTTCCCTTACATTCTATCACATAAGTGTCCGGCTGGAGCGTATCTTTGAATTTTTTTGTGATTTCCGATCCGAGGATGGTTCCGAGGGTACGGTCGGTGTTGGATACCTGTACCTGAATCTTCTTCTTCTCGCCTTCTGTAAGCTTCAGCTGTTTCAGGAAGACTTTTTCATCCAGTGTCTCCTCCAGCTTGAAATCATATACCGCTTTCGGGTCAAACGTCACTTTCTGTCCCGTGCCTGCATAAGGATTGTTCAGAATCGCGCTGAGATCCACGCGGGAAGCGAAGGAGCCTTTCGGATCCTCTTTCCGTTTCAGAAGATCGGAGCGTCCGACCATCTCATCCACTGTACGAAGACCGAGCTTTGCCATATATTCCCGCAGTTCCTGCGCGATGAAGCGCATGAAGTTTACCACATATTCCGGTTTTCCGCGGAACCGTTTGCGCAGTTCCGGGTTCTGGGTTGCAACACCCACCGGGCAGGTGTCCAGATTGCAGACACGCATCATCACGCAGCCCATAGTTACCAGAGGAGCGGTCGCAAAGCCGAATTCCTCGGCGCCGAGCAGCGCTGCGATCGCAACGTCACGTCCGCTCATCAGCTTTCCGTCCGTCTCAATCACGACGCGGTTGCGCAGCCCGTTCATAATCAGTGTCTGATGTGTCTCCGCAAGTCCCAGTTCCCACGGGAGTCCCGCGTTGTGAATGGAACTTCTCGGCGCGGCGCCGGTACCTCCGTCGTAACCGGAAATCAGGATTACCTGGGCGCCGGCTTTGGCAACGCCGGCAGCGACGGTTCCGACGCCGGCTTCCGACACCAGCTTTACGGAGATCCGCGCATCCCGGTTGGAGTTTTTCAGGTCATAAATCAACTGCGCCAGATCCTCGATGGAGTAAATATCGTGGTGTGGCGGCGGAGAGATCAGAGAAACGCCCGGGGTGGAATGACGGGTCTTTGCAATCCACGGGTACACTTTTCCCGCCGGCAGGTGACCGCCTTCTCCCGGTTTTGCACCCTGCGCCATTTTGATCTGGATCTCCTTTGCACTTACCAGATATTTGCTTGTGACGCCGAAACGGCCGGACGCAACCTGTTTGATCGCCGAACACCGCTCCGGAGAATCCAGGCGCTCATCGCTCTCTCCGCCCTCGCCGGAATTGGATTTTCCGTGGAGCATGTTCATGGCAATCGCAAGCGTCTCATGGGCCTCCTGGGAAATGGAACCATAGGACATGGCGCCGGTCTTAAAGCGTCGGACGATGGAATCCACACTTTCCACCTCGTCGATGGGAATCGGCTGGGCAGGATAGTTGAAATCCATCAGGCTGCGGAGATATCCCGTCTCCTCCTTGTCGACCATATCGGTATACTGCTTGAACATTTCATAATCGCCCTCACGGGTTGCCTTCTGAAGGGCATGAATCGTCTGCGGATTGTAGCGGTGCTCCTCGCCCTGGCTGCGCTCCTTATGACGTCCGATGCTGTCCAGCGTCAGATCGGTTTCCAGTCCCAGCGGATCAAATGCCTCCGAGTGACGGTTATCCACGTCCTCCGCGATATCCTGAAGCGTAATTCCCCCGACTCTGCTGACCGTTCCGGTAAAGTATTTGTCGATCACCTCCGGTGAGATTCCGATCGCCTCGAAAATCTGTGAGCCCTGGTAGGACTGGATAGTGGAAATACCCATTTTGGATGCGATTTTTACAATTCCGGAAAGTACCGCATGGTTGTAATCTTCCACTGCCGCATAGTAATCCTTCTCCAGCATTTTATCCTGAATCAGCTCATGGATCGTATCCAGCGCCAGATACGGATTCACGGCGCAGGCGCCGTATCCCAGCAGCGTCGCGAAATGGTGAACCTCGCGGGGCTCTCCTGACTCCAGAATGATCGCCAGCGAGGTACGTTTCTTTGTCTTTACCAGATGCTGGTGAACTGCGGAAACCGCCAGTAGAGACGGAATCGCCACATGATTCTCGTCAACGCCGCGGTCAGAGAGAACCAGAATATTCGCTCCCTCCCTGTGTGCACGGTCCACCTCCACAAACAGGCGGTCCATGGCACGTTCCAGCGGGGTGCTCTTATAATATGTGATCGGCACGGTGATTACCTTGAACCCGTCGATCTTCATGTTTTTGATTTTCAGCATATCCGTGTTCGTCAGGATCGGATTGTTGATTTTCAGAACCTGACAGTTGACCGGACGCTCTTCCAGCAGGTTTCCGTCACGGCCCACATAGACAGTGGTGGAGGTGACAATCTCCTCGCGGATCGCATCGATCGGCGGATTGGTTACCTGTGCAAACAACTGTTTGAAATAGTTGAACAGCGGCTGATGTTGATGGGACAGCACGGCCAGCGGCGTGTCGACGCCCATGGACGCGATGCCCTCGGAGCCGTTCAGCGCCATATTGCGGATGGAAGTGCGGTACTCCTCGTAGGAATATCCGAACGCCTTCTGGAGTCTTGCCCTCTCGGTCCGGCTGTACTCCTGCACCGGAAGGTTCGGGATCTTCAGGTTTTTCAGCTCTACCAGATTGCTGTCCAGCCACTCTCCGTAAGGCTGACGTTTCGCATACGTTTCTTTCAGCTCATCGTCGCTGATCACTTTTCCCTGCAGGGTATCCACCAGAAGCATTTTTCCGGGATGCAGGCGTTCTTTTACGAGAATCTGATCCTCGGGGATCTCAAGCACACCCACCTCGGAGGAAAGGATCAGCTGGTCATCCTTTGTGATGTAATATCTGGAAGGGCGAAGACCGTTCCGGTCCAGCACTGCGCCCATCACATCTCCGTCGGAAAAAAGAATTGATGCAGGGCCGTCCCACGGCTCCATCATGGTCGCGTAATACTGATAGAAATCTCTCTTTTCCTGAGAAATCGTCATATTGTTTGCCCACGGCTCCGGAATCGTGATCATCACCGCCAGCGGCAGATCCATTCCGCTCATTGTAAGAAATTCCAGCGTATTGTCCAGCATTGCAGAGTCGGATCCCTGTGTATTGACGACCGGAAGCACCTTGTGCAGTTCATCCTGCAGCATGGGAGAGGCCATGGTCTCCTCTCTGGCGAGCATTTTGTCCGCATTGCCCCGGATTGTGTTGATCTCGCCGTTGTGAACGATGAAACGGTTCGGATGCGCCCGCTCCCAGCTCGGGTTCGTGTTGGTGCTGAACCGGGAATGAACGATCGCTATCGCCGACTCGTAAGAAGAATCCTGCAGATCCGAAAAGAAGGTCCGCAGCTGTCCCACCAGAAACATACCTTTGTAGACAATGGTACGGCTGGACAGGGACGGCACATACGTGTTGTCGGTACTCTGCTCAAACACCCGGCGCACCACATACAGGCGGCGATCAAAGTCAATGCCTTTCTTCACATCCTCCGGCTTTTTGATAAAAGCCTGCATGATATAAGGCATACATTCTCTCGCCTTATGTCCGAGAACCTCAGGAACTACCGGAACTTCTCTCCATCCGAGAAACTCCATGCCTTCCTTCTCCACGATAATCTCAAACATTTTCTTTGCCTGATTGCGCTTCAGTTCATTCTGCGGGAAGAAGAACATACCGACTCCGTATTCCCGCTCCTGTCCTAAAAAAATGCCGAGGGAACGACAAGCTTTGGAGAAGAATTTATGCGATATCTGCAATAGGATTCCAACTCCGTCACCCGTTTTTCCCTCGGCGTCCTTGCCGGCCCTGTGTTCCAGGTTTTCTACAATTTTCAATGCTTTCTCAACAGTTTCATGGCTTTTTCTGCCTTTGATATTAACGACAGCTCCGATTCCGCAGTTATCGTGCTCGAACCGGGGACTGTACAGCGCGGGACGACTGCTTCCGGCGCCTTCTCTCCTCTGTGTCATACAAACACCCTTTCTGTTTTTCAAAATGCAAACTGCAGCAGGTATTCTGCAACTATGGCTAATAATATAAACCAAATCCGCAGATTTGTAAATATCAAATTTCAGTTTTTTACGATTTTCAGCAATTTTTTTGACGCTTTTCGGCTTTCCCCCGCATTTTTTGCAGCTGAATTCTGCCGTAACCGTTCAGCAGGCAGAAGGGTTATCTTCTGCCGTCAGACGGGATTTTCAAATCCGGTGCGGTGACAGGCGCCTGAAGATTCCCAGGCGCCTGCCGCCGCACCGGATCACATATTTCGGTCCTTCCGTCAGTTTCTGTCGTCCGCCGCTGCGTTTCTGTGGTAATCCGCAGCCGCCTGGATCAGTCCGCGGAACAGCGGATGCGGGCGGTTCGGGCGTGACTTGAATTCCGGATGTGCCTGCGTCGCGATAAAGAACGGATGATTTTCCAGCTCGATCATCTCCACGATCCTGCCGTCGGGAGAAAGTCCGGAAAGTTTCATTCCGTGTGAGGTCAGAGCGTCGCGGTATGCATTGTTGACCTCATAGCGATGTCTGTGGCGCTCCTCAATCCGGTTGGTGCCGTAGAGACGGCAGGCCAGAGAATCTTCCGCCAGAACACAGGGATAGGATCCGAGGCGAAGGGTTCCGCCGATATCCTCCACACCGTTCTGATCCGGCATCAGGGAAATCACCGGATGCTTTGTCTCCGGATCCAGCTCAATGCTGTGGGCGTCCGGATATCCTGCCACATTCCGCGCATACTCCACAATGGCGAGCTGCATTCCGAGACACAGTCCCAGGTAGGGGAGGCCGTGTTCTCTTGCATAGCGGATTGCGGTTATTTTTCCTTCGATTCCGCGGTTTCCGAAGCCTCCGGGAACAAGGACGCCGTCCGCCCCGTCCAGAAGCTCTCCCACATTCTCTTCGGTCACATTCTCGGAATCCACCCAACGGATGGAAACACTGGCATGGACGGCGATACCTCCATGTTTCAGAGCTTCCACAACACTCAGATAGGCGTCATGGAGCTGAATGTATTTTCCGACCAGTGCGATCGTCACTTTCTTGTCCGGCGTGCGCAGCGCCTGGACCATTGCCTCCCAGTCAGAAAGATCAGGCTCGGGACACGGCAGATGAAGGGACTCACAGACAACCTGAGCCAGATGCTCCCGTTCCATCGCCAGCGGCGCCTCGTAGAGATATTCCACATCAAGATTCTGAAGAACATGGGCACTCGGAACATTACAGAACAGAGCGATTTTGTCGCGGATCTCCTGCGTCAGAGGATGTTCAGAACGGCAGACAATCACATCCGGCCACAGACCGAGTCCCTGCAGTTCCTTAACGCTTGCCTGGGTAGGCTTTGTCTTCATTTCGCCGGAGGCTTTCAGGTAGGGGATCAGGGTGACATGAACCAGCACAGCATTTTCATGTCCGACCTCATGCTGAAACTGGCGAATCGCTTCGAGAAACGGCTGGCTCTCAATATCGCCCACCGTGCCGCCGACCTCGATGATGGCGATCCTGTCCTCGGCAGAATTCCGGTAGAAGCGGCTCTTGATTTCATTGGTGATATGCGGAATGACCTGAACGGTTCCTCCGCCGAAATCCCCGTGACGCTCTTTCTGGAGCACCGACCAGTAGACTTTTCCGGTGGTCACATTGGAATTGCGGTCAAGACTCTCGTCAATGAAACGCTCATAGTGACCAAGATCCAGATCTGTCTCTGTCCCGTCGTCTGTGACAAAAACCTCTCCATGTTGAATCGGGTTCATGGTTCCAGGATCCACATTGATATACGGATCAAATTTCTGCATCGTGACCTTATATCCTCTGGCTTTTAACAGACGGCCCAGCGATGCAGCGGTGATTCCCTTTCCAAGACCGGAAACCACTCCGCCGGTTACAAAAACATACTTTACTGCCATAACGATTCCCTCCTGTTCGTTGCAACGCATCAGATTCAGCGGCATACCGCTATCCGCCGCAACAGTTCAACAGCTCAGCTGTAACGATTCGCCCACTGAAATCTTTCATAAAAAAACAGTTCCCATTGTAGCACGGACAGGGATATTTGCAACATTTTTTTTCTCCTTTTTTTCAATTTTGGTAAAATTTCCGAAATAACTGTCGAAAAAAACCTTCTTACCATAAAAAAGAAATAAAATCAAAAAAGTGCTTTGCAATCTATTGACATTATTTTGTAAAGAAGCGTATAATTTTAGTCTGAGACAAAGGGGTTCCATCAAACAAAAGGGTGGCCTTTTTGTCTTTTTTTCATTCCATGCGGCGGCAGATTTTCAGAGATTCCCTGAGCGGGACAGCCCTGCCGCAGGCATGCAGAAGAGAAAAGGAGAAACAGATCAGACATGAAAACTACAAACTACGGAAACTACGAGAGCGGGCTGAAAGAAGAATGCGGCGTTTTCGGAATCTACGACCCGGACGGCGAAGACGTAAGTGCCTCCATTTACTACGGGCTTTCCGCGCTGCAGCACCGGGGACAGGAATCCTGCGGAATCGCCGTTTCGGATACCAGCGGTCCGAAGGGGCAGGTGAACTTTTACAAAGGCATGGGCCTTGTACAGGAAGTGTTCCGGGAATCACGGCTGGAAAAGCTGAAGGGAAACATCGGAATCGGCCATGTGCGCTATTCCACGACAGGAGCAACGACTCTGGAAAACGCTCAGCCCCTTGTACTGAAATATCTGAAAGGTTCGCTGGCCCTGGCGCACAACGGAAACCTTGTCAACGCAATGGAACTTCGCGAAGAGATGGAATACACCGGCGCGATCTTCCACACGACCATCGACTCGGAAATCATCGCCTATCATATCGCCCGGGAACGGGTACATTCCGCAACGGTCGAGGAGGCGATCCGCAAGACTGTGGAAAAAATCCGCGGTGCTTACGGACTCGTCATCATGAGTCCGAGAAAACTGATCGGCGTGCGGGACCCTTACGGATTGAAACCGCTCTGCATCGGCAAAAGAGGAAACGCCTGGATTTTCGCATCGGAAAGCTGTGCGCTCTCCTCCATCGGCGCGGAATTTGTCCGCGATGTGGCACCGGGCGAGATCGTGACGGTGGATCAGAACGGACAACTCCGGTCAGAGTTTATGCCGGGCAGCGTTACGAAAGCCCACTGTATTTTTGAATATATCTACTTTGCCCGTCTGGACAGCTGCCTGGACGGAATCAATGTCTATGAATCAAGAATCCGTGCGGGAGGCATTCTCGCAAGAACCTACCCGGTGGATGCGGATCTTGTGGTCGGCGTTCCTGATTCCGGGCTGACCGCCGCCAAAGGATATTCCGAGGCGTCCGGCATTCCTTTTGCTCTTGCCTTCCACAAAAACAGCTATATCGGCAGAACTTTCATCAAGCCGAGTCAGAAAGAACGGGAATCCAGTGTCAAAATCAAGCTGAGCGTCCTGGAACCGGTGGTCAGAGGCAAACGGATTGTCCTCGTGGATGACTCCATCGTCCGGGGAACCAC
Organism: Candidatus Fusicatenibacter intestinigallinarum; assembly: GCA_019119555.1. GTDB lineage: Bacteria > Bacillota > Clostridia > Lachnospirales > Lachnospiraceae > Fusicatenibacter > Fusicatenibacter intestinigallinarum. The sequence goes on along the minus strand of DWWU01000021.1, from coordinate 31,642 downwards.
GATCGCCAATATCATCACCATGATGAAAAAAGCAGGGGCAAAAGAAGTTCATGTGCGTATCAGTTCGCCTCCGTTCCTCTATCCCTGCTATTTCGGCACGGATGTTCCGTCCAATCAGCAGCTGATTGCCCATACCCATTCCACAGAGGAAATCCGTCAGATGATCGGCGCTGATTCCCTTGGCTATATGCCGATTGAACTTCTCCAGGAGATGGTCGGCGATCTGCCGATCTGCAAGGCATGCTTTGACAGCCAGTACCCGATGGAGGTTCCGGGCCGGGATATCAGCGGTCTGCTGGAGTAAATTCATATTTTATGTCCGGGATTCGTATACTGAATAAAAAACGGATGGTACAGGCGTTTGACACTGGAAGAACTTGTTTACTCGGAAGACTACGCGGATCTGATTGTCAGAAGTTTCTATCTGGACGCCTTTCAGAATTCCGGATCATCAGTCAGTCAGAATTCCTTTGAGCTGAACGCCCAGTTTTCTTCATTTTTTTACGAACGGCGGCTTCTTCCTGCCAATCAGTTCGGGGATATCCCCTATAATTCTGTGCCGAAGCTGTTCACGCCCCTCTCCACTGTGTCTCTGGAAAGCGCAGGAATCCTCCAGGTACAGACACAGCCGGTGCTGAGTCTTACAGGTACAGGCGTAATCATCGGTTTTGTGGATACAGGGATCGACTATACGCATCCGGCCTTCCGCAAAACTGACGGGACGACGCGGCTTCTGGCCATCTGGGATCAGACAGACAGAGCCGGCGCGCCTCCCGCAATGTTTCCCTACGGAAGCGAATACACCAAAGAGCAGATCGACGAAGCGCTGCGCAGCGAAAACCCGCTGGCAGTCGTACCTGCCGCCGACCCGGACGGACACGGAACTTATCTGGCGGGCGTCGCCGCCGGAACATCCGACGAGGAACAGGGATTTATCGGAGCCGCCCCCGATGCGGATCTGATTGTAGTCCGTCTGAAACCGGCCAAACAATATCTCAGAGATTTTTTCTTTCTGTCCCCGGGCGCTACCGCGTTTCAGGAGAACGATATCATGGCGGGCATCCGGTTTCTGACCCAGAAAGCCCTGCAGTACCAAAAACCGCTGGTGATCTGCCTTGGGCTGGGCAGCAACCAGGGAAGCCGCAGTGCTTCTCTCCCACTGTCCTTTTCTCTCCGCAGGCTGGGACAGATTCAGGGAGTCACGCCGGTGGTCGCCGCAGGGAACGAGGCGGGACGTGCGCATCATTATCGCGGCTCTGTATCCTCCTCCGATGGACCGGTGAATGTTGAGATTCTGGTTCCGGAAGGAAGCGTCGGATTTACGATGGAACTCTGGGGACAGACTCCTCAGCTTTTTTCCGTGGGTTTCCGCTCTCCGGTAGGCGAGTCTGTTCCGCGGATTCCGGTGTCCCTGACAGTGGAGACCACCGGCAGCTTTATCCTGGAGGAAACCAGAATCTTTGTAAAGTATGAAGCTGTGACTTCCGGCGGCCAGCAGCTGATCGTCATCCGCTTTGCCAGACCGACCGCGGGAATCTGGAATCTCCAGGTGTACGGCGCCGATCCCCTCGACCGGGAGTTTCATCTCTGGCTTCCGATCACCGGTTTTTCCGATCCCGATATCACGTTCCTGTCGCCGGATCCATATACAACGCTGACCAGCCCGTCATCGCCGGAAACCATCATTACCACCGGCGCCTGCGACGCGGTGAGCGGCGGTCTGTACGTAAATTCCGGCAGAGGATACACGGCGGAGCAGGATGTAAAACCGGATTTCGTATCACCGGGAGTCAACGTCACCGGTCCCGGTCCGCTGGGAAGCTATGTTGACAGAACCGGCACGAGCGCTGCGGCAGCGCTGGCTTCCGGAGCGACCGCACTGCTGATTCAGTGGGGAATGGAGCGCACACAGATCCGCTACTTCACCACCCAGGAATTGAAAAGTTATCTGATCCGCGGCGCTCTCAGGGATCCTGCGCTGGTCTATCCGAACAGAGAATGGGGATACGGGACGTTGAACCTGTATAACACATTCCTCACCCTGATGACAACCTGACGTTACCGTTCAGCCTGGTCTGTACAGTGAATGCACTGACCGCATGAAAGCATAATATTTGTGGCAATGAATATACGAGAGGAGGAAATCCCATGGATAACGAAAGAATGAACCAGCTGAGGATGCTGGGTCTGACCATCGCCTATTACCGCAAGGCCAGAGGAATGACTCAGAGCCAGCTGGCGGAGGCTGTTCATATCAGCCGGACACATATGAGCAATATCGAAGCGCCGAACACAAAAACATCCATCTCACTGAATCTTCTGCTTGACATTGCCGATGCACTGGACATTCCGGTAAAAAAACTGTTTGATTTTTCTTTGTAACCAAATGCAGCTCAGACACATATCATGAAGTGTAAACCAAATCAATTTGGAGGAAATGATATGAGTGATTTAGCTGCTACAAACTGTGGATGTGGATGTGATTCCGGAAATAACGGCCTGTTCAACGGAAGTTCCTGCGGATGCAACGTGATCTGGATCCTGCTTCTGCTGAACTGCTTCTGCGGAAACGGAAACTCCATGTTCAACAGCTGCGGAAATGACAGCTGCCTGCTGATTCTCCTGCTTCTGTTCTGCTGCGGCGGAAATGGAAATGGAAATGGCTGTGGCTGCTGATCTGACCTGCTTCTGACACGGGAAAATCCAAAAAGCGCAGTCGTTCTCATCCGGCTGAATAACTGCATCTGAGCGGCTGCAAAGGCCCTCCGGCGGGCACAGGATACCCGACGGAGGGCCTTTCGGCTGTCTACGTTTCCCTCCTGAATGCCGGCGGTCCTCTCATCGTGCAGGCGCCGCCGGCATTTCAAATGTTATTCCTGCATCATGTTCTTTCCGCGATGCCCTGAAGATCCTGGATCTTTTTCTCCGTCTTTCTGAAAATTCTCCTTCTCTTTCCGGCGTGCCTCCCGACAGCGGACACAGTCAAGATCCAGTTCATAAAATGCATTTCCGTCTATGATAAGTTTCGATCTCTCTTTACGCTCTTTTCGATTGTCTTTCATTGTCTTTTCCCGTTACAGTTCAGCCGGCTGAACTGTTACCTTTCCCTCTTTTTCAGTTACGTTATATCATATGAAAAAAAGGATTCCATGGTTCTTTTTCTGTATGTCCATGCATAAGATATAGAAATTCTGAATCATGAGGTCTTTCATGAACGAACAGGATTCCGTAAAAATGACGCCGCTGGATCAGATGATTGCAGAGGATCAGCTGCAGATACTGAAGGCTGCGATTCCTTATGCCAGCCCCAATGTCCAGTCGATGCTGTCTGTATTTGCCAAAGTCCTTGAGCTTCAGAGAACCATTCAGCTGTTTTCTCATTCACAGGAAATTTCAATGATGTCCGAACGGGAAGCGACTGCGGCGAATCCGATGGAAATGCTTCAGTCCATCAGCCAGTTTGCATCCGGCGAAATGAAAGAAAATCTGAATCACGTCATGACCGCATTCAGCGCCGTACAGGTGTTCCAGATGTATCAGGAAGAAGGTCAGACGCCGGAAATGGAAAAGGAGGAAGAACCCAATGGATGACTGGACAAAAGACCCGAATCTCTCGGGTATTCAGAAAGAAAAGCTGCAGATGCTTCAGTCAATGGCAGCGATGGGAAACGGAAAAGGGGTCAGTGAACTGCTGCCGATTCTTATGACGGCGGCAAATACCTCCAAAGAGAAAGGACTACAGTTCAGCAACGCGGAAATGGAACTGGTAATCCAGGTTCTGAAGAGAAACAAATCTCCGGAGGAGACAGCCAGAATCGACCAGATGCTGCAGATGATAAAAATGCTGAAAAAATGAGGAGCCCTTCCGGATACCGCATTTGTCCGGAAGGGCAGATATGGCAGAAACGGAGAAACACCGAATCTTCTTCTGATGTTTCTCCGTTTTTTTCTTTTGTTTATAAGATACAGCGTCTGAGAAGTGTCAGAGCTTTTACCACAGCCTGCTCACGGATTTTGGTGCGGTTGCCGCGGAAGTGATACTCCTCCACCGTCGTTTTTCCGTTGACGCAGCATCCCATATAGACGAGACCTACCGGTTTCTCCGGCGTACCGCCGCCGGGTCCGGCAATTCCCGTGACAGAGATGCAGGCTTCTGTGCCGGTATTCCGGCATCCTCCCTCAGCCATTTCACAGGCAGTCTGCGTGCTGACAGCGCCGTACCGGGCAAGCGTCTCTTCGCTGACGCCCAGATACCGCTGCTTCGCCTCATTGGAATAAGTCACAATTCCCTGTTCCAGCACCTCGGAAGCTCCGGGCACATTGACAATGCGGGAAGCAATCGCGCCGCCGGTGCAGGATTCGGCGGTTGTCAGACGAAGCCCCTTTTCTTTCAGCAGCTGTACGACCGCTTCCTCCAGTGTGACTTCCTCTTCCATTGTATAAATGTGATTGCCGAATCGTTTCTTCAGCTCCTCTTCCACCGGCGCCATCAGAGCAAGGGCCTTCTCCTCATTTTCCGCCTTCGCGGTAACGCGCAGATGTACTTCCCCGGTCTTTGCATAGGTTGCCAGCGTCGGGTTGGACTGGTGGTCGATCAGATCCAGGATCTCTGTCTCCACAGCGCTCTCTCCGATTCCGCAGATCTTCACCATATGAGAATACAGAATGTCTTCCTGTCTGCCGCGCAGATACGGAATCACCTGCTCCTCAAACAGCGGCTTCATCTCAATGGGAGGCCCCGGAAGAAGTACGGCGATTTTTCCGTTTTTCTCGATAATCAATCCCGGCGCAGTGCCGTTTTCATTGTCCAGAACGATTCCGTGCTCGGGCACCAGCGCCTGCTTCCAGTTGTTCGCAGTAATCGAGGATCCGGGATTTGATTTCAGATGACTTTCCATATAACTCTGAATCAGAGCCCTCGTATGGGGATCTTCCACCAGGGGCTCCTCCATCACTTTGCATACCACTTCTTTGGTCAGGTCGTCCTCCGTCGGTCCCAGGCCTCCGGACAAAAAGATCAGATCAGAGCGGCCGAGCGCCGTCCGGATCGTCTGTGTCATTCGTTCTTCATTGTCTCCGACAACATCCTGATAGTAACAATCAATGCCAAGCGCCGCGCACTGCCGTGCAAAATACACTGCGTTCGTGTTTGTGATGTTTCCCATCAGGATCTCTGTTCCAACCGAAATGATTTCTGCAACCATTGATGTCCGCCTCCTTAACTCTGCATAGAAAGTACGTTTTTGTTTTTCGCAATATATTCGATCAGTGATACAACAGTCAGAATCAGCGCCAGCCAGATGAAAATCTGCTTCAGTACGTCAAAAATGTCGCCCAGATCCGCAATCACCAGAACAACCATCACCATCTGGCTGATGGTCTTCAGCTTTCCTGTCTTGCTGGCGGCGATTACAATACCGTTGTCGGACGCAACCAGGCGGAATCCGCTGATGATGAATTCACGGGCGATGATCACTATGACCATCCACGCCGGCAGATCGCCAAGCTCCACAAAGCAGATCAGCGCCGAACATACAAGCAGCTTATCCGCCAGCGGGTCCATAAATTTTCCGAAATCGGTGATCAGATGATCCCTGCGGGCGATGTACCCGTCCAGCGTATCCGTCAGACTCGCCACAACAAAGATTGCGAGGGCAATCCATTTGTTCGCAGGCCCTCCAATGGGAACCAGCATAAAAAGAACAAAAAACGGAACCATGATCATTCTCAGTATTGTCAGTTTATTTGGTAAATTCATTGCACAATCTCTCCTATCAAATCATATTCCAGTGCACCGGTAATTTTTACCTTGACAAAATCTCCGGAGACAAGCGTCTCGTCCGTGTTGACGAACACATATCCGTCCACTCCCGGAGCGTCCGCTGCGCTGCGCGCCACATAAGCGTTTTCATCGGCAACCTTTCCTTCCACCATAACGGTAACCGTCTGGCCGACTTTCCGCTCTCCCAGTTCCATGGAGATATCCTGCTGCAGCTCCATCAGCTCCGCCTGCCGGTCCAGCTTGACCTCCTCATCAATCTGGTGGTCCATACGGGCGGCTGGTGTTCCTTCCTCCGGAGAGTAGGTAAATACGCCCAGCCGGTCGAACTCCATATCATTGACAAATTCCATCAGCTCTTCATGCTGCTCCTTTGTCTCGCCGGGAAATCCTGTGATCAGTGTCGTGCGGAGTGTGATATCCGGAATCTCCTCCCGCAGCGTTGTTATGATCTGCACCAGCTCCTCTTTTGTTGTGTGCCGTCCCATCCGTTTCAGTATTTCATCGTTTGCATGCTGAATCGGAAGATCCAGATAATGACAGATTTTTTTCTCTTCCTTCATCGTCCGGATCAGTTCCGGATAGATATCCTCCGGATAGCAGTACAGAATCCGGATCCAGTACAGCCCGGGAATCCGGCAGAGTTCCTTCAGCAGCAGATGAAGGGAAGGCTGTCCGTAGAGATCCGTGCCGTAGAGCGTAGTTTCCTGGGCGACAAGCACCAGTTCGCGAACTCCCTGCGCGGCCATCTCGCGCGCCTCCGCGAGAAGCTCTTCCATCGGAACGCTCCGGTAACTGCCCCGAAGCTTCGGAATGATGCAGTATGTGCAGTGTTTGTCACAGCCCTCTGCAATCTTCAGATACTCATAATAGCCTCCGGTCGTCACAATCCGGCCTCCGTCGGTTTTCGGAATACCGGTCAGGTCCGCGTAATGCTCATAATGGCTTCCGCGCAGAACATCTTCAATGGCAAGAAGAATCCGGTCGTAACTGTTCGTTCCGAGCACCGCGTCAACCTCCGGAATCTCCTGATGGATTTCTTCCCGATACCGCTCAGCCATACAGCCGGTCACAAGAAGCACTTTGCAGCTTCCCTGTTTTTTGTATTCCGCCATCTGAAGAATATTCTCAATGCTCTCTTCTTTGGCGTCATGAATAAAACAGCAGGTATTGATAACGATAATATCCGCCTGCGTCTCATCGTCCGTGATCTCGTAGCCGTGCTTCACCAGCAGACCGAGCATATGTTCGGAATCCACCAGATTTTTGTCGCAGCCAAGAGAGATAAATAAAATTTTCATGTATTTCTGTTCACTCCTGTGTCGCTGTGCATTTCTGTAACAGTTCAGCGGATGGAACTGTTATACATTTTCTGACAGAAAAGCAGCTCCGGAAGTCCAGAGCTGCATTCCCGCAGCAGTTGTTCTTTAGTAACTGTTCAGCCGTCTGAACCGCTACCTTCTTTCCAACCGTTCAGTCAGCATTATTCGACATCTTCCGATGTCTCGTCCGCCGTAATCTCTTCCGGAAGAATCGTGACCTCGCCCTTGTACATTTCCTCCACGGCAACGGAGAGAGGCTTCATGCCTTTTTTCACCTTTACCTTGGGTTCTGCGCCTGCGATCAGCTGGCGGGCACGTTTGCTGGCCGCAAGAACCAGAGAGTAACGGCTGCTGATTACCGGCGCCTCATCGCTCTCCTGACCTTCGTTGATTTTTTCAATTAATTCTTTATAAGATGGATGTATCATGCTTTGCGCTCCTTTCTTTCCTCCAATTCTTTCTGCATCCGGCTGATAAAATCGCCCTGCTGGCTGCCGGCCGCATGCTGGCTCTGGATGATCTGATGCATATTCCCGATACAGTCTTCCAGGCGGTCGTTGATGATGATATAATCATAGGCGTCCATATAGGCCGCTTCCTCCGCCGCGCGGTTCATCCGCATGGAAATCACCTCCGGCGTCTCTGTGCCACGTCCCACCAGGCGCTGTTCCAGAATTTCCGCATTGGGAGGGGTAATAAAAATCAGCAGCGTGTCCGGCCGCTGTTTTTTCACCTGGAGCGCTCCCTGGATCTCAATTTCCAGAAGGACGTCTTTTCCCTGCTCCAGCTGTTCCTCCACGTAAGCTCTCGGCGTGCCGTAATAATTTTCCACATACTGTGCATATTCGATAAACGCATCTTCCGCGATCATCCGCTCAAATTCTTCCTTCGTTTTAAAGAAGTACTCTCTCCCGTCCTGTTCTCCTTCCCGCGGCTGACGGGTGGTGGCGGAAATGGAAAGAGCGTAGTTTTTATATTCCGCGAGAAGCCCTTTGATTACAGTGCCTTTTCCCGCACCGGAAAACCCGGACACAACGGTAAGAACTCCTTTATTCATCCTCTGCATCTCCCTGTTCTTCTGATATTGACGCCCCGTGGGCATTAAAACGGCGGCTGATCGTCTCCGGCTGCAGCGCGGACAGGACCACGAGATTTTCACTGGTAAAAATCACCGCCTTGGTTCTGCGGCCGACGGTCGCATCCACCAACCTGTTTTCCTCCTTGGCTTTCTGAACCATTCGCTTGATCGGCGCCGCCTCAGGACTGACGACAGCAACGATTTTATCCGAATTGACCACGTTTCCAAAGCCGACGTTGATCAGTTTAGACAATCTGCATCACCCTTCTTTCGTTCCTGCCGGAATGAAAATACCCGGCTGAAACCGTGTTATTCAATATTCTGTATCTGTTCACGGATCTTTTCGATCTCCGTCTTCAGCTCGATGGCAATATTGGTAGTTTCCAGATCGTTGGCTTTGGACAGAATCGTGTTTGCCTCCCGGTTCATCTCCTGGGCAATGAAATCCAGTTTACGTCCGATACCCTCGCCGTCCTCCAGGGCCGCCTTCATATTATCGATGTGACTGTTCAGGCGCACAGTCTCCTCATCTGTGCAGATCTTGTCGGCAAAGATCACTACCTCAGCGGCAATCCTGCTGTCATCCATCTGCGTATCCGACAGAAGCTCTTTCATTTTTGTCTCCAGACGCGCCCTGTATTCCCGGAGAATCTCCGGACTCCGCGCTTCAATCTGTCTGACATTTGCCCGCAGGCCCTCCAGCTTGGCGAACAGGTCGCGCTTCAGAGTCTGTCCTTCCGCTTCCCTCGAAGCGGCAAACTGCTTTCCTGCCATTCTGAGCGCCTTTTCCAGACCCGACCAGAGCTCCTCCGCATCAATCTCCTGCTCTTCCATCGTCAATACCTCAGGGAAACGGGAGAGACTGGAGATTTTGATATCATTTTCCAGAGAAAACTCCTCTTCCATCCGGCGGAAATATTCCAGATACTGCGCCGCCAGTTCCCCGTTATAGTGCAGCTGCATCCGGCTGGAAGAAAAATCCTCACAGGAAATGAAAACGTCAACCTTGCCGCGCTGCATGTATTCTTTCAGCACTCCGCGGATCGCCGCCTCAAAGACACTGAGTTTTTTCGGCATCTTCATATTAAAATCCAGGTAGCGATGGTTGACGGATTTAATCTCTACGGTAAATCTTCTGACTTCATCCTGCAATTCAGCTCTGCCGAAGCCCGTCATACTTTTTATCATGTTCTGAACCCTTCCTGCACGGACCGAACCGAATCTGTTATCCCGTAACTGTTCCGTACGGTTTCAGTTACTGTCTTGTCTGCTTTGTTCAACCCATACAGATTTATTATAATTCATTCCAAAACCCTAGTCAAATCTTTTTTTTTATTATATAATTTTTAAAGCAACAGTTCATCTGACGGAACTGTTCTATTTATTTAGGTGAAAGATAAGGAGAATGTGATATGGCATTTGATGGTATTACGGTAGCAGCCGTGGTTTCGGAACTGAACCGGACCGTTGTCGGCGGTAAGATTAACAAGATCGCTCAGCCGGAGGCGGAAGAGCTGATGATTACGGTAAAAAATCACCGGACGCAGTACCGGCTGTTTCTTTCGGCAAGCGCTTCTCTTCCGCTGATCTATCTGTCGGAAGAAAACAAACCGGGGCCGCTGACAGCGCCGAATTTCTGTATGCTGCTCCGGAAACATATTGGCAGCGCCCGGATTCTTTCCGTATCGCAGCCGGGGCTGGAACGGATTCTCGTCTTCGAGCTGGAGCATCTCAATGAACTGGGAGATATCTGCCGGAAAAAACTGATTGTGGAAATCATGGGAAAGCACAGCAATATTATTTTCTGTCAGGAGGATCTCACAATCATTGACAGTATCAAACATATCTCCGCCAGCATGAGCTCTGTCCGGGAGGTACTGCCCGGAAGAACGTGGTTTATCCCCCATACGCAGGAAAAACTGGATCCGCTGGCCATGGACAGAACGATGTTTGAGAATGCCGTTTTCCCTATGGACCGCCCGATCTTTCAGGCCCTTTATCAGTCCCTGACCGGCCTGAGTCCCCTGATGGGAGAAGAACTTTGTATCAGAAGCGGCATTGATCCGAAAAAATCAGCCGGCGCTCTGACGCCTCATGAGCAGGAAAATCTGTGGCAGGCTGTGGAGCATCTGACGGAGCAGATCCGGCAGGAGGCGTTTGCTCCGACGATGTTCTGTCAGGAGCAGGAGCCTGTGGAATTCGCCGCCTTTCCATTGACAAAATACCGGGATCTGGAAAATATCCCCTGTGACAGTATGTCCCGGGTTCTGGAACAGTATTACTCCATGAAGAACCGGATCACAGTCATCCGGCAGAAATCCTCGGATCTCAGAAGAATCGTCACCACGGCGCTGGAACGCACGGAAAAGAAGTACGCGCTTCAGCAGAAGCAGAAAAAAGATACGGAGAAAAAAGAAAAATACCGCGTCTACGGCGAGCTGCTGAATACCTATGGATATCATCTGGAAGAAGGGGCGCGTTCCCTGAAAGCGCTGAACTACTATACCAACGAAGAGATTACGATTCCTCTGGACGAGACCTTAAGCGCAGCCGGAAACGCGAAAAAATATTTTGAACGTTACAACAAGCTGAAGCGGACTGAGGAAGCCCTAAATAAGCTGCTGGAGGAAACCAGAAGCGATCTGGAGCATCTGGAGTCCATCCGCACTTCTCTGGATATTGCACTGGACGAGGAGGATCTGGTTCAGGTGAGGGAAGAGCTGATGGAATACGGCTATATCCGCAGAAAAGGGCCGTCCGGAAAAAAGAAAAAAATTGTCTCACGCCCGTTTCATTACCGTTCCGGCGACGGCTTCGACATCTACGTGGGAAAAAATAATTTTCAGAACGACGAACTATCCTTCCGGTTTGCCACTGGAAACGACTGGTGGTTTCATGCGAAGGGCCAGCCGGGAAGCCATGTAATCGTCCGGTCCAACGGAGAAGAGCTTCCGGACCGCACCTTTGAAGAAGCCGCGCGGCTGGCAGCCTATTACTCCCGGGGAAGACAGGCTCCAAAAGTGGAAATCGACTACACTCAGAAAAAAAATCTGAAAAAGCCCAACGGCGCAAAACCAGGATTCGTCATCTATCACACCAACTATTCCATGGTGGCAGAGCCGAAAATTCAGGGGATCGAGGAGGTAAAGTAAACGGCTATCCTATTTCGATTTTTTTAGGAAAATATTAATACTTTTTTATCTGATTTTTATTTGATTTGTGTTATACTTGGAACAGCAAGTAACAAGAAGCGAGGATGTTTTATGAAAAAAACAATCACAGAAATTCTTAATAAAAGACAGCCTACGACCAGGTATACCCCAGACCCTTCCATCGGCCTGACCAGCAAACAGGCCGACGAATATATGCGGAACGGATGGAATAACCGCGCGGTGGAACCTCCGTCAAAGACAACGGCTGAGATCGTAAAAAGCAATGTCTTTACTTATTTCAACCTGATTTTCCTGATCATAGCGATTCTCGTAATCATCGCCGGATCTTTTCGCGATCTTACCTTTCTTCCCGTGGTTATCGCCAACACACTGATCGGTATTATTCAGGAAATCCGCGCCAAACAGACACTGGAAAAACTGTCTGTTCTCAATGCCCCGAAAGCAACGGTCATCCGCGACGCTCAGGAACAGGTGGTAGAATCGGAGGATCTGGTTCTGGACGACATCGTTGTGTTCACTGCCGGAAAACAGATCTGTGCCGACGCCGTTGTGCTGGAAGGCGAGGTACAGGTCAATGAATCTCTTCTGACCGGTGAATCCGATGAGATCACCAAAAAGCCGGGAGATTCTCTGATGTCCGGAAGCTTTATTGTTTCCGGAAGCTGTAAAAGCCGCCTGACGCAGGTCGGCGAGGATTCCTATATCTCAAAGCTGACCATCGAAGCAAAAGCCATGAAAGAGGGCGAGCAGTCGGAAATGATCCGCTCCCTGGACCGTCTGGTCAAAGTGGTCGGCATTCTGATTATTCCCATTGGCATGTTTCTGTTCGGACAACAGTTCTTTATTTCCCACAATTCTTTTCGTGAAAGCATCACCTCCATGGTCGCTGCTATTATCGGAATGATTCCCGAGGGGTTGTACCTGCTGGCAAGTGTCGCTCTGGCAGTAAGCGTCGTCCGTCTGGCAACACAGAAGGTCCTGGTACACGATATGAAATGTATTGAGACGCTGGCAAGAGTCAATGTACTGTGCGTGGACAAAACAGGAACGATCACGGAAAATACCATGCAGGTCAATCAGGTGATACCCGCAAAGGACGCTCCGGAACATCCGGCATTCTCGCTGGAATCATTGCTGAGCGATTTTTCCGCCGCAATGTCCAGCGACAACATCACCATGGAAGCGATGAAAGCTTATTTCCAGAAAGGGACAGGCCGAAAGGCGGTATCCATTACCTCCTTCTCTTCCGCTTTCAAATATTCCAGCGCAACATTCTCCGACGGCTCCTATGTGCTCGGAGCTCCGGAATTTGTTCTCCGCGATGATTTCCCCGCTTATCAGCCGGAGATTGAACCCTATACCAGTCAGGGCTACCGTGTCCTTGTCTTCGGATCTTACCAGGGCATTCCGGACGGCAAAGAGCTGACCGGCCCGGTAACGCCCCTCGGCTATGTGCTTCTGTCAAATCCGATCCGGAAAGAAGCGCCGGATACCTTCCGCTATTTTGAGGAGCAGGGTGTGGAAGTCAAGGTAATTTCCGGCGACAACCCGCAGACCGTCTCAGAGGTGGCAAAGCAGGCAGGAATTGCGAACGCGGAGCGTTTTATCGACGCTTCGTCTCTGAAAACCGACGAAGAGATCGAAAATGCCGTGCTGAACTATACGGTTTTCGGCCGCGTAACGCCGGATCAGAAGCGAAAATTTGTTCATGCCCTGAAGGATGCGGGCAAAACGGTTGCAATGACCGGAGACGGCGTCAACGACGTGCTGGCGCTGAAAGACGCCGATTGTTCCATCGCAATGGCGTCCGGAAGCGATGCGGCTGCCCAGGCGTCCCAACTGGTGCTCCTTGACAACAATTTTGCAAAAATGCCTTCGGTCGTGCTGGAAGGACGCCGTGTGGTTAACAACCTGCAGCGCTCTGGATCCCTGTTTCTGGTGAAAAATATTTTCTCATTCCTGATGTCAATTTTTTCACTGCTGTCCATGCTGACATACCCGCTGGAGCCTTCGCAGATTTCACTGATCAGCACGTTCACCATCGGATTTCCGGCATTTCTGCTCTCAATGATGCCCAATAAGAACCGGATTGAAGGACATTTCATCACCAATATTCTGATCCAGGCCCTTCCGGCGGCGCTGACCGATTTCATCATGGTGGCGACTCTGGTAATCTTCGGTCAGGAATTCAACGTCGGCTCGGAAGACATTGCGACGGCTTCCACTTTCCTGATGGCTATCGTGGGCTTCATGATTCTTTACCGGATCAGCAAGCCGATGAACTGGATGCGGTGGGCTATCCTGATCATCTCCGTCGTAGCTTTTATTTTCTGCAGCATTTTCCTGGATCAGCTGTTTGCAATCTCAGGAATGTCGCGAAAATGTGTCATGCTTCTGGTTGTTTTCTCAGTGGCCACCGAACCGGTTCTCCGCTATCTGAACCTGCTCGTGGAAAATGTGGTCGCTTTCGTGAAAAAGCAGAAAACAATCCTGCGCCACAGGGCAAAACAGAAAGCGGCAGGAAAACTGCTGTAGACCCTTTTGAATCGGAGCAACAGAAAAGCCGTGATCGTCACATCGTTTTTCAGCAAACGATGCGCCGATCACGGCTTTTCTGTTGCCTCTTTTTGTTACCGTTCAGCCAGGTCTGTGCATTTACTGCACAACCGTTTTTCAGGTTATCCCTGCTGCCTTTCGTATCTCGCTCTTTCGCCGCCGATAAATTTCGGGCGGGTCCGGGCGCAGACCAGATGAGCCCCTCCGACGGCGGAAATGGAGAGACGAACGGGAACGGCGACATCCCTCAGATGCATACCGATCAGCACATCTCCGATGTCCATTCCCGCATGTGCACGGATATGCTCCACCACCACCGCATCTTTCATTCCATAATATGCCGCCGTTGCGAAAGCACCGCCTCCCTTTTTCCACGGAACCACGCTCACCGGCTCGTATCCATAGCGCTCTGCCGCTTCACGTTCCAGAACCAGGGCGCGGTTCAGATGCTCGCAGCACTGCGCCGCAAGGAATACGCCCCTTTTCTGTGTTTCTCCGTAAATCGCCTCAAAAAGCTCTTTTCCTGTCTCTTCACTGGAATGCGTCCCCAGCCGATAGCTTTCCACCTCGCTGGAGGAGCATCCCACCACAAGAATCTGACCGGATTTCATCTCTGCGGTCTCCATCAGTTCCCTCGCCGCCGCGGCCGCCTGCCGGATGTATTCCTTTTCCATACCGATTCACTCCTCTCAGGTAAAATTTCAGAATCTGAACAAATTCAGACCTGTTTCCTCGTCAAATGCTCTGTCCACCCTTCCGTCGATCAATGTAATCACCATCTCGCAGGTGGCACTGACAATCGCTCGATTCAGATGACCGCCGAACACCTCTCCCTTTTCATTTCCCGCACTGATATGAAGGTGGCAGTAAAATTTATCGTTCATCGTGTTAATGGTTCCTGCCAGCGACACAATCTCGAAGGCTCCCTCAAACACATTGGACGCATATTGCTTCTGTTCCGTATGAAATACCCCTGCCGTAAACCGGCTGATCGCGCCCAGCGCCTGCACAGTCCCAAGCTTTATATCCTCTTCCAGAGAAATTTTTTCCACCTGCTCAAGGATTTCCTCGCCTTTGTCAATTCTTGCGATAATCGTATTTCCAAACCTTCTGTATTCCATGGGTTTCCCTCCGTTTCCTTCTGATCTCCTGGATAACCGTCGGATTTCCTGAGATAAAACATTATGCCCCAGAGTATATCTGAAATACCATTCCCGCAAACCGTGAGATTCTCTCACAGAAAGCACTTTCAAACAAACTCTGAGGCATATTTCTGTAAGCAGATAACGGGAATCGAACCCGCCTCTCCAGCTTGGGAAGCTGGCGTTCTACCGATGAACTATATCTGCATATAAAACAGTATATCACTTTTTCCAAAAAATGCAAGCAAATTTTACGAAAATTCTCACAATATTGGCAACCGCTGCAGTCGATCCGCCAGAGCTGCGCATTCCATAACAGCCAGAGAGTTCCTGTCACCGTTCAGCAGACGGAACGGTGACAGATTCTCCTTTTGCTTTACTGCGTTCTGAGCTCTGCGCCCATTTTCTTTTTAAGTTTTTTCATTACCTGATTTGCAGCGCTTTCAATCTCCTGAGAAGTCAGCGTCTTCTCATCGGAACCGATCGTCAGTCGGATGGTCACAGATTTCTTTCCGTTCGGAATCTGTTTGCCTCTGTATTCGTCCACAAAGGAAGCGTCTTTGAGAAGCGCGCTTGCCTTCTTCTCTCCCATGATTGCTTCGTAAATATCCTTCCATACGGCATTGGAATCAAAGAGCATGGAGATGTCATAATCGGTCTTTGGATACTCGTCAAGGTGCGTAAATTTATTTGTTCTGGATTTCAGCGGTTTCAGCTTTGTGGCATCCAGTTCAAAGAGCATAACAGAAAGATTTTTGATGCCGCACTCCATGGAAACCTTCTTTGCCACCAGGCCCATATCTCCAATCTTCTGCTCGCCAAGATAAATGTTCAGCCACACCACATGATCTGCCCATACCGGCTTTTCCTCTTTTCTGAACGTAAACGCCTCCATATGCGTATAGCGCGGCATATACTCGATCACGCCTTTTGCCTCCCGGAAAAGGGTATTGATATCCTTTACGCTGCTTGCAAACGCCGCTCCGATATGTCTGCGCTGCTCAGGAAGAGACTCCCGCTCATCGTACACAGCGGAATAATTTCTGTCAAAGAAGACCTGCGCTTCCTCAAAAATCGAGAAATCGTTGAAATAACGCTCATTCTTCACAACCGCCTCGCAGAGATTCGGAAGCAGAGAAGAACGGATATAGCTCATATCCGGCGCCGGAGGCGTGGAAAGTTTCAGGATTCCATCCGTATTCTGGAGAACTGCATTTACAAACACATCGTTCATCCACGGATAGGTGTACACCTCCTGCATTCCGCAGCGGAGAGCAAGATACTCTTTTATATTTCTCACAAGGCTCTTGTCCTTCTGGTTGATGGCGCCTGTGAATGTGGTGGTGAACTCTGTCGCCTCAAAATTGTCGTACCCGTACATTCTGGCAACCTCTTCCATCACGTCGTCCTTGATGGAAATATCCCCGGTGGACCGCCAGGTAGGCGCGGTCACATGCATCGTGTCGCCGTCAATCTGCACATCAAAGCCAAGCAGTTCAAGTTTTCCCTGCATTTCCGCGTTGGTCAGATGTTTTCCGAGCCGCTTCTCCAGCCATGACAGATTTACGTCGATCTCTGCTCTCTGAAGCTTTTTCACGTAGTTGTCACAGAAGCCCGTCACCTTCAGTTCCGGATAAAGCTCCTTGAAATACTGCATGGAAAGTGCCAGCGCCTGGTCGCATCTTTCCGGATCAATCGCCTTCTCATATCTGGAAGAAGCCTCCGTACGGGTATCGTAGCGAAGCGCCGTGCGTCGGATGCCGGCAGCCTCAAAATTCGCAACCTCGAGAATCACACGCTCTGTCTTCGGAAGGATCGAATCCTTGGCGCCTCCCATAACGCCTGCAAGCGCCACCGGTCCTTCCGAGTCTGTGATCACAAGATCGTCCTCACACAGCTCGATCTCCTTGTCATTTAAGAGGAGCAGCTTCTCCCCTTCTTCCGCATGTCTGACAACGATATGCCCTGTGATATTGTCTGCGTCAAACGCATGAGTCGGATTTCCTGTGGCGAGCATCACGTAATTTGTGATATCGACAAGGGCATTGATCGGACGCATGCCTGCTTTCCAGATCCTGTTCTGCATTTTGTACGGCGACGGCTTTACTTCCACGCCGGACATTTCCACGCCGATATATCTCGCGCATCGGTCAGGTGCATTGATTTCTGTTCGGAAATCCGAGGAAACTTCTGTTTCAAAAGGTTTGATCTCCGCCAGCGGAAGATCATAGAGGGCTGCAATCTCCCGTGCAATTCCATAATGGCCCCAGAGATCCGGTCTGTTTGTCATCGATTTGTTGTCGATCTCAAGAATCATATCGTTCATATCCAGCGCATCCGCCAGCGGAGTTCCCGCCGGTACCTCGAAAGCGGAGAGATCGAGAATCTCAGCCTCCTGTTCTGCCGGGAAAAGTTCTCCCAGGCCGATTTCATCCGACGCGCAGATCATGCCGTAGGACGCAACGCCGCGAAGCTTGGAATTCTTGATTTCCACCGGCTCGCCTTCCCCGTGCCAGCGCACAACCGCTCCCGGGCAGGCAACTGCGACGCGCATTCCCTCTTCCAGGTTGATGCCTCCGCAGACGATATCTTTTTTCTCACCTTCGCCAATGTCAACGCTGCACACTCTTAATCTGTCGGCATTGGGATGAGCCTCAACTTTCTCAATGACGCCCACAACCATATGATCAAAGCGGCGTGCAAGATCCTCCACGTCCTCTACTTCTACTGTGGACATTGTCAGATCGTACGCCAGCTTTTTCAGATCCGTATCCTCCGGAATCTTTACATAATCCTTAATCCATGATAACGATAATTTCATTTGAACTCCGCTCCTTATCTAAACTGTTTCAGAAATCTCAGATCCGCGCTGTGGAACAGTCTGACGTCATCGACGCCGTAGCGCATCATAACCAGACGGTCCAAGCCAATGTTCACATAGAATCCTGTATATTCATCGGGATCCAGACCGGCTGCCCGGAGCACATTGGGATGCGGCGAACCTCCCGGCATAACCTCAATCCATCCCACATGCTTACATACGCTGCATCCTTTTCCTCCGCATACCTGGCACTGCATATCAATTTCAAAGCCCGGCTCCACGAACGGGAAGAAACCGGAGCGCATTCTCACCGGCACGTCGGTACCAAATACTTTGCTGAGAATGCTCTTGATCATGACTTTTCCCGATGTAAATGTGATATCCTTGTCTACGATAAGAGCCTCGTACTGGAAAAACGCACGCTCATGATGGGCGTCCGTCGTCTCGTTGCGGTAAACGCGGCCCGGATACACAAAACGATAGGGCGGCTTGTGCGTCTGCATATAGCGGACACTTCCGCCTGTCAGATGCGGGCGCAGACAGAGCTTCTCATTGGTGCTTCCGCTGTCATGTCCCTCAATCCAGTAGGTGTCCATGCTCTCACGTGCCGGATGGTTCGGCGGGAAATTCAGTTTGTCAAACGCATACAGCTCACTGGTAATCTCATCTTCCTCAAAGATCTCAAAGCCCATGGAGCGGAACGTGTCATTCAGGTCATAGCACATCTGTGTGATCGGATGAAGCCCGCCGCCGGACGGCAGGATTCCCGGAACAGAGCAGTCAAAATCCGGAGATACTTCCGAAGCCTTCAGCTTCAGTTCCATCCTCTTCTCATCGATCAGCTCCGTAACCTGATTCTTTGCCTGGTTCAGAAGCTTTCCCATCTCAGGGCGAAGAGACACATCCAGTGTCGGAAGTTCTTTCATCAGGAGACTTAAAGAACCCTGCTTTCCGATAAACGAACTCTTGACACTCTGCAGTTCTCCTTCATTCACTGCTTCAGAGATTTTCATTTTGGCTTCTGATAAAATACTGTTGATTTTATCTTTCATCATACTTCTCCTTTCTCTTTCAAAGAGGTCCGCAAAAGCCTGTCCTATGCATTTGAAGCCTTCTGCTTCTCACAAAAAAACACCGTCGCCTGTCTGCTCAACAAGGGACGATGTTTCTCGCGGTACCACCCTATTTCAGAGTATTTCTGTTTTACTCTGCACTCTTTTTGTGTAAAATCTTGCTACACGAACATCCGGCTTAACGCAGAATGCTTTTCGCCGGAAGGCTCCCATACTGAAACTTCAAGAAGGCTCACGCGGAATGCTTTCAGCCGGTGACACTCCGTCTCTGGGCGGCTACCTCTTCTCTACTCACGTATGTTCACTGCCTAAATTAGGCTAATTATTGCACAAATTCAAGGTTTTGTCAACAAAATAAAACGGAATTCTATCATACCTTTCGGCGCCATAAAATATTAAAAGGTCTGTTTTGTGCCCTTTTTCTTGCTTTTCAAAGATCACTTTTTTATAATGGGGACATGAAAAATCAGTAGCAATTCAGCCGGCTGAGCTGTTACAAAAATCAGCCAGCGAAGCGTATAGAAGAGGTGCAGGATGGAACGGATTCTGATTATAGAAAGCGACTGGTATTTCAGCGCAAAGCTTTGTTATGAGATCGATGCGGCCGGTTATCTTCCCACAGCCGCTTTCAGCCTGGAGAAGGCGAAGCAGCTGATGCAGGCGGACTGGTTTTCCCTGATTCTGTCAGAGCTTCAGGTCTCCGACGGCTCAGGTCTGGAACTTTGCTGCAGGGCAGGAAAACAGAAAACCGGTTCCGGCGGTTCCAGACTTCTTCTGATGGCGGAACATCCGGCGCAGCCGGAGACGGAACGGGCGCTTCTTGAAGCGCTGGAGCTGGGCGCCGAGGATTATATTGCAAAACCGTTCGGAATGAACTCCTTCTGAAAAAAATAGAACGAATCCTGAACTCCTCGCGGCCGCAGGAATATCAGGATTCGTTTCTGTCTGTTGATTTTCTTTCCATGACAGCCTTCCGAAACGGAAGACGGCTGCCGCTGACTCTGAATGAATACAGAATTCTGCGGATACTGATGAGCAACGAAGGAAAAATCGTCACCAGGCAGATGCTTCTGGAACAGCTGTGGGACACAGACGGAAATTTTGTGGACGACCATACCCTGACCGTCAATATGACCCGTCTCCGTTCCAAGCTGGAAGACCATTCTCACCGCTATATCAGAACAATCCGCGGAATCGGATATCTCTGGTTCGGAAAAGCGGCTGCCGCAGGATCTTCCTGATCCGCAGCAGCCGCTTTTCCGGGCGCAGGGTCTGCTATCGTTACATTCCGAGCTTCTCGGCAAAGTCTGCCATTGCCTCGGAAATTTTAATCTGCTGAGGACAGACAGCCTCGCAGCTGCGGCATCCGATGCATGCGCTGGGACGTTTGTCCTCCGGAATCGCGGACATTGCCATCGGCGCGATGAATCCCCCTTTGGTATAGCAGTGTTCATTGTACAGTGCAATCAGGTTGGGAATATCCAGCCCCTGCGGGCAGTGGCTGACACAGTAATGGCATGCAGTACACGGAAGCACAATCTTCCGGACCATGCTGTCTGCGATCTCCAGCAGCTCTTTCATTTCCTCCTCCTTCAGCGGAGCGTCTGTCTCAAACGTATGTATGTTCTGCTGAAGCTGTTCAAAATTGGACATGCCGGACAGAGTGACAGTCACGCCTGGAATGCTCTGCAGAAAACGGAACGCCCATCCCGGAACCGACTCTTCCGGACGAAGCTTCTTCAGCCGGGCCGTGTCCTCGTCGGAAAGGGACGCCAGAGAACCGCCCCGCAGCGGCTCCATTACCCATACCGGAATGTTGTACTCCTGCAGCAGCTCGACTTTGGCTTTTGCATCCTGGAACGACCAGTCCAGATAGTTCAGCTGAATCTGGCAGAATTCCATATCCTTCCCGTAAGCTTCCAGAAAACGTTTGATCACATCATAGCTTCCGTGGGCGGAAAAGCCGAGATGACGGATTCTTCCGGCTTTCTTCTGCTTCATCAGGTAATCATAAATTCCATAGGATTCGTCCAGATATGCGTCAATGTTCATCTCGCAGACGTTATGGAACAGGTAAAAGTCAAAATAAGAAACCTGGCATTTTTCCAGCTGCTTTTCAAAAATCTCCTCCACTTTGTCCATATTGGACAGGTCATATCCCGGAAATTTATCGGCCAGATAAAAGCTCTCTCTCGGATGCTTTGCCAGCGCTCTTCCCATCACAAGCTCGGAATTTCCGTTGTGATATCCCCAGGCGGTATCATAATAATTGATCCCGTGTTCCATCGCGTAATCCACCATCTGACAGGCCGCAGCCTCATCAATCCGGGAATCATCGCCGTCCAGAACGGGAAGTCTCATGGCTCCCATTCCCAGTGCAGATAACTTCAGATCCTGATACTCTCTGTAAACCATATACATACCTCTCTTTCTGATGTTGTCATATTTTGTCGACAGTTCAGCCGGCTGAACTGTTACGCTTTTATTTTACCTGTTTTTCTCTGATATTTCCAGATGCTTGATCACTTTCGCCGGCACGCCGCCGACAATCACATCCGGCGGAACATCCCGGTTTACAACCGCTCCTGCGGCGACAATTGAACGGTCTCCGATGGTTACTCCCGGGAGCACCGTGGCATTCGACCCGATCCATACCTTCCGCCCGATTACAATCGGCGCCGGCAGCAGATCCTTCCGCCGCGCCGGTTCGAATCCATGATTCAAAGTTGCCAGAACCACATTGTGTCCAATCAGCGTGTCATCACCGATCGTGATTCCTCCCTGATCCTGAAACTGACATCCGGCGTTGATAAACACATTTTTTCCCACATGGATGTTTTTCCCGCAGTCAGTATAAAACGGCGGAAACAGCCGAAAGCCCTCATCCACTTCTGTGCCGGTCAGCTGTGAAAAAAGCTCCCGGATCTCTTCCGGATCATGCCAGACCGTATTCAGTTCCATGGTAATCTTCCGCGCTTCATTGCTGAGCAGTGTCATAAACTGCTGAATTTCAGACCCCGACGTTACAGGCAGTCCCTGATTCAGGTGATTCAGAAACAATTCCAGATTTACCATATTTCCTCCTGCTTCGTTTGTTATGTAACCGTTCAGCCAGCTGGTAACAGTTCAGCCAGCTGAACTGTTACGGCATCCGTCCATTGAAAATCGCTTCGCGATGGGCCGGATGCCTGCAGGCTCTGCGTTTTCATACGGTCTGTGCAGGAAACGTACAGACCTGGCTGAACTGTAACTTTGTTATCTGTTTTTTAAAGTATAACGCTTAAAGCGGGAGAAATCCAATAGTTATAAAGTATGGGATTCCATAGAAAAAAGCGATGGATTGCTGTTGCCCGGCATAGTTCCTCCGGTCATCGGATGCGTTGACAAGACGACAGAAATCTCCGGCGGCAGAAACCGCCGAAGAATCCGGTCAGAAGAAGAATCGCAGCGCAAAACAGCGCAGTCAGCAGCCCGGGCCACAGAAAGCCGGGCTCCGGCACAGCAAGAATTCCCGCAGCGCACCCGGCTGCCAGGCCTGGCACAGAAACGGACATTCTTTTCAGAGACCTCCGATTTTCGGACAGGCCTGTCCGGAACGTCCGCGGAAAACCGCTGTAAACCATCAGAAAATGCAGAGTGAGCAGAACAACCGCAAAACAGACGGCGGGAACCAAAAGATCCGTGTTCTGCGCCTTCAGATATGTTTCCGAAAGCATCATACGGCCGCCCTGCCCCGCCAGGCTGCTCTGCATCCTTGACACAGCATAGCGCAGCATCTGTTCCTCTTCTGCCTGCTCCTCCCGGAAGCGGAAATATACAGCGTATTCCTCTTTTTCCGGCGCAAGCGCCTTCATCCCTTCCCGGGTCAGGTACAGCGGAAGGCTTCCGGTCCGATCCGGCAGCTCTGCGATTCCACAGAGCGTCAGGACCCGCCCGCCGGGAAGCGTGATCCTGTCCCCGATACAGGCAGCTCCCTGTCCCAGCGCCTCAAGCGTCTCAGCCCCGGCGGCAACCTCATCGGCGCTCTGCGGCGGACGTCCCGTGGTCCACCGTATCTGCGCCATTCGATAAAATCCGGCATCCGGAACCTGGAGAAGGATCTCCTGCTCTCCCGCTTCAAATCCCATGCCGCAGAGCACCTGTTCGCACGCCGCAAACTTCTGTGAGCCGGTCAGCGCCGCGGCAGTTTCTCGGTCCAGACCAAAGCAGGCTCCTTTCCAGGTATCTTCTGTCTGTCTGCTTCCATTGCTGTAAAATCCCCTTTTCTCCGGTTGTCTGAACTGCTGCAGCAATTCAGACAGCTGAACTGTTCCATGACAGTCTTATCATACCAGATCAAGGTTACAGTCAGGGTACAGCAAAGGTACAGAATTGTAACGTTTTCGCCTGACTGCCTGCCGCTTTTACGCTAATTTGCGAAATCTTACCCAGGCAATGGAGATGTCCGGTTTCTGGAGTTTTGCTTCCAGAAGATAATAGCCTGCCTCCATGCGCACTTTCGCAAGCTTTCTGACAGTGACTTTGCCGCGGGTTCCGCCCATCTGCACCTGAAGCAGCGGACTCCCGTTCAGAAGGAATTCCATAAACACCTGGGACATTTCCGGCGAAGCCGAGGAAAGGCCTGCCTCCATAAAATACATCCCCGGTTCCTCCGCTCTCAGCACCAGCGGATGTTCAAAATCCATCGTATAGGCTTCGCTGTCTCTCAGCACCGGGATATTTTCCGCAAAGCCTTCCGGCGCCTGCGCGCCGGCCTTCTGCAGTTCAACTCTCTCCTGTTCCCTCGGGTCGCGGTCCATACAGGGAACGCTCATGAGAAAACGACAGATATTTGCCGCACATCTCTGCAGCTCTCCGCGGGTCAGCTCCCCTTTTTCCAGCGCCTCTGACAGATCATCGCCATGAGCATTGTCGCCCGCTCCATGGTTGGGAACAACCATATACAGATCATTCTGTGCACGAACCATATAGGACGCCCGCTGTCTGCTGCACGGACCGCCAAGAACCGGGTGATTCATCGTCGCCCACCAGTCCGTCATCACAACTCCGGTATATCCCCATTCTCCCCGCAGAATCGTCGTATTCAGGTCGTAATTGGACGCTGCCCAGTGTCCGTTGATCCCATTGTAGGAAGTCATAATGGACTGTGCGTTTCCTTCCTTCACTGCGATCTCAAATCCTTTCAGATAAATTTCCCGAAGGGCACGCTCGGATACCACGTTGTTCTCTTCGGAACGCGCGGTTTCCTGATTGTTCGTCGCGAAATGTTTGATCGTTCCGACTCCTTTTCCGGCGCGGATTCCCCGCACGGCCGCCGCTGCGAAACAGCCGGTCAGATATGGGTCCTCGGAAAAATATTCAAAATTCCGGCCATTCAGCGGATGTCTGTGGATATTCATGCCCGGTCCCAGAAGAGTGTCCACCTGATTGGCGTACATTTCTTTTCCCTCCAGTGTGTACAGTTCTTCGGTCAGTTCCGGATTCCAGGTGGACGCCAGCAGCGTTCCGATTGGCATCTGCGTCGCAGAATACCCGCCTTCCATGCGGATTCCCGATGGGCCGTCCGCCGCGCACGCTACAGGCACGCCCAGCGAAATCAGAGAATCCGTCACACCGCCGAACGCGGATGCGGTTCCCGGAGTGACTTTCGGACTGCTCATCCCCTCGCCCCGGACGATTGCCGACAGGTCGTCATCTGTAAACTGAGCGATAAAATCCTCCATGGAAGCTTCCCTGTCCGCCACATTCCGCAGTGTGATTCCCCGGTGTCCGGTCTGCGGAAGTTCCTCCGGCATTCTGCTGGAAATCCGTTCTTCCAGATTCGCTGTCTGAAGCGGCGCAGATTCATATTCCAGCGTCCGGACGCCATTTTCGTCTGCCGCGCCAGGTTTCATCCGACGGAACGCTTTCACCGGCGCAAGCGCCTCCTCCAGCTGTTCCGTAACAATCAGGGAAGAAACGGACCACGCAGCCTTTCCGTCAATCTGCACAGCCTTCCGTTCACGGATGCTGTTCCCCACATAAAAGAAATAATCGCCCGGCTCCAGCACATAGGCGGATTTTGCGCCCGTCACACCGCTGTCATCGTAGGAAGCCAGCTGTTCTTCCGGTACCGTAAAAGAAACGCACGCAGTCTCTCCCGGCTGCAGAAGACGGGTCTTCTGAAACGCTTTCAGCTCCAGCGCCGGTTTTCCAAGGGCCCCCTGGGGTGCGCTGACATAGAGCTGCACCGTCTCTTTGCCCGGCCTCATGCCGATATTCTCCACCTGCACCTGTACGCGGATACATTTCTGTCCGTTTTCCATGATACACGATCCGCCCAGAGGCTTCAGTGAAAATTCGGTATAGGAAAGGCCAAATCCGAAAGGATATAATACTTTTTCCGGACAGAAAGTCTCAAAATAACGATATCCCACATAGATGTCTTCCTGATAAATGTTCTCCTCCCGGCCTCCGAAATTTGAGCTGGACGGATAATCCTCAATACTTCTCGCAATGGTATCGGTCAGCTTTCCGCTTGGCGTCACATTTCCGGAGAGAACATCCGCTGCAGCCAGGCCGCCCACCTGTCCGCCCTGCCAGCAGTACAGCACAGCTTTGATACGTCCATGGTATGCTTCGTCCTCCACCCAGCTCATATCAATGATATTGGCAACGTTCAGCAATACGACTGTTTTTTCAAAGCAATCCGTGATCAGCTTCAGGTTCTCTTTTTCCTGAGCCGTCAGGCAGTAGCCTCCTTCCTCGGGCGTATTGTCTTTATCCTCCCCGGCGGTTCTTCCGATGACATATATGGCCTTTTCGGATTTTTCCCGCGCAGCGCGGACGATCTCTCCGGTCAGAGGCATATCCTCCTGATTCCACGGTTCTCCGGCCCACACACCGCCGCCGTCATCTGCAGGATGCTCCTCTCTCCACGCTTCATATACCGATACCAGTTCCTCGTTGATGCACAAGCCGGGAATTTCCCGGAATCCGTCCACCAGATTCTTCGTATAAGGTGCGTTGACCGCCCCTCCGGATCCTGTGCCGCTGCGGTAAAAATCAAACTGGATCCGACCAAACACAGAGATATACTCTCCGTCGAGAAACGGCAGAACATTGTCCTCGTTTTTCAAAAGCACAGCGCCCTCCGCCGCCGCTCTCCTGCTGCACGCAGCCAGTTCAGGAACCACATTTCCAAATTTTCCGTTCTGCATCAATCATATCCTCCTGTCACTTTTTTTGCAGATTGCTCAAATATTAATCATTCGTTACAATCGTTCATGACAGTTCAGCCAGCTGAACTGTAACCAATATTCAGATAAATACAAAATCAGCATATCTTATTTGGCGGTAAGATGCTATAATAGATTTGTTAAAAAATAACACTTTTTTGTCATGAGGGTAAAATGGAAACTTATATCAGAGAAGAAAAAACATACAGAGACGGAATCCCATGCGACTTTCTCTGCCATCTGCAGACGCCGGCCTGCAGCGGCAGCGTTTATCCGGCCCATTACCACTCTTACATCGAGATGCTCCTTGGCCTGGAGGGAGAATTCCAGATTTTTCTGAACGGGTCCTGGCATCTCTGGCAGGCCGGAGATCTGGTGCTGATCAGCGCGGAGGAAGTGCATCATATTTACGCCCGTTCTGAGAACGGCGGATCCTATATTGTCGTGCGTTTTATGCCGGAACTGCTGCAGAATGATCTTGCCGGAACAGGGCTGGAAATGGGATATCTGCGGCCGCTCCTCTCGCCGGAAGCCCTGCAGGAAAAGGTGATCCCCGGAAAGGATCTGACCGGTTCCGAGGTACCGCGACTGTTCCACAAAATTCTGAAAGAGACAAGCGAAAAGGAATATGCCTACGAACTGGCAGTGCGGAGCCATATCCTCGGCATTTATCTGTGGCTGATCCGCTACTGGCACAAAAAAAATCCCGCGTCTTTCCGCTACACGGCAGAAGACCGGGAACTGTTCCGGACACTGGAACCTGCGCTTGCCTATATGGATACAAATTTCCGACGGAATATTTCTGTGAGTTATCTTGCAGAACTGTGCGGGTTCAGCTACAGCTATTTTTCCCGCTCTTTTCAGCGGCTGATGCATCGGAGTATTCCCGACTACCTGAACAGTCTGCGGGTCGCGGAGGCGGAAAAGCTGCTGATTTCCACCTCCTTGACCGTTACGGATATCGCGCTGGCCACAGGTTTCGAGACCTCCAGCTATTTCATAAAAATATTCCGGAGATACAAACAACTGTCGCCCCGCCAGTTCAGAAAAACCATTCAAAGCAATTTTACAGGATAAGTGTAACAGTTCAGCTGGCTGAACTGTTACAAGTAAACGGCTGTGGAAACCCTCCCAAAGAGAGCTTCCACTTCCTTTTTCTGCGCCAGGGATTCGGAAAACGCCGTGGCGCTCCCTGCCGCAAGTGCCATCCGGAACGCATAATCATAATCTTTTGTCCGCTGCCATCCCGCCAGAAATCCGGCGATCATGGAATCTCCGGCGCCGACGCCGTTGACCAGCGTTCCTTCCGGGGCAGGCGCCTGATGAAAGTTCCCGTCCGCGTCCAGAAGAACAGCGCCTTCCCCCGCAAGGGAGACAAGAACATTTTCGGCGCCCAGCTCCTGAAGCTTTCCGGCATATGGAAGAACCTCTTTCCGTGAAGATATGGTCGTCCGGAACAGCTCTCCCAGTTCCTGGTGATTGGGCTTGATCAGAAACGGATGCAGCGGCAGCGTCCGGCGAAGCGCATCCCCGGACGCGTCCACAACCACATGAATATCTTTCCCTGACAATGCACGGAGAACCTCGCAGTAAAACTTTCCGGGAACGGATGGCGGAATACTTCCGGCCAGCACCAGGGTATCGCCCGTTTCCAGCACAGAAAGCCGCTCCATCAGGCGTTCCCGCTCCTTTTCCGGTATCTCAGGACCCGTTCCGTTGATTTCTGTGCCGTCGATGGATTTCAGCTTGAGATTGATCCGGGACATGCCCTGCTCCAGAGTGATGAATTCCGCCGTAATTCCGGCGTCGCAGACCATTTCCCGGATCTTTTCTCCGGTAAACCCGGCGATGAATCCAAAGGCAGTACTCTCAATTCCAAGATTTTTCAGAACCGTGGATACATTCAGCCCCTTTCCGCCGGGATAAATCTGTTCGGAAGACGTACGGTTGGTGATTCCCGTCCGGAAATTGTCGACAGTGACAACATAATCCAGAGACGGATTAAGAGTTACGGTATAAATCATGTTTCCCTCCGCCTGGCGCATCGCCTGTGTCATCAGAACAGGCCGCCAATCTGATTTTCTAGTCGGCTTCCTGCTGTTCAAACCAGGCCGTCGCATACGCCTTTACGGCAGGAACAAGGGCCGCGATCTCCACTCCCGTGGTATTGACGCACAGATGATAATTTTCCTTCTGCCCCCACTTTTTATCGCTGAACAGCCGCTGATGTCTGGCACGTCCTTCGTCGATCTTCTGGATTTTCTTCTGAAGTTCTTTGTCGCTGAGATTTTTTACGTCATCCCCTCTCAGACGGCAGCGCGCCAGCCGGGCTCCCATATCCGCGTAGACAAAAATTTTCATCGGGCGGAACTTTTCCAGAATGATCCCCGAGGTTCGGCCGACTATTACGCAGTCACCTTTCTGAGCGATATTCTCAATGATTTTCTGCTGAAGACTCATGATTTCCAGTTCGTTTTCCATCACCGGGTTCGGCCCAAGGGAAAACGTATGACCAAAGGTTGGCATAAAATTCGGCGTCAATCCTCTCTGAAGAACCTCTTCCACATAATCCTCGTTAAAGTTCCCCTCTTTTGCGATGGCATAAAGGATTTCTTTGTCATAATAAGGAATTTCCAGTGCTTCCGCAAGCCGTTTTCCAAGTTCTCTTCCGCCGCTTCCGAATTCACGGCTGATGGTAATGATTCTCATACTTTCCACCTCTCCTTCTGTTATGTACCGCAGAAATCCGGTTCCGGACCGGATACCGGATTACCATTTCCTGTTACCCTCATTATATAGCACTTTTCCGATTATTTCCAGATAAAAGGCCGAATTTTCGCATCATTCCGTAACAGTTCAACCAGCTGAACTGTTGCATCATTCCGACAGCGATTCATCCGGCTGAACAACAACTCATTCTGCAGCAGTTCGGCTATTCCGGCAAAAAAATTTCGAAGTTTCTCTTGACAAACGAAAAAACAGCGGTATAATAAAGCAAAATTGTAAAAGTCAACGCGAAGAACAGGACAGTATTTTCCAGTCCGGAGCAGAATGGCAGTCTGACACTCTGTATTTGAGTTGTCATTACAGTTCAGTCAGCTGAACTGTTACGAGTAATCTGCTCGGGTGCTTTCAGAGAGTTTCCGGTTGGTGGGAGGGAACAGCACGGTTGGAAAAGGATCCCCTGTGAGCAGTCAGGGCGAACGGCTTTCCAGTAGTCCGGACCGGTATTCCACCGTTAAAAGGAAGCCTGTTGAATCCGGCAGACGGTTTTTGTCTTTCAGCAAAACGCAGATCCGGACGACAGGACAGAGCGGCCGACTTCCTAACGTCGGCAAGAGAAGTGGTAACGCGGATTTTTTCGTCTTCTTACAGAGCGATTCTGTAAGGAGATTTTTTTTTACCGCGGCATGCTCATTCGCGTAAATCTGACTTTTGCAGAACATTTTCGCGGCATCCCCTTGCACACGGAAATGTGGCCTGAGATTTCTTTCAGGTCTGAAAACTTATACATAGAAAAGGAGAGTGGGGATATCATGAACACACTGGTAATCGTACTGATTGCCGCCGTATGTCTTCTGGCGGCTTACGTACTGTATGGACGCTGGCTTGCAAAAAAATGGGGAATTGATCCGAAAGCCAAGACGCCGGCGGTACTGCACAATGACGGGCAGGATTATGTTCCGACGGACGGATGGACCGTTTTTGCGCATCAGTTTTCTTCCATCGCAGGAGCAGGACCTGTCACCGGAGCCATCCAGGCGGCTGCATTCGGCTGGCTGCCGGTTCTTCTCTGGATTATCCTGGGCGGAATCTTTTTCGGCGCGGTCACAGACTTCGGCGCGCTCTATGCCAGCGTAAAAAACGACGGCAAATCCATGGGACTGCTGATCGAAAAATACATCGGCAGGACAGGACGTAAACTTTTTCTGGGCTTCTGCTGGCTGTTTACCCTGATCGTCATGGCGGCGTTTGCGGACATGGTCGCGGACACCTTCAACGCCTACGTGGTGACGGACGGGGTATCCAGTCTCTCCGAAAACGCCACCGTCAACGGAGCGGCGGGAAGCATCTCTTTGTTCTTCATCCTGTTTGCTGCAGTTTTCGGACTGATCCAGCGAAAGATGAAATTTACCGGCTGGAAAGAAGTGGTCCTCGGGCTGGCATGCACAGTGCTTGCCTTTGTCTTCGGAATGAATCTTCCGGTGATCCTGGCCAAGGACGCATGGATTTATATTGCATTTATCTATATTTTCCTGGCGGCAGTTCTTCCCATGTGGTTTCTGATGCAGCCGCGTGACTATATGTCCACGTTTATGTTCGTGGGAATGATTGTCGGCGCGGTACTCGGGCTGATCTTTGCGCACCCGACTATGAATCTTCCCGCATATACCGGATTCCACAACGAAAATCTGGGAGATCTGTTTCCGATTCTGTTTGTAACCGTCGCCTGCGGAGCGGTTTCCGGATTCCACAGCCTTGTTTCATCCGGAACCTCCTCCAAGACCATCTCCAACGAAAAGGATATGCTGAAAGTCGGTTACGGCGCGATGGTACTGGAAAGTCTCCTGGCCGTGATTGCCCTCTGTGTCGCAGGCGCTGCAGCCAGCGCAGACGGAACCGCCGCCGTGGGCACTCCGTTCCAGATCTTCTCCTCAGGCGTTGCGGGATTTCTGGAGATGTTCGGCATCCCTGTCTATGTTGCGCAGAGCTTCATGACCATGTGTGTTTCAGCCCTGGCGTTTACGACGCTGGATTCTGTGGCACGTATCGGCCGTATGTCTTTCCAGGAGCTTTTCAGCGTGGATGACATGGAGCATGCGGAAGGCTGGAGAAAAGTTCTCTGCAACAAATATTTTGCGACACTGATCACTCTGTTCTTCGGCTACGTCCTGACACAGGTGGGATACTCCAATATCTGGCCTCTGTTCGGAAGCGCAAACCAGCTGCTGAGCGCCCTCGTACTGATCACGCTCTGTGTGTTCCTGAAAGTTACCGGAAGAGAAATGCGCACCCTGATTCCGCCTTTCGTGATTATGCTCTGCGTGACCTTCACTGCCCTGGTACAGCGTCTGATCGCTCTGGTCCGTGCATTTATGGACGGAACCGGTGTGTTCATGGTAGAAGGTCTGCAGCTGATCGTTGCGGTGCTGCTGGTTATTCTCGGAATCACAATTGTCTGGACATCAGGAAAGGAACTGATTCAGAAAAAAGCCGCAAAATAATAGTCGGAACTTTCGATCGGATTCCTGAATAACAATCGAGTAGGAGGCGGTGATTAGCCGCCGTCCTCTCACACCACCGTGCGTACCGTTCGGTACACGGCGGTTTCAATAGTTGACGTGCACAGACTGATAGGCTGTGGCTAAATCATAAAAGCCCCAGTTTATCAGTCTTTCTTTTGTTAATGCTCTTTTGACCACACCTGTGTTAGACATTCTCCAGTAGGATTTCCTGCTGTATGCTCCTTCGCAGGCCTCC
>DWWU01000020.1 GCA_019119555.1 Candidatus Fusicatenibacter intestinigallinarum | reverse complement strand
GATTCAACAGAAACGTATGCGCCGTCTTTCTGCGTTACTGTTATACGGATCATAAGCAATTAAGCGTTGATTTTTTCAATCTTCACCTTTGTGTACTGCTGTCTGTGACCGTTTTTCTTGTGATAACCAGTTTTTCTCTTATACTTGTAAACGATAACTTTCTTGCCTTTACCGTTTTCAACTACAGATGCGGTTACAGTTGCGTCTTTGACATCCTCGCCAACTTTCAGGCCGTCGTTGCTTACTGCAAGTACCTGATCGAATGTAACGGTCTCGCCAGCCTCTACGCCCAGCTTCTCCACTCTGATAACATCGCCCTCGGCTACTTTGTACTGTTTACCACCTGTTGCAATAATTGCGTACATATGGCACCTCCCTATGATTTACTCGCCAGATTCGGTGACCGGCATTTCTGAACCGATACTTCTACCTCTCTGTGCGGCATACTCTTGAAGTCTATCATGACTTTTTTCCATTGTCAAGGGATTTTGTCTTTTTTTTGAAAGAGGGGACGAAAGCCCGTGACGCCCTGACCTGCGCGGTGTATGCGGCGGGCAGACCAGGGCGTCACGGGCTTTCTGGGGTTGGCAGCGGTAACATGAGAGCGGAAAGTTGTCGGTGCAACGTTTTGAGATATGCATATGCGGCAGGACAAAATTCATTGGGCTATACAGAACGAAAAGCAGGCGAGTGATTAAATCCGAATGTTTGTAGATCGCTGTGCCGGAACAATTCCGGAGAGTTGCGCAGGGTTCCCATTTGCTATTTTTGTAAGAAAAACGTTAGTTGATTCTAACTCGCAGTAAAAGTATAATGTAGTATAATGTAAGATATAAGAATTTGTGACGGCATAGCCGTATTTTTTACAGGGGGATTATTGATTATGAGCAGAATCATGAAACGAAAACTGTCGGTTCTTTTATTGTTTGCCGCTGCGGCGGTGCTTGGGATGGCCGGGTGTGCTTCCGGTTCGGAGGGTTCCGGTTCTTTCGGAGGACTGTCGAAAACTGGAATAGCGCCTTATGAATGCTCCGACAGCGAAAAGGGGCTTCTGGAAGCCTTTGGAATATCATCGGATAATTCACAGATTCTTTTCTTTCAGGCTCCGGAGGAGTCTGTCTCCATGACCGTCACCGTCTCCCGACTTGAGGAAGACGGCACCTGGAAAGAAATCGGAGGCGGCACTATCTCTTCCGGCGACGATCTGTCAGGCCGGGAGCCGCTCTCTGGCGCACTCACCATGAAACTGGAAGAAGACCGCCGGATCGACTTCCATATCAGAACTTCTTCGCTGTTTTCTTTCCGGACCGATCCAGTTCTTCCGGAACCGGAAACCCTTGGAAGCATGACAGCCTTTCTTCAGGAATTCACGGAAATAGAAGAGAACAAAGAAATTCCCGCCGCTATCCTGACCTATGACAGCGGATCGACAATGCGCAGCTGCTCCCTGCAGGATTACTTTGATCCGTCAGTCTTCGAAGGAACCGATCTGGTTCTGGCGGTGACGGTCCGGTTTTCCGATACGGATGCATGATTCCGGCAGTTTTCCGTCAAAAAGCTGTCCCTTGTGCCATGCAGATCCGCACAATTCAAAAGCCGTAACAGTTCAGCCAGCTGAACTGTTACGGCATCCGCTTCCCTTTTTATGAAATTGCAGATTTCTTCGCGCATGCAATCGCAAGAACGCCCGGGCCTGTATGGCACGCCACGCTCAGAGACAGCTTGTCCGCATACACCGGCATATCCGGAAACGCCTCCTGCACTTCGGCAATCCATCCGTTCAGCAGTTCCTCATTAATGTTAGAGTAAGCTACCTCCAGCGCCATAATACCGGCTGCGCGCTCCTTTGAGAAGCGTTTGTCCATGTCCTTCTTCATTGCCTTGAGCATTACTTTCTTGGCCTGCTTTACGCCGCGCACCTTCTCAAACGCATCCAGCTTTTCTCCCTGGATCGTCAGCACCGGCTTGATGCTCAGCACCGCTCCGATCATCGCGGCAGCGGGCGTGACACGTCCGCCTTTTTTCAGATATTTCAGCGTATCCACCATCAGATAAATACTTGCGGACAACGCGTCCTCTTCAAGGATTTTCTTGATTTCCTTCGCGGAAACTCCCCGGTTCGCCATATTCTTCGCATCCAGTACCGACTGGCGCTGGGTCACGGAAATTCTCTGATTGTTTACCACCTGCACCTTTCCGTCGAAATCCTCCGACAGGACAACCGCCGTATCGCAGGAGGTCGATAGGCCGCTGGACATGGGGATGTAAACGATCTCATCGTAATCCTTCAGAATATTGTTCCAGAAATCGATCAGATCCCCCGGAGACGGCTGGGAAGTGGACACCGGAGTGTCGTCCTCCAGCATCTGATAAAACTGCTCCTGCGTCAGGTCAATATCTTCAAAGTGTAATTTCCCTTTGATAAAAAAAGGCATCGGAAGGACAAAAATCCCCAATTCCTTTCCCTGTTCCTGAGTAATTCCGCTGTTGCTGTCAGTAGCAACCGCCGTTCGTGCCATAATGGTTTCCTCCTTCATTCTCTTCGAATATGATTCTGTCTTGTGCTATATTGTATCACATCTTTGTGCCGTCTGCAAAAATATTTGACAACCGCAAAACGCTTTTCAATTGCAGTTCATCCGGCCGAACTTGTTACGTCATCCGACCATTGAGCATTCCTTCGCGATGGACCTTTCATACGGTCTGTGCAAGGCAATACACAGACCTGGCCGAACGGCTACTGCAGATACGCCATAATTCCCACAAGGAACAGGACGAGCCCCACCGCTGCAAGGAGCGCCGTCGCCGCCGCCATCAGTATCACCGGTTTTCTGTCTCCCTGAAACAGCGGAATTCTGTGTCCTTTCTCCGAACGCTTTACCAGCCAGCCGCCAAGGTAAATCAGGAACGGACCCACTGCCGCGATCAGGAAGTAATATCCCAGCAGATACGTCGGAACAGAATAACTCTGTGCAGATACCGTCCCTGAGACCTGTTCGCTCAGAAAAGTGACCGCCAGAGCGTAGAAATTGTTTACGAAATGAAAAATCATCCCATAAGACATACTGCCCGATTCCTGGCGAAGCCATGCAATCACCATTCCGAGAAACATCATAGGAAGGAAACGGAGAAGGCTCAGGTGGAACACACCGAAGTACACACCCATCAACGTGATGATCAGCCATTTGTTTTTCAGCGGCTGCAGGGAATGCTGGAGAATCCCCCGGTGTAGTATTTCCTCGCTGACCGCCGGCACCAGCGCAATTACAATCACCGAACCAAGAAACGGAAGTCCGGTGACAAAGGAATTCATCGAGCGGCCCACAGACTCATACGTCCGGGGAAACAGTACCGCAAGCACCAGGCTGAGCGCCGTCATACACTGATATGCGCCGAACCACATGAGCAGGGTTCCCAATATCCCCTGCATGGCCGGCTTTTTCACCGGGAAGACCTCCCGCCAGTCGATGTCAAGAAGCTTCACGGTCAGCACCGGTCCCCCGAAGAAAAAGATCATCTCCGCCACTCCGTTGGCATAGATGCCAAGCAGCAGATACAGAAAGCTTCCGATCACCTGAAAAAGAACCAGCAGAACCACAAACACGACGACGCCCTGCCAGGGCTTCATCTTCCACTTTTTCTTCGGCCCGCCGGTCAGCATTTCATACAGATAAGGACTGTCATTTCTATCTAAATTCATTGGTACCTCCTTCCTGATCTTCCGCGCGGTTCCGCTTTCATTCTCCCACCCATCCGGAGTCGACGGAACCGGCGCCGCATCTGTACTGCTCCACCTGCTCCCACAGAGGCTTTCTGACCTTCTGCCGGGTGACCTCTGTGATATTCAGCCGGGTCACATCGATCACCTGCGTGCGCACAGGATCTTCGCGGAACCCGCGCTGCAGTTCGCTCATCAGCCGCCCGGTCTGCTCCTTGTCTCTCATGTTGATAAAATCGATGAGCACGGTTCCTGACAGACTGCGCAGGCGAAGCTGCCGCGGAATCTCTTCCGCCGCTTCCAGATTAACGCGGAAATAAAACTCTTCCGGCGTCCGCTCCCCTTTTCGTTTCCCTGAATTCACGTCCACAGCGACAAACGCTTCCGTCTGTTCAATGACAAGAAATCCTCCCGACGGCAGCAGAACACGCCGGTCCAGCAGACTGCTCAGAAGCTCATCCAGAGCATATTTTTTAAAGAGCGGCTGCAGAGTTTCCTGGTATTTTTCCAGACGCAGCCATCCCCCGTAAGAGACTACCCCGGAATCCTCAGATCTTCGCTTCTCCCGACAGACCTCCTCATCCTGGCTCTGAGACAGAAACGCTTTTATTTTCTCATAAAGTTCCGGTTCGTCTGTAATCACCCGCACCGGCTCTTTCCGGGGAATTCCCGCCATCTGCCGCGCCCAGAAGGAGTCGGTCCTGCGGAGACAGGAATACACACTGCGGGAACAGCCGTACTGACAGATCTGATAAGCTTCCCTGTACAGTGCTTCAAACTCCCGGCTCAGTTCCTCCGGAGAGGCTTTTCCTCCGTTGGTCCGGACCAGCACACCGAAAGAACGTTCTCTTCCCTTCTGCAGTTCCCGGATCTGAGCTTCCGCACGCTTTTTCTGCTCCCTGGTAAGCCGCGGCGAAAACCTGATCCCATTGCTGTCCGTCAGGAGTACCAGAAGACTTCCGGAAAATTCCAGAGACGCCGTCAGCGATGGGAGTTTTCCTTTGCTGCCCTCCCGCTCCACCTGTACCAGCAGCTCGTCCTGTTCTCTGAGCCTGCCGTCCGGAAGCGGTATTCTGGTCAGAGGCCGTTTTGCCTTTGCCAGAGGCAGATAACCGCTCTGCCCGGAGGCAAACCGCACAAATGCCGCCTGCATGGACGGAACCAGCTTTTCAATTTTACCCACATAAATATTTCCCGTCCGCTCTTCTCCTCCGGCCGGCTCCAGCTCAAGCTGCACAGGCCGGCCGTTTTCATACAGGACCCAGGCAAGCGGCCGGCGGTCCCCCACCGGCAGACGGGTCAGTATCACTTCTCTATTCAACCTCTTCTCCCAGCTCTTCCAGCGGCGTCAGAACTCTGCCTCCGTCCCCGCCCGTGTCCGCATACACCTCTTCTCGCTGCACCTGGCAGGCAAACCCTGGAAGCTCTTCTCCCAGGTACGCGGCAAACGCTTCCACAACCAGCTCCGGCTTCAGATTGAAAACACTTCCTGCAGAGACCTGCATCCACAGCTCATCCCCCTGCACCTCCAGCCGGTAAATCCAGGGCCGGATCTCCGTTTCCTTTTCGCTGCGCTTTGTCTTTCTCCAGATTTTGATGGATTCCTGCGCGAAGAAAACCGGTACCTTTTCCTTCCATCCTTCCGAAAATCCGCATTCCTCGCGGAACCGGATCCGGTAATCGGCGGCTGCCACCAGCGACATGGCCTTGCTGGCTTTCCCGTCGGGAACCCTCCGGGCAGACAGAATGCGCATGCCTTCCACCATCTCCCGGTCCAGCCGGCTGCGGATCTCCTCGGTGGGAAGCTCCTCCGTCAGCTCCATATCAAAGTATTCCCCAAGGCTTGTGATTCCCACGCCGAGAGGCGCCGCGAACGAAAGAATCATATGGGGGCTGAAGCCTCCGGAATAAGCGATGGGAAGTTCCGCTCTGCGGATTGCCTTCTGAAAATACCGCATGATATCCAGATGGCCGATAAATTTCATCATGCCTTCTTTGGCAAACTTAATTCTCACCTTCAAAGCAGACACCTCCTCCGTAACATTTCGCTCCGCAGCCGGAACACCTCTGACGGCAGTTGGGCGTAACCGTCTCCGCCTTTGCCTGCTCCCATTCCCGGATCAGGAATTTTTTGGTCACGCCGGCATTGATAAAATCCCACGGGAGAAGTTCATCCACCGAACGCTCCCGCACCGTATAGAAATCCTTATCGATTCCCGTATCCCGGAATGCCTTTTCCCAGGCTTCCGGACGAAAATATTCTGACCAGGAATCAAAGATCGCGCCGTTCCGGTACGCCTCCAGCACCACTTTCGCCGTGCGCCGGTCGCCCCGGGCCAGAACGCCCTCCAGAATGGAAAGATCCGCCTCATGATAATTGTAGCGGATACTCTTCTGGTTCAGCATCGACCGCACTTCTGCCTTGACAATCGCCGCCTTTTCCAGGAACTCCTCCTTCCGGTTCATCGGCGCCCACTGGAACGGCGTGAACGGCTTGGGAATAAAAAACGAACTGCTGGCAGTAATCTGGCATTTCCCGTTTCTCCGGTCCTTCGGAATATCATAATAGCGCTCTGCAATCTTTTCGCTGAGATGCGCGATGCCCTTGATATCCTCCTCGGTCTCGGTGGGAAGTCCGAGCATAAAGTACAGCTTCACCTTGTTCCAGCCGCCCTCAAACGCTTTTCCGGCTCCTTCCAGAATATCCTCCTCCGTCAGACCTTTGTTGATCACGTTCCGCATTCTCTGGCTTCCCGCCTCGGGCGCAAAGGTCAGACTGCTCTTTTTGATATCCTGTACTTTCTTCATCACATCCAGCGAAAAGGCGTCGATGCGAAGAGACGGAAGGGAGATATTCACGCCGCGCTCCGGGCAGATCTCCATCAGATAATTGATCAGTTCCGGAAGCTGGCTGTAGTCGCTGGAGCTGAGAGAGCTGAGGGAAATCTCATCATACCCTGTGGATTTCAGCATCGCGTCCGCCCACTTTTTCAGTTCCTCAACGTCCCGCTCCCTGGTGGGCCGGTAAATCATTCCCGCCTGGCAGAACCGGCATCCGCGGATACAGCCCCGCTGAATCTCCAGAACCACCCGGTCCTGGGTCGCCTTGATAAACGGCACCACCGGCGCTGTCGGATACGGCGCATGGGTGACGTCCATCAGCACCTGCTTCTCGATCACCGCCGGAGCCTTCTCATAATTGGGCGTAAAAGAGCGGAGCGTACCATCCGCGTTATACTCTGCGTCATAGAACATCGGAACATAAATGCCCGGGATCTGACAGGCGGCTTCCAGAAATTCCCTGCGGCTTCTCCCTGCCGCTTTATATTCCTTATAGACGTCAAACAGACGGTCATAGACCGTCTCTCCCTCTCCAATATAAAACAGATCAAAAAATTCTGCGATCGGCTCCGGATTGTAGACGCATGGTCCGCCGCCGATCACAATCGGATCTTCTTCCGTACGCTCCGCCGCTCTCAAAGGAATCCTCGACAGATCCAGAATCTGAAGAATATTCGTGTAGCACATCTCAAACTGGATCGTGATTCCCAGAAAGTCAAAAGACCGGATCGGATCCTGGGACTCCAGCGCAAACAGCGGAATATTCTCTTCTCGCATTTTCGCG
The DNA here is from genome assembly GCA_019119555.1 of Candidatus Fusicatenibacter intestinigallinarum. Lineage (GTDB taxonomy): Bacteria > Bacillota > Clostridia > Lachnospirales > Lachnospiraceae > Fusicatenibacter > Fusicatenibacter intestinigallinarum. The sequence goes on along the minus strand of DWWU01000020.1, from coordinate 50,705 downwards.
TCCAGATCCGGCCACGGGGAATACACCCGCTCGCACCATACGTCCGGACGTTCATTGAACATATGATACAGAATCTGGATTCCAAGATGGGACATCCCGATTTCATAGACATCGGGAAAGCACATGGCAAACCGGATGTCTACCTTTTCCGGGTCTTTCATGACCGCGTTTACCTCGCCTCCGATATACCGGGCAGGTTTGTCGATCTGCAGCAAAATTTCATCGCTTAAAGCAAGTTTTCTCATGTTAAACAACCTTTTTATTGTGCAATTTACACAATCTCAATTTCCCTTCTACCTAAATGTTTTTCTCTTTTCTGAGTTTTGCTGTTTCCAGCGGAAAAGCTGATGATTCGTATAAATTGTACTATATGCTGTTTAATCTGTCAAAATGATATTTTATTAAATGCTGAACGATTATCGCTCTGTTCGTTTTTCTGTACGCCCTGGACAGCACCTGCAGATGGACCATTTTATTATTGACTTTCCTTTTCTTAATTGTTATTATTAAAATTACACTGAATCCAATAAAAGATAAACGATTTTTGAGGTGGAGCATGAAATATTCCAGAAAATTAAGCGATACGATTCACACACTGGCTTTCATCTGTCTGGGGGAGAAAGAACATCTGACCAGCGCCCGGATCGCGGAAAGCGTAAAGACAAACCCTGCATATATCCGGCAGCTGATGTCTGCTCTGAAAAATGCCGGAATTATTACTAATACCCAGGGTCGGGCAAAGGCCTGCATTACAAGACCTCCGGAGCAGATTACCCTGCTGGATATTTACCGCGCTGTGGAGGGCGAAAAACCTCTGCTTCATTTGGATATCGATACCAATCCGGAATGCGGAGTAGGCATACATGTGCAGCTTGCAATCGGAGATTTCTACCGGGAAATCCAGGATGCCGCAGAGCAGAAAATGGCGGCAATCACTCTTCAGGATATCATAGACCGCTACCATGCAAAGCTTGAGAACGTATACAACACCAATCAGATAAAAAACGAGAAAGAGGGGAATTCGTGTGAAACAGAAGAAAAAAACCGGACTAGTCGTTGAAGGAGGCGGTATGAAATGTGCCTATAACGCCGGAATCCTGGACGCCTTTCTTGACGAAGGAATCTCTTTCGACTATTGTATCGGAGTTTCCGGCGGATCGGGCAACCTGGCCTCATATCTTGCCGGGCAGCGGGGAAGAAATCTCCGGTTTTTTACAGAACATATCCATGACAAAGAATACTTCGGCATGAATAGTTTTCTGAAAACAGGAAACCTTTTTGGGCTCTCCTACATTTACGGCACATTGACCAACACAGGAGGAAAAGATCCCCTGGATTTCCCGGCCCTTATGAAAAATCCTGCCGAATACCAGGTAGTAGTAACAAATGCGGAAACCGGGAAGCCGGAATATTATGGAAAAGAAAGAATGGCACAGGACGACTACCGACTGATCATGGCCTCCAGCGCTATACCGGCCGCCTGCCGTCCGGTGGAAATAAACGGTACTTTTTATTATGACGGAGGCATCTCTGACGCGATTCCTGTACAGCATGCGCTGGCGAAAGATTGCGACCGTCTGGTTGTAATTCTGTCAAAAACCAGAGATTATGTGAGGAAACCTCAGGGAATGCATTTCCTGTATTCCCGGATTTGCCGCAGATATCCGCGCATTGTAGAAGCGATCGAACAGCGTCATATCACCTATAACGAAAATCTGCGGCAGGTCTTTGCGCTGGAGAAAAAAGGCGTTGCTTTTGTTTTTGCTCCAAGCCAGGCCATCCATGTGGGAACATATTCTATGGATGAGAAAGCAGAACTTGCCCTGTATGATCTGGGGATTAGAGATTTTAAAAGCCGCCGGGAAGAACTGAAACGTTTTTTGCAGGGATAATATCAATTCCTGTCCGGGACATTTCAGGAATCTGCTTATTCCGGAGAACGGAGCCTTTTCTGCTTTCAGACTTCTTTTCTCCTGGATGCATCATAAATCATGCTGACCCCCAGGGCCGCGATAAGCACACACACCGCCAGCCCGGTGATTCCGTTCATCCGGTTTGCATCCATGCTGCTTTTTTCCCGGAAAGAGGCGAGCATCGTCGCCTGAAGGGTCAGCATGGACACCAGGGCGTCCGCCACTCCAATGTTCCGGATCGTGATCAGAATCGGCGACTGCATTTTTCTTACTTTTATCATATGAATGACAGCCATCGTTATTTTATAAAAGGTATACGCCGCGATGGAAATCACCATGATTTCTGAATACGTTTTTGCCGTTCCCTGGGATATGGTCAGCAGCACGACTCCGCTCAGGGCCAGATTCAGCAGTAGAAGCAGAATCCCGTCTGTCCGGATGACGGACCGTTCTTTTTTCCTGATCTGCACCGGATCCTCCATACGGGAAATCTTTCTTCCCGCTTGCACCGCACGGTAGCGCATAATTCCAAGCAGACTGTAGTAGACCGCCATGGTGATAAACCATGCGGAACGATTCATAATACCGATCACGCCGTTATAGAACGTGTAAGCTACATTGATCGAAAAAGACGGCAGCGTCGTCAGGATGGTTCGAAACGTATAATCTTCAAGAAACTGTGCGCCGAGAGAAGTTCTCCTGACGGCCAGAAAAATTTTTTCAACCATTCCCTTTCTAAGATCTCTGTACAGACATACGCAGGCGGCCGTCAGAACCGCCGCCGCAAGAACGTATACGGCGATCCCCGCTGCCTGCGGCAGTATGTTTTTCTGCGCCTGTACCACAGACAAAACAGAAACAACCGCTGCTCCCAGATAAATTAACAGATGAGTGACTCCCTTCTTCATCTCTCTCCGCGGCTTTCAGCCAGCGCCGCGCCTCCTTTTCCGCAGGGCTCTCCTGCTTTTTTTGATTTATCCTATCACAGATTTGTTTCAGTTTTGTTTATTTTCCCCCTTATTTTTCGCCTGATCGGAACTATCGTCCGGCATTATCCGCTTTCTGTATTCCCTCGGCGAAACACCGAAGGCTTTGCGGAATGACCGGTTGAAATACGAACAGTTCAGCTGGCTGAACTGTTACCGCTTGCCTTTCGGATCATACGATAATGCTTGCATTCTCATATCAGGGAAGTTTATAATAAAAATAAGAATTTATGCGGCCGGTTTTCCGACAATAGCCGTATTTTATTGAAAGGAGTGTTGTAATTATGTCTCAAACAGTTAAGCTGTCTCCCGCAGCGCTGAAGCGCCTTCGCACCGTCGACGAACGATTGATGTCTTACAATATCGAAATGGCCGAGGTGACCGGAGGAACCTTCTGGAAGGCCTACACCCCGGGACAGATTGCCGGAACAGAAGAATTTCCGCCGATGAAAAGCATGGCGGATTTCGGAACTTCCATGCAGGTTTATCCTCCTGTCAATCTGTACGATCCAAAGCTTCGTTCTCTGGCTGCAGAGTTCGGTCCTGTATGGGTACGGGTTTCCGGAACCTGGGCCAGCAAAACCTATTATGATTTTGACGGAACTGCCAATGGAAAAAGCCCGGAAGGATACCAGAACGTGCTGACAAAAGAACAGTGGATCGGCGTACTGGATTTTGTAAGGGCAGTCGGCGGCAAGCTGATGATCTCTGTGGCAAACTGCATCGGTCTTCACAAGGCGGACGAGCCCTGGAATCCCAGCGAATCGGAAAAAATTTTCCGACTGAGCAAAGAATATGGCGTGCCCATCGAAGCGGCTGAATTCATGAACGAGCCCAATATGCTCAGCTACAGCGGCGCGGCGCCCGGTTACACAGCAGCCGACTATGCCCGTGATCAGGATCTGTTCATTGCCTGGGTGCGCAAAAACTATCCGGAAACGCTTCTTGTCGGTCCCAGCAACACCTGTGACAATGCCATGGGACCTGACTCCGACACCCCGGAGGAAGAGGTACACAGCGGCGGAGTGGCAAGCGTAATGGGCGACGTCGCAACCGTCGACGAGCTGATGGATGGCACAAAGGAAAAGCTGGATGTGTACAGCTACCATTATTACAACGGAGTTTCCGAGCGTCTGGCATCCATTATGCCGGCGGTTCACTGGGATGTGTCAGCGGCAACCACAGAACCGTATCTGGCGGTAGCGGGAAGAACTGCCCGTCTGAACGTTCCTGCCCGTGACAAATACTGCCCGGAAGGACAGATGTGGGTGACGGAGAGCGGAGATGCCGGCGGCGGCGGAGACACCTGGGCATCCACGTATCTGGATGTATTCCGCACCTTAAATGAGCTGGGTGAGTTTGCCACCGTCACGGACGGCGTAATCTTCCATAATACGCTGGCCTCCTCTGATTACGGTTTTCTGGAAAGAGAAGTTTTCTCTCCGAGACCCAATTATTTCGCTGTTCTGCTCTGGAACCGCCTGATGGGTACGGAAGTATATGATACCGGAGAACCGATCCGGGAAGGCGCCCATGTGTTCGCTCACAGCCGCAGAGACGGCAAAGAGGGCGTATGCTATCTGATCATTAACAATTCCACAACCGAAACAACATCGGTGGAGCTTCCGGAACCTGCGGTACGGTACACCCTGTCCGCGGACAGCCTGCGGGCGCCTGTCATGAAGTTAAACGGACGTCCTCTGGTTCTTTCGAATGAGAACGGCCTCCCGGATCTTTCGGGAGAGGAACAGGCGGCGGGAACCCTTACGCTTGCCCCCGCAACGATCACATTTCTTGTATTTTAACTCTGGGTTACGCTGATAATCAGATCATACCAGGATGCGGAAAAGGGGCGCCCCGCAGAATCCGGGCCTTTCAGCCTTTGGATTCTTTATGGGGCAGCCTCTTTTTTTCTTATTTTTCTATCTGTTCTTTCCATCGCTTGTCAATTTTCACCACAATTTTCCCTCTGTATAAAACTTTTTGATTCTTTTTGTGAAACCTGCTGTTTCTTTCTGTTGAATCTCATCCCCGTTCTGTGATATACTCTTTCTGCATTTATCTAATCGGGAGAATGTTTCCGGGCAGAAGAAATCTTCCGCCCTGCCGAAACACCCGGACTGGTTCGTAAACTTCCCAGGATAAAAAACCAAGTATCTCGTACCGGAACCTACTGATGTACTGGTTTCCGGAATACAGAAAAGAAAAGGAGATTGGAGAATGAATGCAAGAAAAATTATCGTTGACTGTGACCCGGGAATCGATGATGCGCTGGCGCTGATGCTGCTTTTGCGCTCACCGGAAACAGAAATTCTCGGAATCACTGTTGTCTGTGGAAATGTCCCGACCTCTCTCGGCGCGGAAAATGCGCTGAAAGTTCTCAGCTGGATGGGTCGTCCGGACATTCCTGTCTACGTCGGAGAAGAACGTCCTCTGGTCCGTAAATATGTGGACGCAAGGGATACCCACGGCTCCGATGGTCTGGGAGAATCTTTCTATCCCCCTGTAACCTCTGTACGTCCGCGCCGGGATGCGGTGCGCTTCCTCGCGGAAACCCTGACGGACGCGAAAAAGCGTTCTGAAAAAGTTACGATTCTGGCACTTGGTCCTCTGACCAACCTCGCCCGGCTGATTGAGACCTGCCCGGAATGTCTGGACGGTCTGGAGGCGCTGTATTCCATGGGCGGCTGCTACAGAAGCCACGGAAACTGCTCTCCTGTCGCCGAGTACAATTACTGGTGTGATCCCCACGCTGCGAAGAACGTCTTTCATGCATTCTCTGCGCTTCCGCAGCTGTCCGGCAAGCAAATCCATATGGTCGGTCTCGATGTGACGCGGAAAATCGTTCTCACGCCGAACCTTGTGGACTACCTCTGCCGTCTGGAGCCGGAAATCGGCGGAAAAATTCGGGACATCACCCGTTTTTACATGGATTTTCACTGGGAGCAGGAAGGCATCATCGGCTGTGTCATCAATGATCCCCTTGCCGCCGCTTATCTGATTGATCCCACCCTGTGCAGCGGCTTTTCTGCCTGCACGGCAGTTGAGACGGAAGGTCTCTGCCTGGGGCAGACTGTTGTGGACGCCTTTGATTTCTGGAAAGCGCCGGTGAACAGTTATATTCTCACGGAAACCGCTCCTCTCCGCTTTATGGAAATGTTCTTTGAGCGGATCACCAACATGCCGGCCTCTGTGCTCTCTCCCATGCTTCAGCAGCTGATGGGCCCGGACGCGGCAGTGAAGGAGGGAAGTCTATGAAAAGATCTGCAGAAATGAAAACTCCGGGAAAAACAATGTCCCGGTCTCTGGTATTATGTATCATCGCCTTCTCTGCCGTTCAGAATCTGCTTGGGGGAAACGTTGCGCTGCTGCTGCGGCTTCCCGTCTATCTCGATTCCTTCGGCACCATGTTTACGGCCGTTCTGCTGGGACCTGCTGCCGGCATGGTTCCCGGAATCATCAGCGGAGTGATCGGCGGCTGTACCTCTGACGTCTATGCTTTTTTCTATCTTCCGGTACAGATGATACTGGGACTGGTATGCGGCCTCACTGCCCGGCAGATACGCTCTCTGAAGGCAAGAACCCTGTGGAAGCTCCTCCCTCTCGCAGCGGTGATCAGTCTGCCCGGCACAATCGTCAGCTCCCTGATCACTGCCCTGGTATTCGGGGGAATCACTTCCTCCGGTTCCACTGTACTGGTACAGCTGTTTCATACTGCAGGAATTCCGCTGACCGCAAGTGTTTTTCTTGTTCAGTTTCTGACCGATTATCTGGACCGTGTGATCGTGCTCAGCGCTGTAACGGCAATGCTTCCGGTATACTATCATGCGTTTCCGCGAAAATAAAAATCAGTGTATAAGAAAAGAGGTAAAAATGGAACGATATAATCTGATCACAGAAAAAAATCCCAGGGAGATTGTCCTGCTCCAGTCTTTTCCGTGCGCCTGGGGCAAATGCCGGTTCTGCGATTATACAGACGACAACTCCAGGGACCGCGCTTCCATGGTGGAGCTGAACCGGCAGATTCTCTCCCGCGTCACGGGAAGCCTGGGCGTTCTGGAAGTCATCAATTCCGGGAGCTGCTTTGAGCTTCCGGAAGAAACCCTGGAACTGATCCGGCAGATCGTCCGGCAGAAAAACATCCGGCGCCTTTTCTTTGAGGCGCACTGGATGTACCGGAACCGCCTGCAGCAAATGCGGGATTATATGGGAATCCCTGTCACATTTAAAATCGGAGTGGAGACTTTTAACGAAGATTTCAGGGAAAATTATCTGAACAAACATGCGGATTTTCATTCCCCGGAGGAAGTGGCCAGGTATTTCGATTCTCCTTGCCTGATGGTCGGAATCCGGGGCCAGACGAAGGAAATGATCGATTACGATATGACGATGCTGAAAAAGCATTTTGCCCTCGGCACAGTCAACGTATTCACCGACAACAGCACCGACGTAAAACGGGACCCTGAGCTGGTGGACTGGTTTATGAAGAAATACGCGTTTCTTCTGGACGATCCTTCTGTAGAAGTTCTCTACGAAAAGACGGATTTCGGCGTAGGCGACTGAAGTGTAACAGTTCAGCCAGCGGAACTGTTACACTGAATCTTATTTTTTTTTATATTTCTCTTTACTTCCAATTCCGGTTCAGTATATAATTTTTTTGTACACCGACAGGTTGATTACGATTTTTTTTGATAAGGAGACAGAAAAATGGGGGGAATATTTGGCGTTGCATCGAAAAACACTTGCACCATGGACTTATTTTTTGGTGTTGACTATCACTCGCATCTGGGCACGCGCAGAGGCGGTATGGCGGTTTACGGCGAGGATGGATTCAACCGTTCGATTCACAATATCGAGAACTCACCGTTCCGTACCAAATTTGACCGGGATCTGGACGAGCTGAAGGGTACGCTGGGCATCGGATGTATTTCAGACAACGAGCCGCAGCCGCTTCTCGTACAGTCGCATCTCGGCAGTTTTGCCATCACAACCGTAGGCAAAATCAACAATATGGACGAGCTGGTGGATATTTCCTACAAAAACGGATGTACCCATTTCCTGGAGATGAGCGGAGGAAACATCAATCCCACGGAGATGGTCGCTTCCCTGATCAACCAGAAAGCTTCCATTCTCGAAGGCATCCAGTATGTACAGCAGATGGTAGACGGCTCCATGACCCTACTGGTTATGACTCCTCAGGGAATCTATGCGGCCAGAGACCGTCTGGGCAGAACCCCTCTGGTCATCGGACGGAAAGAGGACGCATTCTGCGCTTCCTTTGAGAGCTTTGCTTTCGTGAATCTTGGCTATCACACTTATAAGGAGCTTGGACCGGCGGAGATCGTCTACCTGACTCCGGAAGGCATGGAGGTTCTCCAGCAGCCGGCGGACAAGATGAAAATCTGCTCCTTCCTCTGGGTATATTACGGCTATCCGACCGCTACCTACGAGGGCGTAAACGTGGAACAGATGCGTTATAAATGCGGCGACATTCTGGCGCAGAGAGATGACGCGCACCCGGATCTCGTGGCAGGTGTTCCGGATTCCGGCACTGCCCATGCAGTCGGCTATGCAAACCGCTCCGGAATTCCTTTTGCACGCCCGTTTATCAAATACACGCCGACCTGGCCGCGTTCTTTCATGCCGACCAATCAGAGCCAGAGAAATCTGATCGCCCGCATGAAGCTGCTGCCGGTTCATGAACTGATCAAAGACAAGAGTCTTCTGCTGATCGACGATTCCATTGTGCGCGGCACACAGCTGAGAGAGACCACGGAATTTCTTTATGACAGCGGCGCAAAGGAAGTGCATATCCGTCCGGCCTGCCCGCCTCTGATGTACGGATGCAAGTTCCTGAATTTCTCCCGCTCAAAATCCGAGATGGATCTGATCACCCGCCGTGTGATCCAGAAGCGTGAGGGAGCCGTCAACGACAAAATCCTGGAGGATTACACAAACCCGGATTCCACCAGCTACAAGGAAATGCTGGAGGATATCGGAAAGGAACTGAATTTCACTTCCCTGCGGTATCACAGACTGGACGATATGATCTCCTCCATCGGAATTTCTCCGTGCAAGCTCTGCACCTATTGCTGGAACGGAAAAGAATAAAGTATCTCCCATCCCGCGGCCTGTCCCGTTTCCCGTAACCGTTCAGCCCAGCTGAACCGTTGCCATTTCTCGCAGGCCGCGGGATTTTTAACTGTTCCAACAGATAACCAATTGCCGGATTTTTTCTCATCTTCCGTCCGTTTCATGAATATCATAAAGAAAAACCCTCTGCCGGATCCAAAACCGGTTTTGCCGGCAGAAAGGAGAACCATGATATCTGACACCACCTATCCGTTCCGTCTTCCCCGACTCCCCTATTCCTACAGCGCCCTGGAGCCTTATATCGACCGGAGAACCATGTTCTTTCATCACGACCTGTATTTCGATCTGCTGACCCCCGCCGGCCAGAAGTTTCCCCCGGAACTGGCGGAGGCGTTCGGCGGGGAAGACAACTGGAGACAGCAGATGAAAGCGGCTGCTCTTGGTCTGTTTGGCTCCGGATTCGTCTGGCTTGTCCGCGACGAATCCGGGGCGCTGAAAATTCTCCCTCTCCCCAATCAGGACAATCCGCTCTCCGACGGGATGCAGCCGATCCTCCCTCTGGACGTCTGGGAACATGCTTACTATCTGAAACACCAGAATCTGCGGAGCGATTACATTGATTCCTGGTTCCAGGTCATACACTGGGACGGCGTCCGGCAGCGTCTCCAGGAGACCGCAAAGCCCTGACAACATTTTCAATATCGCAGGGAACGAAGTTTCCTGCGATTCAAAAAGAGCGGCAGGAAAGGGACAACATGGGCACACGTTTTCTCTTTCCTGCCGCTCTCCGGAAGCGCTACCTCCGCGCAAGCTCCCTGGTAATATCTTCCCAGGTGATTTCCTTTTCCGCCATTAATACCATCACATGGTAAAGGAAGTCTGAAATTTCATACTTGATTTCCTCCGGATCCGGATTTTTCGCCGCGATCACGATCTCCGTACATTCTTCTCCTACTTTCTTCAGAATCTTGTCAATTCCCTTGTCAAACAGATAATTGGTGTAAGACCCTTCTTTCGGATGCTGTTTCCGGTCGCAGATCACATCGTACACCTGCTGGAACACTTTCAGCGGATTTCGCTCCTCATATTCTTTTTTTGCCAGCTCCCGGAAGAAACAGGTTTTGTTTCCCGTATGACAGGCTGCGCCAATCTGGGAAACCCTCGCCAGAATCGTATCTCCGTCGCAATCCAGCATCAGAGATTTCACATACTGAAAATGGCCGGAGGTCAGTCCCTTTGTCCACAGCTCGTTTCTGCTCCGGCTCCAGTAGGTCATACGGCCGGTTTTCAGCGTCGTCTCAAACGCTTCCTCATTCATATAGGCCAGCATCAGCACCTCGTCCGTCCGGTAATCCTGAACGATCACAGGCACCATTCCGTCGCTGTTTTTCTTAAACTCCGCCCATGAGACAGAGCTCTCAAAGGTATTGACAGGAATTCCTGCTTCCCGGCAGGAAGCCTTCAGCGCCATGAGATCCTGCTCCGGTCCGCTCACTCCGGCGCCGGTCACCACACACACCTGCTCCTCTGCCAGCAGCTTCTCCGGATTCCCGGACTTTGCCATCACCATCAGCGGAAGGCCGGAGAGCCTTGAAATCTCATCCGCCTGTTCCTCATCACAGAACACCATGCCTGCAAACGTCTCAATCTGCTCCCGGTGCTTCCAGAACGTCTCCCCGTCCGGAACAAAGACCACAATCTTATCCTTTCCGAATTTGCCGGACACTTCCTCCAGCAGATCACAGTTGGATTCCTTCGCGAAATTCAGGACCGCTCTCCTGCAGCCCGCATAAAGAATCTTTTTCACATCCTCCATCCGGCGGACATTTCCTCCGCCGGTCACCGGAACTTCGGCACGGTCGCAGATCCTGATCAGATCCCCGATCGCCCGGTCATGCTCCGCATCACTTTCCGAAAAATCAAGAACCAGCAGCTCATCCGCTCCCCGGTCCGAAGCCCCCGCCGCCAATTCCTCCACCGGAACCTCCGAAACCCGTTCCTCCGAGCCGAACCCCGAAACCGCCGTTCCGTCTTTCAGATAAATCACCGGAACCAATAACTTTTTCACAACAACACCTCCTGATTTCCAATGGTATAATTCAAAAGCAATAACCGTTCAGCCAGCTGAACTGCTGCCCAAAATACACGAAACAACCGCCGGCGGGAGGCTTCCAGGCCGTTCCATCACAGGCTTCCTTTTGTGGACAGAACTCCGGAAATCCTCTCATCTACCGATGTCGCCTCGTCCAGAGCCTTCGCCGCCGCCTTGAACATCGCCTCGATGATATGATGACAGTTCAGCCCGTCCAGTACCTTGATATGGAGATTCATCCCACAGGAATAGGACAGGGCATAGAAAAACTCCCGGACCATCTCCGTCTCCATATCGCCGACTTTTTCCCGGGAAAACTCCGCCTGGAACGACAGGTAGGGTCTTCCGCACAGATCCACCGCCGCCAGCACCAACGTCTCATCCATCGGAAGAATCCTGCTTCCGTATCTGCGGATGCCCGCCTTGTCGCCCAGGGCTTCCTTCAGGGCTGTGCCGAGCACAATCCCGAAATCCTCGATGGTGTGATGGCCGTCCACCTGCAGATCCCCCTGCATTTCCAGCCGCAGGTCGAAAAAGCCATGCCGGGCGAAACCGTCCAGCATATGGTCGAAAAATCCGATGCCTGTAGTCCCTTCGAAGGTACCCTTTCCGTCCAGATTCAGTTCCAGACAGATCTGCGTCTCTTTCGTGTTCCGCACAACTCTGGCAGTTCTCAGCATGATGGCTCCTCCTTCTCAAAACGCACCGCGATGGAATTTGCATGTGCCGTCAGCTGCTCCGCCTTCGCAAACGTCTCAATATCCGTATGGATCTTCTCCAGCGCATCCCTGGAATAGTAGATCACGCTGGATTTCTTCACAAAGTCATCCACAGAGAGCGGCGAGAAGAATTTCGCCGTTCCGTTGGTGGGCAGGATGTGGTTCGGTCCGGCAAAGTAATCTCCCAGCGGCTCGCAGGAATGCTCGCCCAGGAAAATCGCTCCCGCGTTGCGTACTTTCATCATATCCTCAAATGGATTCGCCGTCACAATCTCCAGATGCTCCGGCGCAATCTGATTCACAGTCTCGATCGCCTCCTCTTTCGACTCTGCCACGAGAAGATAGCCGAAATTGTCCAGAGATTTCTCAATAATCTCCCGGCGGGAAAGGGTTTCCAGGAATTTCCGGATTTCCCCGTCCACCTGCTCTGCCAGTCTGCGGGAGGTGGTGATCAGAATCGCGCTTGCCAGCTCGTCATGCTCCGCCTGGCTCAGAAGATCCGCCGCCACAAACCGCGGATTCGCCGTCTCGTCAGCAAGGACCAGGATCTCACTGGGTCCGGCAATGGAATCGATGCTGACATTGCCGTACACCGCTTTCTTTGCCAGCGCCACATAAATATTTCCCGGTCCGACGATCTTGTCCACCTTCGGAATGCTCTCTGTGCCGTAAGCCAGCGCCGCGATCGCCTGGGCTCCTCCCACCTTGAAGATTCTCTGTACGCCGGCCTCCTTCGCCGCCGCCAGAACCACCGGATTTACCTTTCCTTCACGGCTGCAGGGCGTCGTCATACAGATCTCGCGGACGCCTGCCACCTGGGCCGGAAGAACGTTCATCAGCACAGAGGACGGATAGGCCGCTTTGCCTCCCGGCACATATACGCCGACCCGGTTCAGCGGAGTCACTTTCTGTCCCAGCAGCGTTCCCTCCTCCGTGGAGGTAAACCAGCTGTTCTCCTTCTGTTTTTCATGGTAAGCGAGAATGTTCTCTCTGGCTTTGCGGATCACCTGGACCAGCCCGGAGTCCACCTGGGCGTAAGCCTCCCCGATCTCCTGCTCCGTAACCTCCACCGTAGATGCGTCCAGCTTCGCGCCGTCAAACTTCTCCGTATATGCAAACACCGCCTCATCCTTCTTCTCACGGACCGCCGCGATGATCTCGCTGACCGCAGCCTCATAGGTCCCGTACTGGGTTGGGCTGCGCTTCAGCATATTTTCCAGTATATTTTCCTCTGTTTCCCTCGTAAGATTTACAATTCTCATGTACTCTTTCCTCCCACGCGCATTTTCTGTACCAGTTCATCCCTTTTCCGTCAGCGCCGTCTTCAGCGCGCCGATCAGCCGGCTGATTCTTTCGTTCTCCATCCGCATGCTTACCTGATTGACTACCATCCGTGCAGACAGCGGGCAGACCTCCTCCAGAACGTCAAGGCCATTTTCCCGCAGGGTCGTCCCCGTCTCCACAATATCGACGATGACCTCAGAAAGCCCTACGATCGGCGCCAGCTCAATGGAACCGTTCAGTTTGATGATCTCCACCGTCTGATGCTTTTTATTGTAAAAATAATCTTTGGCAATATTCGGATATTTTGTCGCCACCCGGATCAGTCGGTTGTGCTGCAGCAGATCCGCCGCAGAAGCCGGTCCGCAGACACACATTCTGCAGGCTCCATAGCCCAGATCCAGCACCTCATACAGCTTTCTTCCTTCTTCGAGAATCGTATCCTTGCCGACAATTCCGATATCCGCCGCGCCGTATTCCACATAAGTCGGCACATCCGGTCCCTTTGCCAGGAAGAAACGGAATCCCATCTCTTCGTTGACAAAAATCAGTTTTCTTGAGGACGGATCCTCCATCTCCTCGCAGGTGATTCCCACCTTCCGGAAAAGTTCCATTGTCTTCTGCGCAAGACGCCCCTTGCCAAGCGCAATGGTCAAATATCTCATGACTGTGTTCCTCCCTGCATCTGCTTAATTTCCACCGGGCGGATCTCCTGAACCGTCAGATCAATGGCATAAATAGCCGTCTCTTTCTGAAGATACACAATCCCGCCGAACTGGTTTCTCTTTCCGTAGGCAATATAATCCTCCAGGACTTTTCCCCGCGCAAACGGCACGAGGGCCACATCCAGCCCTTCCTTCCGGTGGTCCTTTGCCATCCGGACCGCCATTTTTTCCAGAAAATCCGGATAAAGCAGCATCGTTCTCGTCCGGGGAACAGGTCCGGCGATCTTCTGGCGCTCCAGAGCGTCCAGCATCGGCTGAAGCACGACGCAGAATCCCACTGCCGGGGCATCCTTTCCAAAATACTTCAGCAGACGGTCATACCGGCCGCCTTTGACTACAGGCTCTCCGTTGCCGTAGGTATACGCCTGAAAAATCAGTCCGGTATAATACTGAAAACGGCTCAGCATACCGAAATCAAAGCAGATGTACTTCTCATATCCGTAATCCTTCAGGATTTCATAGATTTCCTCCAGACGGGCCGCCGCATCCAGCGCCTCACGGTTTCTCGTCAGTGCTTTCGCCTTTTCCAGGACCTCCGGTCCGCCGAACATCTGTGTCATGCTGGCCAGCGCACGTCTCTGCTCCGGGCGGAGATGGAATTTCTCCAGCAGCTCCTCCACACCGAAGTAATTTTTGATCGAAATCAGTTCTCTCAGCTGGTGGTATCCTTCCTCCGAAAGGCGCGCCTCCTTCGCCAGCGCACGGAAATAACCGATGTGCCCGATGCTGAGCTGAAATTCACGAAAACCTGCGTCCAGCATCAGCCGCACAGTCATCGCCAGCAGCTCCGCATCCGCCATCGGAGAATCCTCGTTCAGCAGCTCGACGCCCATCTGCGTGGATTCCTTCAGCCTGCCCTGGTAACTGGAATTGTTTACAAAACTGCTTCCCTGATACCACAGCCGGATCGGAAATTCCTCCTCCGTATAATACATGGAAACCGCCCTTGCGATGGAAGGCGTAAAATCCGGGCGGAGCACCAGCGTGTTCCCCTCCCGGTCAAAAAACTTGTACAGCTCTCTGGACGGCGTCGTGCCGACCTCTCTGCTGAACACATCGAAAAATTCAAAGGTCGGCGTCTCGATCTCCTGATATCCATATGCCTGAAACACCTTTTCTATTTTTCTCTGAAGCATCCGCTTCTTCTTACATTCTTCACTGAATACATCCCTCACACCTTCCGGCGTATGAATGCTCTTATCCATCTGAAACATCCTCCTTCTCACCGGCGCCTCGTAACAGTTCAGCCCACTGAACTGTTACGGCGCCTCCGCTGTCTCCGGAACGGTTTTCCGCCGCGCCGTCCGACTTTCTCACTTTACCTCACTACCATGATAGCGCCAGAAACTACTGGTATTATACCGGAAGGCACTCTGCCTGTCAATCCCGAAGTTCGAGGTCTCTTTTCAGCCCCTTCAGGTACGGCAGAAGAACGCTGTCCCGACCCCGTTCCAGAATCCATCCGGGATCCAGTTCCTCAAACCGGAAATGTTTTCTGCCTCCGGAGACGCCCCTCTCCCAGAAGCGCATCATCTCCTCAAATCTGAGATAATAGAAGGCGTCCCTTTCCGCAAAAAACAGAAGCAGGAAGGCGACCCCTCCCTGCGCTTCAAAATCCTGCATAAACCGAACCTGATGCTCATGAATGTTGGCCAGGGGAAACGCATCCCTGTGGCACTCCTTTGCATCAAAGCAGACCGGTACTCCCTGCACCACGCCAATATAATCCACCGTACTCTTTTTTTCAAAATACGCCAGCGTAATATGCCGGCTTTCCTTGTCGATCCGGATCGGAGTGATCGGGGTGGGAACCTTCTGAATCAGCGCAAGATTTTTTTCCCGATACTGTTCGTTGGTGCGGTTGATCACTTCTTCCAGAAGCGATCCGCGCAGACCTCTTGAATTCCATGTGGCCATTTTTCTTCCGTCCTTTCTGCTGTCCTGATGCTCCGGTACATAACCGGACCGGCCGCGCCGGCAACGTTCGGCCGGCGGACTGTAACCTGTATCATACTATTTCAGCATTCCCATCCTGGACAAGGGCCAGTACCGGAACATCGCCTCTCCGATGATCTCGTCTCTGCTCACATACGGGTTCTTCCAGTACCTGGAATCCTTCGATATCTCCCGGTTGTCCCCGAGCACAAAATAGGAATCCTCCGGGACATGGTAAGGTCCGAAGTCCCCGGTGGGCGGTTCCGGACAGAAATCATCTCTTAAGGGATGATCCGAGCCGTCAATATATACTTTTCCGCTCCGGATCTCCACCGTCTCGCCCGGCAGTCCGATCACACGTTTAATAAACCTCTGGCTCTCATCGTCGGGAAAATAAAAGATGATAATGTCGTATCGCTCCGGCCCGTCCCGCCAGTACGCCAGACGGTTTCCAAACAGCTGATCCCCTGTCATAATTGTTTTTTCCATGGACGGCGACGGGATTCTGGCATTGATCACCACCGCCTGGACAAGAAAAAGGATCGCCGCGGTCACAGCCAGAATCATTCCGACATATTCCGCCAGAAGTCTTCCGCCGTTGTTTCTTCTTCTCCGTCTCTTTCTTCTGCTCTCTCTCATTTCTGTCCTGTCATGCATCTGCCTGCCTCCGATGTCAGCCCTCCAGTCCCTCCGCCTGCAGAATCTTCCGAAAAAGCTCCGGCGGTTCCGCTGTAACCGTTCGCCGCGAAAGCGCATCGAACGGTGCGTCCATCGCCGGAAACTCGATTTTCCAGCTGTGAAGGAACTGAGAATTCAGTCTGTAGCGTTCCCTGAAATACCTGTTGAACGTTGCGTCTCCATACTTTCCGTCTCCGGCCAGCGGGTGGCCGGTTCCCGCCAGATGGCTGCGGATCTGATGGGTTTTTCCGGTAACCAGCTCAACCTTCAGCAGAGTCATGGCCCCGTTTGACGCCAGCGGTTCATATGCCGTCTCAATCGGCGCGCCGCCCTCTGCCGGTTCCCGGCTCACCGTCACCTGATTTTTCTTTCTGTCTTTCATCAGCCAGCCCCGGATCCTCTCGCCTCTGCGGATGGTTCCCTTAACCAGAGCCAGATAGTATTTGCCCGCCTGCCGTTCCTTCAGCAGACGGCCTATCTCCTGCGCCGCCCCCAGCGTCTTCGCTCCGATCACAAGACCGCTGGTGTTGCGGTCCAGGCGGTTGCAGACTCCGGGAGTAAATCCAGCCAGGCTTTCCCTGGTCACCTGTCCGCCGGCCAGCAGATATCCCACCAGATACTCGTTCAGGGAAACATCTTCCGGCGCCGCTTTCTGAGACAGCATTCCTGCCGGTTTGTTGACCATCAGCACCTGCCGGTCCTCGTAGACGATCTCCAGATCCGGCCACACCGGATAAGATCTGTCCTCCTCCCTGAATTTCTCCAGCGTCTCGTCCGAAAGATACAGGCGAATCACATCTCCCTGCTTCAGCTTCTCACTGCCGTCCGCCTTCTTTCCATTCAGGACAATATTCTTTTTCCGAAGCATTCGGTAGAGGAAGCTTTTGGGCGCCAGCTTCAGATATTTCTGCAGATATTTGTCCAGTCTCTGACCGGCGTCCTCCTGAAACATCAATTCTCTCATCGATTTCCATCCCTACAATACAATCGCCAGAAGATTATGTTTGACCAGCTCGTCCCGGGAAAGATCCGGATACCGCTCATCCGGCACAAACTTCTCGTTGGCATCCGACTCCAGCTCCTGATAATTCCTGTTGAGACTGTCCAGCCGCTCCAGATACGGTTTCATCTGATCGAAAATCTTCACATGATTCTTATAACCGTTGGCTCGAAGCAGTTTCCCGATATGTTTCTCACAGTCCTCGATCTGTTTTCTGCTCTTCGCGTGTGTCGTGTATCCGACCACCTCATAGCCGCAGACCGCCACCGCGTCCACCATCAGACTGTCCTGCTCCTTCGTGAAAAACATCTCATAGAGCATCAGCAGATTTCCCGCATGGCCCTGGATTTCCTCCACCGTCTCCTTCTTCGCAGACTTCTGCATCATCATCATAATCAGACCCACCATGGATTTGCAGCCAGGCAGACAGCCCACCACCGCAATCACAGTGAAAATATTGTTCTTATCTCCATTACAGATGATCAGTCCTGCGATCAGAATCGCCAGAGGCATCACAAACATTCCGATCGTGACCAGCAGACGCCTTTTCTTCTCATACCGGACATAGCCGTATGTCCCTTTTCTGACCTTCATATAGTTCTCCTCCTGAAGCGCTTGCTATTTCGCAACAGTTCAGCTGACTGAACGGTTGCGCTGTTTCCGTATTTCTTTTCCTTTCCGGGATTTCCGGCTTCTGTTCCCTGCGCCGCGTCCTCTGCCGGCGCTTTCTCCCTCCGCCCGCTGCCTCTGTGTTCCGGATCCCTCCTGTCCGGGGCGGGAAGCTGATTTCCCGCTCTTTCCGTGGGCAATCTTTCGCGGAGGGATCAGGCACTTCGGGCCGAACCCGATGAGATCCTGCCTGCCGGTTCTCTGCAGGGCTTCCCTGACCAGATCGTAGTTTTTCGGATCCCGGTACTGGATCAGCGCCCGCTGCATCGCCTTCTCATGGGGATTTCTCGGCACATACACCTTTTCCATCGTCAGAGGATGCAGCCCCGTGTAATACATACAGGTGGAGAGCGTCGATGGGGTCGGATAGAAGTCCTGGGCCTGCTCCGGAATAAATCCCATGTCCCGGATATATTCCGCCAGCTCCACCGCCTCTGAAAGGCCGCAGCCCGGATGGGAAGACATGAAATAGGGCAGCGCGTACTGTTCTTTCCCGTATTTTCTGTTGCAGGCCTCAAACTGCTTCCGGAACTGCTCGTACACTGCATGCTCCGGCTTTCCCATAAAGTGCAGAACACGGTCGGACACATGCTCCGGGGCCACCCGGAGCTGACCGCTGATATGATCTTTGACCAGTTCCTCCAGAAATTCCCCCTTCCGGTCCGCCAGCACATAATCGAAGCGGATGCCGGAACGCACGAAAACCTTTCTGACCTTCGGAATCCGTTTCAGCTCGCGGAGAAGCCTGACATAATCGGTGTGATCCGCCCGGAGATTCGGGCAGGGTTTCGGGAACAGACAGGCACGGTTCGGGCAGGCGCCCTTTGTCAGCTGCTTCTCGCAGGCAGGAAAACGGAAATCCGCGGTCGGTCCTCCCACATCATGAATATAGCCTTTAAACTCCTGCTCCTCCGTCATCTTCTCCGCTTCCGAGAGCAGAGACTGATGGCTGCGCGCCTGCACCACGCGTCCCTCGTGAAACGTCAGCGCACAGAAATTACAGGAGCCGAAACAGCCCCGGTTACTGGTAAGGCTGTATCTGATCTCCGAAAACGCCGGAATGCCTCCCGCCGCATCGTAGGACGGATGCCACCTGCGCATATAAGGCAGATCATAGACGTCGTCCATCTCCTGCTGCGTCAGGGGCAGCGCCGGGGGATTCTGAACCACATAGCCTCTGGTGCCGTAAAATTCCGCCAGAGGGCGTGCGGTCAGCGCATCTGTATTCCGGTACTGCAGCGCAAAACTCTCGGCATAAGCCCGTTTATCGCTGCACACTTCCTCGTAGGAGGGCAACACAACCGGCCGGTCCAGGTGGTCCAGGGTTCTGCTCCTGTAGACGGTCCCACGGATAAACGTCAGATCCTCCACTGCAATTCCCGCCTGAAGCGCATCCGCGATCTCCACCACAGACCTTTCCCCCATCCCATAGGAAATAATATCCGCGCCGGAATCCAGCAGAACCGACCGGCGGACCCGGTCCGACCAATAGTCGTAATGGGCCAGGCGCCGGAGAGAGGCCTCGATGCCGCCCAGAATGATCGGAACCTTTTTGTACGTTCTCCGGATCAGGTTTCCGTAGACGGTCACCGCCCGGTCCGGGCGGAGCCCCATCTTTCCCCCGGGAGAATAGGCGTCCGTCTTCCTGTGCTTTCCGGAAACCGCATAATGATTGACCATCGAATCCATATTGCCCGCCGACACAAGGAACGCCAGACGGGGTTCTCCGAATTCCGTGATGCTCTCATCCTTTTTCCAGTCCGGCTGCGCCAGAATTCCCACCGTATAGCCCCGGGATTCCAGCACACGGCTGATGATTGCCGGGCCGAAGGAAGAGTGATCCACATAAGCGTCTCCGATCACATAGACAAAATCCATCTGCCGGATTCCTCTCTGCTCCATTTCTTTTTTCGTTGTTGGTAAAAAAGGCATATTCAAACTCCTTTCAGAGCCGCGGTTTCCTCCTCCGTCAGGGGCCGTGCCTGCCCGGGCTCCAGTGCTTCGTCCAGGGTCAGCGGACCCATTGAAATCCTCTTCAGGAACAGTACTTTCATGCCCACGGCTTCAAACATCCGTTTGATCTGATGGTACCGCCCCTCCCGGATCGTGATTTCCACCTCGCTGCAGTCCGGACGGACGTCCAGGATTTCCAGCTCTGCCGGAAGCGTTTTCTTCTCGTCACCAATATCCAGCCCCTGCCGGAACAGTTCCTGCTCCCGGCTTCCCGGTTTTCCAGAGACAACCGCCCGGTAGATCTTGTCCACATGGCGCTTCGGCGACAGTAACCCGTGGGCGAGAGCGCCGTCGTTCGTCAGCAGAAGCAGCCCTTCCGTATCCTTGTCCAGCCGCCCCACCGGAAACAGGTCTTTCCGGGCGGAATCCGGCAGCAGAGACAGCACCGTTTTTTCCCTGCGGTCCTCCGTCGCCGACACAACGCCCTGCGGCTTGTTCAGCATCCAGTATTCCATCGCCACATAGCGGACTGTCTCTCCGTCCACCGCAACCCGATCCTGCTCAGGGTCCGTCTTCTGCTCCGGTCTGCGGACCGTCTCTCCGTTGACGGTGACCCGGCCCTTCCGGATCATCTGCTTTACCTCGCTTCGCGTTCCCGCCTGCATATCCGCCAGATACTTGTCCAGTCGCAATTTTTTCATACGTTACACCATCCGCCATCCTGCATAGTATTTGTTCTTCACCGAGGGTCCCGCCGCTTTCCCGAAGCCCAGGGGAAAACCGTCTGTGCATACCAGAAGCCATCCCTTTTTTCCGGCCGCTTCCCGTTCCCCGAGAGAGATCGTCTCCCCCTTCAGGTACCGGACCGTCCTCTCATCCTCCGAAGAAAGATTCAGCACGAAATCAAATTCCTCCGGGCGAAGCGCCATCGCCAGCGCCTGGGATGGTTCAAACCTCGAACGTTTCATTGTTCCCACCAGAAGTCCCGTGCGCAGATACCGAAGGCCTTTTGCCGGCTCCACACCCTCCGGGAGATAATAAATCTGATCCTGCCGGCAGAAAAACCGGCCGCCGCTCCAGTCCCTGCAGATGTGGGACAGAAATTCTTCCGCAGCCGCCGGAAGCGCATCGGACCGGTGTTCCCTGCCGGACGGCTCCTCCCGGTCCACAGAAGCTCCGCGTCTTCTCATCAGCGCAAGAAAATGCCCCTCACCCTCTATCCGGTGAGGAAAAATATGTACGCAGGCGGACAGATCCCGTCCGCCCACGGAGATTCCCGGTGCAAATCCCTCATAAGGCTCCACCGGGCACAGCTCCATATCAGGAAATTCTTCCAGAAAACCGGCAATCACCTGCTCGTTCTCCTCCGGTGAAAAGGTGCAGGTGGAATACAGCAGATAACCGCCCGGCCGGAGCATCTGCCGCGCCTGCCGGATCAGACGGCTCTGGACCGGCGCATACCAGGACGGTCCTTTCCCGCTCCACGCAGAGACCATGGAGCGCTCTTTCCGGAACATTCCCTCGCCGGAGCAGGGCGCATCCAGCAGAATCGCGTCAAAGAACTCCGGATAGACCGCTGCCAGACGTTCCGGCTCCTCGCCGGTGATCAGCATATTTTCCACGCCCTGCAGTTCCAGATTTTTCAGCAGCGCCCTGGCCCTGGAAGCGCTGATATCATTTGCCAGCAGCATACCCTCTCCCTGCAGCCTTGCCGCCAGCTCGGTCGCTTTTCCTCCCGGCGCGGCGCACAGATCGAGCACCCTGTCTTTCGGTTTTACAGGCAGCCGGCTGGCCGGCGTCATCGCGCTCGGCTCCTGGAGATAATACAGCCCTGCATAATAAAAAGGATGCTTTGCGGGATTCGCTGCATCCCCCTCCGCATGTTCCTCTCTTGAAACATAGAAGCCGTTGGAAACCCACGGCACAGGCTGCAGATCCCAGCGGGTCAGCTCCAGAAATTTTTCTACGGAAATCTTCCCCGTATTGACCCTCAGTCCGCCGCAGGTCGGCCGGGAAAAACTCTCCAGATATTCCGGATATTCCTCCCCCAGCAACTCTTTCATCTGCTCCAGAAACGCAATCGGAAGCTCCATCACTCTATGTACCTCTGCTTTCTTTTTCTGTTCTGTCGTATCATTTATCACTGTACCGTCATCCGGACAGCTGCGCTTACAGCTCGCTGGTCACGGCCTGGGCGCGATAGCCTTCCGCAATCAGATCCAGCTCCTTGTGGAACCGTTTCAGTTCCTGCAGATCGTTCAGCCGGTAAATCCGGTAAAACTCATCCTGAATCTTTTCAACCTCCCGCTTGTTGGAAAGCTTATATAGATTTTCGATATTGTTGAGAATATCCGTAATCAGGTTTCGCTGCAGCTGCGACGAATTCTGCGCATCCATGATTTCGCTGCGCACCGAAGACATCTCGTTGTCCAGCGCGATGATTGCATCCGCCGCGGCGCTCAGCCTCTGCCGGATATGCCTGGGGATATTCGCCTTGTATTTATACTGCAGCGAATGCTCGATGGTCGCCCAGAAGTCCATCGCCATGGTGCGGATCTGGATCTCCACCTGAAGCTTTTTCGGACCGTTCAGGGTTTCCACCGTATAGTATACAATCAGATGATAACTGCGGTAACCGCTGTCCTTCATATGTCTGATATAATCTTTTTCGCTTTTTATCTCGATATCCGAACGAGCGTTGATAATCTGGGCAACCCGCTCGATGTCTTCCACAAACTGACAGATAATCCGGATGCCCGCGATATCCTCCACCTGCTGCTCCATCTGCTCCGGCGGAATCTCCTTGCGCTGCATTTTTTCCAGAATGCTGGAAACGCTCTTGACTCTTCCGCTGACGCTCTCGATCGGCGAATACAGCCCCTTCTCGTGGTGTTCCTTGATCAGATGATTGAATTTTACAGTAAGTTCTTTGACCGCCAGTTCATACGGTTCCAGTATTTCATGCCATAACAGTATATCCATACCCCAATAGTCTCCTTTTCTTTTCCACATCTTTGTAACTGTATCTCCGGCCATACGCATGAACCATATTCCCGGAAAACAGAAAATATTTTCCGCCTTTTCTGCGGCGACAGCTCAGCCGTCGTCCAGAATCTGCAGAATGGGATAAGAATTTACGCTCAGCTCCTCCTGATGAGCCGTGCGGATGTAACACCCGAAATGCAGGTGTACCGGAAATTTCCCCCTGCTTCCTTCTTCTCCATAACCTGTGTCACCCATCAGACCGAGAATCTCTCCCGCTCTGACTGTGTCGCCGACCTGAAACTCCTGCTCGTAGGATTCCAGATGGGCATAATAAAAATATCCTCCGTCTTTGCTCCGGATCCCGATCCGATAGCCGCCAAGCGTCAGCCATCCGATCTTTTCCACGTATCCGTCGCAGACGGACAGCACAGGATACACGCCGCTCTGCGGATTTTCACCGAACACATCGCAGCCTTCATGTACCCTGTTCCCGCCGTAATTCCTTTTCTCTCCGAACGTATTCTCGTAGGAAAACCTTCCCCCGCCTGCCGCCTCCGATGAGACCGGAAAACATTCCAGCCCTCCGAAGACCGCACGGTACGCATCTCTCACCACAGCGAACGCTCTTCCGCGCTTTTCCTCCAGAACCGCCGTAGCCCGTTCCCAGGTGTCTGTATCCAGCCGGACATTTTCCGCCGGTTCCAGCCGTTCCAGAATCATGATTACCGTCAGCACATCCATCGGATCACAGGAATTCTCTGCAGCGAACTCCATTGCCGTCCGGTATACCGCCGGCGTCACTTTCATCTGCCGGAACAGATCTGACTCACAGAGATCCTCCGAAAGGTTTCCGTAGATCCCCCGGGTCCACAGAAATTGCAGAAGAAACGCACAGACTGCCAATACAGACAGCAGTACGGCAATCTTTTTTCTGTCGCGCATCATTCCATCCCTCCATCTATTCATTCTATGAACCGTTAAGGGAAAATATGACATTCACTTCGCGTACTGTAAGGAATTCCTGCGGACGCCTTTACCGGATATTCTCCAGAAGCTTCCGCAGATACCGGTACGTACGCTCTGTGGACGAAATGGACAGGCGTTCTTCCGTCGTGTGTATATGCTTCATATCCGGTCCGAACGAGATACTGTCCAGACCTGGAATCTTCTCATAAAAGAGCCCGCACTCCAGTCCCGCATGAATCGCCTCCACCTTCGGCGTCTTGTGGAACAGTTCCTCATATGTGGAAACCGCAAGCTTCTGCAGCGGCGTATCCGCCTGATACTCCCATGCGGGATAACCGCCCTGGGCATGGTATTCCCCTCCCAGAAATTCGGTCAGATACTCCAGCTTTTCTCCCAGCGCATCCTTTGCGCTGCCCACAGAACTGCGGACGCCGGAAACTGCCTCCAGCACCGCTGGATGCAGCTTCAGAATGCCGAGATTCAGAGAGGTTTCCACCAGACCCGGAATCTGTGCGCTCATTTTCTGAACTCCGTCGGGAAGATTCATCAGGAAAAACAGCGCCTTCTGCATACTCACAGGATTCAGGACCGGAACGGCTCCGCTTCCCGTCTTCCGCGCCGTCACGGAAATTTCTTTCTCAGATCCGGCATATTCCTTCCGGAAATTTTCCTGCATTGTCTCCAGATATCCGTAAAGCGTTTCTTCCCCGTCGCTGCCGATCACAATCTGCGCCACACAGCTTCGGGGAATCGCATTGTCCTTGTTTCCGCCTTCCAGCTCTGCCAGAGCAAAATCCATGCGCAGATCCAGTCCGTGCAGCAGACGTCCCATCAGAATGTTGGCGTTTGCACGGTTTTTATGGATCTCGGCGCCGGAATGACCGCCCTGCAGTCCGCTGATCTCCACCTGATACCATACGCCGGACACCTCGTCTCTTCCCACCGGAAGCTCCATCACCGACGTCATGCCTCCCGCGCAGGAAACCGTGAGAATTCCTTCCTCCTCGGAATCCAGATTCAGAAGCATTTTCCCTTTCAGTACGGAAGTATCCATTGCCGCAGCTCCAAGCAGCCCGATCTCCTCGTCAACGGTCACAACCGCCTCCAGAGCCGGATGGGCCAGCGTATCGTCTTCCAGGATCGCCATCATATATGCCACCGCAATTCCGTCGTCTCCTCCCAGCGTCGTCTCCTCCGCATAGATGTCATCCCCGTCAACGCCAAGCTTCAGGCCGTCTCTGGCAAAGTCATGGGCGCTTCCCGGCGTCTTCTCGCACACCATATCACAGTGTCCCTGGAGAATCACCGTCGGCGCGTTCTCATAGCCGGCAGACGCCGGTTTCCTTATGATGACATTGCCGGAAGCATCCTGCTCCCATTCCAGATGATGTTCTCTGGCAAACTCTGTCAGCCAGTCGCTGATCTGCCTCGTATTTCCGGAACCGTGAGGAATCCCCGCCAGCTCCTCAAAATAATAAAATACACGTTCCGGCTGCAATCCGGTCAAAACTCCCATTGTCGTACCCTCCATCTTCTGCAGAAGCCCGGTCGTCTGAACTTCTGCTGTTTTCTGGTTATAGTTCAGTCAGGTCTGTGCATTTACTGCACAGACCGTATGAAAACGCAGAGCCTGCGGGCATCCGGCCCATCGCGAAACGATTTTCAATGGCCGGATGCCGTAACAGTTCAGCTGACTGAACTGTTACGTTTTTCTGTCAATCATGAAATGGAAAATCCGGCATATACATGAATCAAAGCGAAACAAAGGCCGGTTTCCATGAAAAAAACAGGAATATATTTTATGATTCCCGCGCTGCTTTTCTATATGCTGCTGTTTCCGGAAAAAGTTCTGGCAGATTCTCTTGCCGGCCTGAACCTGTGGTTCCATACGGTCCTGCCTTCTCTTCTTCCCTTTATGATTCTGTCAAATGTTTTAATCGGCGCAAACGCCATATCCATTCTCATGCGCCCGTTTTCCGGCTTTTTCCGCCACGGACTCGGGCTTTCCCCGGAAGGCGGCTACGCATGGCTTCTGGGCCTTTTCTGCGGCTTTCCCATGGGCGCGCGCCTGACCGGAACCATGTACCGGGAGAAAAAAATCTCCAGGGAGGAAGCCGACTACCTCCTCACGTTCGCCAATCAGTCAAGCCCGATGTTTCTGTCCACCTACGTGATCCTCCACGGCCTCCGGGACACCTCTCTGACCGTCCCGGTTTTTGCGGTCTTTTACGGCTCCGCTTTTCTTACCGGCCTGGTCTTCCGCATTCTCGGCCGTCGGTTTCATCTTCCGCCGTCCGCCCCGGAGGCAGCCGTCTCAAAAAAAGAGGTGTCCCAACAGACCTCTTACGGAAACCTGCTTGACACCTCAATCATGAATGGCTTTGAAGTCATTACGCGTCTGGGCGGATACATCATCCTGTTCTCCATTCTCGCCGGAATCGTGATGCAGCTTCCATCCCCCCTGCACACCGCGGCGCCGTTTCTGTCCGGCATGACGGAAATCACAACGGGAATACATACGATCTCCGGCACAGCTCTGTCCCCGCAGGTAAAATTTATCGCTGTCATATGCAGCACCGCATTCGGCGGTCTCTCGACCGTCGCCCAGACCAGCTGTATGCTCGGCGGCACAGGCCTGTCGATTCTCACTTACCTGAAAGGAAAACTCGTAAACACATTGATTGCCGGACTGTTATGCCTCGTCGCTGCCGTCCTCTTCCTTAAATGAAAGATCCTCGTAGCCGGCCTCCTCCTGCTCCTGGGAATCTGTCGGTTCCTGTACAGGCGTTTCTGCGGCGGGCTGGCTTGCCGGATTCAGTTCGCTTCTGTTTTTATTGACAACATCATAGCAGCTCTGCAGAGAACTTACAAAACTGTTGTATTTTGCTCCCGCATCGTTCAGTGCGTCCGCCATAATCGTGCTCAGCGTAGCCAGCATCTCATCAGTGTAGGAGATCGCGCTCATACGGATGCTGTTGGCATCGTTGGTCGCTGAATCCAGAATCCCCTGCGCCTGCATGTTCGCGTTGTTGACCGTCTCGTTGGCCTGCGAGTATGCAGCCTGCATCACTTCACTCTGCTCCACCATCTCCTGGGCTTTGGTTTTTGCCTCGTCGATGATCGCGTCCGCTTTCTTCTGTGCATCTGCCAGAATCGCGTCTTTATTGCTGATGATCTTCTGATACCGTTTGATTTCATCGGGAGTTTTCAGCCGCAGCTCGCGGAGAAGCTCCTCCAGTTCCTCTTTATTTACAACGATTTTTGTGGTAGACAGCGGCTGATATTTACAGCTGTCCACATACTCTTCGATTTCCTCAATGATCTGTTCAATTCTACTGCTCATTTTTGTTTCTCCTTATCTTGTTTCTCCTTATCTTTTCTCTCCGCAGCCTGGTCATCGAATTCTTTCCCCGTTTCCGGTATCTTCCGCATCATATGCCGGAATGCATTTTCTTTCTGATTTCCTCAGCTACAAAGTCCGGGACGAACCTGTGAATATCGCCGCCGAAAGAGGCAACTTCCTTCACTGTCGTCGAACTCAGATAGGCATATTCCAGTGAGGTGATCAGAAATACCGTGTCCACCTCCGGAGCAAGGATACGATTTGTCTGCGCCATCTGCAGCTCGTACTCAAAATCTGTGATTGCGCGAAGTCCGCGGACGATCGCATTGGCCTGACAGGATTTTGCAAAATCCACAGCCAGTCCCTGAAAGGCTCTCACCTCCACGCCCGGCAGCTCCTCGGTCGCTTTCCTAAGTATATTAACACGTTCCTCCGCAGAAAACAACGGAGATTTTGCAGAATTGTGCAAAACTCCCACAATTACCCGATCGAAAAGTTCCGACGCCCGGTGAATGACGTCCAGATGTCCGAATGTCACCGGATCAAAGGTTCCCGGATAGACAGCTATCTTCATTCCTCTATTTCTCCCTCCAGACGGCGCAAAAAGAAATGGCCGTTTGTCTTGTATTTTTTTTCTTTTATGATTTCATATCCCATCTCCTCCAGATAGGAAAAATCCGTGTCAAGAGAAGCCTCCACCACAATCAGCGTGTCTCTCCCGACGAAAGACGCCGTGCGAATCCGCTCCAGCACCTTTTTCTCCAGCTCCCTGCGGTAAGGCGGATCCATGAAAATGCAGTCAAACACAGGATCCCCCTCCAGGCGGTCCAGCGCCTGCATCACCTCGGCGCCGATCACCTTCGCCTGGCTTTCCAGTTTTGTAAATTTCAGATTTTCACGAATACAGTTCAGCGCCTGTCGGTTCTGCTCCACAAAACAGCAGTAAGACGCTCCGCGGCTCAGCGCTTCGATCCCGATGCCTCCGCTTCCGGAAAACAGATCCAGAAATCTGCAGTCCGCCAGATACGGCTGAAGCATATTAAACAGTGTTTCCTTTGTCCGGTCCGTCGTCGGCCGCGTATTCATTCCCGGAACCGTCTTCAGCGGAAGGCTCCGGCATTTTCCAGCTATCACTCTCATTCGTCTGTTTTTCCCGTTTTCCTAATAATCCGCTTTCAGCTGTTCCCGCCAGTCAAGATCTCCTCTGGCAAGTCCGAGAATCAGAGATTCTGCGGTTGCGATGTTCGTCGCCACCGGAATATTATACTGATCACAGGTTTTCACGATCTTCCACACATCCGGTTCCTTCGGATCAATCATGACCGGATTGTAAAAGAAAATTACAAGATCCATATCCCCACGTTCTATCATCTCCGTAAACTGCTTGTCGCCGCCCACGGAACCGGGCAGAAACTTATGGACGTGAAGGTTTGTCACCTCCTCAATTCTTCTCCCGGTCGTTCCTGTCGCATACACCTCATGCTTCATCAGAATTCCCTTATAAGCAATACAGAAATCCTCAATCAGACTCTTTTTGCTGTTATGTGCAATTATGCCAAGATTCATTTTATTTACGTCCCTTCTCCTATATTCTGGTATTCATTATAACAAATAACGAAAAATTGCGCAATTCTTTCTTCTGCCTTTATAAAAAAGTAATAAAGTCTGTCTATTTTCATTACAATTCAGCCAGCTGAACGGTGCCTGTTTTCTATCCGGCCAGGAAATTCATCAGCCAAAAACTGCCAGTGTATTTTCTGTCTCCCGGCATATACTATCAGCGTAACGAAACAGAACATCATTTCCGTTTTCGTTACACCAATACAACAGAGCAAAAAACAAAATCAAACGACAAAGGAGGAATTGAACATGGCAAATCGTTCATCCAATACTGCGGCAGTTCCGGAGGCAAAAGGCGCACTGGACAGATTCAAATTCGAAGTTGCAAATGAGCTGGGAGTACCGCTCACTGACGGTTACAACGGAAACCTGACCTCCAAGCAGAATGGTTCTGTAGGCGGATATATGGTAAAGAAAATGATCGAGCAGCAGGAAAGACAGATGTCCGGCGGCACTTCCGGCAGCAGCCAGTACTAATCCGGAACACTGACGGAATTCTGCGGCCGCTCTGACGGCAGAACGGTTACAGAATTTTACCCGCAGGAAAGAACAGAAAAGCGTGAGCATTCGCGGCAGCGGATGACTCACGCTTTTCTTCATTTTTCTGACTCTGTTTTTTTACAGATCAAAACTTCCCGTAACGTCATCGTTGATGACATAATAAGCGGTATATTCTTCCGGCTTTACATAAATCCGCAGATCTTTCAGATCCGCAGCCTTTCTGCCGAGGTCCCCGGTCCAGATTTCATTGACACGGGCAACCAGATCTTTATCATTAATCTCTCTGCCGCCGAACTGAAGGATAACTTCCTCTTTCTTCTCCGCCTTTTTCGCGGTTCTGGAAGACGTCGTTTTCTTCGCCGTCGTTTTTGTCGTCTTTGCTTTTGCAGGCGTCTTCTCCCCAGTCTCCTTTTTTGCCGCAGGCTTTCTCGCCGCTTTCTTCTTAGGAGCCGCTTCCTTTTCCTCAGACGCTTCCACAAGAGCCACAGGCGTTACCGCTTCGATTTTTTTCGGCTCTTCTTTCTTTTCTGCTTCAATTTTCAGAGCTTCAGATTTTTTGGCTGCCTCTGTTACCTTTGCATCTGCCTTAACTGCCTCTTCCTTTTCTGTCTTTGCCGTGGTAACTGGTGTTTTCTTTGTTGCCATGTTCCATTCCTCCCACGTTGAAAAATACTGAAGATCATGTAACCGTCGGGCAGACAACGCCCGAATTTTCAGAATCGTTACACGATCACCTTTACAACTCAAGAATTATCATACCCTAACTGTCCTGAAATTTCAAGATTTTTTTAAATCCCTGTATCCTGTCCTGAAATTTCACGATTTTTCAAATCCCTATATCATGATGGGAAAGCGCGGTGAAATCTTCCAGCGCCTCCCTGAGAAGCGTATGCTCCGGAGCTTTCAGTTCCGGATCCTCCGCCAGAAGCTTTCCGGCCGCCTGGCTGGCTCTGACCAGCTCCTCCGAATCCCGGAAAATATCTGCAATCGCAAATTCCATATCGCCGCTTTGCCTGGTCCCCAGAAGATCCCCGGAGCCGCGGAGCTTCAGGTCTTCATTGGCGATCAGAAATCCGTCGTTGGAATGGTTGAGAATGTCCAGCCGTTTGCCGGTGGCTTCGTCGGAGGTACCCTGCACAAAAATGCAGTAGGACTGGTATTCTCCCCGCCCGACCCGTCCGCGCAGCTGATGCAGCTGGGCGAGGCCGAAGCGTTCGGCATTTTCCACCATCATCACGGTCGCGTTGGGCACATTGACACCCACCTCAACGACGGTCGTCGATACCAGTACCTGGATTTCATTCCGGGCAAACTGTTCCATAATTTCATTTTTTTCCGACGGCTTCATTTTCCCGTGCAGGTAACGGACACAGATGGTGTCAGGCAGCGCATGTCGCAGCCGCTCCGTATAATCAAGGACGTTTTCCGCATCCATTCCCTCGCTTTCCTCCACCATCGGACAGATCACATAGGCCTGACGTCCCTGCTCCACCTGCCTCTGAATAAACCGGTAGGCGTTAGGGCGGTAATTGGTATTCACCACGCAGTTTTTGATCGGCAGCCGCTTCGCGGGAAGTTCATCGATCACCGAAATGCTCAGATCTCCGTAAAGAATAATCGCCAGGGTTCTCGGAATCGGCGTCGCGCTCATGACCAGGACGTTGGGCGGCTCGCCCTTTTCCGCCAGCGCCGTGCGCTGCCGCACGCCGAACCGGTGCTGTTCGTCGGTAATCACCAGCGCAAGATTGTGATACCGTACCTTTTCCTGGATCAGCGCATGGGTGCCGATGACCATTCTGCAGGTCCCGTCCGCCAGCTCCCTGTAGATCTGTCTTTTTTCCTTCGCTGTTGTGGAGCCGGTGAGCAGCCGGGCCGCGCAGGCTTCCAGATGATTCTCTTCCAACAGCCTGCACAGAGATTCGTAATGCTGTCGGGCCAGCACTTCCGTAGGCACCATCAGCGCGCTCTGATATCCGTTCTCTGAGGCAAGGATCATTGCCAGAAAAGCCAGCACCGTTTTGCCGCTGCCCACGTCCCCCTGCACCAGGCGGGCCATCCGCGAACAGCTTTTCATATCGTTTTCAATCTCGTTCCACACCCGCATCTGGGCGTTTGTCAGCGGAAACGGAAGGTTTTCGATCACCTCCTCCGTCGTCCATACCGCCTGGATCGGAAACGCATTGGGGATATCCTCCGTCTGCGCTTTCAGTCGGCGCATGGCCAGAAGGAAAAAGAAAAACTCGTCAAACACAAGCCGTCTTCTCGCCTTCTGAAGCATGTCCGGATTGTCGGGAAAATGGATCTGTTCCAGAGCAAAATTGATCTCACACAGGCCGTTTTCCTCCCGGATCTCCTCCGGCAGATATTCCTGCTCCAGGGCTCTGCTTTCCAGCAGCTGGCGCACTGCTTTTCCGACCATTTTACTGGTCAGCCCCTTTGTCAGCCCGTAGACCGGCTGCAGATGGCTGATCATCTCCTCATAGGCACCCAGGGTGAAAACCTCCGGCTGCTCCATCACAAGACGTCCGGATTTTTCCTGCACTTTCCCCCGGAAAACATAGGAGGCCCCTTTCTTCAGTGTTGACCGGAGAAACGGCATGTTAAACCAGGTCAGCTGAAGCCTGACATGGTTTTCCGTCAGTTCCAGCAGAATCACTGATTTTCTCTGATTGCCCTTCACGGACGGACTGTGGGTAATCATTCCGCGGACCGCGCACTTTGTACCCGGGCGGACGGCTGCTATGGAAACCGGAGAGGTGTACTGGTCGTATTCTCTGGGATAATAATGCAAAAGCTGCCGCAAAGTGGTGACTCCCACCTTTGCGAACAGCTTTTCCGTTTTCTCTCCGATTCCCTTCAGACTTCTTAAAGGTTCGTCGTTCAATTTATTCCACCGAAATCACGCAGTAGTAAATCGGCTGTCCGCCGAAATTCACTTCCACGTCGCAGTCCGGATACGCCTCACCGACCATCTCACCCAGTTTTTCGGCGTCTTCCTCGCTCATATCGGCTCCGTAATAGATGCTGACAAGCTCGCTTTCCTCATCCATCATCGCGTCCACCACTTCCCTGGAAACCGTCAGCACATCCTGTCCGACCGCCAGAATTCCCTGATCTCCGATTCCCATAATATCTCCCTGGTGGATCTCTTTGTCGTCAATATGGGTATCGCGCACCGCATAGGTCACCTGTCCGGTCTTCACTCCCTTGATGGCTTCGGCCATCTCCTCGGCGTTTTCCTCCGGACTCTTCTCCTGTACGTAGCTGATCATCGCGGTGATTCCCTGGGGCACTGTAGTCGTCGGGATCACAAAAACTTTTCTGTCCTTTGTCATCGACTGCGCCTGGTTTGCCGCCAGGATAATATTCTTGTTGTTCGGGAAGATAAAAATGTTTTTCGCGTGTACCTTGCCGATGGCCGTCAGCATATCCTCTGTGCTGGGATTCATCGTCTGACCGCCCTCAATCAGATAATCCACGCCCAGTTCCCGGAAAATGGTTCCGATTCCGTCGCCGATGGAGACAGCCAGGAAACCGGTTTCCTTTTCCTCTTCCGCCGCTTTCTCCTGCTCCAGTTCCTTCCGGCGTTTCTCATCTTCCGCCGCCTGCTCCTTCGCCAGCTTTTCCGCATTCTTGATCAGGCGCTCCTGATGTTCCTCTCGCATGTTGTCAATCTTCATCCGGGTCAGCTGTCCGTAAGTCAGCGCTTTTGAGATTGCCTTGCCAGGATCATTGGTATGTACATGAACCTTGACAATCTCGTCGTCCGCTACCAGAACAATCGAATCCCCGATGGAATTCAGGAAGTCCTTAAACGCCAGTTCTTCCTCCTCCGGCATCGGCTGCTCCAGCATGATGATAAATTCTGTACAGTATCCGAATTTGATTTCCTGCTCTGTCTCCTTCGACGGTTTGACAAAATCAGTCTTTGCCTCCGGCGTCTCAAAATTCAGATCAATCTCTTTGCCCAGGAACGCATCCAGCGCGCCTTCCAGAACAGTCACAAGGCCCTGTCCGCCGGAGTCCACAACGCCTGCCTCCTTCAGCACCGGCAGCATCTCCGGTGTCTGGGAAAGCACATACCGCGCATGGGCAACCACATCCTCGATAAAATTGCCGAGATCCTCGCAGTCTATCGCCAGTTCCGCAGCTTTCGCCGCCGCGCCCTTGGCAACCGTGAGAATCGTTCCCTCCTTCGGCTTCATGACAGCCTTGTAGGCCGTCTCCACCGCTTTCTCCATCGCTGCAGCCAGAACCAGGGCGTCAATCTCGTCATAATCACGAATCACTTTTGTAAATCCACGGAGAAGCTGTGATAAAATAACTCCGGAGTTTCCGCGGGCTCCCCGTAAGGAACCGGAAGAGATCGCTTTGGCCAGATTGTACATATTCGGCTCTTCAAGGCTGTTTACCTCTTTTACCGCCGACATGATGGTCAGCGTCATATTGGTGCCTGTGTCACCGTCCGGAACGGGAAATACATTCAGCTCATTGATCCATTCCTTTTTTACTTCCAGATTCTTTGCACCCGCCAGAAACATTTTTGCAAACAATCCGGCGTCTATCTTATTCGTAGCCACTTTCTTTAATTCCTCCTATACCGTCAGTCGATGACGCGAACGCCCTCCACCATAATATTGATGTGCTCGATCTCCATTCCTGTGAATTCTTCCACCTTATATTTTACGTTGTTGATCAGATTATCTGTCACCGCGCTGATGCTGACGCCATACGCAACGATCACATGGAAGTCCAGGGAAATTTTATTGTCATGAATCGCAACATTAATCCCGTGCTTCAGGCTGTCTCTTTTCAGAAGCTTGACCAGACCGTCTTTCATGTTCACTGCCGCCATTCCGACGATTCCGAAGCATTCCACCGCCACACTGCCCGCGTATGTAGCAATGACATCCGGATTGATAACAATTTCTCCCAAGCCTGTATTCATTCGCCCTTTCATGCCTTTGCCCTCCAATCTGTAGAATCGAAATAAACATTTATTGATATTATAACCGCTTTTCATCAAAAATGAAAGTTGAAAATGAAAAACAATCATAATTTTCATTTTTTACTTGCAAAAAATGACTGTATCTGTTAGAATAACTTATGTTGTGAGCCTGGATTAACAATATCAGGCTTTAGAACGTATGTCAAGGAGGTGCAATCATGGCAAAGTGTGCAATTTGTGAAAAAGGCGCTCATTTCGGAAACAACGTAAGTCATTCACATAGAAGAACCAACAAAATGTGGAAATCTAACGTAAAATCGGTAAAAGTTAAGGTAAACGGTGTACCGCAGAAAATGTACGTATGTACTTCCTGCCTGAGATCCGGTAAAGTAGAGCGTGCATAAAATTCAGAATGTTTTACAGAAAGAAGACTGACGCGTCGTCAATGGGAATTGGCGGGCGGCAGTCTTTTTTATATAACAGAAAACTGCGTTCCCTGTTATATAAAAACACTCCGCGGGATGCGCACTCGCGCGAAGCAGAAATCTGTCGCTAAAGCGACCGCGCTCGGCGCGAGAGTTCCGCGAGCGGAACTCTTTGTTCTTGATGATGCGATCACGCCCGGCGCCGGAGTTTCTGTGACAGTTCGGCCAGCCGGACCGTCACGGTATCCGCGCAAAGAAACCATCAGAAAAGCCGTCGGCGCTTTCTGCAGCTGCACGACGGCTTTTTTGCGGACATGTTAGTCTAATACCCTTTTGCTATGGTTTTACTATAGCAGAGATATATTAAAAAAATCTGTCACTTTTTCTTAAAGATTCTTGAATAATATGTTAACTGCAGAAAAGATTGTACCCCAAAAGGAGCAGCACCGCTGCAGCCAGCACGCAGAGAAACGGATTCGGAAGCAGCATACCGATCAGAATGCCGATGCCGATCCAGAACAGCAGAAAGCCAAGAATCCGACACACATGTCTACTCCTTCTGATTTTCCTCTTGCTTTAATATATGCTCGACTTCCTCCGCGGTATACTCATTTTCTCCGCCCTTCTGTGTAAAGCGGCTGATAAGATCCGGAGCCATGTCGATCACCTTGGACACCGCATCCTGATTTTTGATATTGACAAGGCGGGTTCCGTTCTTGTTGATTACGAGAACCGCGCTGGGAGAGATCTTTCCTCCCATTCCGCCTCCGCCGTTGCTCTTGGCATTCTCCTGAAAAGCGCCCGCCGCAACGCCGAAAGATACGTCAACCAGCGGAAGAAGAATCGTATCGTTGATATGAATTGCCTCTCCCACAACCGTCTTCGTCGTAATAAAACTGTCCATGCCCTTGAAGAGTGCCTCCACGGTTGCCTGGAAACTGTTGTCTTTTTCTGCCATCTTTTCCTCCTTCCCGACGCGCCTGCCGCGTCATCAGGGTATTTTTCCATTGGGTTCTGCCGGACTGTCACTTCGCAGCGGCAAGTTTTCTGTATATAAATCTGATATTCCGGTCACGGAACAGGCGCCAGAATACCCGAACCAGCGTGATCCCATAAATCCTCCCGGCAAGATCCAGATTCATCCTCAGAATCTCCTGTTCAAACACGGGAGTCACCCGGAACTCTCCGGCAAACGCCGCCGGAAAAAGGCTGACCGCTCCCAGAACCTGTCCGGTCAGCGCCGGATCGTCAAAGCCGAAAACAAGGTCTCCCTTTATCTTTCTGGGACGAATCTCCCTTAATATCCTGCCGGTTTCTTCCAGCAGCAGCTTCATACCTTCCCGAAACCGCTCCGACGTCAGGAAGCGTTTCCACTGCGTGCAGGAAACTTTCAGCTTCCGAAGTTTTTTTCTCAGACGTTCCGCCGCCTTTGCCGCGCGCCGGGGAATTCCGAATATCTTTCCGATCAATCGGAAAAGAAAACGAAAGAACGCCCCTGTTCCCTTTGCAATTCCTTCAAGAAAGCGAACCGCCTTCTCCCAGGGAAGCTCTCCGGTCCCGGCAGACGGTTGATCGGATGATATATCAGAGAAACGTTCGGCTGCTTCCGATACCTTGCTGTCTTTCGCTTCCGGTATTCTGTCAGCCCCTTCGGATGCCTTTTCGCCTTCCTCTTCCGGCGGCGTCCTGTCGGTTCCTTCGGATTGCCTGCTGCTTTTCTCTTCCGGCGACATCCTGCCGGCAGCTTCCGATCTCTCGCTGTCCTTCACTTCCGGCGTCCTGCCGCCGTCCACTCCGGAGGCAGCTTTCCGCTCCGCCTGCCCGAAGGTGCGGACGGATATTCCAAAGATCCGCAGACTTCCGCAGAACTGCCCGTTTTCATATACACCGCTCAGCGATACCGCCCGGAGCAGCCAGGAAACCCTTCCTCTGATTTCCATTTTCTCAAAGCCTTTTTCCTGTTTCCGGATCCGCCCGCTGTAACGGACGGGGGCAAACAGGATGGAGGCCAGCAGCAGGAGCAGAAGCACAAGAAGCGCCAGCAGTACAATCCCCGTTATTTTCAAAATTGTCAATAAAATATGTACCATTTGCAACTCCCTAACCGTTCATCCCGGTCTCTGCATTTTCTGCACAGACCGCATAAACGCACGTTTTACGTCCCTCCGTCTGCCTCCGGGCGCGTCTGAAACTTACATTCCGAAGAACCTTCAAGCAGCCAGGCTCTGATATTCATATCCTGTGTCTCCCGATAAACCTCCTGTACGATTTCAAGCAGAATCCCCATGGCCTCTATGCGGGTAAACCCCATCCCGACGATCATAGGGCACTGAACCCTCAGGGATCTCTGGAGAAGAAGTTCCGCCGGTATCAGATCCAGATTGTTTTCCTCGTTGGAGGCAATCGTCACAAGCCAGATCCCCGGCGTCGGTTTCCCCTTCTCCAGCTTTCTCATCAGCTTTTTTTCCTGTCCTTTCACAGTATTTCCCAGGTACAGATTTTTATACCATCTCAGCATGAATTCCCATCCTTCAGCAATATCAGCCATTGCAAAGCGATTTCAGTTTCGTTTTTCCCAGAGATTTGCCTTTTTCAGCTCCAGGTATTCCTCATATGCATGTTCCAGAATCTGCTTTTCATTGGAAAATTTCAGCAGGTGATACGCTTCATGAAATTTGTAATAGCCGGAGTCCACAAAATACTCTTCTCCCTGAGGTCTGCTGTGAAAACTCTGCGAACACATCAGATACCAGTGTACCTCTTTATGGACGCTGCCTTCGGGGATCCGGAAGCTGTACTGGCTTTTTCCTATATATTTCACTGCAGATGCAAGTACGCCGGCCTCCTCGTATACCTCCCGGATGGCTGTCTCCCTGTAGGTTTCCCCTTCCTCGACGGTACCCTTCGGGAGAACCCAGCATGTATATCTGTTTTTATAATTTTTATACAGTGTCAGAATTTTCCCACGGTAAATGACAACTCCGCCACAGCTTACTGCTTCTATCATCTTGCGTCCTCCTGAGTCAAAGTATACGCCATTTTCTGTCCGCGCGCAACCTGAAATCCCCGCTGACACAGTTACAGATCTCCGTAATATGCCTGAAATACCTGACGTGCGATCGGAACCGCCACCGAGCTGCCGCTGCCGGCGCTCTCTGCGATGACCGCAACCACCAGATCAGGATCCTCCGCATTGGAGAACCCGACAAACCAGGAGTGGGTGTCCTCCGTCATATCGCCATGTTCCGCCGATCCCGTCTTGCCTGCAATGTTATATCCCAGATCATTGAGAGAACGTGCCGTACCGTTTTCCACAACGCCGGTCATCAGCTCTGTCAGCTTGTCCGCCTCTGAGCTGCTCATAACCTCCGCCAGTTTCTCCGGACTGTTCTGAGAGACTTCCGTGCCGTCATAGGCTTCCACACGATCCACAAAATACGGTTTCATCATCACGCCGTCATTGGCTACAGCCGATGCAATCAGAGCCATCTCCAGCGGCGTTACCAGGGTATTTCCCTGTCCGATGGCGGTCTGCATCATGAGTGCGTCCGCAGTGGAACTGTCCACCGAGAAAGAAGAACGGCTCGTGGGAAGCTCCAGATCAAGCCTGGTATTCAGATACAGGGTATCCGCCAGAGACTGGAAAGAACCCTTATCCAGCGACAGACCGATGGTTGCAAAGGCACTGTTGCAGGAATTCGCAAACGCGCTGTAGAAATCCTCCTGTCCATGCACCTCATTTCCGGCGCAGTGGATGGTATATCCGCCGTTTGTCACCTCGCTGACGCAGTCGAAGGAAAATCCGTCCACGGTCTGATTCTGTCTGAGATAAGCCAGCGCCGTGACAATTTTGAACGTGGAACCGGGAGGATACTGTCCCTGCAGGCCGCGATTGAGAAAGACTCCACTCTCATCGTCGGCAATCAGGCTGTCCCAGTTCTCGTCGATGGTATTCGGATTAAAAGACGGCTTGCTGACGCTGACCAGCACTTTCCCCGTATCCGGCTCCAGCGCGATGACCGCTCCCCTGTTGTCCCCCAGCGCGTCGTAAGCGATCTGCTGCATATGGGAATTGAGCGTGGTAATCACATTGTCGCCCATGTTCTTCTCATCCCTGAACTCATTGCGAAGTTTCTCCAGAGGATTCGCGTGGGATTCCAGCAGCTGATAGTTCTCCGAAGCTTCCAGCCCGCTGCTACCCTTGCTCAGATAGCCGACCACATGGGCAAACATATTTTCATAGGGATACACTCTTGTCTCATTGCCTTCTTCGTCCACATCCGTGCGGGCAAGAGTCACGCCGTCTGAAGAAAGAATACTTCCCCGAACCACTTTTTCCGCATAATCTTTCTGACGCGTATTATGGGAATCGCTCAGATAAGTCTCCCTCTGGGTCACGTTAAAATAGACCAGATACCCGATCAGCGACAGAAAGATTCCGATAAACAGAAACGAGACGATAAAATAGGGCCGCCCCAGATTACCATCGGAGGCTTTTTTCTGTCTGCTCCTCGATTCTGCGTCCGAGGTCGTCTTCTTCCGGGAGGTCTGCTCCCCGTTTCCCCTGGGCTGCTGGCTTCGGCTTTTTCCTGCCAACGTCCCCGTTCTTCCGCTTTTCCGCTCCTGTACCGGCGTTTTTGGAGGCTGCTTTTGATTTTTTCTGTTTTTGTTTGTTTCTTTTTGCAAGTGCTTCACCTTCGTCTTCCCTTAAGATATACAGACCCTGAATAATCGAGAGCATTAATATAGTACACAGAATCGAGCTTCCGCCGTAGCTGACAAGCGGCAGCGTGATGCCTGTCAGAGGGATAAATTTTGTGATTCCGCCGATGGTCAGGAATACCTGAATCGCATACTCGGAACCAAGCCCCATGGCAATCAGCTTATAAAAACGTTTGTTCATCTTCATTGAGATATTGACGATCAGAAGGAACGTAGACATGCACAGAAGAATCAGGCAGATTCCGAAAATAAGCCCCATCTCTTCGCAGATCGCGCAGAACGTCGCGTCCTTCGTCGCCACAGGAATGCTCGTGGGCGATCCCTCAAACAGACCGGTTCCGAACCAGCCACCGGATGCAAGGCCGAACAGCGCCTGGATCACCTGATATCCCGCGTCGTAATTCTGAAACGGGTCTCTCCACACCAGAACCCTGGTGCGCACATGAGAGAAAAGGAAGTACGCCGCCACACAGGCGATGGCCATACCTCCAAGCCCCAGCAGCGGATACACGGCCTTCC
Source organism: Candidatus Fusicatenibacter intestinigallinarum (assembly GCA_019119555.1). GTDB lineage: Bacteria > Bacillota > Clostridia > Lachnospirales > Lachnospiraceae > Fusicatenibacter > Fusicatenibacter intestinigallinarum. The sequence goes on along the minus strand of DWWU01000020.1, from coordinate 10,632 downwards.
GGGTTGCCAGATAGATCACCACCACATAAGCGACAAAGTACACCAGCGCAGTTCCCAGGTCCGTGGACGCAACCAGAATCAGCACGTGAACCGCCGCAACTACCGTGGTAATTACAACCTTCCGGAAGGAATTGTCTTCCCTGAGCATGCCGGCCATGAAAAAGACCAGCGTAATCTTGACAAACTCGGAAAACTGAAACGTAAAACCGTCCTCGCCGCCAAACTGAATGGACAGCTGGGCGCCTCCCGTGCGCACCGCCAGAAGAAGCACGGCCCCGATCATCATGATACCCGCAATTCCATACAGCCAGGTCAGATCTTTCAGAATCTTTACCTTCCGTATAATCACAATGGCGATAAACGAAAGCACCGTGGAAATAACGATAATCTTAAACTGTGTCTGAGCGCTGGAAGCACGCAGTCTCGTCAGAATGATCAGGCCGATGCAGAGCATCATGCACATATTGTTCAGAAGAATCATCGACGCTTTCCGGAACAGAATCCGGTAAGCCGCCTGCACCCCCAGCAGGTAGGCCAGCGTATACAGAAACATCCTGATGATATAAAACTCCCGCTCCTGAAGGTACATGACAAAAAAGCAGATAAAATCCATCAGCAGAATCATCAGAATCTGTTTGCCGAGGATATAGCTTCTCTCTTCCTCATCCCTCTCCCGGAGCGCCAGAAACGACTGGACCGTAAAAAGGACCATCAGAAGTGTGATCAGATATTTTGATAACTGTACGATAACATTAACCATATATTTCCCCTTACTGTATCCGCTGCCGCGGTTCTCTCATTCCACTTTGCGCCGAAAATGGCCTTTCGTGTATTCCTGCCCCGGCTCCTGTACGCTGCCATAGCGATAAGCCTGAAGAAACTGTTCTGCAATCCGCTCTGTCTCGGCAGCGTTTTCCATGGAAAAGGCAAGGCGAACCCCCCAGGGGCTCAGCTTTTTCACTGTCTCCGCCTCTTTCAGAAGCCCCAGCGGAAGGCTGTTATAGATCACATTATAGCAGAACTCACAGCAGCACTTTACCGGAAACTCTTTTCCGTAACGGTCTCTGAGCATCACCAGGGAATTTTTTCCGTTGCAGCCGTCCATGGTCTTTTTTACGCACTGGGCAGACACCATCATCGGAAGATACCCATAGACGATCATTTCGCTGCAGCTGTTGTCCCGGCGGGCCAGCTCATACTGGTTCAGTTCCAGAGGAACCGTATCTCTGACGATGCTCCGCTCCTCCCAGAACCGCTGAGCCTCATGATTCATCGTGTAAATGCTGTAATCTGCAGCTGTGTATCCTCCAAGCCCCGCCTCCTGCAGAAACGCATAACTCTCCAGGTTCCGCACCAGAAATCCGTCCAGGCCTTCCTGTATCAGTTCACGGAACCGGTCTCTCCAGGGATTCAGCTGACCGTCGCGCACCGCATGAGGTAGAGCCAGCCAGAATTCCTTTCCCTGGCTCTTTGCCCGGGAAATCGCAGCGACCGCTTCTTCCATATAATATTCCTTTGAAAAACAGAGCAGATCCGCATAGACTGCGGAAATCCCGGAAGTTTCCAGCAGCACCCGCAGCTGGTTTCCGGTTTCCGCCAGGGCCGTTACCCGGATGTTTACCGTCCCCTGGCCGTCCTCTGCCTTCTTCCGTCCGTTCTGACGGCTGTCCGCCGGCGCTTTCTTCGGCTCCGTTCTGCGGAAGGGAAGGACAAGTTCCTGCTCCAGACGCTCCATGGCCTCCCGGCGCAGTTCACTGAGAAACTGCATCGGAACAAAAACGTCGTCTTCCATAAAAATATCCAGCTGTTCGAACCAGAACGGTGTATTTCCGGTCTTCTCCATCTGAGTGCGCACCCGTTCCTCTGTCAGCGGCTGCTTCTGCGCCTTCTGGATTCCTTCCTTTTCCACTGTCACACAGGCGTCGCCCGCATAGACGGTCAGCACCGCCGGAGCGCCCTTGCAGAGCGTCAGGCAGCCGCTGGCAGGCTCTTTTGGCTGCGTCTCCAGATAATTTTTCTGAATCTCATAGAACAGCTGCTCGTTGCGGCGTCCCCGCCGGCTTCCGACGATCTGCTTTTCATTTTTCAGCGCGATCATCTCTCTGCCGTTGCGCACCTTGTAGTAACTCTGGTTGAATCCGTCTCTGTTATAAATATCGTAAAGCTTCTTCAGATCCTCCGGCAGCACCCGGTACTTGCCCGGATTCTCCTCATACAGATCCAGATATTTCCGGTAGATACTCACGACTCCCGCCGTATATTCCGGCTTTTTCATCCTTCCCTCAATTTTCAGCGAGGTCACTCCTGCCCGGAGAATCTCAGGGAGCAGTTCCACCGTACACATATCCTTCGGACTTAAGGGATATTCCTCTCCCGGTTCTCCGAGACGCCTGCCTTTCTCATACACCTCGTAGGGCAGGCGGCAGGGCTGCGCACACCGTCCCCGGTTCCCGCTGCGTCCTCCGATCAGACTGGACATCAGGCACTGCCCGGAATAACAGTAGCACAGAGCGCCGTGTACAAAGCATTCGATCTCCAGCCCTGTAGTTCTGTGAATTCTCTGTATCTCCGCCAGGGAAAGTTCACGGGCAGGGACTACGCGGACAGCCCCTTCTTTTTCCAGCATCCGCGCCGCCGCAGAGCCGGTAACTGTCATCTGGGTGCTGGCGTGGACAGCCAGATCCGGGAACCAGCGGCGGATCGCCCGCAGCGCCCCGAGATCCTGAACGATCACCGCGTCCAGCCCCTGCCGGTAATATGGAAGGAGATAGCCGTACAGCTGTTCCTCCAGTTCTTCCTCCTTAAACAGAGTGTTGACCGTCAGGTACAGTTTTTTTCCGTGCAGATGAACAAAATCAATTGCCCGGAGGATCTCCTCTTGTGTCAGATTTTTTGCGTAGGCTCTTGCACCGAAGGCAGCGCCGCCGAGATATACCGCATCCGCCCCCGCTGACAGAGCCGCCGTCAGTGCCTCATAAGACCCTGCCGGCGCCAGTAATTCTGCTTTCATTCTCTGTCTCCTAAAAACGGGCGATTACTGTTCCGCAATCCCCCGTTCTTCTTTCTTTTTATGCTTTTAATAACTCATCCAGTTCCGCGTTCGTCTCAGCCAGCTGTACGGACAGCTCCTCCTTCTCTTTTCGAAGCCGTTCCAGCTCTTCCGCATGCTCTCTCTGAAGACGCGCAAGCTCTTCTCTGTGTTCCTCCTGAAGACGCTCCAGTTCATCTCTGTGTCCTTCCTGAAGACGCTCCAGCTCTTCCTTTTCCCGGCGAACCTGCTCCAGTTCGTCTGTCTGCGCTTCCTGACGCTGTTCCAGCGCTTCCTTCTCCTGCCGAAGCGACGTCAGCTCCCCGGTGTGTTCTCTCTGAAGCTGCTCCAGCTCCTCTGCCTTTTCCCGGCGGCAGCGTTCCAGCTCTTCCGCTTTCTCGTTCCGCGCCTGCTCCAACTCGCTGTCTTTCTCCTGACAGGACTGCTCCAGCGTTTCCTTTTCCTGGCGGACCTGCTCCAGTTCGCCTTTCACACTCTCCAGCCGGACTTTCGTCTCTGCCAGTTCGCTGCGAAGCCCGTAGCTCTCAGCATCCTTGGCCTCCATATCCTCTTCCAGCATCTCCGCCTGCTCTCTGGCTTTAAAATAATCATCCGCCACGTTCAGCGAAAGAAGCGTATGCTTCGTATCCACCGACAGGCGGCTGTAGCCCTGCAGCTGGCTGAGTTCACTGATTTTCTGATTCATATAAGAAGCAACCTTCTGAAGATACTCAGGACTTTCATAGCCGCTGAGCGTAATAATCTTTCCATCTATCAAGACCTGCGTCGTGTTTTTCACTGCCATCTCGTCTGTATTTCCTCCAAAATTTACTCATATAGTCTATCATATAACGAATATCGCAGAAAAACAACCTTTTTTTGTAAAATCCGCAGCCCGGAATTACAGTTCAGCCAGGTCCGTGCATTCGCTGCACAGACCGTATGAAAGCCTGGCCCCTGTGAGCGTCCGGCCATCCTCAGTTCCCATCCGGCAAGGAAATTCCCAGGTGATGAAACGCCAGTTCCGTCGCAACTCTTCCCCGGGGCGTCCGGTTGATAAAACCGTTTTTGATCAGATAAGGCTCATATACCTCCTCGATTGTGCCGGCATCTTCTCCCACTGCAGCCGCCAGCGTATCCAGTCCCACCGGTCCTCCGGAAAATTTTTCCATAATCGTCGTCAGAAGCAGACGGTCCGTCTGGTCCAGGCCGTACCGGTCCACTTCCAGAAGGTCCAGCGCAAAAGCAGCAACCTCCTTTGTGATCTTTCCGTCGTACTTCACCTGCGCAAAGTCACGCACGCGCTTCAGAATCCGGTTTGCAAGCCGCGGAGTCCCCCGGGACCGCTTCGCCATCTCCTGCGCTCCCTCCGGATCAATCTCCACATCCAGCACGCGGGCGGAATGGAGAATGATCTTTGCCAGCTCTTCCTCCGTGTAAAACTCCAGATGATGAATCACTCCGAACCGGTCCCTGAGAGGCGCCGTCAGAAGTCCCGCCCTGGTCGTCGCTCCTACCAGGGTAAACTTCGGAAGATCCAGACGGATCGAACGGGCGGACGACCCTTTTCCGATCATGATATCTATGGCGAAATCCTCCATAGCCGGATACAGGACCTCTTCCACCTGCCGGTTCAGCCGGTGAATCTCGTCCACAAAAAGCACATCACCCTCCTGAAGATTGTTCAGAATCGCCGCCATCTCTCCCGGCTTCTCGATTGCCGGACCGCTTGTGACCTTCATATGCGTTCCCATCTCATTGGCGATAATTCCCGCCAGCGTTGTCTTTCCAAGTCCCGGAGGGCCGTAAAACAGAACGTGATCCAGGACGTCACCCCGCTGTTTGGCTGCCTCGATATAGATTTTCAGATTTTCCTTTGTCTTTTCCTGACCGATATAATCATCCAGAGTCTGCGGACGAAGACTTCCTTCAATTTTAATATCCTCCTCCAGCACCTCTGCCGTAATCATTCTTTTTCCCATGTCCGCTCCTTAAAACAGATTTTTAAGCGCAGCTTTCAGAACCGCCTCCGTATCCATATCCGCCGCGCCCTCCACCTTTCTCACAGCCTGCAGAGCCTCTGTGCCGGAATATCCCAGCGCCACCAGCGCCTGCACCGCCTCGCTGGCGGCGTCCTCGCTCACCGGCTCAGCCGCATCCTGCTGATTCGCAGCAAGCTTCTTCTCAAACGCCTCCTCCAGACTGAACTTGTCTTTCAGCTCAAGAATCAGCTTCTGCGCCGTCTTCTTCCCGATTCCCGGCGCTTTCGCAATCGCCGCCGCATCGTCAGAGAGCACCGCGAAGCGCAGGGTATCCACGCTCATCGCAGAGAGAATGCCGATGGCCGCCTTCGGACCAATCCCGCTGACGCCCAGCAGCAGACGATAGGTCTGCAGTTCATCACGGCTCTGAAATCCAAACAGCTGCAGGGCATCCTCACGGACGTGAAGATATGTGTAAACCTTCAGTTCCTGCCCCTGCCGGATGCCTGCGTCCAGCACGCTGGCGGGAACGAAAATTTCGTAGCCGATTCCGCCGTTTTCCAGAATCAGACGGTCGGCGGACAGCTCGGCTACGGTTCCTTTGATGTATCCTATCATGTTCTTTTATCCTTTCCAAGTTCCTGTCAATTATATCAGAAGTTCTTCTCAGGCGCAAGTTTTGTAATGGGGGACGCTCAGGAAGCGGGACGGGTGCGGGACCGGGGGAATATGGAGTGCGTGCTCACTCCGACATCCGGACAGGGCAGGGGAAGGTGTGCGCCTTGCATCAGAGCGGGATTCAGGCTTCACAGGCACTGTGTGTTTTCCGCTCTGTGCCCGTCGCACACCCTCCCCTGCCCTGTCCGTCTGTAGTCGCAAGCTCTGCACTTCCATATCCCCCGGCCCCGCACCCGTCCCGCTTCCTGAGCTGGTTGTGGCGGCGGTTGGGGGGTATGCGGTAGTTGTCATTGGAGCGCGTGTCTCTGTTTATTCCCACGAACACCGACCGAAACGAAGTGCAGACCTGTCTGAACTGTAACATGGAGGTATCGGAAATTGGGGAAAGAGGTTGCTTTTTGGGGATGGATGGTTTTATAATGAGGGATGCGACTGGAGGTGTGAGGGTATGAAGATTGTTACAGAAACTTTTTGTCCGGACGGTTTGGTTCCGGGGTGTTTTCTTTCCGGGGAGGATGTGTTGTTTGATATTGAGACGACGGGGCTGAACTGGAGAAGATCCCATCTTTATCTTATCGGCGCGGCGGTGTTTTGTCCGGAAAACGGGCGGTGGAAGCTGACCCAGTGGTTTGCGGACGAGCCGGCAAGGGAACTGGATCTTCTGGAAGCGTTCGCGGAATTTCTCCGGCCGTACCGCCGGCTGCTTCACTATAACGGAGCGGGTTTCGATCTCCCTTACCTTCGGAAAAAGTATGAATTCTATCAGCAGGAGACTCCCTTTTCCGGAATGGATACGCTGGATCTGTATCGCCGGTTCCGCCCGTTTCAGAAGATGTTCGGTCTTTCTTCCATGAAGCAGAAATCCCTGGAAGCATATGCAGGTTTCTCCCGTACGGACCATTTCAGCGGCGAGGAGCTGATTCATGTATATGAAGAATACCTTGCCTCAGGAGACAAAGAGCTGCTCCGGCTGCTGCATCTCCACAACCGGGAGGATCTGACGGGAATGACAGAGATTCTCTCCCTTTACAGCATCCCTTCCCTGTTCTCAGGACATTTTCAGCCGGTCAGCGCAGCGGTGGACCGGCAGATCCGGACCTTGTCCTTTTCGCTCACTGCAGATCTCCCTTTCACCCGCCCGTTTGAGACAGCTGCAGGCGCCTGTTCCCTTTCCGTATCCGGACAGACGGCCAGCCTCCGGGTCCTGGGGCAGGAGCGTGAGCTGAAATTCTTTTTTCCGGATTTTAAGGATTACTACTATCTTCCTCTGGAGGATACGGCAATCCATAAAAGCGTGGGTATTTATGTGGATCCGGAGCACAGAGAGAAAGCGAAAGCATCCAACTGTTATCAGCGGCATTACGGGCTCTATTTTCCGCAGCCTTCAGAACTTGTGACGCCGGTGTTCCGGGAGGACCACAAGGCGAGACAGCTTTACTTTGAATGGCAGGATTCCCTTGCGGAGGATCCGGATTTTCTTTCCCGGTATGCCTCCGCTGTACTCTCAGATCTCTGCCGGCAGGAAACGTCATAACATGTATTCCTGTATGCGGCAGGCCGCACACATTATGCCTGCCGGCATTGGCAACATCAGACTGTCAACGGCACAACGTGCGTTCATGTATGGGACAGGAGCGGAAAGAGATACTTTCCGTCCAGAAACAGATTTCCTTTCTCCGTCCACACAAACAGGGCGTCATCGTCATCATCCACAGGGCGGATCTCAAAGCCTTCCTGATCCGCCGGCGTAAATCCCAGGGAAACGTAAGCGGTCCTTTCGCTGACCAAGCGTTCCAGAAGATCCGTCAGCTTTCTGCCCGGATCGCAGTAAATTTCATAACAGCACAGGGTGTCTCCGTCCTCTTCGGCAAGAATCACCGCATCCTCTTCTTCCAGATACCAGACGCAATCTTTCATAAACGAAGTGCAGGAAAACATCAGCAGCCCGAAATTATCCGTAACCTGAAATTCCGAGAAAGGATTTTTCTTTTCATAATAGGTTCTCAGAAAGCTGATGTCCCGGCTGCTGGTCATATCAAGCTTCCGCTTTCTGCAGCCTCTCTCTGCAGGCGTCTCCACATGTCCCGGTTTCCAGAAATACTGATACTGGCCGACCCGCTGAAATCCGAATTTCGGATAAAATTCCAACACAGTCTCATTGGCAAAAAGAAATACCATATCGCAGGACAGCTCCGGTTCCCGCTGAACCGTCTCCATCAGGAAACGCATCAGCCCCCGGCACCTGTATCTTTCATCCGTCATCACCGTTCCGATCTGGATACAGGAATAGATTTTTCCGTCCTTTTCAATCTGCATCCGGTTAATCGACAGGTTTGCCGCGGCGGTTTCGCCGTCAAACAGCGTATACGGACAGTTGTTCTCGGTCCAGTAGCCGTCCTGATACCAGGATTCAAAAGATATTCCGAACGTTTTCTGTGCCAGCAGATTGTAGGAGTGCCGGTCGTTCCGGTGAGGCATCACATTTTTTACAAGACGATACTTCTGTCCCGACACCGTTACCTCCTCTGTCTTGTGGTCCAGACGCTGTACGTGATTCAGGTGAGGATATGCATCCACAAACCGCTGTATGGTTCTCTCGATCATCTTTCTGCTCCTTCCCCAATGGATTCCAAGCCGTTCCGCGCATTCCCGGATCTCTTTCTTTACCTGCTCCCGGCGCTGATTCAGCTCTTCTTTTTTTCCTGAACCGTAGCCGATCACTCCGTCCAGCTTCTGTTCTCCTTCCGCCCGCAGCATATCAATATAGCCTTTCATGGTTTTCCGGGCTTTTCCGGGATAAATATGAATTTTCTGTCCGGTGCTTCTGCGGAAAGAGGAAAGTTTCTGACGCATCTCTTCTGCAGTTTCCGTCAGACGGTTTTTCTGCAGAATCTCCAGCAGCTCCGCCTGCAAAAGCTCCATCTTCCGGATCTTTCTATCCATCGCAAAGGCAGCCGTAGCGGAAATCACAAAGTCAAAGCAGTAAATTACCGTGATCACAAGAATCAAGACCTTTCCGGTCCGCATATCGATCTGGCACACCGCCCAGCTCACGCCGGGCTGAAACACATAGAACATCAGCAAAGTGAAAAAGCCCCAGCAGACCGTACTCTCCGGACAGATTTTTCCCTGAAAATTCCATTTCTTCTCCGTGTAATCCCACCAGCTGGTGTGAAACACCGCCTCCAGCACAACTGCAGTCAGAAATTCCAGGATCGTCGCCAGAAGCGCGCCGCAGAGAAACAGAAGAGGCCATTGTCTTTCCAGCGGCCGCAGAATCAGATACACCGAAACCGCCCCGAAACCGTAAATGGTAAGAAACGGCCCATTCACAAACCCGCGGTTCACCAGCCGCCGCTCCATCACAGACATGTAACAGCTCTCCCAGACCCATCCCAGAAAGCAGTAAATCCAGAACCATCCCAGCAAAAAATACAATTCAATACCCGCAATACGAAAATTCCACATAAAACCCCCAACGCTGTTCCGAAGTCAGACGCAGTTTCAGACTCCATACCTTAAATTCAGCTCACAGTTTTATAAAGCGGAACCATTCAGCCGGCGAACGGTTGCCATAAAATGTTCGACTCAGAACAGTTTTCTCTGAAAAAAAGGACCGCCGCATCCTCCAGAGCGCAGACAGACACAGATAACATACGTCTGTATCTGTCTTCCAAACACTCTGTCAGTACGACAGCCCTTCCTTCTTTTCGTGTTTTCTTTCTGTCTTTCTGTAACTGTTCAGCCGTAGCCATTCATTCCGCTGAACGATTACCTTTCTCTTTACTCTTCGTCAGATGCCTCGTCGGAATAAACCGTCTCTTCCTCTGCCGGAGCCTCTTTTTCCAGAACCTTCATGCTCAGAGAAATCTTTCTCTCCTCTTCATTGAAGTCAACAACCTTTGCTGTGATCTTCTGTCCGATCTGGAGAACATCCGCTGGTTTCTCCACATGCTCTTTGGAAATCTGGGAGACATGCAGCAGGGCATCAACGCCCGGCTCAAGCTCTACAAATGCGCCGAAATCAGTCATACGAGCCACAGTTCCCTCTACAATATTTCCCGCAGCATATTTCTCTGATGCATGCAGCCACGGATTTCCCTCCGGGAACTTCAGAGAAAGCGCAATCTTATCTCCGTTGATGTCTTTGATCAGAACTTTCACCTGATCGCCAACCTTAAATACTTTTTTCGGGTTTTCCACACGACCCCAGGACATTTCAGAAATGTGAAGCAGTCCATCTGCACCGCCCAGATCAATAAATGCACCAAAATCGGTCACATTCTTGACAACACCCTCTACTGTATCGCCGACAGCAATACGCGCAAAAAGCTCTTCCTGCATTTTCTTTTTCTGCTCAACGATCAGCTGCTTTCTGTCGCCGATGATACGTCTTCTTCTCGGATTGAATTCGGTAATTACAAATTCGATCTCCTGATCCGCGTACTTGGTGAGATCTTTCTCATATACATCGGATACCAGGCTTGCAGGGATGAAGATTCTTGCTTCGTCGATCACGACGCTCAGTCCGCCATTCAGTACCTGCGTAACTTTTGCCTTGAGAACTTCATGATTCTCAAATGCTTCCTCCAGACGTTTGTTGCCTTTCTCGGCAGCGAGACGTTTGTAGGTCAGAAGTACCTGTCCTTCTCCGTCATTCACCTTCAGAACTTTGACTTCCATCTTGTCTCCAGGCTGTGCTACGGTGTGAAGGTCAATATTGGAATCGTTGGAGTATTCATTTTTCGTAAGAATACCGTCTGCCTTGTAACCGATGTTCAGAATAATCTCATCATCCTTCACGTCGATGACAGTTCCTTCAACGACTTCTCCGTTTCTGATTGTTTTAAATGATTCATCCAGCATTTGTTCAAAACTTAATTCTGACATGTTTTTGAACCTCCTCAATTATTTTATTTGGGGTGGATGCCCCTGCTGTAATAC
>DWWU01000001.1 GCA_019119555.1 Candidatus Fusicatenibacter intestinigallinarum | reverse complement strand
GCCCCTGCTGTAATACCTACACGACCAAATGATTGAAAAGGCTTTGTATCCAAATCAACGAGTGTCTCTATAAAGTAAGTATTTTTACATTCTTCCTTACATATCTCGTACAACTTCTGAGTATTGGAACTATGTCTTCCGCCGATGACAATCATCGCATCTGCGGTCCTGGCAAGGTCTCTTGCCTCTGTCTGTCTCTCTTCCGTTGCGTTACAGATAGTATTTAAAACACTAATATCATAACTCTTTTTCGAAAAAATTTCAACTAAATCTTTAAATTTGTTGTAATTAAATGTCGTCTGCGCCACGATACTTACCTGTTTTCCGGCCTCCGGCACAAACTGTTCCGCCTCTTCCGCCGTGGAAATCACAGTCACCGGCCCCCTGACCCAGCCCTTGATTCCTTCCACCTCCGGATGAGGCTCGCTGCCGATAATCACAACATGGCGTCCCGTTTCGCTCTCCTGCTCGACGATCCGGTGAATCTTCCGCACAAACGGGCAGGTAGCGTCCACCAGCGTCAGCCCTTGCGCGCAGATTTTTTCGCAGATCTCTCTGGAGACGCCGTGGGAACGGATAATAACGGTTCCCTCCGTGATCTTTTCCAGCTCCTCCTCCGAAGGTATCACCCGGACGCCTTTTTTCTCCAGGTCTCCCACCACCTGTTCATTATGAATGATCGGTCCGTAGGTGTAAACAGGTTTCCGCCCTGTTTCGATCTGTTGGTACACCGTATCCACCGCACGCTTCACACCGAAGCAGAAACCGGCGCTCTTCGCCACTGTGACTTCCATTTGCAACCTCCTTCCGGCATATCAGACAGACGCCCCTGTACGCTCCTGATACAGCTTTCTCACCGTCTCCACCACTTCATCGATGGTCAGCTCCGAGCTGTCCACCTCCACGGCGTCCGCCGCCTTGCACAAGGGGGAAATCTCTCTGGTCATATCCCTCTGATCCCTTGCGATAATGTCCGCCTCAATCACAGAAAGATCACTGTCGACGCCCTTCGCTTTCAGTTCCTCGTACCGGCGCACCGCCCGCACATGGGAACTGGCAGTCAGATAGATTTTCAGCTGGGCGTCCGGCAGCACGGCCGTTCCGATATCGCGGCCGTCCATCACCACGTTCTGCCGTGCGGCGAGTTCCTTCTGCAGCGCAGTCAGCTGTCTGCGCACTCCCGGATAAATACTTGTGGCGGAAGCCATGTTTCCGGCCTCCTCCGTGCGAAGAGACGCCGTCACGTTTTCTCCGTTCAGATACACCTGCTGTTCGCCATTTTCATAGCCAATCGTCACATCCGCCTCCCGGGCAGCCGCCTCGATGGCCGCGGCATCCTTGGAGTCAATTCCCTTTCTCAGGAACAGCAGCCCCATTGCCCGGTACATCGCCCCGGTGTCCACATAGATAAACGACAGTTCCGCCGCAATTTTCTTTGCAATCGTACTTTTGCCGGCGCCCGCAGGCCCGTCAATCGCAATATTAAAACTCATATTCTGTCCTTCCCATCCAGGGCAGCCGCAGCCGCATAAGCCGTCGACCAGGCCACCTGAAGATTAAATCCGCCGGTCAGCGCGTCCACATCCAGCACCTCACCGATAAAATACAGGTTCTTTACTTTTTTCGACTCCATCGTTCCGGGCTGAATCTCCCTCACGGATACGCCGCCCTGGGTGATAATCGCCTCCCGGAACGGCCGGGTTCCTATAATTGTCAGCGGGAAATGCTTCGTCAGTTCCGCCAGACGATTCCGCTCCTCTTTTGAGATCCCGTTCACCGGACGGTCCGGAGCGATTCCCGAAAGTTCAATCATCACCGGAACCATCCGCGCCGGAAACAGCTCCGGCACCACATTCTTAAACTGCCGGTTCCGGGCCTCCTGAAATTCCCGGAGCAGCCTCTCGTCCAGTTGATGTTCCGTCAGTGCCGGCTTCAGATCAATCTGCGCGTCCAGCGGCCACGGAAGACCTGACTTCCCGATATAGGAGCTGGCGCTCAGAACCAACGGCCCGGTGACGCCGAAATGGGTGAACATCATCTCTCCGAACCCTTCGTAAACCGGCTTTTTTCTGCCCATCACGCGGAAGGTCACATTTTTCAGAGACAATCCCTGCATCTTCGGGATATAGCTTTCCCCTGTCTCCAGCGGAACAAGCGCCGGCTTCCGTTCCGTCACCGTATGTCCACATTCCCCGGCCATACGGTAGCCGTCTCCGGTGGAGCCTGTCGTGGGATAGGAAAGCCCTCCGGTTGCGACCATCACCGCATCCAGGGGCACGCTGGCCCCGTTTTCCAGAACGACCCCCGCCGCGGCATTGTCCCTGCAGAGCACATGACGTACTCTCGTCCCAAGATGAATCTTTACCCCGGCCTCTTTCATGGCCCGTTCCAGACCTCTGATAATGTCGGACGAATGGTCGGTGGCAGGAAACGCCCTGTTTCCTCTCTCCACCTTAACCGGAACATGGCAGTTCCGGAAAAACTCCATAATATCGTCGCTGGTAAATCCATAACCGGAGCTGTACATGAATTTCCCGTTGCTCACAATGTTCTGCAGAAACTCCTCCACAGAACAGGCATTCGTAAAATTGCACCGCCCTTTTCCGGTGATAAAGAGCTTCTTTCCCAGCTTATCATTCTGTTCATACAAGTGTACTTCATGTCCGCGCACGGCCGCCTGTACGGCTGCGAACATTCCTGCCGCGCCGCCTCCGATAATTCCTGCCTCTGCCATAATTCTCTCCCGGTTATGATAATTTTATATCGCCTTTTTCTTTGGCGGTGGTCATTTCATCGTTGCTGTACACCTGATACTCGTCCCAGATTTCCTCCATCGTCTCAAGCGTCTCCACGACGTTCTCCTGCCGTCTCATGCACAGCGCCACCACCAGCGCATTGATCAGGCTCAGTGGAGCCACAAGGGAATCCACAATGGACGCCATATCGCTTTTCGCGATCAGACTGCAGGACGACCAGGTGTTGATCGGAGAGTGAACGCTGTCCGTGATCGTAATCACCTTCGCCTGCCTTTTGCTGGCGAATTCCAGCGCCTTCTGTGTCCGCACCGAATATCTGGGAAAACTGATTCCAATCATCACATCCTCACAGCCGATCCGTATCATCTGTTCGAAAATTTCACTGGCGCTGCTCGTCTGTACCAGACGCACATCGTCAAAAATCATATGAAGATAAAATGCGAGGAAACTTGCCAGCGGCGCACAGCTTCGGATTCCCACAATGTAAATCGTCCGGGCTCCGAGAATGGTATTCACCGCCTGCCCAAAGGATTCCGCACAGACCTCCTCCATCGTCATCTTTATTTTATCGATATCTGACTGGAGCACCGTGCCAAGAATTTCACCCTGAGGAACTCTCCCGTAAGTCATCTGCATCCGCTGAATCGAATTCAGCTTGTTCATCACCAGCTCCTCAAGCGCCCGGTGGAACTCGGGAAATCCCGCATATCCCAGCTGCATTGCAAAACGTACGGTCGTGGATTCGCTGACATTCACCTGTGCTCCAAGCTTTGCGGCTGTCATCGTAACCGCCTGATCATAGTGTTCCGAGATAAAGTCAGCCAGCCGTTTCTGGCCTTTGCTCAGGGAATGATACTGGTGTTTCAGCCGTGTGAGCAGATTTTCCATACTTCCCTCCGTCTGCTCCTTTGCCGCGCCGGTTTTTGCCGCGTGATCTGTCATACTTTTATCTGCGGGACACCGCTTTCCCGTACTGTCTTTTTCTCTGTTGTCCCTGAGATTATCCTTCTCCGCCATCTTCTCTTCTATACCTCCCCGCGCATTCCGTTTCCGATTATAGCATGATTTGCGGCAATGCGCAAATACAAAAGAAAATACCGCCCGGCATCCCGGACGTCTCTGTCCGGGCCGCCAGGCGGCCTTCTCAGCTTTCAAGCTGCTTTTTTTACTTTATCAGACCGGATATGCGCCGTTCTCATTGTCGGCAATCGTCGGGTCAACTTTTGTCTTCTGCGCTTCACGATATTTGAAGAATTCAACCGCTACCTGCGGGAACAGTGCGTAGGTCAGAACATCCTCATCCTGCTCTTTCCACTGTGCCATCTCAGCCTCAAGCTTGTCAAGCTCCGGCTCAAGCAGATCTGCATATCTGCAGGTGATCGGTTCGGTATCTCCGATACATTTCTTCTGAACCTCCGGATTGAACGGTTTGATGGTTGCGCCGTATTTTCCGCTCAGCACGTCTTTGGTCTCTTTGGTCACCATCTTGTAACGCTCGCCCATGATTACATTGAACACAGCCTGTGTTCCGACAATCTGAGAAGACGGAGTAACCAGCGGGCACTCGCCCAGGTCTTTTCTCACGCGCGGAACTTCTTCCAGCACTTCGTAGAATTTGTCCTCCGCATGCTGTTCTTTCAGCTGAGAGGTCAGGTTGGAAAGCATTCCGCCAGGCACCTGATACAGCAGCGTCTTGATATTTACACCCAGGTTCTTCGGGTTCATCAGACCGGTGTCAAGCGCTTCATCCCTCATCGGGCGGAAGTAGTCGGCGATCTCAGACAGCAGACCCTGATCCAGTCCGGTATCGTACGGAGTTCCTCGGAAGGTCTCAACCATAACCTCTGTCGCCGGCTGAGAAGTTCCCATTGCAAACGGAGACATCGCAGTGTCGATGATGTCAACGCCGGCCTCTACCGCTTTCATATAAGTCATCGCAGCCACACCGGAAGTATAGTGGGTATGAAGCTGAATCGGCAGCTTGGTAACCTCTTTCAGAGCCGTCACCAGTTCTGTTGCTTTGTACGGAACAAGAAGTCCCGCCATATCCTTGATACAGATAGAATCAGCGCCCATATCCTCAATTCTCTTTGCCAGGTCTACCCAGTACTCCAGCGTATAGGCATCGCCGGTTGTATAGGACATTGCCACCTGTGCGTGCGCCTTTTCCTTGTTAGCCGCACGAACGGCTGTCTGAAGATTTCTCATATCGTTCATACAGTCGAAAATACGGATGATATCGATTCCGTTTGCGGCAGATTTCTGTACAAAATACTCTACCACGTCGTCTGCGTAGGGACGATATCCCAGAATATTCTGGCCGCGGAACAGCATCTGAAGTTTTGTATGTTTGAATCCGTCGCGCAGCTTACGAAGACGTTCCCACGGATCCTCATGCAGGAAACGAAGGGAAGCGTCAAAGGTTGCTCCTCCCCAGCATTCTACTGCATGATAGCCGACTTTATCCATTTTATCGATAATCGGAAGCATCTGCTCTGTCGTCATTCTTGTCGCGATCAGGGACTGGTGTGCGTCACGAAGCACAGTCTCCATAATTTTGACAGGTTTCTTTTCTACTTCTGCCATTTCTATCCTCCTAAAACAGTTTTTCGTGCAGAAAACCTGCGCCGGCGTCCGTCCGGCGGACGGAGCACTTTTTACCGCCGAAAGTTTCTGCAGGCATTGTATGGATCTGCGGTCCGTCCGGCTTTTCACCGCCCGGAACCGCAGTCAGTTTCTTATACGCCGAAAATCGCCATAAATGTACCGGCCGCCACAGCGGTTCCGATAACTCCGGCAACGTTCGGTCCCATCGCATGCATCAGCAGGAAGTTGGTCGGATCCGCTTCCGCACCTACCTTCTGAGACACACGGGCCGCCATCGGCACCGCAGATACGCCTGCTGATCCGATCAGCGGATTGATCTTTCCATGCGTCAGAACACAGAGAAGTTTTCCAAGAAGAACGCCTCCGGCCGTGCCGAAAATAAAGGCAATCAGTCCAAGTGCGACGATTTTCAGCGTATCCATGTTCAGGAACGCCTCAGCACTTGTGGAAGCGCCTACAGACGTACCCAGCAGAATAACCACGATATACATCAGCGCGTTGGACGCAGTGTCTGCCAGCTGATGTACAACGCCGCACTCACGGAACAGGTTTCCGAGCATCAGCATACCTACCAGCGGAGCCGTAGACGGCAGCAGCAGGCAGACAATAATCGTGATGACAACCGGGAACAGAATCTTTTCCAGTTTGGAAACCGGGCGAAGCTGTTCCATCTTGATCTTGCGCTCTTTCTCCGTGGTCAGCAGTTTCATTACCGGCGGCTGGATGATCGGCACCAGAGACATGTAGGAATATGCCGCTACTGCGATCGGTCCCATCAGATGCTGCTGTCCAAGCTTGTTCAGCAGGAAGATGGAAGTCGGGCCGTCCGCTCCTCCGATGATGGAAATCGCAGCGGCTTCTCTTCCGTTGAATCCCAGCGCAATCGCAATGAAGTACGCCACATAAATTCCAAGCTGTGCGGCAGCTCCCATCAGGAAGCTGATCGGATTTGCAATCAGCGGACCGAAATCCGTCATTGCTCCGACTCCCAGGAAGATCAGGGACGGGAAAATACTCCACTCATCCAGCTTGAAGAAATAGTAGAACAGGCCGCCTGCATGTTCCAGACCCTGTACATCCGTATATGGCTCAGCCATAATATCCGGATAAATATTTACAAGTAACATACCGAATGCAATCGGTACCAGCAGCAGCGGCTCAAATTCATGTCTGATCGCCAGATACAGAAAAAAGCACGCCACCAGAATCATAACATAATTTCCCCAGCTCAGACTCATGAACGCTGTCTGGTTAAGGAGATTATTCAGTGTTTCTCCAATCATTGTCACACCTCCGGTCATTTCCGGCAACCGTTCAGCCGGCTGAACGGTTGCCATTTCTCAAATAAAGCCATGAAATCAATCCATGGTTGCGAGAACGTCACCGGATTCTACAGCATCGCCAACGGAAACGTTGATGCTTGCAACAGTTCCGTCAGAAGGAGCGACAACCGGGATTTCCATTTTCATTGCTTCCAGAACCACAATGCTGTCTCCTGCTTTTACAGTTGCGCCGACAGATGCCTCTACCTTGCAGATCTTGCCCGGTACAGAAGCGGTGATTTCAACGCTTCCTGCAGTGCCGGCCGGTGCTGCTGCCTTCGGTGCAGGTGCCGGTGCAGGCGCTGCTGCAGGCGCCGGAGCTGCCTTCGGTGCAGGTGCCGGAGCCGGTGCTGCTGCCGCTACCGGTGCGCCTGCGGTGGTTCCCTCTTCAACAGTTACGTTGTAAACATTGCCATTTACTGTGATGGTATAATTTTTCATTGTACTATCCTCCTGAATTTTATCTTTTCCAATTATTTTTTCTGTTTCTGCGGATGCTCCGTACCACGTAGCTGTCTCCGCCGACCGCGCCTGTCTCTTCTTCATACATTGCAATCGCCATTCCAAGCACGATCTGAAGCTCTATATCATCCTGCGCCGCTGCTGCAGGTGCCTGCACAGCCGGTGCGGGTGCAGGAGCCGGTGCCGGCGTCTCTGCCTTTTTCTGTGTTTCTGTTGTCTGCGTCTTGTTTCCTGCGCCGATCTTCCCGAACATATAGATGATAAATACAAGGAAAATCAGAACCACAAACACAACGCAAAGTCCTGTTACTGTATTCATTCCAGCTTCTCCCATCAGAACATTCATGGAACTTTCAACTGTAAAGGTCATGTCTGTTGCCTGCTGCTGACCAACCATATTCCAGTACACGCGGACCGTCGCCGGATTCAGCTCAAACTGGGCCGGAATCGTACAGGTGACAAAATCGCCGTCCACCTCATAGGTCGCTGCTTCCGTGTCATAGCTTACAAGCGCTCCCAGCTCGTCCTTCACGGACTGCCATGCCTCAACAGCGCGGACGGTGAAGCTGTAATCGGAAGTTTTCAGAACTTCCAGTTCTTCATCACCGTAACCGCAGAGTTCATCAATCAGTGACTCGCTGGTGGAGAGCATATTGTCCAGCGTGGACTCCTCCACCGGAAGGTATGCAGGCGTGGATTTTGTCTCGGCGAAGGCCGGAACCACGGACATCACCAGAGCACATGTCAGGCTCAGGAAAAGACTCCCGAGCTTCTTCCAGTTCTTACTCATCTGCCTCACCTTCCTTATACCGTGCCATGTTTTCTGTCCGGTCTGTCTTCTCTCTTACTGTAGAGCATCTCGAACGCGCCGATCACGTATTTGCGTGTGTCTTCCGGTTCGATCACAGTATCCACATATCCTCTTCTCGCTGCGGAGGTTACATTGTTCTGCAGGGTAGCGTATTCTGCAGCCTTCTCGTTGATAGTTGCCAGGTCTGCATCTGCATACATGATCTTCGCAGCCGCCTTCGCGTCCATCATACCGATCTCAGCGTTCGGCCATGCGAACACCATGTCGGCGCCGATGGATTTGCTGTTCATAGCCAGATATGCGCTTCCGTATGCCTGTCCGACAATCACGTTCACTTTCGGAACAGTCGCGTCCGCAAACGCGTAAGTCAGCTCCGCAACATTCTTTGCCATGAATTTTTCAGAACACTTAGTCGCCTTGAATCCTTTGACATTTGTGACGGTCAGAACCGGGATTCCGAACGCATCGCAGAATTTTACAAAATCAGCCGCTTTCTTTGCGCCCTTTGCGCTTAAGGTTCCGTCGAAGGTGGCCTCAACGGTTCCATCCTGTCCGTAGATTTCACTGCGGTTTGCAACCGCGCCTACGGTAGCGCCGTTCAGACGGATGAAAGCAGTTACCATATCTTTCGCGTAATTTCTCTTTGTCTCAAAGACAACGCCGTTATCGCTGATCTGAGACAGCAGAATGCCGGTATCTCCCGCGCAGTTTGCAAGATCCGGGCACGCACGGTTCAGGTTGTCGGTGCAGTCCGTGTACGCTTCGTCTTCATTGTTGGAAGGAAGCATTCCTACCAGCTGGCGGATCTGCGCCAGGATGTCAGCTTCGCTGCCGACAACATCCACAAGGCCTGTCTCCTCGCTCTGGAACTCCGCTGCCGCGGTGTCGCATTTGGAAGAAATGTTTCCATCCAGTGCGTTCGGGGAATTGACAAACAGTTTTCCTTTTTTCTCTTCCATAAACGTAAAGTCTGTCAGAGCCGGAATCAGAGCCATTCCGCCGCCGCAGGTACCGAAAATTGCGGTGATCTGCGGGATCACGCCGGAAGCCATGGCCTGAGCCATATAAACCTGGCCGAAACCGTTCAGTGCATCCGTCGCTTCCTGCAGACGCATACCTGCACAGTCAACCAGTCCAATCACCGGTGCGCCTGTCTTCTGGGCAAACTCATACAGCTTTGCGATTTTTTTTGCATGCATTTCGCCTACGGTGCCGTTCATTACGGAAGCATCCTGGCTGTAAACATACACCAGGGTTCCGTCGATCACACCGTAACCAGTGATAACACCGTCGGATGGCGTCTCCATCGCGGCCATGTTGAAATCTGTGCTTCTGGCCGTAATCTGGCCGCCGATTTCAACAAAGCTGTTTTCGTCCAGCAAAGAGGCAATTCTTGTGCCTGCTAAACTTTGTGCTGTGTTACTCATTCTTTAAACCTCCATCTTATATAATTCATTATAAAATCTTTAGCAAAATTTTATACATATCCCTATCATAGCGGTTTTTTATAATTTTTTCAATAGGTTTTGTGCGTTTTTGTCAGAAAAAGGTTACAGTTCAGCCAGGTCTGCCACAATTAATACAGACGGATATGGCGGGGGATTCCGTTTTCAAAGATAACCGGAACTTCCCCCTGAATCAATGGCTTCAGGTAAGCGGTCATCTCGGAGGTCACGTCGTTTCCGTCCGGAGTAATCCAGAATTCCGGCACGGTTTTTTCCGCGTTGGCGGATTCACTGACAGGGACGTCGGTCAGCTCAATCCGGTAGGGATCGTCGCTGATCCGCCGGATCGCCGCCATGCGTCCGCTCTTTCCTTCCAGCGCGCACTGGCAGGCTTTGCGGCCGAGCATCTGGGATTCCCGGAGATCTGCCGCGCTGGCAATGTGCGCCGCGCTCCTCTGCATCAGATTCAGTTCGATGGAACGGACCTTACAGCCGATTCTGTCGCGCACCAGCTGTTCCAGCACTCCCGCCGCGCCGGCGATGTAGCTGTGGCCGAAATTGTCTGTCGCCCCACTCTGGGTCTGCTCAGACAGATATCTGCCCTCAGCGTCATGAATTCCTTCGCTGACCGCCACCAGGACGCTGTCACGGATTTTCAGCTGTTCCTGCACATCCTGCAGGAATTTCTCCGTGTCAAAAGGCACCTCGCAAAGATAGATCAGAGCCGGTCCCTCTCCGCCGTTCAGCCGCGCCAGGGAGGAGGCTGCCGTCAGCCATCCGGCGTTTCTTCCCATCACTTCCACGATCGTCACTGCCTTCACGCTGTACACATGGCAGTCTCTCTCCAGCTCCGCAAAAGTGGTCGCAATATATTTTGCCGCAGATCCGAAGCCCGGGCAGTGATCCGTTCCCATCAGGTCATTGTCGATGGTTTTCGGAGCGCCCATCACCTGAATGTCCTCAATGCCCTGGGCTTTTACATAGGCGGAAAGCTTGTCCACCGTATCCATCGAATCATTTCCGCCGATATAGATAAAGTAATGAATCTCATGTTTCCGGAAAACAGAAATGATCTTCTCAAAATCCGATGGATCCTCTGCCGGATTCTTCAGTTTCAGACGGCAGGACCCAAGCGCCGCCGCCGGAGTCTGGATCAGAAGATCCTGTTCCCGGGTGCTGGCGAGCAGTTCCCGAAGATCTACAAAACGCTCCTCCATCACACCCTGGATCCCGTTGACAGCTCCGTAAATCCCGTCCACCTGATCGGACCCAACCGCGCCCTGGAACACTCCGGCCAACGTTGCATTGATCGCAGCGGTGGGGCCGCCGGACTGGGCGACTAATAAATTCTTCATTCCATTCTCTCCTTTCTCTCCATGGAAAATCCGAAACTCACAGCCGCCGCTTCTGACCGCAGCCGCAGTTTTTCGAAAAATCTCCTCCTCTATCATAGAGGCAACACCGCCTGTCTGTCAATCGCAAGATACTGCAAATCTGTGCAGCGAATGCGCAGACCTGACGGAACGGCTGCCACAGGCAGCAACAGTTCAGGCAGACAGTAAACGGACGGCTGCAGCAGGCAGCAGCAGTTCGGGCAGACAGTAAACGGACGGCTGCAGCAGGCAGCAATCGTTCAGGCAGACAGTAAACGAACGGCTGCAGAGTCCGGAAGCTTCGGGAGTTCAGAACCCCCGAAAGTTCCAGTCTCTGCAGCCGTCGCTGTGAGCGCCTGCCTCCGGCGGCTTCTGTCCGCCGGAACACGCTATGCTATCACTCTCTCAAACTGTGAGTTATAAAGCTGCGCATAAAATCCGCCTTTTTCCAGCAGTTCCTCGTGGGTTCCCTGCTCGATGATATCTCCGTCCTTCATCACAAGGATCAGATCCGCATCCCGGATCGTGGACAGACGGTGCGCAATAATAAAGCTGGTCCGTCCTTTCATCAGGTTATCCATCGCTTTCTGGATCAGAATCTCCGTTCTGGTGTCCACGGAGGATGTCGCCTCGTCCAGGATCAAAATCTTGTCGTCCGCCAGAATCGCGCGGGCGATTGTCAGAAGCTGTTTCTGTCCCTGGGAGATGTTGCTGGTCTCCTCGTTCAGCACTGTCTGGTAACCCTCCGGCTGCTGCATGATAAACTTATGGGCATGGGCCGCCTTTGCCGCCTCGATGACTTCCTCGTCGGTGGCATCCAGCCGCCCGTAACGGATATTCTCCATAATCGTTCCGTTGAACAGCCAGGTGTCCTGGAGAACCATTCCGAACATCTCGCGAAGCTCGCTCCGGTTGAAATCCTTTACGTTATGGCCGTCGATCAGAATCGCGCCTCTGGTCACGTCATAGAACCGCATCAGCAGTTTTACCATCGTCGTCTTTCCTGCTCCCGTAGGTCCTACAATCGCAATCTTCTGGCCGAATTTCACATCCGCGGAGAAATCCTTGATGATGGTTTTCTCCGGATTATATCCGAAGCCCACATGATCGAAGGTCACGTTTCCTTCCAGCCCCTCGACGCTCACCGGATGTTCCACCGTCTGATCCTCTTCCTCCTCATTCAGGAACTCAAAAACACGTTCCGCGGAAGCGGCCGACATCTGAAGCATATTGCTGACCTGAGCGATCTGCTGGACCGGCTGCGTGAAGTTACGGATATACTGGAAGAAGGACTGAATGTCGCCGACCTCGATCGCGCCGCGGATTACCATAAATCCGCCGAGAATCGCCACCAGCACATAGCCCAGATTTCCGATAAAGGACATGATCGGCATCATTATTCCCGAGAAAAACTGAGCTTTCCATCCCGACTCGTAAAGGTTCCGGTTGGCCTTTTCGAACTCCCGGACCACATCCTCTTCTTTATTAAATGCTTTTACCACGTTCTGTCCGGAGTAGATCTCCTCCACCTGACCGTTGACAACGCCCAGGTAACTCTGCTGGTTGCGGAAAAACTTCTGGGAATGTCCCATCACAGTTCCGATAATCAGCATGGAAACCGGGAGAATCAGAAAGGCTGCCAGCGTCATCCATCCGTTGATGGAAATCATCATAATCAGCACGCCGATCATTGTCGTCACAGAGGTGATCAGCTGGGTAATGCTCTGGCTGATTCCCTGCTGCAGCATATCTACATCATTGGTCACGCGGGAGAGTACCTCACCGTAAGTCCTGCTCTCAAAATATTTCATCGGCATCCGGTTGATTTTCTGAGAAATTTCCTTTCGCAGACTGTAGCTGACGTCGTTGGAAATACCTGTCATCACAAAGCCCTGAATCAGCGAAAACGCCGCGCTGACCAGATAAAGAGCCATAACGCTCAGCAGAATCTGTCCGATCTTTCCGAAATCGATGCCGCCGGTTCCCTGTACTTTTGCCACGAGTCCGTTAAACAGTTCCGTCGTCGCCTTTCCGAGGATCTTCGGTCCAACGATGCTGAACACGGTTCCCATGATCGCGCACAGGAGTACCAGCCCCAGACGCAACTTATATTTTCCCATATATCTGATCAGGTTCCTGATGGAACCTTTAAAATCCTTTGCTTTCTCCTGACCCGCCCCGCGGCTCGGGCCATGAAATCCTCCTGCTCTGCTCATGCTTTCAACTCCTCCTCTGACAGCTGGCTTCTGGCAATCTGCCGGTAAACCTCGCAGCTTTCCATCAGTTCCTTATGAGTTCCGCAGCCTGCGACCGCTCCGTTGTCCAGAACCATGATCTTATCCGCATGAAGAATCGTGCTGATCCGCTGTGCGACAATCAGCGTGGTCGCCTCGGAGGTCTCCCGCTTCAGCGCCTGGCGGAGCGCCGCGTCCGTCTTATAATCCAGCGCGGAAAAACTGTCGTCAAAAATATAGATTTCCGGATGTTTTGCGACGGCACGCGCAATCGAAAGACGCTGCTTCTGCCCGCCGGACACATTGGTTCCGCCCTGGGCGATCGGCGACTCCATTCCGTCCTCTTTCTGGGCGATGAATTCACTGGCCTGGGCAATGTCCGCCGCCTGATTCAGCTCCTCCATCGACGCATCCTCCGCTCCGAAGCGAAGATTGGATGCAATCGTTCCGGAAAACAGGATTCCCTTCTGCGGCACATAGCCGAGACGGCTGCGCAGATCCCTGATATCCATTTCGCGGATATCCACTCCGTCCACGCGGATCACACCTTCGGACACATCGAAAAACCTTGGTATCAGGTTGACCAGCGTACTCTTTCCGCTTCCCGTGCTTCCGATAAACGCCACGGTCTCTCCCTTTTTCGCGGTAAACGTAATGTCGTGGAGAACTTCTTCTTCCGCCCCCGGATAACTGAACGATACATGAGAAAATTCCACCTCGCCCTTTCTGTCCTCAGACGGCCGCTTCGGCTGCTCCGGATTCCGGATCGACACCTCCGTATTCAGAACTTCCACAATACGATTTGCGGACACGCTGGCTCTCGGCAGCATGACCGACAGCATGGAGAGCATCAGGAAGGCCATGATAATCTGCATTGTGTACTGAATAAACGCCATCATGTCTCCGACCTGCAGGGCGCCCTCGTCAATGTGGTGCGCGCCCACATACACGATCAGCACGGAAATTCCATTCATGATCAGCATCATCAGCGGCATCATAAAGGTCATGCAGCGGTTGACAAACAGATTGGTTTTCATCAGCCGGTGGTTGGCTTCCTCAAAGCGCTCCTCCTCATGCTTCTCCGCGGAAAACGCACGGATTACGGAAAGTCCGGTGAGAATCTCTCTGGTGATCAGATTCAGACGGTCGATCATGGTCTGCAGTTTTTTGAACCGCGGCATCGCCACCACAAGGAGCACCAGAATCAGCACAGCCAGCGCGCAGACCGCCACTCCGAGAATCCAGGTCATTCCGGATTCCGTCCGCAGCACCTTCATGATGCCTCCGATTCCGATGATCGGAGCATACAGTACGATACGGAACACCATCGTCATCAGCATCTGTACCTG
Organism: Candidatus Fusicatenibacter intestinigallinarum; assembly: GCA_019119555.1. Classification (GTDB taxonomy): domain Bacteria; phylum Bacillota; class Clostridia; order Lachnospirales; family Lachnospiraceae; genus Fusicatenibacter; species Fusicatenibacter intestinigallinarum. The sequence goes on along the minus strand of DWWU01000001.1, from coordinate 39,880 downwards.
CTGGATATCGTTGGTGGACCGTGTGATCAGAGACGCTGTGGAGAAGCGGTTCATCTCTGCGCTGGAGAAGGAAATTACCTTCCGGTACACCTGATTTCTCAGGTCATGGCCCAGCAGCGCAGCCACACGGCTGGCAAGAAACGTCACCAGCACTGCCGCCATCATGGAAATCAGCGCCAGTCCAAGCATCTGCACGCCCGTACGAATCAGATAGTTCATCTGGATCTGAGCCAGATCCTCTCCCATCGCCTCATATTCCTGCTGAACAAAGGTGACTGCCATCTGTGTGACGATACTGTCCGAAATCTGTTCCTTCTGGGCATTCGCCTGATCCAGAATCGCCTGGATCTGTTCCTGGGGAACCTGCTGCGTCAGATCCATTCCTTCCGAGGCCGCCATCATGGACACCATCATGGCAAGGCCCATGGAATCGTTCAGCTCCTCCCTCCGGGAATCACTGATATCTTTCAGCTGACAGACGCCGTCCTCCGCGTCCGTGTATGCGTCCAGCACCTGGCTGGCGTCCTCCTGATCCATCAGCATTGTAAGCCCTGTCAGCGTCGTCTCGCGGATTCTGTCCGGAACCGCATCGGGAATTCCCTTCTGCTGAATTCCGGTGTCCACAATCCGTGAGGTATATTCAGGCAGCGCAAGATCGCTGTATGCCTGAACAAACAGAAGAACAATGATCAGAAGAATCCAACCGACACTCTTCTTCATGTATTTCAGCATTTTCAACATATCATACTTCCTCCTGTCCACGGCTTTTGCCGCACTTCTCCTGATTCTGCATCCGCTCCGGATTCTGCATATGCTCCAGATTCTCTGCCATCCGTAACAGATAACTCTGCAGCAGCTCTTTCTCCTTCGTGGAAAATCCGCTTGTCAGCATCTCTTCACTCTCTGCAAGCACGCTTTTCAGCGCCCGATAGCATTCCTCCATTTTTTCCGTCACATAGACCTTGACAACTCTCGGATGCTGCGGGTCCTGCTTTCTCGTAATCAACCCACTCTTTTCCAGACGATCCATGGAAACGGAAACGGTAGACGGTTTGATCTTAAGCGCCTCGACAATCTCTTTCTGCCGACAGCCGTTATGATGGTAAAGCCAGGCACAGATCGGCACCTGTCCCGGATGGATTCCCAGATCTTTCGCCTTCCGGAACATGGAAGAAAACATCATATGCGCCAGTTTACCCAACAGTGCATTGACAGAATTGCGGCAGAAGCTCTCTTTGCCCTCAATCATGTTTACCTCCTTCATTTACTTAGTCGACTAACTAATTTTAGCTTGTTACACAACAAAACACAAGATGTTTTGTATATTTTTAATAATTTTTTTACAAAATTCCACAGAAACGTAATCCTGTTCCGCTGGATAAACTGCAGTTAAAAAAGAGTTCTGCTCGCAGAACTCTCGCGCCGAGCGCGGTCGCTTTAGCGACAGATTTCTGCTTCGCGCGAGTGCGCATCCCGCGGAGCGTTTTTGTGTAACAGGGAACGCAGTTCCCTGTTACACAAAAAATCCCTTTCCGTAAAAGAAAGGGATTCCTTTTGCCGCTTTCCTGCATCTGCAGCAGGCCGACCAGCTCTGTTTTCCGTTCACTGTCGGGCAACCGCTCAGCCAGCTGAACGGTAATCCTTCCGGTTACAGTTCAAAGCGGGATGTGATCTGTTCCAGGCACCAGGAAAAATCAATTTTCTCCACCGCTTCCGCGGTATAAACGGGATAAACGGCGATCTGCTGTCCCTCCAGAGTATAGACAACTTCCCCCACCTGCTCGCCGCTTTTCACAGGGGCGGTGAGGCGTTCCGGGAGACGGGCGGTCACTTTCACCTGTTCGTCCTCCCGCAGAAGAAGATTCAGCGTTTCCGTCCGGCTGTCCACAGACAATTCCAGAGGGACGCTGGCCTCTGTCTCGCCGAGAATCCCTTCGTACTGTCCCTGGCTGACCACGGTCTGCCCCGGACTCCAGTCATGGAGAAACACATCGCGGTACTGATAATTCTCCAGACCGTAATTCATCAACGTCTTCGTATCGGCCCATTTATAATCCCTGTTGTTCGGCCAGCCGCAGGCCAGAAGAGCGACGATCAGACATTTTCCGTCCCGCTCCAGCGCGCCCACATAACAATACCCGGCTTTTGACGTAAATCCGGTCTTCCCGGAAACAGCGCCGTCCATCATCTGAAGAAAGCTGTTGTGATTGCTGCAGGTATACACCTGGGTATGCTCCACATCCCAGAAGGTATAAGAGGTCGTCTGTGTGATGGTCAGAAATTCCTGCGCTTTCGGAGACTGGCGGATACAGTATCGCATCATCAGCGCCAGATCTGCGGCCGTCGTATGATGTTCTCCCTGATCGTCCGACGCGTCCAGCCCGTTGGGCGTGACAAAATGCGTGTCCGTGCATCCGATTTCCTCTGCCTTCTGGTTCATCCGTCCCGCAAACGCTTCCACCGATCCAGCCACTCCCTCGGCAATCATCACCGCCGCGTCATTGAAAGATTCCAGCATCAGCGCATAGAGAAGATCCTCCATCAGAAACTGCTGCCCTTCCCGAATGCCCAGGTGAACCTTCGGCTGCCCCGCCGCACGGGCAGAGGCAGTCACCGTCTGTTCAGGCGATCCCTGCTCCAGCGCCAGAATACAGGTCATAATCTTCGTCGTGCTGGCCATCGGCAGAGGCGTCTCCGCCTCCTTCCCATACAGAACCCTGCCCGAATCCCCATCCATCAGACAGGCCGATTTCGCATACAGCTCACTCTCCGAAAGCTCCTCCGCCCCCACCGGCTGTATGTCCCACAGAAAAATCCCCTGCGTCGCCAGCGCCGCAGCCAGCAGCAGAGCCACAGCCCTTTTCCAGAAATCCCTCCCCGCCTTCTCCTTATACACCGTTTCACCCTTCCGTCCCACTGCCATTTCCGCTCTTCCCTCCGTTTCTCCGATTTCCCCACTTTTCCATCACTCCGCCATAAACCTGCTTTCCAGTTCACTCTCCGGAGACTGCCATCACTTTCTCATTCACCCTTCAACCCCCCGTCACATTCACATCGCGCTTCAAAAGCCACACATTACTTTCCCGTTTCCTCTGCAAAAACGATCTATTTCCCACATCCCGTCTGCAGACTTCCCGTAACCGTTCAGCCCGCTGAACGGTTACAGTATCCGGCCATTGAAAATCGCTTCGCGATGATCCGGACGCAAAGCCCCGGACTTCCTTCTCTATCTTATGATTCTCCCCACCCATTCATACCTGATACACCAGCTGTCAAAAAGACCCGAAAATCACTCCCCTCTCATCCCCTCTGATTTCCTGATACATACAATTGCCAATCCCACAACAAATCGCCTTTCCAAAAAGCTTCCGCCCTCATCCCCACGCCCCCACCCCACAGAAATCCCCCGGTCCGGCCCCGCAAACCACTGGCGTGCTGCGGTGCCCTTCCGGATCCGGCGGCCTGCGGGTACGGCGGGCATCTGCGAAGACGCGAGAAAATCTCGCCTCCCGGGGCGTCTCCGGACGGGCCAGGCGAAGGGCATCACGCCCTGAGCCTGAGGAGCGCTGAGACGGGAAATCATCAGGATTTCCTGTCGAATCGCTCCAGCGCCCCTCCGGAGACGCCCCGGGAGGCATAGATTTTCCGCGCCTTCGCAGCCGCCCGCCGCACCCGCAGGCCGCCGGACCCGGAAGGGCATCGCAGCACTCAAAACCTTCCCATCAACCGGACCGGAAGATTTCGTCCCAATTCCCATTGACAGAATCCGACAGAATCCTGTATAATGCAATGCAGTCTGCAGTATAGTAAAACTAAACTTTCAGTTTATCATAACAGGAGGCCAAACACTCAGTATGAAGATCGGAGAAAAAATCAGACGCCTGCGCCAGCAGTACGGACTTACACAGAAGGAACTGGCGGACCGGTGCGAGCTATCGAAGGGTTTTATCTCACAGCTGGAAAACGACATCACCTCCCCCTCCATCGCCACACTGGTGGATATTCTCACCTGCCTCGGAACAGACCTGAAAACCTTTTTTGACGACGACAGCGAACAGAAAATCGTCTTCGGCCCCGCCGACTGCTCGGTCCGGCGGGATGAAAAACGGAACAGCGAGATCGTCTGGCTCGTTCCCACCGCACAGAAAAATCTGATGGAGCCTATCCGGCTCACACTTGGCCCCGGCGGATCCACAGTCCCGGACGCTCCCCACGAGGGAGAGGAATTCGGCTATGTTCTCGCCGGACAGATTCTTCTGCACATCGGCGGACGGACCTGCAGAGTAAAAAAAGGCGAAAGCTTTTCTTTCGCCCCGCTGGCCGTCCACTATCTGGAAAATCCGGGAAAAAGCAACGCCGTCGTGCTCTGGGTCAGCGCACCGCCGAGCTTCTGACCGGATCGGATTCTGCCGCAATCTCCGGCGGCCGCCACAGGATACGGAGAAATATTTTTTATCGGAGGAATTCCGCCATGAGCAACAAACTGATCAACCTGGAAAACATCACAAAAATCTTCGACGGCGTCACAGTTCTGGACAACCTGAACCTTTATATCCGGGAAAATGAATTTCTAACGCTGCTGGGCCCCAGCGGCTGCGGGAAGACGACGACGCTGCGGATCCTGGGAGGGTTCGAAAACCCTGACGAAGGGCGTGTGCTCTTCGACGGCAGAGATATCACGAAACTGCCTCCCAACAAACGTCAGCTGAATACCGTTTTTCAGAAATACGCTCTGTTCACCCACATGACCATCGCCGAAAATATCGCGTTCGGCCTGAAAATCAAAGGAAAAAGCAAAGCTTACATCGACGATAAGATCAAATATGCCCTGAAGCTGGTAAATCTTGAAGGCTACGAAAACCGTTCCCCCGCTCTTCTGTCCGGCGGACAACAGCAGCGGATCGCCATCGCCCGGGCCATCGTCAACGAACCGAAGGTCCTTCTTCTGGACGAACCACTGGGCGCGCTGGACCTGAAGCTTCGCCAGGATATGCAATATGAACTGATCCGGCTGAAAAATGAGCTCGGCATCACCTTCGTCTATGTCACCCATGACCAGGAGGAGGCGCTGACCATGTCCGACACCATCGTTGTCATGAACCAGGGATATATCCAGCAGATCGGGACTCCTGAGGACATCTACAACGAGCCTCAGAACGCTTTCGTCGCAGACTTTATCGGGGACAGCAACATCATCGACGGCCTGATGCTGCAGGATCGTCTTGTGGAAATCCTCGGCGCCAAATTCCCCTGTGTGGACGAGGGCTTTGGCGTCCGGCAGCCGGTGGATGTGGTGATACGCCCGGAAGATATCGACTTGGTAAAACCGGAGGAGGGCACTATCACCGGACGTGTGACACACCTGATCTTCAAGGGCGTTCACTACGAGATGGAGGTGGCCGCCAACGGTTATACCTGGCTGGTACATTCCACGGACATGTGCCCCGTGGGCGAGGAAGTGGGCATCCATGTGGATCCCTTCGATATCCAGATTATGAACAAGCCGGAATCTGAGGATGAGGAGGCGTCTGTCATTGAAGAATAATATGAGAAAATGGCTGGCCGCTCCCTACTCGGTCTGGGCGGCCGGATTTATCATCATCCCTCTGTTTGTGATTCTCTACTATGCGTTCACCACAGAGGACACCGCAGGTCTGACCCTTGCAAATTTTTCCTACGTCCTGACAAAGGAAAACCTCAAGGCCCTGGGACTTTCCCTGTGGCTCTCCCTTGTAAGCACCGTGATCTGCCTGCTCCTGGCCTATCCCCTGGCGATGATCCTCACCAGCCGGAACGTAAGCCAGACCAGCTTTATCGTACTGATTTTTATTCTGCCCATGTGGATGAATTCCCTGCTGCGTACACTGGCGTGGCAGACGCTGCTGGAAAAGAACGGAGTGATCAACAGCATTCTCTCGTTCCTTCACCTTCCGGCCCTGAATATCATCAACACCTCCGGGGCCATCGTGCTGGGCATGGTATATAATTTCCTGCCGTTCATGGTGCTGCCGCTTTACAATATCCTGCTGAAAATCGACAAGGACGTGATCAACGCCGCCAGAGATCTGGGCGCCAACAGCGTGCAGACTTTCTTCCGGATTCTCCTGCCCTTAAGTATGCCGGGCATTGTCAGCGGAATCACGATGGTCTTCATCCCGGCGCTGACAACCTTCGTCATCTCCGATCTTCTCGGCGGAAGCAAGATTCTGCTGATCGGAAACGTCATTGAGCAGGAATTTAAGCAGACCAACAACTGGAATGCCGGCAGCGCCCTGTCCATGATCCTGATGGTGTTTATCGTCCTTTCCATGTTCGTGATGAACAAATATGACAAAGAAGGGGAGGGAACTATATTTTGAAACGGAAACTTGAAAAAATATACATGGCGTTTATCGTCTTTCTGCTGTATGCGCCGATTCTCACACTGGTAGTTCTCTCCTTCAATTCCTCCCGGACGAGAGCGAAATGGGGCGGATTTACCCTGGACTGGTACCGGGCGCTGTTCGCCAACAAAGATATCATGAACGCGCTTTACACGACGCTGGTCATCGCGCTTCTGTCCGCAGCGGCCGCCACGCTCATCGGCACAGCCGCTTCCGTGGGCATTTCCAGCATGAAAGCGAGGACACGGACCGTCTTTATGGGCGTGACCAATATCCCGATGCTCAACGGAGAAATCGTCATGGGAATCTCCCTGATGCTGCTGTTCATCATCGGCCGGATTGAGCTTGGCTTCGGGACAATCCTGCTGGCCCATATTACATTCAACCTGCCCTATGTGATTTTAAGCGTCATGCCGAAAATGAAGCAGACCAGCCGCGCCACCTACGAGGCGGCACTGGACCTGGGCGCGTCGCCTCTGTACGCGTTCTGGAAGGTGACGTTTCCGGATATCATGCCCGGCGTGGTCTCCGGCTTTCTCCTGTCCTTCACCATGTCCCTGGATGATTTCGTCATCACATACTTTACGAAAGGGCCCGGCATCGACACGCTTCCCACCAAAATCTATTCGGAAGTGCGCAAAGGCATCAAACCGGAAATGTATTCTCTGTCCACAATTCTGTTTGTGACCGTTCTTCTCCTGCTTCTTCTGGTAAACTTCGGGCCCTCCTCGAAGCCTTCCCCGGAGGAAGCAAAGCGGAAACAGCGCCTGGGAAGCCGCAGAGTACACAGATTTCACAAAGTTCCGCGGATTGTTTTCGGCCGTGTCCTTCCCGTGCTGATGGCTGTCGTGGTCGTCGGCGGCGGAATCTATTACGGGCACATGAACCTTGCCTCCGGTTCCAACCAGGTGATTGTTTACAACTGGGGAGAATACATCGATCCGGAGGTGCTGGATATGTTCGAGGAAGAAACCGGCATCCATGTGGTCTACGAGGAATTTGAGACCAACGAGATCATGTACCCGAAGATCCAGTCCGGGGCCATCGCCTACGATCTGGTCTGCCCGTCGGATTACATGATCCAGAAGATGCTCCAGAACGATCTGCTGCAGCCGCTGAATTTTGACAACATTCCCAACGCGGAAAACATCGGGGACGTCTACTATGAAAAATCCCGGCAGTTCGATCCGGACAATCAGTACTCCATCCCCTACTGCTGGGGAACGGTGGGAATTCTCTACAATTCCTCCATGGTGGACGAGCCCATCGACTCCTGGAAAGTTCTCTGGGACACCAGGTACAAGGACAGCATCCTGATGCAGGACAGCGTCCGGGACGCCTTCGGCGTGGCGCTGAAAACCCTGGGATATTCTCTGAATTCCACCAGCATCCATGAGCTGACCCAGGCGAGAGATCTCCTGATCCAGCAAAAGCCGCTGGTCCAGGCATATGTGATCGATCAGGTGCGGGATAAGATGATCGGAAACGAGGCGGCCATCGGTGTAATCTATTCCGGCGAAGCCATCTATACCCAGTCGGAAAACTCCGACCTGGTCTATGTGGTGCCGGAGGAAGGATCCAACATGTGGATCGATTCCTGGGTGATGCCGAAAAACGCACCGAATAAGGAAAATGCGGAAAAATTCCTGAATTTCCTGTGCCGTCCGGACATCGCCCTGATGAATTTCGAGTATATCACCTACTCGACGCCCAATGAAGCGGCGCGGGAGCTGATCGAAGATCCGGAAATCCGCAACAGCGAGATCGCATTCCCCGACGATTCGATCCTCGGCCGCTGCGAGACGTTTACGTACCTGGGCGAAGACGCCGACGAGGTTTATAATCAGCTCTGGAGAGAAGTAAAATCCAACTGACCGTTCCCGCGGTCTGACGAAAAAGCAGAAAAGAAAAGACGGCAGCAAAAGACCGGCGCCCAAAGGAAGCATTCTTCGTTTCCTCCGGGCGCCGGTTTCCTGTCGCCGGTTTCCGGCAGCCGTTTGTCCAGACCGGAATTTCCTCAGGGTTTCTTCTCTGTCTCCGCGTGATCCTTCAGCAGGTTTGTCATACTGTTCATACTGATGTACAGGGTGGAACCATTATGCAGAAGCGCTGAAGTCGCCGGCGGGAGAATCCCCGCCACTCCAAGCAGGATCAGACAAAGATTAAACCCGATGACAAACCGGTAATTTCTGTGGATCCGACGCATCAGTTCCATGCTGATCCGGCGCAGCGGAATCAGGTTGTACAGTCCGTCTCCGGTGATCATAATATCCGCCACCTCTCTGGTGATCGCCGCACCGCTGCTGATCGCGATTCCCGCGTCCGCCGCCGACAATGCCGGCGAATCGTTGATACCGTCGCCGATCATAATCACCTTATGTCCATTTTCCTGCTCTTTCCTCACAAATCCGGCTTTTTCCTCCGGCAGCACCTCCGCGTCAAAATGATCCACGCCGATCTTCGCAGCGATGGCCGCCGCCGTGCGGTGACTGTCCCCGGTCATCATCACAAGATTCCGGAAACCATGCGACCGCAGTTTCGCGATCACATCCTCCGCCTCCGGGCGAAGCGGATCTTCGATACAGATCACTGCCGCCAGAACGCCGGAGACCGCCAGATACAGATGCGAGTACTCGTCCGGCACCTGCTCAAATTTTTCTTTTTCTCCCTCCGGAATCACACATTTCTCATCTTCGAAGACAAAGTGGTAACTTCCGATCACCACTTTTTCCCCGCCGATCGACGATGCAATTCCGTGGGCGACAATATAATTGACTTTGGAGTGCATTTCCTCGTGAAGCAGTCCCCGCTGTTTTGCCTCCTGCACCACCGCAGTAGCCATGGAATGGGGAAAATGCTCTTCCAGACAGGCCGCCATCCGCAGCATTTCATTCTCCGGATTTCCGCCGAAAGGAATCACTGTCGCAACTCTCGGCTTTGCCTCCGTCAGCGTTCCCGTCTTGTCGAACACCATCGTGTCCGCCTGGGCCACAGCCTCCAAAAACTTTCCTCCCTTTACGGTAATCTGATACTGCCCCGCCTCACGCATTGCCGACAGAACGGCAATGGGCATCGCCAGTTTCAGCGCGCAGGAGAAATCCACCATCAGAATCGACAGCGCTTTCTCAACATTCCTTGTCACCAGCCAGGTAAGAATCGTACCGCCCAGGCTGAACGGCACCAGCCGGTCCGCCAGTGCGGCTGCTTTTCCTTCTACAGAGGATTTCAGCTGTTCTGACTCCTCGATCATATGAACAATCTTCTCATACCGTGTGGAACCGTAAGTCTGAGTGATGCGCACGGTAATCTCGCCTTCCTCCACAACTGTTCCGGCATACACCACGGAATCTTCTGCCTTTCGCACCGGCAGAGATTCCCCGGTCAGGGACGCCTGATTCACCATCGCCTCCCCGCTGATTACGACGCCGTCCAGAGGGATCAGATTTCCCATTCGCACGACAATCTCATCCTGCGGCCGGATCTCCCGCACGGGAACCAGTATCTCCTGATCCCCGGCTTTTTTCCAGACCTTTTCCACCTGAAGACTCATACTCCGCGCAAGGTCATCCACGGATTTTTTGTGGGTCCACTCCTCCAGAAGCTCTCCGATTTTCAGCAGAAACATGACGGAGCCTGCGGTTTTATAATCCCCGCGCAGCAGGGAAACCGTGATCGCCGTGGCGTCCAGGACTTCCACTTCCAGCTTCCGCGAAACCAGAGAGCGGATCCCCTTTGCCAGGTACCGGATCGACTGAACCGCCGTATAGACCGCCCGCACGGGACCCGGCAGAAACAGCGAGGTCGCCGCCTTTACGAGGACCGTCTCGATCAGCCGGTCCTGATAATGCATGGCCAGGCTCCTTCCCGACTGTTCCGGCACGCTCTCGGCCAGACCTTCGATCCCATAGTGGAACGCGCTGAGACGTTTCAGAACTTCCCGGCGTTCTCCCTGGTACCATACCGCCAGATCTCCGGTGCGCGGATAGGCCTTTACTCTCCGGACGCCGGAAGACTGCTCCATCCATGCGCAGATCAGATCCGCCTCCCGGCAGGTCATCGCTCCCTGCGCCATATGTACCCGGATCCGCCCTTCCATTTTGTGTTTGATTTGAAATTTCATGATGCCTCTTTTCTCACAGCAGTCAGACGACTGCAGGTTCCGCCGCCGTTACTCCGCAGCTTCCTCTGCCTCCTCCTCGTCTACGTCTGCCTCTGCCGCTTCTGCTTCCTCCGCCGCAGCTTCCTCTTTTCTTCTGGCATTGATCGCCTCAGCCTCAGCCAGGATATCTTCCGCGTTTTCCTGTACCTTTGTGGTGGTCTCAAGAACGCTCTCTTTCGCTCTCAGAACTGCCGCCGTACAGTTTGTATATACTTTCCTGGCGTCCTTGCTCGCCAGCACCTTGATTCCGGCTGTGCCAAACAGCACGCCGCCCGCGAAAATCGCCGCTTTTTTCCAGTCAATATTTATCATAGTCGTTATCCTCCGTTCCCTGATCCGGATACGCCGCTTCGGCCTGTCCGTTCAGAATAATGTGTGAAAATGGATTGCATCGCAATGGTACAAAGCACTTCGATTACAGTTCAGCGGGCTGAACTGTTACTTTATTTGTGTTTATATCCGGTATAGAGCGACATCGCCATGCAGATCACCGCCGCCCACGCCCAGAACCTGTGCTGCTTCATGACATTCCTCCATTTCAATAGATTAGTTAGCGCTAACTGATATTATCTTATCCTTTTTCACACCGGATGTCAAGGAAGATACGTCAAAACATCCAGGCATTCGTAACAGTTCAGTTGGCTGAACTGTTACGGCATCCGGCCATGAAAAATCGCTTCGCGATGGGCCGGATGCCCGTAGGCACTATGCTTTCCTACGGTCTGTGCAGTGAATGCACAGACCTGACTGAACTGTAACAGAAATTCTCAGAAAATTCTTCTTCCGGAACGAGAATCGCCTTCTCTCCGTTTTCCAGCAGATAACAGCGGATTTTTTCCGGGAGTTTCTCGTTCTCATTTTCACTCAGCCCGCAGGACAGAAACAACGGTTCCACAGCCGGAATCTCATCGTCCCGCCGTTCCACCTCTGCGGCGCAGGACACGAGAAGCCGGAAAAACGTGCGGGAGGCGCTGTCCCTGCGCTTCTTCTGCAATGTCTGCAGTTCGTCCAGCATTTTCTGAAAACCTGTCTGCCGGTACAGGCCGGGCATGATCCGTTTTCCCCAGACCATCTTCGCCTCAATCAGCGAATCTCCGGAAAAGAAGTTGCGGTAATCCTCCCGGAGTTCCTCCGGAACCTCCGAGGTTCTCACATAGACCGGCACAGCGGCGTCTTCCTCCGCCTCATCTTCCTCCGGATCAGGCGCGCCGACCTTCGCGCTCTGCTCCGGTTCGTCGCCCTCCGGATCAGCCACGTCATCCTTCGCGCTCTGCTCCGGTTCGTCCCCTTCCATCCCGTCAGAACACTCTTCGGGAGACGCTTCTCTCCACGTCAGCTCATAGGTAAGGTACGGGGAAAACAGAAGATACATCCTCTGGTCGGCATCCGATGGCAGAAGCCGTGGGAATTTCTGCCGCGGCTCCGTCTGCGACCATCCCATCAGCTTAAGGAACGCCATTTCCTGTTCTGCCTCCAGAAGCGTTTCCTTTTTCAGCAGCATCCGGTAGTCTTCCTCCTCCGGCCAGAAGCCGCAGTCGCTGCAGAGACAGTTGACCGTAAAGGCATTCACCGGCGCCGGAACCACCTCCACAGCCGTAAGTTCTTCTCCTGCCAACCGGTAACACGACCGGTTTACCGCCGTAAAAATCACCAGCTTTCCTTCCGCCGCGCACATCTTTGCCCACCGGAAGAGTTTTTCATACACTTCATCCGCCTTCCGGATCTGTTCCTCCAGAGCGCCGCCGGAAGCGGCGCCAATCTGCTGCGGCAAAATCAGGTCAAGGTCCGGAATAATGATACAATCCTCTCCATGATACAGGGATCGCTCCGAAAAGCAGCCGCGCCCGCTGCCGCCGGATTCCGCAATCTCCCGATACAGATCCGCCGCCGGCAGCCAGCAGGGCTCTCTGTCCTCAAAACATCCCTCCAGAAAGAGCGTCTTCCCGCTCCCGACAGGACCATACAGCCCGAAAATACCTTTCGTTCCATGTCTCCACATCCACCGGTATTTCATAAGTCTCCGGTTTTCTTCCGTAAAAATATATCGTTCCATCCCATTTCCTCCTCTGTCACAATTCAGCCAGTGAGCGGTTACGGCATCCGGCCATTGAAAACCGCTTCGCGATGGGCCGGACGCCCGCAGGCCGGACGCTTATCCTTCCACGGCCAGCCGCCTATCCTTCCACGCTAAGCACACTCAGATACTTCGGCGGCACATGATCCGTCAGCCAGATTTCATTTTCCGAAAGATAAAACACATAGCCGTCGCGGGCCATATCCCCGGCGTCAATCTGCAGAATGACAGGAGCCCCATGATTTTTCCACCGGCGGGCGACCTGCCTTGCCGCCGCGGTATCCCGGGACAGATGAACCTTCTGGCGCGTCATCGGCCGGAGGCCTTCCTTCAGAATCGCATCCAGCGCAGCAAATCCCGTTCCATGATACAGGATCTCCGGGGGCGTCTCCACTTTGTAATCCATCTCCAGCCAGGGAATGGAATGGCCCTGATTGCAGCGGATCATCAGTTCCTCTCCCTGGCGCTTCAGGCCGTATCTCTGCTTGCTGTCTGTCCGGACGATTTCCATCAGCACCGGAAGCGTCAGATAAAGCATCGGACGACCAAACGCATCGTTGAATTTGTCGATCAGCTCCTGTACGCTGACCCAGCCCTGACGATCCATGGAAATATGAATCATCTCCGGGTTATGCCTGAGGATCTTGCAGATTCTCCCGCCCAGCCGGTTCTCACGGCTTTTCAGCATCTTCCGGTCCTGGTCCGTCAGATGGGCAAGCGCGCCTGTCTCCGCAATAAGTTTACTGTTATCGATCATTGTCGTTTCCCTCCTCTTTCTCTGTCCGTCTGTAATCCTTCGGCTGTCTGAACGGCTGTAAAGCGTCACGTCAGCTCGACGATTTCATCATAAAGGATATGTACCGGCGCTTTTCCGTACATCACCCTGTTCACATGGTAATGTCCGGCAAACCATTCCCGGAATTCCGTCATTTCGTAGATATTGTCAAGAACCCCATGGATATTGATGTATTCCGGGCCGTAATCCGCCAGCATATAGGGCGTGGCCCCGCGGTAACCCATCTGCATGCAGAAGCGTGTGGGAACGTCATGGGTGATGCAGTAATCCACAGAAAACCCATACCGCTCCAGATTTTTCATGCAGTTGTCAATCTCCCGCTGCACAGGGAGCTCCGCCTCAAACCAGTCATAATTTCTTGTCCGGTAATCGATATCCTGGCTGAAGGCTCCGCCGAAAAAAAGAAACCGCCTTCCATCCTCCAGTTCCATAATCTCGCCGCGGAGGATGTGGTAGACCGACTCCCCGATCCGATGGGCCTTTGCACCGCAGAAAGTAGTCACCGGGTACTCTTTCAGTCTGGCAAACCCTTCATGGTTCCCGTCGCAGTAAACGGTTGTCCAGGGGCGGCTGTCATACCAAGCGGCCAGTTCCCTGTCCTTCGCCTCGTCCAGCCAGACAATTCCCGCATCGCCGCATATGATCAGCAGGTCATCCTTGCACAGGGTACTGCCTGCGGCAAAGGATTCCTCCCGCAGTTTCTGTATGTCATGCCGGACGTGGGTATCGCCGGTGACAAAAATTCTCCGTTTTTTCATTCTGCATCACCTCTTCTCTAATAACCGTTCAGCGGAACTGTTACCAGCCAGCTGAACTTTCCTGCGGACAAAACAAGGTCCCGTCAGTTATAACGATCCGACTGTCCGTCTTCTTCCACAGAACTTCCGGCATGGATAATAAACAAAAGTCTTTCGTTGAAATGTTTTCTGCTGAGTTCCTCCGGCGGCGGGCATGTTTCTGGTTTCTCCAGCGGAATCGGCTCGATTCCTTCCTCGCCTTTCTGTTCCAGCGCATATCTCCATTCCGTGTCCACCCATCTGGACTGCTTCGCGAAATGGGACCAGCAGAGAAACAGAACATCCCTCCGGTCAATCTCCGCATGAAGCGCCTCCTGCCAGTTTTCTCCGCTCCTGAGGCTCTCTACATCAAAAAAGATATCCATATCCGGCCGGGCAAGCTTCATCCCCTGTATCACCCTGGCCACACGTTTCCTGTCCTGGCTGGCATAGGAAACAAACGCCGACAGAACATCCTCCCGGCTGACTCTCAGCTTCTGTTCCCGCCAGGAAGAACATTTTGCAATGAATTTCAGTTTTGTGGCAATGAGGTCATTGATATACACAGACGCAGTAAACGAAATCTCCCTCGCCCGGAAGTCTTCCGGCACCCTGACGGCAAACCGGAAAATCATATATTCTCCCTGCCAGATCTGCTCCTCCTCGCTGTCTTCCAGCTCCAGCTCCGGCGAGGAAAGCGCCACACGGATCCTGTCCTCCTCCCTTACTTTCAGCACACCTGACCGGGTCTCCCTGACGGCTGTTTCCGCATCCGCCAGAACTTCGTCGACGATCTTCCGGAACTCTTTTTCATACATGATCAGATGGACCATGCTGTATCCGCCCTTCACAAACACCCTGGGCGCCACGGCGGAAAAGGATACCCTGCTGACCGTAAGCCTCTGCGCGGGTTTTGGCGGGCGCAGACCCGTCTTTGTCTTTCCATTCCTTTTTGGCGCGGCAGCCGTCAGCGGAGGCGCGGCGGTGGCCGCAGCGCTTACCCTGGCACCGCAGTTCTGACAGAACATTGCGTCAGCCGCGACCCTGGCACCGCAGCAATGGCAGAAACAAGCCGGCGTCTTCTTGCCTTCGCGGCGCTGTCGTCCAGGCAGAATTATTGATTTCCATGTCTGTCTCTCCTGCTGTCTTTTCTCCCTGTCAGACAGCATCTTCGTCTCCGCGCCGAAAAACTCACTGTCAAGCTGCATCCCGGGTTCCGCACTGAAAAACTCGTCGTCCGGCTGATCACCGCTGTCCGCCGGAACGCATGCCTGCACCTGTTCCAGACGCTGCAGCAATTCTTTCGTATCCAGCGCATACTGTCCGCTCACGGCCTTTATCCTGCACAGTTCCTGCAGAAATCTGAAGTATTCCTTTTGATGCGTCTCCGTTTCCTGCAGTTCCGGACAATCCAGCAGATAAAGAATCTTCTCAAGCAAACGGTACATGCGTTCAAATTCCCCGTCAAAATCCTGCAGCAGCTGCAGCAGCTCTTTTAAAACCTCTTCCTCTCTCAGTCCTGCCATCTTCTTTCCTCCTTCGACGTCCTGACCGTCCGGAGAGCGGAGCTTTCTGTGCGGCCCCGTTCTCCGGTCCGGAATGTTTGCAACCGTTCAGCCAGCGGAACGGTTATGGCATCCAGCCATCCAAAATCGCTTCGCGACGGGCCGGATGCCCACAGGCGCTATGCCTTCCTACGGTCTGTGCAGCGAAGGCACAGACATGACGGAACGATAACGATATTTTCTATTATAATCTCTGAGAAGGATGTTTGTAAATGAAGAGGTTGTCAGGAAGCGATGGAGCACACGGAGGATACCGCAGAGCTTTCCTCCTCCGTCAGCTCATCCCCCTGCCAGATCTTCTGGACTGCGGAAGAAAAGACGTCGTCCTTCTCCGCCGTCAGATAGTTCTCCACTGCTCTCCAGGCAGGTCTGATCGTGTACTTATCCTGACGAAGGGGATTCTCCGTGTCGCCGCCGCACAGTTCAGCCACCAGCACCACCAGATACGCGGGCACTGTTTCCCGTTCCCGTACGTTCAGGCCGGCGGTAAGTGTTTTCACCAGCTTTGCAAGCTTGCCCTGGTTCTCCCTGGAAGCGCCTCTCCCGAAGCGCTGAATCAGCGTATAGGCCACCCATTTGTTCAGATCCGACGCCTTGAAAAAGGTTTCAAAAAACTTCGCCACCTTCCCGTCGTCCGGTTCATACATGGCGACGAACCGGAACGCCGCCTGCCTGAGCTGATTGTTTTCGCCCGGCACTCTTGTAAAGTATTCGGTGTAAAACATCACAAACTCCGGATCCATCGCCGCGATCAGCTCCAGCGCCTTGCGCAGGACATAGCAGCTTTGCGGGATCGACGATGCGTACGGCTCAAAATGTCTTCTGGCAATGGACAGAATCTGACGTTTCTGTCCGTCCTGCCAGCCGTCCTTCAGCGCAGTTCCGATACTGTAGATATATCCCAGCATCACATCCGACTGACGGCATTCCTGTGCCATCGCGATGCACGGTTCAAAGAAATCTTCCGGATTGGCCGCCTGCCCGATCGCCTCGAGAAGCTTGTTGATCTGCTCCTGAAGCTCATGCCCCTGGCGGGCTTTGTTCCGGTCGGAGAGCATTTTCAGCTCATTCAGTTCACTCTTGGCATTCAGCTTCATTTTGTCCGTGGTGCCGATTCCCTTGCCTGTCTTTTTTGCAGATTTCAGGGACGCCATATCCATCTCCATCACCGACTTTGTCTCCGGACGGTCGGTGATCCAGGCTTCCATCGTCATCAGGCGGAAGGCGTTGATATAAATCTGGAAGCTGATGGGCGTCCCCGCCGGATAGGTTCTGCTGAATCTGACGGTTCTCGTGGCGATCCGCCGGTTGGGCAGGTTCTTTGTCTTTCCCCGTCCAAGAAACAGTTCGATTCCGATGGTGTCCGTCGTCTTGTCCAGCTGATACTTCTCCCGTATCTCCTCGGAACGGTACGGGAGCTCTGTGCCCGCCGGTATCAGAAGGCTGACGTACTCGCCTCTCAGGCCGAGATTGATCGAGTCATTCAGAATCGTGGAAACCGTGAATCGGGATTTTTTTGCATCCGCATCCGCTCCACGATCTGCAATGCCGCCCGTTCCCAGAGCATCCATTTTCTGAACGTTGTATTTGTGGAGACAGTAGTGATAATACACAGCGCCTCTCGCAACGGCCAGATCCGGATCGCTGGTTTCCAGCGGTTCGAAACCGAAAAATTCTTTCAGTCTCTGGCGGATCAGGTAAAACTTGGTCATCCCTCCGTTGAGAATCACCGCGTCGATCTTAATATCACTGCCCGCTTTGTCCAGGACATCCAGGACAGGGTAAATGATATTGTCCACATCTCTTTCATCCATACGCTGAATGCGGCGGACGTCTTCCCTTTTATACTGGTAACCCATCAGGGGAGCCACAATCTGCTCCACCTCCGCCTTCGTGTAGGTACACTCAAACGCATAGGCGTCGTAAAGGCTGACGTCCATCTCCTCGAACTCATAATCGTCCGGGAGCTCAACGTCCGACATCCTTGCATTTTCGTAGGCCATGGACAACTCCATCTTCAGGTGTTCCGCAAGCTTTCTCAGCCTGCACATGACCTCCTCTCTGCGACGGATCGCCACCTTGATTCCATACATTTCTTCAAATCGCTTCAGCATATCCTCCGCCAGAAGCTCGTCAAAGTTGTCTCCTCCCAGCAGGGTATATCTGCTGATGGCGAGATCCCTGATGTTCAGGACGCCTTCCTCAGAATACCCGACACGGTGCAGGGTTACGTCCAGCGTTCCCCCTCCAAGGTCAAACACCATCACGTTCTTTTCCGTGTCAAGGGAGAGGAGATCCGGCGGAATCTCGCCGTCCTCCTGCATACGCATAAAGTCATAGATGACGGCCTTCGGCTCGTAAAGAAGAACATCATGCATATTTTCCACATTGATTCCGGCCTTTGCGGCCGCGTCGAGAGTCGCCTGGCACTGGTCGGAATCGAAAGATGCCGGCACTGTGATGACCACATCCCGCAGTTCCTGCTGAAACAGACGCTTTTTCGCGGAATTCACCATGTAGGAAAGAATCTGCGCGGAAACATCCGCCGGCGTTTTGTCCGGGATCTCATCCACCAGAGGCACCTGATCCGTCACACCCATCAGAGATTTTACGGATTTGCACACATAGCCTTTCCTTGTGCCGTATCTGCTCTTGGCGTAATCGCCCACGTCCGCGACGATTTTTCCCTCATTGTTCCTGTAATAGAACGCGACGGAGGGGAGCAGCGGGCTTCTCGACGTACTGCCGGTATCGTTTTTCCGGTCCAGCTCCAGCACGATCGGTTTCATCCGACCGCGCGTGATATTTCCGTACGCAATGACTGAGTTTGTGGTTCCGAGATCAATCGCCGTATAAAACTGTTTTTCTGCCATAATATCCTACTCCCTTTCTTCTTCCTTTTCCCGTACCGTAGGCAGGGAAATCACCGTTGTACCAAATTTCCAGCCCGGACGTTCGACGACAACCGTTTTTGTCTCGCCCGGCCTCGTGTATTCCTCACCGATATATGTATAGTCGGCCAGGCCTTCCGCTTCAGCCTCGAATTCCCGTCCCGTCGTGTCGATAGGTGTGACGCCGCATTCCCTGATGAAACGAAGCAGCTGTTTGAACACGATCGTGAGCGGCAGAAGCTGCGGCGGTATCTTTACCTTCTGCTCTTTCAGCGCCGCCAGTCTCCGGTCGACCAGTTCCAGACTGTCCAGCAGGTTTCCATACTCGTCAGAGTTCATCGTGGTGTAAAAGGATGCGATCGCCGCGTTTCTGGCGTCAGCGGCAGACTCGTCGATGGTTTCATTCAGCTCATCCAGCATCGCCTGCACCAGTTCCAGGGAATTTTTATAATTGTTATTCATAAAACGCAGCTGCTCCAGCTCGTCTCCCGACGCAAACCCTGCCGCAGCCTCAGAGGATTCCGTCAGCGCCTTTTCCGTCTTCTGCAGGACGTCTCTCGCCGTTTTTCGGCGCCGCCGTATCCCGTACTCGCCGAACAGACGGTCGCGGATGGTGCGGAGCAGCCGGTCACAGTAACGCGCCCCGAAGGACACGACAATCGGCCGGTAGCTGTCGTTTTTCAGATCCGGATCCATAAGAATCATAAACGCCACCGTGCATTTCCCCACAAAGAACATTTTCCGGTTCTTCCGGTCTCTCGGTTCCAGATCCTCGGTAAATTCCGCATACTGCTGCATGGCTGCCGTATCGCCGTCGAGAGCCTTTTTCATCAGGGAAATTCCCTGCTCCACAAGGCTCATCACATACTTCCGCTTTTCCTCGCTGTCAAGATTGACACTTTTCAGCGCGTCGATATAATCCTCATATGTGATGGAATACTTCCCCACGAAGGTTTTCTGAATCTGCTGATAAGCCGCTCTCGGGTGCAGTTCCGGGTACATAAGGCTTCCATAGATCGCAGCCCACTCCATGCTGGCCTTCGCTTTCATTCTCTGGCTGTCGCTCAACTGTTCCTTCGCCGTCGCCAGCTCCCTGTGCATTACTTCCTCAAATAACTGAACATGTTTCATTTCTCTCTCCCTTTTCAGATAATATTTTCTGCCGTTTTCTGCCTGTGTCACAGTCAGAGTACCGTCTTCTTCTGCCAGCACATCCCCCAGGGACGTTTTCCCACTGTCAGGCTTCACATGCAGCAAAAAGACCTGGGGCGCGTTTACTTCATTCACAAACCGACAGGTCTCCGCCGGCGACGCATGGAGGCTGTAGCCGTCGCAGAAGATCGACACACATCCCTGTCTGCCCGCTTCCTGGCCGACAATGATACATCCCTGACCCGGCGGTATGTCCAGGTCCTCCCCTGTATGTACGGAATTCCAGTACACGTCATATCCCATATCCGCGAGGGAATCTGCAATCGCCCTGCTCTTCGGTTCCAGCAGCACCGGAACCTCCGGAAACACATGTTTCAGGAACCAGAACAGATCCAGGTGCTTGGGAATGCTCCGGGAAATCAGGTAACCCTTTTTCCGTTCCTGCAGATTTCTTCGGATCGTGGTCTCGAGACGCTTGTAGTGATCCGCCTCGTACCGGGATTCCCCTGTGTCTGAAAGCTGCGCGCTCCACTCCTTCGCGTCCAGATAGGCGTTCGGCGCATTCAGCAGCAGCACGCCGGGCGAAAGATCCGGAGGCAGCTTCATGCCGTTCGTCCCGAACATGGTATGAACGCTGAAGTCGCCAGAATACAGGATCCTGTGGTTCCGGCTCTCCAGGAAGATCATCACTGCTCCCATCATATGTCCCGCCGGCAGGAAGGTAATCCTGCAGCCCTTGCGTTCAAACGTCCGGAGCACAGGTCTTACCTGAATCCGCGCCATCATTCCCTGGGCCAGACGGTATCTCTCGTCCCTGACCCGCTTCGACTCACTCCGCCCGGAGATCCGCCCGAAGTCAAGCAGCTGCATGGAAATCAGACATTTGGTGTCGTTGGTCGTGATGATCTCCGCATTTGGCGCAAGCGCGGCGATTCTGGCAAAAGATCCGATATGATCATAATGTCCGTGACTGATCAGGATCAGGTCGACGTCCGCGAAATCAGGCAGTTCGCGAAGCAGACGCTCATAATCCGGGTACAGTTCCTCTCCCTTAAGCCGCGCGCCGCAGTCCAGCAGAATATTGGTTCCGTCTATGGACAGAAAGTACGCAGACGCTCCTACCTCATCCCCTCCTCCCAAAGGAATAAAACAGTCCATCATGTTTTTTACTCCTCCTTTCGACGCAGTTTCTTCCTGATGCGTATAGTGTATCACCTGCGGCGGAATTATTTTTTTCGGATGGCGGGATTATTTTCTGAATATTCGCACGATTTTATTGTAAAATATTCAGGCAGAGTATTGTATTCTTCACAGAAATGGCATATGCTGAATGTAATAACAGAAAGGATAAGACGATATGGCTGAATATATAACAAACCTCCGAATGGATCTGGATCTGGAACAACCCAATAGAGAAACGATTGCCGCCATGTTGGAGGCGGAAAAAATTGCTGATGACCCGTCTGTAAAAGGTTACAATGACCTTGACGAGTTGTTTGCTGACCTGAAAAAATGAAAAAAACAAAGTACATCGTTAAGTACACATTCAGTTTAAAAAGGACACCTCGCTTCTTATACTGGGGGCGGTTAAAATCCTTTCCAGACTGTTTATCCATATAGATATTTCCCGGCCGCACCAATGTTTTCAGGACATCTAACTGCCTGTCTTCCTTCTGATCCCGGCTGCTGACACGGATATAACCATACGTTGTTTCCAATATTTCCTCCTTTCCTGGCGGCTATAGGGAGGGAGTATCCCTGCCGCCCTCTGTCTACATGTATCCCTGTTCCCCCGCCGGAGAGCAAAAAAAGACAGTGCATCTTCTGCTGACGCACTGCTTTCCTGGACTTTACCACATCTGTTCCATCTTTTCTATTTTAGCTGCTTTCCAAATAGTATGATGCCAGGGTCAAAAGGTCATGCTTTTCATGCTTGCATGAAATTTTATGACTTTAGGGAGCGCAAAACACCGAAAAGTAGCCATTTTTCGAAGAAAAATGAGCAGATTTGAGGTGTTTTCAGGATTGCGGGAGCACGAAGTGCGGAGCAATCCGTATCTCATGCCCATTTGTCAGGCAACTCATAGTATTGAAAGAACATTCAAGCTCTTGATAAATTAGCTAATTTCTCATATAATGAAATTAGCTAAAGGAGGTGCTTTTATGGCAATTGAAATCGCTACTGCAACCGAGATGCAGAATAATTTCGGAAGATACTTGAATCTCGTAATGTCCGGAAATGAAGTCATTGTAACCAAAAATGGCCGTGAAGTAGGCCGTTTTATTCCGAAAGATACGGTAATATCTTATCTGACAGATTCTCTTACCGGAATATTAAAAGAAGAGTATGATCTGGACGAAGTAAAAACAGAAAGGCTGACGGAAAAATATGGTTCTATTGATTGATGCAAATATTATCTTAGATGTTCTCCTGAACCGCCGGGAATTTGTAAAAGATTCCAGCATGATCTGGAAACTCTGTGAAACCGGAAAAGCGAAAGGTTACGTGTCCGCCCTGACCTTTGCCAACCTGGTCTATATCATGCGGAAACAGTTAGCTCCGGAAAAAATCGAAGACATTTTCCGCAGGCTGAGCCTGATTTTTGACTTTACTGATCTCAGCGTGTCCGATCTGACACGGGCTGCTGAACTGAACTGGAAAGATTTTGAAGATGCATTGCAGAGTGTCACTGCCGAACGTGTCCATTCCGATTATATTATCACAAGAAATGTCAGAGACTTTTCC
Source organism: Candidatus Fusicatenibacter intestinigallinarum (assembly GCA_019119555.1). Classification (GTDB taxonomy): domain Bacteria; phylum Bacillota; class Clostridia; order Lachnospirales; family Lachnospiraceae; genus Fusicatenibacter; species Fusicatenibacter intestinigallinarum. The sequence goes on along the minus strand of DWWU01000001.1, from coordinate 17,338 downwards.
GGGAGTAAAGTGATCGCATTTACTCCGGCTGAATTACTTGCAAGAATCTGAGTTTATTCCCGCGAAGCGTTTTTATACAACGTGAAACTTTGTTCCCGGTCATACAAAAAGCAGGCCCGCGCACACACCGTACACAGACCTGCCGAATTCTCTGAATCACAGAATCCCGGCGGCAGTTCAGGAGTCTGAACTGCCGTGATTCATCTCTTTTTTCGCCGCTTGCAGGCGTTTCCCTGCGATAAGAACCAGAAGGAACAGAATCCCCATAACAGCAACCGACGCGAAGCCGACGGCTCCGTTGACTTTGCCCCGGGAAACCACTTTCAGACGGATCGAATCCTTTGTGCCGTCATGACTCACCGCCGTCAGAACCACATCCCCGGTTCCCCGGATTTCCATGGTCCCGCCGGAAACGGAAATCACCTCCGGATTGCTGCTCTCCCATTCCACCTCCGGATAGGTCGCGTCCTCCGGAAGCAGCCGCACGCTCAGCCGGAGGGCGCCGTCCTGGTCCACCGCATGCTCCATAAACATCGGATAGACGTACTCCTGGGCGCTGTCGTCAATCGTGACTGTCCGGACCGGGATATGATAAACCGAAACCGGAATCCGTTTCGTGACCTGATTCTCTGTCTCAATGACGAGCTCCGTACTTCCGTCCTTTCTTGCCTCTACCGTATTTCCCTCCAGCCAGGCGGCAATCTCTTCGTCTTCCATCGTCACCGTATAATTTTTATTGTTTGCATATTCCGGGAGAATCTCTATGGTTACCGCCTGCGAGGTTCCGATCAGCAGGCGGAGCTGATCCACATCCGTCCGGATTTCTTCCGGCAGCACCTCATAAACAGTCAGAGAAACCTTAGCTTCAACGCCGCTGGCCGCCCTGCAGGTAATCGTCACCTCACCCGGACGGACCGCCGTAACCGTTCCCTCCTGGCTGATCTGTGCAGTCGCCGGATCGCTGGATTTCCACTCCACCGTGGGATCCGTCGCATTCTGAGGCGAAACCGTCGCCTCCGCCTGTGCCGTCTGACCCAGCTGCAGCCTCTCAGGAAGCTGAGAAATGGTAATGGAGCTCACCGGAACTGCCCGGACAGTCACGTCAAAAGACGCTTCCGCACCGGAACCGGAAACTGTGATCGTCGCAGTGTCCTCAGAAACGGCTGTCAGCGTTCCGTCCCCATTGACCCGGACGACGGATGAATCGCTGGAAGTTACCGTCGACCGGCTGTCCGACGCATGTTCGATGGTATATTCCAGCACAGAAGTATCACCTATATTCATCTGAATCGGGTAAGTCTCCAGCTTCACGCTGGGAGAAGGCGGGATGGACGTCGGCAGCAGATCAAGAATCGTGCGGATCCCTGTGGAAAGAGATCCGACGTTCGCCGCCGGCCTTGCGGAATGGGCCCAGGCGGACGTCGGCAGCAGAGCAGCACATAAGACAGCCGCAGAGATTCCAAGTATTATTTTCCGTAATCTTTTCATCATTCGAAATCACCGCCTTATCTTCCAAAGGTCTTCTCTCACTGTTTCCCCGGAATTGTCCCATGTATCAGGTGTCTCAGCGCTTCCCGCAGCCGGTCCGGATCCCAGAGCGTTTCTGTTCCCCACAATGGCACTTTCATCTGAGCGGCCCGTTCCCGAAGCATACTGCGGGCTTTCTGGTCAAAGTTGGACGACGCCACCATCACGCCGGCGGCCTGAAAATGTTCCGCAATACTGTTGATCTCATAGAGCCAGCCCATTTCCGGATTCGCTCCGGTTTTACAGGAAAGGAAGACCGGATTCATATCTTTGACCGCAATCACATCAATTTCATTTTCCACGGTTCTCTCCGTCCTCCGGGCAAGCACTTTTTTCCGCATGGAGACGTAGTCCCTGTACCCGAAGGCTTCAGAACCCGGCTCATTCAGCAGCCGCAGCAGAACCTGATCCGCCGGATTTTTTTCCGCATCCCAGGCAATCTTCACACCCGTCTCGATATCGTCAAACATTCCGGATTCCCGAAGCAGATTGTATACGACCAGTTCGAAGATACTTCCCTGTTTCCTGAAAAGATTCATCGTAAGGTTGTCTTTGAATACAAAAGACGCCCTGCCGTCCGCATCGATTTCCAGACCGGAGAGAAACTTCTTTTCCTCCATCCGCCTCAGAAACGCGCTCTTCGCCAGAATCATCTCTTCCGGATCCGTCGGAAGAAACAGCTGCTGTTCCCGCACCTGTCGGTCGGAAAGCTTCAGACCGTCGTTCACAGGCAGAAACTTCAGCGTCTGATACAGATGTTCCGGTCTGATCTGTCCTGCTTCGAACGTGCGCAGCAGGGTTTCCAGAGCCGTGTCCCTGTACACAAAGCTGATTTCAAACAGCCTGCCTTCCTTCTGTTCCCGATATTCCCGGATCACGCGGTAATCCTGCAGCTGCTTCAGCGTTCTGCCGATGCCGCAGTCCATGTAAACCTCCTGGGAAAACCTTCCCCGATACTCCATCGGCGGCTCTTCCGGCGTCTGCGAAAAAACAGACTCCAGTTTTTCATCCTTCGCACTCCTGGAAAAGAATTCGGCCATGGACGACCATACATGAAACACCGTATCCTTTCCGTCCGCCATCCTGACGTTCCGCGGCTCGCAGAACTCCCGGAAAAATTCCGCCAGCGCATCATACTGATCGCTGCTGTACAGAACGGCATACTCGTTGTCAAACCGTCCGCCTTTCAGCCGGAGAAATTCCGACAGGGAAAACGATTTGTTTTCCAGGCCTGCCCCGATGTTCTGATCCACCGAAAACGACTGAATTCCCTTATTGGGATGATACTGGACCACGTGCAGTCCGTCGCCATATTTTTCCATCAGCTTCCCCACCGCCAGCAGCGCCTGGGAATTCCCGCCGGATATGCAGTTCACCAGCAGACGCCCGACGCCAAGCTCCTGTACTTTCCCGTCCACAGCGTCGAAAAGAGTATCCACATCCGCGGAAGGCAGCACGTCAAACCGGGGAACCGTCGTGGCCCCGCGGTTCTCAAAGTATTCACCTATCGTCTGCTGATACTTCCTGCTCCCCACCGCCTTTCCCACAAAGACAGCATTGGGCGCGCAGAACAGCGTCGGGACGATAACATCCTGCGCCGCCGACGCCATGCCGTCGCTGATCGTAAGCACAGTGTCATACTTCGACTCATACCAGAGGGAAAACGGAATCATCTCCACCAGCTGCGCGTCCAGCCCGAAGAAATCCGTACGGGCGTTTCTCGTCTTTATCGGGGCAAGGGCACGGTCAACCTCACGGATCGCCGCAGATTCTTCCTCCGACACTGAGCGGGCATACGCCAGCGCCGCATCCAGCGCATTCCGGTACACCGCAAGAGAATTCTCCTCATCATTTGCAAGCTTAAAAATCGAACGCCTCAGATTGGCATAGGCAAGGCAATCGCCTGAAATACGGTTCACAAGCTGTTTCACGTCTGTTTTCCGAGCCAGGAGTTCCGTCAGCTGATGGCAGCGAAGACTTGCTCTGTCCAGCTCGGAGAAAAAGTCCTGCGGACATTTCTTCCTGATCCACTGATGATACTGCCTGTCAAACTCCTTTCCCAGCACCGCCTTCTCCCCGCAGTCGCACAGACAGATGTGAAGCAGCTTCTTCTTATCCTGATGCGTGTTGCCTCCCTGATACAGCAGCGTCTGTTCTTCCTGTATGCTGGGAGCGCGATAGCCGCGCATAATCATATACGCGTTCCACCGCCGGTGCTCCAGCATGCAGAGCCTGCCGTACAGCCGGTTTTTCTCCCGGATCGCCTGTTTCAGAGAATCGACCGGATCCACGTCCGGTGCAAATTCCCTGCAGGCAGCCAGCTTTACCGGAATATGTACCGCCGAGGCCAGCGAAGAATCTGCATTGTATTCCGCTCCGATAAAGTTCGACACAATCTTCAGATCTCCCTCCTGGTACGCATGGGGAGATTCCAGGAATTCGGACCGTTTGCTTTCGTCGAAGTGCTCGTCCGCCTGCTTTTTTCCGATCCTCTGGTCATACTGCATTTCATAGGCAAAATTCAGATTCTTTGCCGTTCTCTCAAGGTCAGCGCTGACGGAAGGACTCTCTTTTCCGAAGAAATGTACTTCAATTCCGTACTCCTCTCCCATGGTGACCAGGGACGTTCTGTCCTCCTCGTCCACCGTCTCCGACGCTTCCTGAAAAATGCAGAGGATCCGTTTTCCCGAATACTCCAGACCATTCCGCTGTGTCTCATAAAGCCGTGTCAGAAGCTCCAGCGCCGCGATCCAGTTATGCTCCCCGTCTCCCAGAGAGACGATAATATAATTATATTTTCTGTTCTCAAAATCCAGAGGCGCAAGCCCCGCCTGATCAATCCCCGAGGCAACGTCAATATCCTGAAAGAACAGATTCGCATAATGCTTCTCCTCTGTATACAGACGCAGAGCAGGCAGAACTGCAGACGGTTCCCCGGAAAGCACCTGCTTTTGAAACGCAGAAGCGTTCTGGGAAGCCACAGTGATATTCAGCTCACTGTCCAGACACTGCCCGGCCCAGAAGACAGCCTTAAACGCCTCGACGCCAATCCAGCCGCTGCCGAGAATCAGGACATTCTCCGTCTTCTTCCGGCCGTCGGTTTCCGCATACTCACAGATCGGTCTGTGGTAAAACAGTTCGTATATTTTCAGACGATATTCTCCGATTTTATCCATAGTGCGATTCCTCCAGACACCGCAGTACAGTTTCTTCGCAGCGGTTCACCCTGCGCAAAGGTCATAATATACCCATATTCACACAGTCATATGAACAGTTTTCTTGCAATACAGAACAGACATTTTTTCTGTATCCGTAAAATGCCTGTCTGTACTGTGAATTTTTCTGTTTTCACTCTATGTTATGTACTTCCACTGCAAACATAATCCAGCTTGGAGATGAAATAATTGAAGCTCGGTGATTCATTCTTTCGAATGTCCAGATACTTTCCAATACTTGCTGCGCATTCGCATTTGAATTTTCCTATCTCATAGTAGGAGGCAGCGTTTCTCTTAAGCGCATGTATGCCGCCTTTATACACAATATCTGCCATAACTTCCCATGTTCCGACAATACTGTCCGGAACATATTTTTGAAGTACCTGTTTTTTGGCGAATGGATACGCTTTCAGCAAAGCTTCTTTATCCCCAAGCAGCCATGCTTCCATTTATTCTATGGCAATGCAGAAAAATACCGGTACTGTAAGCTTTAATGACTGATACATGTTGATCAGATTTTGTTTTAGTTCACCACAATCCTCATCGTCACTGTCCAAAACCACGAAAATGGCTTTCTTTCCGTACATGTTCTTTAAATATGAATCCATCCCTCTCAGATACAAAGGCAAATCTGTCAGCAGTCTGTGAGTCTTTATCTGCGATGCACTCTTTAATTTCCCCGGGATTTTTCCGATTCCCTTAAAAGAGTTGATTTTATATCCGATTTTACGATTGTCGGATGCATACTTCTCCATGATATGTTCAATGAGAACACTTCCTGATTTATCTTCAACCAGGATTTCAATATAGGTATAGTCAACCATATTTTTATCTGTATTTTCACCCAAAATAATCACTGTACCATAAATCTCCTAGTTCAATCTCCGAATCACAAAGTTCTTTTACACTTTCATATTCAGATGCCCTGGTAATCGTTGAAAAACCATCTTCCTGTTTTTCCAATACCCAGACTTCTTCCGGAGACAATGCGTTTACAAAAAACGGGCTATGTGTGGTAATAAACAATTGTTTCGAATATGTCCCTTTGATACTCTTCTTCATCTGCAGAGCCAGATTCGCCAGGTATTTGTGATATAATCCATTTTCAGGCTCTTCAATAAAGACCAATGGTCTTGGGTCTTTTTCATGCAGAAGTAGATAATATGCAAAAAGTTTTAAGGTACCGTCTGACATCTTCTGAGAATAAAACGGCTTATCAAAACCATTTTCCAGAAATTCCAGAACCAACTGCCCATTCTGCAATCTGATCGGTCTGATATCTTTGATTCCAGGAAGCTTTGTCTGAATGTCCTTTAAAACTTTTATAAAATCCTTCGGATCCTCCCGATATAAAAACTGAGCGACATTATTCACATTGTTTCCCAGACGATTCAGGTATTTTTGCGGACCGGCATTCGGAATTTCCCGGGCAGCAGATGGACTGAAATAACACAGATACCAGTTTTTCAGGAAGTTCTTGAATTTTACAATTCTGGGATGCTCTTTTAATTCGCCTAAAGTTACAATTCCAAGCTGACGCGGATCCGCAAGTTCAACCTCAACTTTTTCTCCGATCTCCTGATTTTTTTCTTCCAGATATCCACTGTTAATTCCTTTAAATGCATACCCTTTGCCATATTCAAGAAACAAAAAAGACATCGGACGGCCATATGTTTCTTTGGCACGTCTCTGCCGCAGTCTTTCCTTCTGAACAATCGGTCTGTCATACTTGTCCAATCCTATCGACAATTCGTAGGTGATAGGCGATTCATTGCTTGTTTCTCTGTAGTAAATTTCAAATTCAATCGGTGCTGTCACACCCTGTGACACAATACTTTCATAACCGCCTCTGCCGTTCAGATCACATGCCACTTCCACACCCTTTTCGAGGCAATCAGCAAGGAAGCCAAACGCATCTGCAAGCGTACTCTTTCCAGTTCCGCTCTGTCCGATAATCGCATTCATGTTTGTCAGTTCTTTCCCAGAGCTATCAGACAGTACTTTCCCTAATTTAATATTTTTCAGAGAACCATAATTCTTAATTCTGATACCCGCAATTCTTCCCATTTCTATACCTCTCAATTGATTTACGCGTTTCATTCTTCACTGTTTTCAGATTTCTCATTATAAAAATCACATTAACATATGAACAACTAACCGTCAAGGCGATTTTCCATGGACGAATGTCTGCCCCTGCTTCTGTAAACAGCCCAAAAATTCTCCGTCGTCGCCTGCTCCACCTCCTCCGGCTGGATCCCTCTGATCTCCGCCAGTTCCCGCGCCAGCGCCGGTATCACGAGGGACGTATTCACCGGATCCGTACACCATGAAGGCCTGACATACGGAGCATCCGTCTCCATCAGAAGGCGATCCAGCGGCGCCTTCTTCAGCGCCTCCCCCACAGACGCGCGATAAGGCTCCAGTGTGATGGAACCTCCCACGCCAAGATACAGACCAAGATTCAGATACTCCCTGGCGGTCTCCCATCCTCCGTTAAAGCAGTGGACGACTCCGGACTGACGCAGAGGATATCTTTTCAGAATGCTGATCGCGTCGTCGTCCGCCATACGAATATGCAGCACAAGCGGAAGTTCCAGCTCCTCCCCAATCCTCAGCTGCCGGTGAAACCATTCCATCTGCCGTTCTCTCATCTCCGGCGTCAGTTCCACGTGATAATCCAGACCGGTCTCGCCGATCGCAGCAACCTTTTTCTTTCCGGCAGCCGACCGGATCTTCTGTTCCCACCATCCGTCGTCTTCCTCTGTGCCGTTCCAGACGCGGGTGGGATGGACGCCCGCCGCATAGTAAATTTCGGGAAGTTCCTCCGGCCGGACTCCCTCTGCGTCCAGCTGGGGCAGCAGTTCCGGATACGTCTCCACATCCAGCGTCTGCATCATCGTATCGTTGGATTCCGGCCGGATGGCGGGAACCAGAATGGCCCCGATTCCCCGCCTTCTGCATTCGGCCAGCAGAGACCATCTGTTGTTATTGAAATGTTTCAGATCATAATGTGCATGAGAATCCGTATACACCAAAAACCCTCCTGACAAAAAACAAGGATAACCATTCCGACCGATCCTGCGGTCTTCGCAGAAACTATGCAGACCACAGAACCGCGCAGAAAAAATGCAGGGATGCATCAGCAAAAAGATTCCTCCGGAAAAAGGCAGGACAGCGTCAGTCCGGAAGATACACCGGTCCGCCATTGCAGAACGTATACTCAATTCTTTTCACATCCAGGCTCATATGTTCAAAATCCAGCACCACCGCGTACGGCTCTTTATCGCCCAGGGCGTCTCTCTCCTCTTCCCAGTCGTCCGGATCCGGCGAAAGAAACAGAACCGCCATGACGCGAAACTCGTCCAGGTTCGTCACCATCGCGAAGTAAGGAGTCAGTGAAAACTGCTCCTTCATCTGGACAATCAGTTTTTCATACTTTTCCGCCTGCGACGAGCGAAGAATCACGCCCACCGGATAGCCGAAAACCATTTCCAGCCTGCTGAGACAGATCTCCCGTCTCCGCTGATACAGGTCGATCACATCGAGGTCCGAAGTCATTCCCTGTTTTTTCAGAATGTTCAGCCGCCGGATGATTTCGACGTCCTGCGGATCCAGCCCCTCGTCCGGGCTTCTGTCTGTTCCAGGATCGGAATACACCCTGGAATCCCTCCGGTAAAAAGCGCCCTGGAGCACGTCCAGCTTGATATAGCCCTGTCGGCTTTCCCCGGTGTCCAGATCAAACACCTGCGCAAGGACGCCTTCCTTCTGGGGCTGCTCCCGCTCCCACTGGGAAATCGAAGGGCTGACAAAGAACAGGGACAACGTATTCCTGTGCTCTACCGCATGATACACCAGCGCAGAGGTTTCCGCTTCAAACTTTTTTACGATTGCTTCATACCGCTTGTCATAGGAAATCGTGTCGATGGAACCGATGTACCCTCCGCCTGTAAGATAGGAATAATACAGTCTTCCCTCTGAAAAGTACTTTTTTATATTGGGATTCAGAAGATACATACCTTCCAGCGCAGTCAGCCGCCGGATCGCCTCCGCAGTCTGCTTGTTCCGAAGCGCCGCCCGGTCCGCTTCGTCCATACTGCCGGAAGCCGTTCTCCGGCTGGCCCGATCCGAACGCTGCCGCCCGCCTGTTTCCTCCGCGCCGCCGAAAGCCTGTCCGCTCTCTTCTTCCGCATCAACAGACGCCTGCCCGTTTTCTTCCGCCCCGTCATCGTCCCGCTTTCCGAAAAGCGTCTCCAGAATGCATTCCACGGCGTCGTTTGCCGTCTGTCCCACAAGATCCTCCGGCATATCGTACCTGGATACGAACGCCTCAAGGTTCGCAAAATTCTGATCCACGAACTGTCTGAACTGCTCTCTATCGATATACACGCCCGGCGGGTCCTCGCTGATCTCCCCGCAGCATATGATAACGAACAGGATAAGAGAGCTGTCCGGTTCCTTTTCCTGCCAGAGAAGATACAGCCACGGAACGCCGGCAGAAACCGATTTTCTGATCCAGTTCGCCACCTCCGGAATGTCCGGAATCTCTCTCGGATCGTCGTCATAGGCCGAAAACAGGATTTCCCAGGAGCTTCGCAGCTCCAGAAGTCCGTTTTCCTTTTTTGCCGCATTCTCAATCACTGAAAAGACACTGGAATAGTCCTCAGTAAATACATCCATCTGCGGGATATCCAAAAACATCATTCTTTCCTCCATACTCTTCTCCTTCCGTTTCTTTTTGTTTTTCAATCACCTCACCTGACCAGCGGCCATCTGTAACTCCAGCCCCAGCGTCTTCCTGTATTCCGAAGGCGTCTGCTTCAGATGCTTTCGAAATACTTTGACAAAGTAGCCGCTGTCTTTAAACCCGCACCGGTATGCGATTTCACTCACGGATAAAGATGACTTTGCCAAGAGTTCCTGGGCGCATTTTAACCTGTATAGGGTGACATAGCCCATCGGCGACTGCGCGTAATACGTTCGGAAGCATCGCCCCGCCTCACTCCTGCTGATTCCGGCGGATTCCGCCAGCTGCTCCAGCGTGATCTCTTCAGAAAAATGCGTCTGGATATAGCGAAGCATTTTCTGAAGACGGATCTGCGTCTTCTGTTCCAGACCGGCGGCCGCTGTACGGGGAAGCTCCTTTTTGTGAAGATACAGGGATTTCATGATCTCCAGAAGTCTCTGGTGGATTTCAAGTTCCGGGCAGTCGGATCTGGCCGACGCAGCCGGACAAAGACGCACATCATAGTCGCCGTATGTTTCGAGAGAAGCAAGAAGAGAATATACAGAAAACAGATCTTCGGACAGCTTTTCCTGCCACGGACTTTCCGATGAAAAGATCATATAAGGCAGCGTCGGATCGCCGAGTACGGGACGGAAATACTTTTGAAAGACGCTGCTTGTCATGGGCGCAAGTATCTCGTCGGTGAAAACAATGTTGGGGCACAGGCAGAGCTGACCGGGCTCTGTCATACGGTAGCTGTGGAGCTGCCCGGCGCCGATCAGAATGGAATCCCCCTTTCTGAGACGCAATCGTTCAGACTCGACCTGTACCTCAATCTCCTGACAGGCCGCAGAAAAGCATTCGTACCCCAGGTGCCAGTGAAGCGGCACCTGGCCGTCCGCCCACTGATTCAGATTGTCCACATAATACTTTATGGGAAAAGACGGATCCTCAAAGAAAAGCGTTTCCTGAAGCTGATGATCCAGCAGTATCGTATCCATATCGCTTCTGTTCTCCCTGCATTCTTTTGGGTAAATAATACCATAATCCGGGCAAATAAGCCATAGGATTCTCCCGTTTCCGATGATATACTGTTACAGTTCACCGGTCTGAACTGTTACGGCATCCAGACATTGAAAATCGCTTCGCGATGGGCCGGATGCCCGCAGGCCCGGCCTGCCGCGAAGCGATTGCAGAACGATTTTTCAATGACCGGATGATGGAACCGCTTCGCCGGGTGATTACTATATACAGAAAAAACATGGAGGTACACCAATGGCAACCATTCTGCTTCTCTTTATTTACATCTTTTATATCGGTCTGGGAATTCCCGACTCTCTGCTGGGCTCCGCCTGGCCGGCCATCTACCAGGAATTTCAGGTTCCGGTCTCTTATGCCAGCTTTGTCTCGGCGATCATCTCCTCCGGAACCGTTCTCTCCAGCCTGTTCAGCACAAGAGTCATCGCGAAGCTTGGAACAGCGAAGGTTACCGCTCTCTCCACCTGCCTTACCGCCGTCGCACTGGCCGGCTTTTCCTGCTCCCGGAATTTTCTCTGGCTTGGCCTGTGCGCTGTTCCTCTGGGAATCGGCGCGGGATCGATTGACACGGCCCTGAACAATTATGTAGCGCTTCACTATAACACGATGCAGATGAGTTTTCTCCACTGTTTCTACGGCATCGGCGTTACGGCCAGCCCGTATCTTATGTCTCTTGCCCTGTCGGACAGCATGAACTGGAGAGGCGGCTACCGGACCGTTTTCTGTATCCAGCTGGCAATCGCCGCTTTGTCCATAATCAGCCTGCCCCTCTGGCGGAAGATAAAAAGCGCCCGGCAGGCGGAAGAGGAAATCAGGGTTCTGCCGCTGTCACAGATGCTGCGGAGGAAAAAGATATGGGCGTCCTGCGGCGTCTTTGCAGGAATCAGCGCCATCGAATCCACCTGCCTGATCTGGGGAAGCACCTATCTGACCGGAAGCATCGGCTTATCCGCCGATACGGCAGCGGCGCTGATTACCTTCTATTTCGCCGGCATGACTCTGGGGCGTTTTCTCTCCGGCCTGTTGTCCCTGAAGATTTCCGACTGGAAGATCATTGCAGTGGGACAGAGCATCCTGTGCATCGCCATGTTCCTTCTTCTGATCACAGACAACACGGCAGCCGTTGTGCTGGGGCTTTTCCTTGTGGGGCTTGGAAACGGGCCGATTTTCCCCAATATGACCCACCTGACTCCCATCCTGTACCGAAAAGAAACCTCACAGTCCATCATTGGCATGGAGATGGCGTTCTCCAACCTGAGTATTCTGCTTACGCCTGTACTGTTCGGTTTTCTGTCGGACCGTCTGGGTGCAGGTATTTTCCCAGCGTTTCTGGCAGTCATGTTCGCCTTTATGGCCGGATGCACGATCCTGCTGAAGACCGGCGATGCAAGGAGCCGCAGGCCGGTCTGAGATGTTTGTGGTTACAACCGCAAAACTATTCTTCCCACAGATACATGTCACGAAGCCTTTCCCTGCACCTGTCCCGTGATACATATATCGTTCCCATATCCTGAACTGTTGGATCGGTGATATATGCTTCAATGGTGCTTTTTGCATTGAGATAAGCCTGGAGCGGCAGCTCCAGGTTTTTGCTTCCGCCCAGCTGGATATACAAATCTCCTTCACACAGATAGCAGTCCGGCAGCACACAGGATATCCACCCGCTGTAATCCGGGTCAATTTCTCTGTGCAGCGCCTTTGTGATATCTATGCAGATCTGAATCAGCCCCAACGCCTGCATTCGGTTTTCTTCGCTCAACAGGTCCCCTGTCTCCAGAAGCATCCCAGTGCTTTTGGAAATTGCGGCATACATCCCTCCACATGCCTCTTTTGTGCGGCATATCTCAACCAGATCCGCCTGCAGCCTCAGCACTTTTTCGATACAACCGATCCCCTTTTTCTTAGAGACATCCCGCTCCAGGGAAAAGAAGCCCCTTCCTGCCTTCAGATATTTTTCACTCAGTTCCACCGTTTTGGCTGCGTTTCCGACGATCTCTTCTCTGTTTATTTGGGCAATGGCATCCAGGCACAGCAGGCTGGTTTCCAGGCACGACTGGATTCTGTCCTCTGTTCCTGTGTCTCGCCCGCCCTGCATGTCTGTTTTCAGCAGAAAATCGCTTAAAATCAGGACACTTTCATTGAGACTTTTTATATTTTCAACAGTTCTGTCCCTTTTCAGCGCCTCATAGCGAGCCTCTGTATGCGCCTCCAGGAATTCCATGAAAGCTTCCTGCTGAAACAATTCCCGGCGGTCGGCCATCATACGCAGGCCATCATCCAGGATCTTTTCATTCATCCTTCCGGCCTGATATGCCTGAATCGACAGCGCCATGACAGACGCGGCCAGTTCTCTCTGCCATGACTGCTCCGGCTGACGGCACTGGTCAATAATACTGTACAGAAATTTCAGCAGTTTCTCATCGGCGCCGTTGTTCGAACCCTCATCCGTGACAGTCTTTACCATATCCAGAACCAGCCTTCCTCCGTCCTGCATCGAATGACGGTATAGCTCCTCCCCGGCCCATCTGCGCCATTCAAGCAGATTCAGATCGGCATAAGGAGGGCAGTCGCGGTATTGCTCCAGATAACGGACGCCCTTCTTGTTCCCTTCGGCAATATAGTCCAGAAAGGCCCTTTCGTCTCCCGCCTCCAGGATATGCCAGGCTGTTTCTGTCTGCCAGACAGCATCCTCAAATTCCAGCCCCATCAGATATCGATAGATACCCCTGTGCATCTGCTTCCTGTCCCTGCACCCGGCCAATATGACCCTGCGGATGCTTTTATGGGAAAATTCATAATGGCCGCTGCTCCGGCAGATGAAAAAAATGTTCAGATAATGGAGAAACAATGAAAATTCCAGAGCGCTCCAGGATACACCCCGGCCTGTCAGAATTGTCTCCAGATCCTTCTCCCGCAGCCCATGTCTGCTGACAGCCAGATACTGCAGCGCAGGATACATGAATTCCGCTCTCAGACGTCTGGCGGCCAGATCGATGATATCCGCGCAGATATCCTCCACATGATCCGGACAGGCTCTGATCAGGGAAATCTGATAAGCAGTAATCGCCTCCATCCCATCCCCGGCAGCTCTGATACGGTCAAAATCTTCCTTATCCATCATCTGCAGCCGCCACAGAATCATATGGATATACAGCGGGCTGGAGGCGCCGGGTTTTCGCAGGATTTCATTGACAGCCTGCCGGGACAGTTCCTTTCCGGATACCCGCAGAATGCCTTTGACCGCCGCTGTTTTTTCATTTCTGCAAAAAACTGAGAGATCTTCATACCAAAAGGTGCTTTTCGCCGGATATGCCTCTGAGCAGGAAAAAATCATCCGCACCTTGTTACTCAGGCACAGCCCTCTGTGCCGCACCCATGGAATAAAAAGAAAAGGATCACGAACTGATGTATCGCTCAGCTGCTCGACCCCATCGACCAGAATCACCAGCCGTTTTCCTCCTGTCCTGCTGTAAGCTTCGACAGCCCTTCCAATCTGCCGGTTAATTTCCAGGATATCGCATGGCCTGCCTTCCTTCTCCTCCGTATAATGAGGAATTTGCAGTTGTTCCTCCAAATAGTACAGAATAAACTTCAGTATCTCCTCTGCGCTGTCTGTAGATTCTGTACTGCCGCAAAACAGCGGCAGCACATCCCACTCAGACGCCCACTTTTCCTTCAGCACACAGGCCAGACGGCTCATCAGGGTCGTTTTTCCCATGCCCTCTTTGCCCCTGACCGCAAACAGGCGGTGGCCGCCCTCCAGCATAGAGAGATACCGCGCAATCAGATGTTTCCTGGAGGTAAACCGGACGCTCTTCTCCCTGGCATATTCCCATTGGAATCTCAGTTCCCTCTGCCAGGAGGTCAGCCGGGCAGTCTCCTCCCAGTCATGCTGCATCTGGGCACAGATATCCCGCTCCACCATGGCAGCAAAATCATCCAGCCCATCTGGTTCATCCGTCTCTCCGTTCCAGGTGAGGCAGTATTCCCTGACCTGTCCTCCTGCCAGCCTGATAATACGCTCTTTCAGCTGCTTCAGTTTTTCTGCGTGATGCCCGTCCTCCGGGCGGCAGGCCTCCGGCGCAGAGCCTTTGATCCTGCGGAAATAGAACAATGTGTGCTTCCGCTGATCCGGATTCCACAAAGCGCCGTATTCGATTTCCAGCGCTGTAACGCTCAGCTCCAGGCCGCCCGGCTCCTGGGCTGTTCTCCCCATGCCGGCTCTCTCCATCGCATCGGCGATCAGCGATTCGTCCGGAATCCACCCATAGCGGTCTCCCAGCAGCACGATCATATAAGGACAGCATTTCTGAATTTCATCCAGGCAGACCGTCAGCACCTTTCGGGCCCCTTCCTCAGAATCCATGTCCATGGTATTCACACCCCAGCGCAGGTCGCGGCAGGAAATCTCATCCCCATACCGCCGCGCCAGACGGTTTACTGCCGGCACCACCCGCCTCTGTATCAGATCACGCTCAAAATCCATGTCCCGAAATGTGCTGGACACAAAAATCGTTTTCATTCCCTGTCACCCTATGATTCTCAGCTTTCCACTGGTGGCAGCCCAATCCCTCACTCCACCGTCACACTCTTCGCCAGGTTCCTCGGCTTGTCCACATCCAGCCCCTTTGCCACACTCAGATAATATCCCAGCAGCTGCAGCGGAATCACCGCAAGGCTGGCGGAGAAATGCTCGTCTGTCTTTGGAATATAGACGGTGAAATTTGCCGTGTCCTCCAGAGAGTAGTTGCCGTAGCTGGTCAGTCCCATCAGATAGGCGCCTCTGGATTTGCACTCCACCATATTGGAGATGGTCTTCTCATACAGCTCGCTCTGGGTCAGCACTCCGATCACAAGCGTGCCGTCCTCGATCAGGCTGATGGTGCCGTGCTTCAGTTCCCCTGCCGCATAGGCCTCAGAGTGAATGTAAGAGATCTCCTTCATCTTCAGGCTGCCTTCCAGGCTGACTGCGTAGTCGATCCCGCGCCCCACAAAAAACACATCATGGACGTTGGCAAACTTGGCGGCAAACCACTGAATCCTCTCTTTGTCCTCCAGCACGCGGACCACCTTGTCCGGCAGCGTCTGCAGTTCCTGGATCATATCCCGATAACGCTGCTCATCCAGGTTTCCCCGGACTTTTGCAAACTGTACTGCCAGCGTATAGCAGGCCGCCAGCTGCGCGGAATATGCTTTCGTGGTAGCGACTGCGATCTCCGGACCGGCCAGGGTATAAAACACATTGTCCGCCTCCCGGGCGATACTGCTTCCCACCACATTGACGATTCCCAGGGTCTTCAGCCCGCGGCTTTTCGCCTCCCGCAGAGCGGCCAGACTGTCTGCAGTCTCCCCGCTCTGGCTGATGACAACGACCAGGGCGTTGGGATCCAGCGGCATTCTCCGGTAACGGAATTCGGAAGCCAGCTCCACCCTCACCGGAAGGTCCGCCAGATCCTCAAACACATACTGCGCCGCCATCCCCACATGCCATGCAGAACCGCAGGCGACAATATACAGCTGGGAGATACTTCTGATGTCCTCCTCGCTGAAGCCCACAGAGCTCAGATCGATCTTCTCCTCGTGGATCACAGAGTTCAGAGTGTCGCGGATCGCCTGAGGCTGCTCGTGGATCTCCTTCATCATGAAATGCTCATAGCCGCATTTCTCAGCTGCCTCGGCAGAGAACGTGATTTCCGTCGGAGAAATCTCAATCTCATCCCCGTTCAGATCGTAAAAGACTGCCTTGCCCGGAGCCAGCCGCGCCAGCTCAAGGTTTCCGATATAGTAAACGCTGCGGGTATATTTCAGGATGGCAGGCACGTCCGAAGCCACATAAGTTTCTCCGTCTGTCAGTCCTATGATCATAGGCGAATCTTTCCGGGCGACAAAAATCTCGCCGGGATAATCCTGAAACATCACTTCCAGCGCATAGCTGCCCCGCACACGGACCATTGTCTTCGTGATGGCGTCGATGGGTCCCATCTTATATTTTTTATAGTAGTAGTCGATCAGCTTGATCAGAACTTCCGTATCCGTCTGGCTGTAAAAAACATAGCCGTGCCGTAAAAGCTTGTCCTTCAGCTCCTGATAATTTTCCAGAATTCCATTATGTACGCCGACAACCTCAGATTCCACGGGACCGGAACCGGAATGGGCACAATTCCCGCTCACATGGGGATGTGCATTGGTCTGGCTCGGAGCCCCGTGAGTCGCCCAGCGCGTATGCCCGATTCCGCAGGTACCGCGCAGCGACTTTCCGTCGTCGGTCTTCTCCGCCAGGTTTCTCAGTTTCCCCGTGGCCTTGACCACCTCCGCCAGATGCTCTCCGTCACGGACGGCAAGCCCTGCCGAGTCATATCCCCGGTATTCCAGTCTGGACAGACTTTCCAGCAGCACAGGCGCCGCCTGCTGATGTCCTGTAAATCCAACAATTCCACACATAATTATTTTCCTCCCGTTTTTCTTTTGTACCGGAACGCTTAGCCGTTCCGTTCTCCGCAGAATCGCCTGTGCGGATAATACCTTGGCACAGACCTGGCTGAACTGTAACCATTTCCGCACAGGCCGCGGATTCTGCCTGCTTATTTAAAACGTATAAATTGTCTCGGTCTCTCCCGTCGTCAGGTTCTTACACAGCAGAGCGCTGCGGATCCATGCCATATTCGTGCGCCAGCCCATGGAACCGGCGGTCGCTTCTCCGTAATTGTGAACTTTTCACAAAATTAACTCTCATACTGACCAGTTCCCACCTAATCATACAATCAAAGTGAAAATGCACTGGCACTTCAGCGTTATCTGATATCATACAGGAACCTTTTCAGAAGCGTTCTGTTGC
>DWWU01000019.1 GCA_019119555.1 Candidatus Fusicatenibacter intestinigallinarum | reverse complement strand
TAAATATTATTAATATTAAATACCAAACGCTTTATTATCCTTTGACTGCTCCGATGGTAACGCCCTTCGCAAAGTATTTCTGAAGGAACGGGTAGATACAAAGCAGCGGGAACGCAGCCACGACTACGATACAGTATTTCAGCTGTTCCGCAAGCTTCTGTCTCGTTACCATCTCGGCGCCGCTGGAGCCCATCTGATTTGCCTGATTCATCAGGACCAGATCCCGAAGGACAACCTGCAGCGGCATCTTGTCGTAATCCTGCAGATACATCAGCGCATTGAAGAACTGGTTCCACATAGCGGTCGCGTAAAAGAGCGTCATAACGGCGATAATCGTTTTGGAGAGCGGAATCGCGATCTTGAAGAAAAATCCGAAGTCCGAACATCCGTCGATCTTTGCCGCCTCCAGCAGCTCAATGGGTACGCTCGTATCGAAGAAGGAACGGCATACAATCAGGTTGTAGGCGGAAACCGCTACCGGAAGCACCATCGCCCAGATTGTATTGTAAATATGCAGCTGCTGAATGGTCAGATAAAGGGGAATCATTCCGCCGCTGAAAAACATCGTAAATGTAAACAGGAACATGATCGGTTTTCTTCCCACCAGATCCATACGGGAAAGCGCATAGCCTGCCGGAATCGTACAGATCAGAGAAACCACGGTTCCCACTACGGTATATACGATCGTATTCTTATACGCAGTCCAGAGCGGACCGTATTCCAGTGTTGTGACGTATCCTTCCGTATACCATGCTTCCGGATAGAGAAGCAGTTTGCCGGAGTTTACGACTACCGGGTCGGTCACTGACGCCAGAAGCACATAATACAGAGGATAAAGGACCACGATACATACAAGAATCATAATCACTGCGTTGATAATTGTGAATATCCGGTCGCCTTTGCTCATTTTCATTTTTTTCTTTCCAGCCAAATCTTCCACCTCCCGTCAGAAAATACTGATATCGCTTGTCTTCTTGGAAATGAAGTTCGCAATTACAAGGATAATAAAGTTTACCACTGAGTTGAACAGGCCAACCGCCGTCGCGAAACTGTACTGTGCCGACTGAAGACCTACCTTGTATACGTAGGTGGAGATCAGCTCACTGACGATCGTGTTCGGGCCATTCTGCATCAGCCAGGCCTTTTCGTATCCGACATTCATGATATTTCCGATCTGAAGGATCAGCATCAGGATAACGGTCGGCATGATCATCGGGATATCGATGTACAGCACACGTTTGAATCTTGACGCGCCGTCCATAATCGCCGCCTCATAATACTCAGGGCTGATTCCGATCAGCGCGGCAATATAGATAATCGCGTTAAATCCCATGGTCTGCCAGACGCCGGAACCGATATACAATGGCCGGAACCATTCCGCAGCACTTGTGAACAGGACTTCTTTTCCCCCGAAATTTGTAATGGCATTATTGACAACACCGTTGGCAGAAAACATGACCGTAATAATACTGAGGATAACTACGTTTGACATGAAGTACGGCGCATAGGTAATTGTCTGGATTGTTTTCCGAAGCCCGGTACGCTGGATCTGGTTCAGCAGCAGCGCAAAAATAACCGGAATCGGGAATCCGATCACCAATGTCTCCAGACTCAGAATGATCGTATTCTTGATTGCGTTCACTGCGATACTGGTGCTGAAGAAATCGATAAAATGCTTAAACAGCGGCTCCGCCCAGGGACTTGCGAGAATACCTTCACGGATCTTGAAATCTTTGAAAGCAATGATCAGTCCGTACATCGGATAGTAGGCAAAGACAGCCAGCCAGAGCAGCGCCGGAAGCAGCAGTACGTACAGCTGCCAGCAGTGCAGAGCTTTCACCAGCTTTGACTTCTCATTTCCCTTTTTCAGGGCGACTTCTCCTTTTCCGTTCGATTTCTGGTTTCCACTTTTTTTCATCAAAACACCCCTTTCCTTCCTCTTCTTTTTCGTGATTTTTTATATGTGGAATCCGTTCCATACGTCAATTATATGACGAGATACTATATAATGTCAATATTTTATTGTGTTTTTGCACAAAAATAGTACACTAATTACAATTTCATTTGTCGTAATTAGTGTACTATTCACAAAATATTCACATTTCGCTCACATTTGGCAAATATACCTATCAAAAAACTGCACAGATTCTATTTTTTGTTTTTAGTTATCTTTACCAATCAGCGCCATCAATTCAGTCCAAGCGCCAGACTGAGGATCTTCTGTTCTCCCACCTCGGCGTTTGTAAGCTGAAGAACCGTCGTACTCTCTCCCTCATTCTTCATCACACCGTTCCGCCCGTCTGCAGAGAGACCGGAATCACCTGATCCGCCGGGGACGGTTCTCCTTCCAGCAGCGTCACCATTGTCTGAACCCCTGCCTTTGCCAGTCCCGGCAGATCCTGGCAGACACAGGTCAGCGCCGGGTATGTCATCCTGGTTATTTCCGTTCCGTCATATCCGACAATCTTCAGTTTCTCGGGGATCCGTATTCCAGCCTCCAGAGCGGCCGCCATACAGCCGAAGGCCTGCACATCCGACGCGAAAACTCCGTCCACCTCCAGGTGCCGGAGCATATATCTCCGCGTGATTTCGCGGTCATAGGCATAATCCATATGATTCCATTCCCCTTCCACTTCGATCACCTCGACGCCATGCTCCCGCATCAATGTCCGAAAAACCGTATGTCTTTTTTCGAACGGCGGATTCTTTCCCTGAGAGGAGAAATGGAGCACCTTTCGGCAGCCTGCGTTCAGCAGCGCCTCCGCCGCCATTCTTCCTCCCATTTCATGGTCCGAATACACCATGGGAATTCCTTCCCCCCACCTTCGCTCCACAGAGACAACCGGCCGTCCGATCTCCAGCGCCTCCTCATTGGGGGCATCCACGCAGGCAATGATTCCGTCCATGACATTCCGTTTCAGCATATCGATAAATTCCTGTTCCCTGTGGTCAATCTGATCGGTACTGCACACCATACACTTATATCCGTACCTGTAAAGCTCCAGCTCCATATATTTCAGCAGCGAAGCAAAAAACGGATGTTCCAGATTTGGCATCATGATTCCAATGAAATCCGTTTTATTCCTGGACAGATTTTTCGCCAGCTCATTGGGCTGATAGTCCAGTGCTTTGGCAGCCTCCAGTATCTTTTTCCTCGTTTCTTCAGAAATGTAGCCGGATCCGTTCAGCGCCCTCGATACCGTTCCTACCCCAACTCCCGCACGACGTGCCACATCTTTGATTCCCGCCATGTTTCTATTTCCCTTCTTCCATACTCTGCCGGCAGCCGGTCAGATTTTTTTCTCCGATCTCTTCGACATCTTCAGGTTTAGCATACCATCTGCCGACAAAAATGTAAAGCCGAAAGCTTTCAGGGTATTATATGTCGATTTGCCAAAAACGACACACATCCATACGCCAGAAATCCGCTGCAAATTCCCACCAGAATGCCGCCTGCAATATCCGACGGGAAATGAACGTACAGATATAATCTGGAAAAAGAAATCAGGCAGGCAGGAAGGAGCGCCAGATGCCATTTTCGCACTTTCCCCAGACGCAAAGCCGTCACCGCCGCAAAGGATGCTCCGGTATGCCCGGAAGGGAAAGAATAATCCTGCGGTTTCGAAACCAACAGTTTCACCGACGTATTCAGATCGCAGGGTCTGGCCGCTGCAACGGCGTTTTTCAGATATACGTTGCAGATTAATGTTTCTATTCCCAGCGCGAGAAAAAGAACGGCCGCCGTTTTCCTGTGTTTCTTCTGTGCCAGCAGACAGCATCCCAAAACGATCCACAGAGCGGCTCCGTTTCCAAGCATGGTAATCAGAGGCATCACTGCATCGCCCACAGGCGTACGCAGATTGTTCTGGATAAAATCCAGGATTTCAAATTCCTGCATCATATGATTTATCACACCCCACCAATTTTATTATATATTTATTTTCCCGTAATCGGGAGTATCATCCCTGCCTGATTTTGTATCACATGATAAGGAAAGAGTAACAGAACTAACTAAATATTCTGACTGAATTTGTTAAACATTTTTTAAATTCATTCCGTGAGTTTTTCCTTTTCCACCTCCTGCAGTCCGTCCCCGGTCAGACGATAAACTTTTGTACACACCTCTTCGATAAATTTCCGGTCATGGGAAATGCAGAGGATGGCCCCCTGATAGTTTGCCAGAATGTTCCGTATGACCGGATTGGACATGGGAGAAAAATTCCGGGTAGGCTCGTCCAGAATCAGCACATCGTTCTCCTCCAGACTCATTTTCATAAAAAACAGCTTGGCTTTCTGCCCTCCGGACAATTCCCGAATCGGATGTTCCATCTCATCCGCGGTAAATTTCATACTGCCGAGCCATGTGCGAATTCTCGTCATCTCCTCCTTATCCCCTTTCACTTGCAGAAAATCCAGAGGCGTCGCCTCCCCCGGCAGCAGCTCTCCGTAGTTCTGCGGCATGTATGCCGCGCGCAGATCTTTCCGTTCCAGCAGCTCCTCCGCTATTTTTTTCAGCAGCGTCGTCTTTCCCACGCCGTTTTTTCCGATAATGCACACCTTTTCCGGTCCCTGAATTCTCAGATGTATCCGGTTTGCCAGCACCCGGTCCCCCGCCGTCAGACATTCCAGATCATAGCGGAGTACCTCCTTTCCCCTGGGCATCGGAATCTGCCGCCCCAGCCGGAGATAAATCGCATCCTCCGTGTCCGGCGCTTCGGTCCGGCTTTCCCACTGTTTTTCAAAACGGCGTTCCTGCGCCTTCACCGCATGCATTTTCTTTTTCAGCAGCCGTCCGCCGGAAGGATTCTGCCTGCTGATCGCTGCCTGCTGATATTCCACAGACTGCTGAATTTTCCGGAATTTCTCCTGCTGCTTTTCATACTCCCGTTTCTCATTCCGGGCCTGTTCCTCCTGTCTCTGGAGACTGTGAAAGCGTTCTTCCATATACTGCCGGTATGGAACACGGGCCACAGTCCAGCGGGGTCTGGTCTTCCGCATGGTCTGCTCCAGATGGATCACCGAATTTGCCGCCCGTTCCAGCAGATATTCATCATGGGAGATAAACAGTACCGGAAGCTCCGTATGGCGGATAAACTGTTCCATCCACCCCAGGGTCTCCAGATCCACATCGTTGGACGGCTCGTCCAGAAGCAGAAAATCCGGCCGTTCCATCAGCACGCGGGCCAGCTGCAGCTTCACCTTTTCTCCGCCGGATAAGGTTGCAATCTTCTGATCCGAATAGAAGAAATCTGCGGAAAAGCCAAAATTTCTTCCCAGCCCTGCCAGTTCCCCCGGCGTCCAGTCGTAAAGAAGCGGATTCCCTGAAAAATATTCATACACCTGACATTCTGCCACATCTTCTCCCAGCTCCTGGGCCAGATAGCCGCTCCGCATCCCGTTTCTGATGATCCGCCCGGTCCAGCTGACATACGGTTCCGCCAGCCGCTCATCATGGAGCAATTTCAGAAGCGTAGACTTTCCGTTTCCCTCCTCCCCGATCAGCGCAGTTTTATCTCCCGGCCGCAGGACAAACGAAAAATCTTCTATCAGATTTCTCAGATCCTTTTTGTGTGTAATCGTAAGATTCCGTACTTGAAACATCATACATCCCTCCTGTCACAGGCGCCGGCTCCCAGCATACGCTGCCTGTCCGTTACCCGGCAAATACCTGCCCGTGCAGGCACGGCGGGTGCTTGCCGGGTGTATCGCACAAAAAAACCGCTTTTTCGTTTCTTTCGAAAAAGCGGTTTTCCGTGCAAAAAGAACATCCCCACAGATACAGAAATACATTCCGGTTCGCCGGTCTCCGGTTGACGTCCGGGAATCTGCCGGAGGGCCTTCAAAGCTTTCTGCTCTGCTGTGATGACAGAAAACCCTTTTTCAAAAGCATGCGAAAACAGCTGCGCCTGATATAGCGAATACGCGTAACCGTTCAGTCGTCTGAACGGTTACAAATCCGTAGCAGCCGTCACTCTGAACTGCCGCGAATCTCTCTGTTCTCTGTTGTCTTCTGAAAAAACGATTATTTTGTCATCATGTTCTCTTTGATACTCCTTTGTTCCGTTGATGCAGTCAGTCTACCACAATTGCAGCCGAAAATCAACAGAAATTGAACAGCAAATGTACAGACCGTTACAGTTCAGTCAGGTCTGTGCATTCACTGCACAGACCTGTAACTTTTCACTGGCCGGACGCCCTAACATTCCGCAGCAGTTCATTCAGCGGAACCGCTGCCGGATGCGGGTTCTTCGTCTCCCCGGGGAAACAAAAGCTTTGCCTTGAACTGGTCGCAGTCAATCTGAAGATCGAACGCTCCGCCCAGCGCCCCCGCGTATGTGCTGACAATGGCAAGGCCAAGTCCGTTTCCTTCTGTGGTTCTGGAAGAATCACCCCTGACAAACCGTTCCACGATGTCCTCCTTCCGGAAATCCATCAGATAATTTGCCGTATTGGTGATTTCCAGCCCCACCTGATCCTCCGGAGTCACATATGTTTTTACGAACACCCTCGTGCCCCCGGCGGAATATTTCAGCGTATTTTCCATCAGGTTCTGACAGATCCGGTACATATACCGGTTATCGGTAACGATCTGGGTATCTTCCTCACAGAAACGCCTGATATATTCCAGCCCGGACTGTCTGATCCGGTCATCCATATCGGCGAAGATCTGCTCAATCAGACGATTGACGGATATTTTCTCCCGGATCAGTTCCACATTTCCGCTGCTGACCTTCGCCAGAGAAAAAAGGCTCTCAATCATTTCCTTCATTTTGTCGGTCCGCCGGGTAATCACCTCCAGATAGTCTCTCGCAGTATCTCCAAGCTCCTCCTTCTTCAGGAGTTCCAGATATCCCACCAGCGATGTCAGAGGCGTCTTCAGGTCATGGGATACGTTGGTAATCAGGTCCATGCGCAGCTTGTCGCTTCTGCTCACCTTTTCCCTGCTCTCCCGTTCAATCTCCACCGCTTTATTCAGCGCCTCCTCCATCTCCATCCGGCTGTTTTCCTTCATTTCCTCAATATACTGTTCCGTACGTTCCGCCAGAGAAAGATCCAGCAGATATCTGACAAGCCGGTACTGCAGAAAAATCGTCGCAAACAGCAGATAATTTGGCGCATAATTATATACTCTCTGCGGAGTGTCTCCGGAATTTCGCATAAGAAACAGGCAGAACGCAAGCACAAGAAATGCCGCTGAAACTCCGCGCACAATCCACAGTATTTTTGTCCACTGTTCTTCCCACGCTTCAAAATCCCTGTTTCCCTCCGCTTCGTGCTTCTGAAACCATTTTTCCAGAACAATCTGCGTCCCGGCCAGAACGGCCGGAGCCAGCAGAAGATTGGCAAAAAATCCCACGATCCATACGGTTCCCGTGGAATAAGACCCTCTCAGCAGGCCGACAAACAGCGCGAATTCCAGCATGCCAATCACCAGAATTGCCAGGAAAATTTCCTTGTTCCAGGTTTTCTGCTGAATTCCCCGGCCGATTTTTTTAATCATATCGTTCCATTTTGTATCCAATTCCCCACACCACCTTTACATATCTCGGATTTTTTGCGTCAATTTCGATCTTTTCCCGGATATGGCGGATATGAACCATGACGGTATTTTCCACTGCATAATCCGCCTCCTCGTTCCACACCCTCTCATAGATCTGTTCTGCCGGAAATACCTGTCCCGGATGTTCCATCAACAGAAGCAGAATGCCGTATTCTTTTGCGGTGAGCCGCACGTCCCGCCCGTCCACGACGGCAATTCTCTGTTTTTTATCCAGCACAAGCGTTCCGTTGACCAGAAGATCCTGATTCTCTTCTGGCGCCTGACTGCCCCAGACATGATACCGCCTCAGCTGTGCCCTGACCCGGGCAATCAGTTCCGCCGCCTGAAACGGCTTGCTGATATAATCGTCCGCTCCCATCATCAGACCGGATACCTTATCACTCTCCTCCGTCTTCGCTGACAGGATGATTACGGGAATCTTCCAGCGCTCCCGCAGTTTCATCAGCGCCGACAGCCCATTCAGCCCGGGCATCATCACATCCAGAAGAATCAGATCCACTTTTTCCCGCTCCAGCACTTCCAGCGCTTCCATCCCGTTATAGGCCTGCACCACACGGTAATTCTCATATCTCAGAAGTTCACTGACGGAAAAAACAATCTCCCGGTTGTCATCCACCACAAGGATCGTCTCCTGTTCCATATCATCCCTCCTCTCGCAACAGTTTGTCAGACTGAACGGTCATGGCATCCGGCCCATCGCGAAGCGATTTTCAATGGCCGGATGCCGCAGCAGTTCAGCTGGCTGAACTGCTGCGCCTGTACGGCTTTCCCTGACCGATGCCTTATGAAAAATATACACAGCTCCCCTTAAAAAAATCCGGGAAAACTCTTAAGAATTTCTTATGTCTTACTCCTCGATCTGACGCAGCAGATATCTTCCCACTGTCCCGGCAAAATTCCTGATATCCCGGATATACGCAAAATCTTTCCCGAAAATCTTCCGCTCCGCCGAAAGCTCCTTCTCTTCTCCTGCAAACACGCCCAGAACCGCCGCTCCCTGCTGACGCAGCCGCAGAACCTCCCGCGCCGTGTCTTCCACCGCATACTCCCCGCGGTAAGGCTCCGGATTTCTGCTGCCCGGCCGGTTCAGCAGCACGTCGTAAGGTTTTCCGTCGCTGAGCACGATCAGCAGCTTCCGGGATTCTTCCCTCGCCATCAGGTCCATCCCTGCCGCCCGGATCGCCAGGCCGTCCCGGTTGTTGGAAGAAGTCATATACTCAAAGAGATTGGCGTTGCTCTTTCTGTCGTCCTCATAATCCCGAAATCTGTGGAGAATCGTATAATCCCAGAACGTGCAGAAACTCATCACCCGAAACGGAATGCCCAGATTGCTCAGCGTCTCACTGAGAATAAATCCCTGCATCGCCACCTGCGCCTGCCTTGCCCTCTGGGAACCGCTGGCGTCGATCAGCACATCCACAACAAATTCCATTGAATCATTTTTCTGTTCCTTCAGAAACAGTGTTCCGTGGGGACATCTCCCCGCCTTCCATACCCAGGAAGGCACAATTGCCCCGGTGTCTGACGGAATATACTGAATGTCTTCCCGAAGCACCAGCGCTTTCCGCAGAGACTCCGTCAGCTGACGGATATTCTGCTTTACCTCCCTGTGGGCGTCATAATAGGCGTGAAGATTTTTGTCCTTCTGCTTCTGCGCATATGCCAGCTGATAATTTTTCCTGACCGGATGTTTCAGAATTCCCTCCGTATAATACAGACTGCAGTCCTCATGTATTCCCTGGCAGAGCTTCCTGTTTTTCTGTTTTTCCTGGGCGGGAGTCAGCCAGGTTTTTCCGTAGTTCAGCTCCACATAACTGTGCATTTTTGCCAGCGCTTCCTCATCCACAACGATGATTTTTTTCTTCTTCGGATTCTCTTTGTCTTCTTCTGTCTCCTCTTCCTCCCGCTCCGTTTCCCCTGCTTCGGGCATGGAAAGCATATCCAGGGAAAGCTTTTCCAGATAACTTTCCAGCGCGTCCTCATACATCTCTTCCGACAGAAAATCCTGCCAGGAAAATTCTTTCAGTTCCTCCACGGTCACGGCAAGAACCTGTTCCAGCGTTCCCTTTTTTCTTTCAAAATCCGGCTCCATCATCTGGTTATAAAGGATATCCGTCAGCCGGATCAGCGCCTGGGTATCTTCCTCTGTCTCCGCGGTTTTCAGAAGTTCCAGCCATTTCCCTGTATTGCCTCCCGCCCGGTATTCCGGATCTGCCAGGCTGCGGATCCATGCAAGCCTGAGCTGCCCCGGCGCACTGGAACACAGCACGGAAAATTCATGATCCAGCAGTTCCTCACAGGCCATCCGACGGATGCCGGCCACTCCTTTTCTCTCCTCCAGCAGGCGCCGGCTCACCGCGGCCTCTGTCACCAGGGAGGCGATCATCTTCAGGGGCTCCTCCATTGCATGACAGTAAATCTTTTTTACAAGATACAGCTGGTACGCCTCCTGATCAAACCACGCGGCAAAAGCCCCCTGCCGGATACAGTCATAGAGCACACAATATTTCTCCCTTCGGAACCGTTCCACATCCGGCCGTACGTTCAGCGTGTAATCCCCGCTTACCGTCCAGACCAGATTCCGAATCCTGTTTTCTGTCTCCAGCCGGTTATCCGCTTCCGCAGGGCTGTTCCTTTTTTCCATCAGAACACGTCTCCTTTCGACCAGTCAAGAGGAATTCTCGTCATCGCCGCGTCCTGGACAATTTCGCGCTCATAGATATCAAAACACTTGTTGACAATCCCCATCTTCACCGCCTGCCACGGGGACAGACCTGCCCGTACCGTCCGGAGCGCCCCGATCAGTCCTCTCAGATCCAGCGCCTTCGTGGAAATCTCCGCCTGCTCCGCTTTTTTCTGCAGATCCAGATACAGACCCACAAAAGCTTTCTTCGCCTCTTTCTTCATACCCGGAAACATGGTATCCATCAGATATCCCAGGGTTTCCTCATTCTGCATCGGCATGTCGATCACCAGGAAACGGGAAACCAGAGCCTCGTTCAGCTCTCTGGTTCCCGCATAGCCGTAATTCATCGTCCCGATAAAGCGAGCCGCCGGATGCAGCAAGATTCTGTCGTACCCCGGCACATCGATGATCCTCCGGTCATCCAGCATCGCATGGAGCACGCTCACCGCATCATTCTTCGCCATATTGATCTCATCGAGAATCCCAAATCCTCCTGCTCTGGCGCAGCGCGAAACGCTTCCCTCACGGAGTGTCACCTCATTATTCCGGAACGTATCTGTTCCGATCAGCTCCGCGCTCCCCATATTTACATGAAAAGAAACTGTGTACGCCGGCCGTTCAAAGATCCACGCCAGGGTCTCCGCCAGCACATTTTTTCCCGTTGCCTTCTCTCCTGTGAGCAGCAGATTCTCCCCCTCCAGCAAAGCCGCAATGGCCATCTCCAGAATCTCCCGCCCGAAAAAAAGAACCTCCGGCTTCTGCACTCTGTCCGGCTCTGTCTGCTGCCCGCTGTATGCACGGCGGAACTCCTCCACTCCTCTCTGAAGCTCCTCACGGATCCCCTGATTTTTCAAAAATTCCAAACGCTCCACGGCAAATTTTCCTCCTTCTGTACGGATTTCTCTTTGTCTCCGGCATTTCCGCTGCCGGTATCCATCTTTACGATTGTACCAGAAAATCCTCCCGAAGACCATATCTATCCTTTGATACATCGCTTCGCGGCCCGTCGCAAAGCGATGTTCATAAACATCCTCTCTTTCACATAGACTGAAGGCAAAGAGAACTCCGCAGGTAATCCATCTCATGTATGTTGAAAAAATCCGCTCCGCCGGAAAACAGCTTCTTTCCCGTATTCCTCCTCTGAAGCCCCGCTCCTGTCTGAAACTGCTGCTTTTGTTTTCCGCCGCTTTTCTGACGGGTCATCTGCTGGCACGGGGAGTCGCCGCCCTGGAAACCGCAGCTTCGCCGCCTTCCGCCAGCGAAAACTGGGGGCTGGGATTTTCCGAAGAGGGCAAAGCTCCCACCGGAAACGCCACCATTGAGGAACTGGAGAAATACAATGCTTATTTTCTCCGGGATACCGATGAAAAAATCCTGTATCTGACCTTCGACTGTGGCTATGAAAACGGGAATACTCCGGCGATTCTGGAGGCCCTGGAAAAACATAATGCCCCCGCAGCCTTTTTTGTCGTCGGAAATTTCGTCCGCGACAACCCGGATCTGATCCGGCAGATGACGGCACAGGGGCATATTGTGGGAAATCATACCTTCAGCCACCCGGATATGTCCGGGATTTCTTCCCTGGACGCTTTCCGGGAAGAGCTTGTAAAAGTTGAGGACCTTTACAGAGAAGTGACCGGCGAGGAAATGCCCCGCTATTACCGCCCGCCAAGAGGCGTCTACAGTACGGAAAACCTGAGCATGGCAAAGGAACTTGGCTACCATACCTTTTTCTGGAGCCTCGCCTATGTCGACTGGCTTCAGGAGGAACAGCCCACCCACGAGGAGGCTTTTGAAAAGCTTCTCGGAAGAATCCATCCCGGCGCCATTGTTCTGCTCCATAACACCTCCCGCACCAACGGGGAAATTCTCGACGAACTGCTGACACGCTGGGAAGAAATGGGCTATTCCTTCGGCTCCCTGAAGGATCTGACCGGAGAATAATATCCGGGCCGGATGCAGTTGCAGTTCAGCTGGCTGAACGGTAACCAATCTGATGGAAAAAATTTTTCTATGCATTGACAAAAGCTCTGCGGGAAAGGATAATAAGGATATCTTTATTTGCAGCAGTTCAGGCAGCTGGGCTGTAACCTTTATTTCCAGGAGGAAGCATAATTTTGGAGTGGAATGCTTACGAAAAAATGATTCTGGACGAAATGGAAAGCGCCGTCTATCTCTCGGAAACCGATACCTTCCGGCTGCTCTATATGAACCGGTACTGCCGCAGGCTTCTTGGCATCAGAGACAACGAAGAAGACTATGTGGGGCGGCCCTGCTACGAAGTACTGCAGGGCTTGGATTCCCCCTGTTCTTTCTGCACCAGTTCCCGGCTGAACGAGCACACGTTCTATACCTGGAAGCGGTACAACAGAAAGCTGAACCGCTGGTTTGTTCTGAAAGACAAAAAGCTGCGGCTCCCCGACGGACGGATGGCACGGCTGGAAATCGCCTCCGATATCACAGAAGCGGAAAATCTCCATCTGATGCTGAGCAGGAAACTAAGCCGCGAGGAGACGCTTCTGCGCTGCGTCCAGACACTTTCCGAAAATGAAAATATGCAGACAGCCATCTTCGGGCTTCTGAAGATTATCGGCGAATTTTATGGCGGAGAGCGGGCCTGCATTTTCGAATTCTCTCCGGAAAACGACACCTGCAGCAACACCTGCGAATGGTGCGCGCCCGGCGCAGAAAAAAAGCAGCAGGAACAGCAGCAGATTCCCCTTGCGTCCATCTCCCTGTGCCTGGAATCCTACCGGGAAAAGGGCAGCTTCTGTATCAGCCCGCCGGATCCCATCTCCGATCCCACCGGAGCGCTTCGCAAAGTACTGGCGGATTTAAGAACGGAAAGTCTGATCTCCGTACCGCTGACGGAAAACGGCGCCATCACCGGACTGATCGGCGTGGACAATCCGTCCTCCGGCACGGAGGACCTGACGCTGCTCACCTCCGTCAGTTACTTTATCGCCAATGATATCCAGAAGCGGAAAATGACTGCGCGGCTGGAAAAAATGAGCTATATTGATCTTCTGACCGGTCAGTTCAACCGCAACAAGTATATGGAATTTCTCCAGATTCTGGAGGACAGTCCCCCGACCTCTCTGGGCATCGTTTATATGGATCTGAACGGTCTGAAAATCGCCAACGACACCTACGGGCACAAATACGGCGACCACCTGATCAAAAAAGCGGCGGATATGCTGGCCCTCTCCTTCCAGCCCTATGTTTTCCGCACCGGAGGCGACGAATTCATCGCTTTCTGTCCGGATATTGATGAGGAAACTTTCCTTCAGCAGGCGGAAACACTGCGGCAGACAGCAAAGAGCGATACGCAGGTCAATGTGTCTATTGGAAGTATCTGGGAAACCGCGCCTTACAATCTCTCCGCTCTGATCACCGAAGCCGACAATCAAATGTATCTGGAAAAACAGTCCTACTACAAGCAGTCGATCCACGGGGAATACAATCATTCCTTCAGCCTGTCCCGGCAGGTTCTCAATGATATTTCCGAAGGGCGTTTTCTGATTCATCTGCAGCCGAAGGTGGAACTTCAGACCGGAAAGGTCACCGGAGCAGAAGCCCTGGTACGCCGGAAGGATCCCTCCGGCGCGCTTGTCATGCCCGGAAAATTCCTTCCGCTGTACGAATCGGAGGGGCTGATCCGCCATATTGACTTCTTTGTTCTGGAAACCGTCTGTCAGCTGCTTCGGAAGTGGATCGATCAGGGAAAATCTCCCGTACGGATTACAGTCAATCTCTCTTCCCGCACACTGCTGGAACACGACATTGTCCGCAAAATCCGTTCTCTGTGCGCTACTTACAACGTGCCGCCTGAATTACTCTGCCTGAAACTGAGCGATATCACCGGACAGACCGGCCGCCGTCCCCTGAACTCTGCTCTTGAGCAGTTTCTGCAGGCCGGATTTTATGTCTCCACCACCCGGGACAACCTCTCCGGCTCCCATGTGTCTCTGGAACAGGCTCCATACGAGAACGGCCGGATCCGGACACCGGTCTCCACTGCCGGCGCGGTGGAAACCAGTGATCAGCATAACCGGCTCGGCGAAGCCGGCTGTCAGTACGGGCAGGGATACTATTATTCCAGTCCCGTCACCGTCTCCGAGTTTGAAAAACGCTTTCTGGAAAACGGGTAATCCTGTTCTTTCCCGGAGACCGTCCCTCAGCAAAAACAGAAATCATCAATCGAAAAAGGGGCAGGCGGATTCCCATGAATCCCACCTGCCCCTTTTTCGGAACGGGCCGTCTCCCTGCAGCCCCTTTTCAGCACATGTCAGCACATCACTGCACACTGTCTCTCAAGAATCTCGTTCAGAGCGTTCGCGCTGCTGGTATGACATCTGACAATCTCGGTATCGCATTTCTTTGCCTCGTCGACTGCCGTCTTGATCATCTTATGAGATACGGTATTGGTAAACAGTACCAGTAAATCAGGAGAACCGATCTGTTTGTTCAGATCTGCAGACATCTGGGTAAATACTTTTGCCTTACAGTTATACTTTTTACAGATTTGCTTATACTTCGTCACCATTCTGTCATGGCCGCCAACAATCACAACGCTCATTTGCAGTCTCCTTTCTTTTTATGCTTCCGCGAGCTTCACGCCAAGCTTCTCACACTCGGCGATTCCTTCCCCGTCCGGCGTATTGTTGCAGATCAGGCCTTCCCCGCCGACAATCTCAGCGCCGGCCTTTTCCATACGTTCGGTCCAGCTGCGCATCCACTCTCCGTCTCCCCAGTCGTAAGAGCCAAACAGCGCGATCTTCTTTCCGGAAACGGACCCCTCCAGATCGGCCACCAGCGGCTCCACCACAGAATCTTCCAGTTCCTCAGCGCCCATAGCCGGGCAGCCCAGAGCGAACACAGCGTCATCTTTCAGATCGTCAGCAGATACGCCGTCCGCTTCCAGAAGTTCCGCCTGTCCTCCGGCAGATTCAATGCCTCTGGCGATCGCCTGCGCCATCGCCTCTGTGTTTCCTGTGCTGCTCCAATATACCACTTTGATTTTGCTCATGTTAAAATCCTCCTATATTTTTTATCTGTAATCCTTCCGCCGGCTATCTCGCCCCTTCCGCCGTCTGAGCGGCTGCTGCATCCAGCCATTGAAACATCTGCTTTCTGGCCCTGTCATAACTCTGAAAAAGCTGTCTCGCCTTTTCCACATCGCCGTATACTTTCCAGTATCCGGAATAAAGGTAATTTTTTCCCTTATGGCGAATGAATCCCCGGACATCCTCCAGCGGATATCCCAGCAGAATTCCCAGCTCATGGGGATATTCTCCCTCGCCGTCCCGGTGAGCGGCCAGCCTCACCCGGATCTGATTCAGAACTGCCGGCAGTGAAAAGGAACGGTATCCCATCGCGCGGAAAAACCGGCGGTTTACTTCTTTTTCCAGGATCTTCTTCAGTTCATCCTCCCGATACAGCAGCCACATATCTCTCTGATTTCCGCGGCAGAGCCTGCATCCGCTCAGACCGGCCTGTGCGGTCTGACGCTCCAGAACTTCAAGATCTTCCGGGTCAATCATGATCAGGCTGGACGGCTTGAGCCGCTGAAAGGTCGGCGCACAGTGAAAAATCATCTGCATGGATACTTTTCTCATTCTTTCCTCCGACATAGGTTCCTCCTTTTCAAAAGTTAGTTCTAGCTAACCCTCAGGGTGAAAAATCAGGATACCCTGGTCGGTATCCTGTTTTTCGCATCCGGCCCATCGCGAAGCGACTTTCAATGGCCGGATGCCGTAACCGTTCAGCGGGCTGAACGGTTACCCGCTCTCTTTTCCGGCTTCAGCTGCTTTTCCTGGCCGCCGGCGGTCGAATGACAGCCGGTACACCCGATACAGCCGCCCTGGCAGCCGCCGCAGGCCTTTGCAGCCTTCTTCTGCCGGACGATCGAGCGAATGGCAAGCGCCACCACACAGATCAGCAGAATCGATACAACCACTGTCCCCGCAGTCATAACCACACCTCTTTCCTGTCTCCCGCGGCCGACAACCATTCAGCCGCAGGAATTTTCTGCTCTGTAACAGTTCAGCCAGCCGAACTGTCACCATACTCTCTTTGATACAGTATACTTCATTTTTTTCGTTCCTGCCACTTTTTCTTCAAAAACTGCACCAGCGAAGAAATCCCTACTCCGGCAAGGTACAGGACGATCAGGAACAGAATCATGAAGCCCATAGATGATACCGATTCCGCTCCGCCCATAGGTTTACGCTCCGGCTACCGAACGTTTGGTCTTAAACTGCTGTCCCTTATAAGGATCCGGCCGGAACAGCAGGAACAGGAACGCAATCACAAAGACAATCGCAATCACCGTGCCTGCGCCGAAACTTGCAGCGCCGGTTGCAACGGCACCGATCTGATATACCATGAATGTTACAACGTATGCGAACACATTCTGGAAGAGAATCGCAAACCAGAACCATTTTCTGTCGTTCATCTCCTTCGCCATTGTGGAAATCGCCGCCAGACACGGAGAATCCAGAAGGTTGAACAGAAGGAAGCTGAACGCCGCGATTGCTGACGGGAACCAGGTTCCCACCGCGTCTGCCACAGTGCCTGCATCCTCCACATCACCGGCCACATTCGCCAGGGTACCCATTGTACTTACAATAGCCTCTTTCGCGGAGAATCCGGAAATGGAAGCCGCAACGGACGCCCATGCATGTTCGCCCACGCCGAATCCCAGAGGAGCAAAGATCACTGCGATCGCACCGCCGACTGCTGCCAGAAGGCTGTCTGCGGAATCCTCCACCGCTCCGAATCCACCGTCGGTAAATCCGTAGCCGCCCAGGAACCACATAACGATGCAGGCGAGCAGCAGAATCGTACCTGCTTTGATGATAAAGCCTTTCAGTCTCTCCCACACATGGAGAAGAACTGTCTTAACCTGCGGAATATGATATGCCGGAAGCTCCATAACAAACGGAGCCGCTTCGCCGTGGAACGGTTTCGTCTTTTTCAGGATGATCGCTGAGACGAGAACTGCAGCAATTCCGATCACATACATGATGAAAGTCAGCGCGCCTGCCGGGAATCCGGTAATCTTTGCGCCGATTACGCCGCCCATCAGTGCGATGACCGGCAGTTTTGCTCCACAGGGGATAAACGTAGCCGTCATAATAGTGAGACGTCTGTCGTTGTCATTTTCAATGGTCTTGGAAGCCATAATTCCGGGAATGCCGCATCCGGAAGAAATCAGCAGCGGAATAAAGCTCTTTCCGGAAAGACCGAATTTACGGAACACACGGTCCATGACGAACGCGATCCGCACCATATAGCCGCAGTCTTCCAGAATAGACAGCAGCAGAAACAGAATCGCCATCTGAGGAACAAATCCAAGCACTGCACCGAGACCGCCGATAATACCGTTTACAATCAGATCTGTCAGGAACGCCGCCGCACCGATTGCTTTCAGTCCGCTGGTCACTGCATCCTGGATCGCCACAACGAACACATCGTTGGTCCAGTCGGTCACATAGGTGCCGAGAGTTGTCACGGCAATCGCGTAGACAACATACATCACCACCAGGAAAATCGGAATACCGAGCACACGGTTTGTCACAATCCGGTCGATCTTGTCGGATGTGCTCATCTTCTCTTTCGGTTTCTTTACATATTTCGAAATCAGCGATGTGATATACTCGTATCTCTCGTTGGTGATGATAGATTCCGTATCGTCGTCCATCTCTTTTTCCAGATCTGCAATCACAGCGTCTGCCTTGCTCTTTGCGGATGCCGGAAGCTTCAGTTCTTCAAGAACCTTGCTGTCCCGTTCCAGAACTTTGATCGCATACCAGCGTCTCTGCTCCTGCAGAATACCGGCGGGAAGAACTTCTTCGACAGCGCTGACTGCCGCTTCCACTTTTGCGGAAAAGCACGGTTTTGCCTGAACGGTTTTCTTTTTGGAAGCCTCTGCCACCGCAGCCTTTACCGCCTCCTGCACGCCTGTGCCTTTCAGCGCGGAGGTTTTGACAATCGTGCATCCCAGCGCTTTTTCCAGTCCCTTGACGTCAATCTTGATTCCGTTCTTATCCATAAGATCCGCCATATTCAGCGCGATCACAACCGGAATTCCAAGTTCCAGCACCTGCGTGGTCAGATACAGGTTTCTCTCGATATTCGTCGCATCCACCAGATTCAGCACCGCCTCCGGGCGATCCTTCATCAGGTAATCCCGGCTCACAACTTCTTCCAGCGTATAGGGAGAGAGGGAATAAATACCAGGAAGGTCTGTGATGACCACATCCTTCTGCCCTTTCCATCTTCCTTCTTTCTTTTCCACAGTAACGCCCGGCCAGTTTCCGACATACTGGTTTGCGCCTGTCAGAGCGTTAAACATCGTAGTCTTACCGCAGTTCGGATTTCCTGCCAACGCAATTTTAATCGCCATAACAATTTACCTCTTTTTCTTACTCCATTTCAATACAGTCTGCATCATTTTTTCTCAGAGAAAGCTCATATCCGCGAATCGTCACTTCCACCGGATCGCCGAGCGGAGCAACTTTGCGGACATAAATCTCACTGCCTTTGGTAATGCCCATATCCATAATCCGGCGTTTCAACGCGCCTTCACCGTGAAGCTTTTTCACACGGGCCGTGCTGCCGACCGGAATATCCCGTAAGGTCTTCAATTTCTGTCCCCTCCTTAAATCATAATCTTATTCGCCATTTCCTTGCTGATTGCCACACGGGAATCTTTGACATTGACGATCAGATTTCCATTCAGACTGGAGATCACCGTCACCTGTCCTCCGACCACAAATCCAAGGGTTTCCAGATGGCGTTTGGTCTCTTCGTTACCTCCAACTTTTTTTATGTAATTGATTTCTCCGGCTTTTGCCATTGTCAAAGGCATCTTCTCTCACTC
Organism: Candidatus Fusicatenibacter intestinigallinarum; assembly: GCA_019119555.1. GTDB lineage: Bacteria > Bacillota > Clostridia > Lachnospirales > Lachnospiraceae > Fusicatenibacter > Fusicatenibacter intestinigallinarum. The sequence goes on along the minus strand of DWWU01000019.1, from coordinate 68,124 downwards.
CTTTCCGGCACCCTTTCGCTTCTGTGTCTTTTTTCCCAGTTTTTAGTTAGTATTTTCTAACTGCATTTATGTTAGCAGTTACTAACTCCTTTGTCAACTACTTTTTATATATTTTTTATTTTTTGTTTTATTACAGGTCGAGCGCGGTCGCCTCAGCGACATACTTCTGCTTCGCGCAAGCGCGCATCCCGCGGAGCGTTTTTCTATCACAGGGAACACCGTTTCCTGTGATAGAAAAAAACGCAGCTCCGCCGGAATGTATCCGTGTATCAGATAACACCCCAGCAAAGCTGCGTGATTCAGTCTTTTGTTTCTGTCGGTTCTGTGCTCAGAACTGTTTTCTTATTTTTTCTGTTAACCCGTCTGTGTTCCGGAAATACGGCCGGATCGTTCAGGCTGCATACGGAAACCTCTCACAGATCAAACAGAACGAGTTTGCGGCCGCTGCCGGATTCTGCCGCGGACTCGCATTTCGGCGTCAGCTGCAGATTCTCTCCTTCCATCAGAACCGCACGGACAGGACTTCCGTCCATTCCCTTCATCCGCAGAGGCGCGGCGACAAGTACATACCGGCCCGGAGCAGGCTTTGACATGTCCAGATTTTCCAGGATAACCATACCCGTCTCCAGAAGGGTGCGGTGCACCTGATCGGTGGTCTCCTCGCTGCCCACGGTCATTCCCTCCACTCCCAGAAGCTGAAGATTTCTCCCTGCCAGATAGCCGGCGCCTTCGCTGGTGAGCTCAATTTCCCCGTGAATCAGCAGACGTTCACAGTCTTCCGGAACTGTGTGTTCCAGGATCTCTCTGGTAAGCTTTCCTTCCATTGACACCACATGGCAGGGACCGATCGTCTGTTCCAGCGTCACAGCCTCAATCGTCTTTCCTTCCGGAATGTAGTGCCAGGGCGCATCCATATGCGTCCCACTGTGTGTTCCCAGAGTAATCCTTGTGAGATTAAAAGCATCTCCCTTTTGTATTTCATTCACAGGCTCCGCCGTCGGAACAGGGTCGCCCGGATATACCGCCGTAGAGAAGAGTTCTCTGGTGATATCATACAGTTTCATGATCCTACCTCATTATCCTATTATATTGCGGTACTGCACCGGAAATACCGGACATTTCTCCCCGCGGTATACGCGGTACAGCTGCACGCTTCTATGAGTATACCTCGTTTTCTCCGGCGGTACAAGTACTTTTTGTCGCCCGCCGCTGCAGACGTAACAGTTCAGCCGGCTGAACTGTTACGGTATCCGAGAATTAAAAATCGCTTCGCGATGGGCTGGATGCCCGCAGGCTCTGCGTTTTCATATAACAGGGAACACAATTTCCTGTCATATGAAAAAAGGGCATCCGGCCCTTTATGGTTTTCCGGATACCCTTTCTATCTCTGCGGATCAGTCGTCCACATACGGCATAATTGCCATGTGACGCGCTCTCTTTACCGCAACAGTGATCGCTCTCTGATGTTTCGCACAGGTTCCTGTCACTCTTCTCGGAAGAATTTTTCCCCGCTCGGAAACATATTTTTTCAGCTTATTCGCATCTTTGTAATCGATTACGTTGTCTTTTCCGCAGAAAACACATACTTTTCTTCTTCTGCCCGGACGTCTTCTTGCAGCGCCTTCCGGTCTTTCACTCTTATTAAAAGCCATTTGCTTTTCCTCCTTCTATTTTACTCAATCTGCACGTTTCTCTGATTCAGGCTTCCTTGCGGACAACCAGATATCTCAGCACATTATCCATAATACGCATATGTCTCTCGACTTCTGCCGGACAGGTGCTGTCTGCTTCAAACTGAATAAAATAGTAGAAGCCTTCGCGCATGTGCTGAATTTCGTAAGCCAGTCTTTTCTTACCCCATTCTTCCACTTCTGTGATCACGCCGTTGTAACGGGTAATGTAGCCTTTTGCTTTCTCAACAACTGCTGCTCTTTCCTCGTCTTCCAGCTTGGCGTTCACAACCAGCGCTAATTCATACTTGTTCATGCTGTTTCCTCCTTATGGTCTTTTGGCTCCCTGTCTCTGTCTTCCGACACAGCAGGAAACAAGGATCTGTGAGTTTGTCTCACAGCGATCAAATATACCACAGAAACTATACACATGTCAAGCATTTTTTTACAGGCATAGTGCCTGTGGGCATCCGGCCCATCGCGAAGCGATTTTCAATGGCCGGATGCCATAACAGTTCAGCTGGCTGAACTGTTACCGAAATCCACTTCCAGAAGAACGACTTCATTGTCCGTGCCGATTCTCAGACCGGGACCCCAGAATCCGGCGCCGGAAGTCACAACACTGTACATCGGTCCGATTTTTCTGACGCCGCAGGGATTCTTCCACATCAGCCGCAGGAACAGATTTCCCGGAAACACCTGTCCGTTATGCGTATGCCCGGACAGATCCAGATCCGCGCCTGCCGCCGCCAGCTCCTTCAGCTGTTTTGGCTGATGGTCGATCACAATGACCGGCAGCGTCTTATCCGCCTCCTGCAGAAGCTCCGCCGGTTCCATGCGGGATTCCCCTGTTTTCTCAATTCTCTGGGGATCCTTCCGCCCGGCGAGATAAAAACTTCCATCCATCAGCCGGATCTCGTCATTCATCATATGAATCCTGGCCTGGCGGAGAAAACTGTCAAACCGGGGATCCACATGCACGCCGCCGGGCGCCGGAAAGGTGAAGCCCGCCAGAATTCTCTCATTGATATCATGATTTCCCCAGCATGCCCAGGTTCCCAGGCGGCTCTCCATACCTGCCAGCAGCCGCGCGATCCCTTCCGGATCATCAATAGACGAGAAGTCATTGTCGAACAGATCTCCCGCAATCACCACCAGATCCGGATCACAGCCGCGAACCAGCTCCGCCATCTGTTCCACCTGTTTTTTTCCGACGCTGCTTCCCAGATGGAGATCCGCCAGCAGCACAATATTCAGCTTTTTCTTTCCCTCTGCGGCATACTTTTTCGGAATCGCCACCTGGTAGCGGGTCAGAGTAATTTTTTTCGCATGGCGGATCCCGTAAATCACCACCGCGGCCATTCCCACAGCGGCAGCCGTTCCGCAGAACGCCATCCCGCCTCTGGAATACAGCCTGGTGTCCGCCAGCCAGGTCCTTTCAAAAACTCTGTGAGCCAGATCCAGGAAAAGGGTAATTCCCAGGATATATGCAAAGCTCCCCAGCCACTGATCGCTGATTTTTTTCAGATAACGCTTTGCCGGATAACTTCGGACAAGAAAACTGGTCAGAAGAGAGAACATCAGAAAGCAGTAGACCGCCAGAACAGGGATCAGCCCCGCTCCTGCTCCCAGCACAGGCACTGCGGCACGAAGCCAGCGAATCATCCAGTAAACAATATATGCATTGCAGAGCAGATAAAACGGGGCAAGAAAAACTGCTGCCATAAAGAAAAACCTCCGTAACCGTTCAGGTAGCCATTATAATTTATTTTCAATAATCTGTTCCAGCTCCCGGCGGCGTTTTCTTCCCCGCCATCCGTTGGCCATCTTATTATAGACATAGAAAGAATCCACAACGACCTCGTTCAGTTTTCCGATCTTTCCTTTTGTGGTCCTCTCATAATGAGTACCGCCGCATTCAATGGTCGGACAGGTCTTCACAAATGCGATCAGATCATCCTCGCTGCGCACTGTATCCGGAAATTCGCTGTAGGCCATTCCGATGCAGTCCAGCCGGTGTGCATCGCTTCCGCCGAAGCCCGGTTTGCCGTATTCCTCCGCCAGCTTTCTTGCTTTCGCATTGGTCTCCTCATTCTCGCAGGCGTTGTAAATCTCAACGAAATCAAACTGCGGCATCAGAGCTGTAATCTTTTCCTTATACTTTTCTTTCCGCATCGTAGTTGTGATCATACTCATAAACTTTTCACCGTAAGGATGTGCCGGTCCGAGAATTCCGCCGTAGGCATGTACGATCTTAATCAGCAGAGAAGCCGGAAGCCCCCGGAGTTCAAGAATCTTCAGCTTCACCCCGAACGGCATGATAACCAGAATATGGCCGCAGTCGCAGGTATCATATTCCACGCCTTTCAGAACAATAAAATCCTGATGCGCCTTGCCTTTGATCGACTTTTTCCATTCCCTGTAGCCATCGTAGGAATTATGGTCCGAGACCAGCATCCCGCCGAATCCTTTTTTCTTCAGTGCGCAGATATATTCTTCTATCATGACCTTTCCATCCATGGAACCTTCTTTGGTATGACAGTGCATATCAAATTTCATTATGATACCTCCTTTCATCAGAGCATGTCTCCATGATTGGTTTATACTAACTATATCATACCACTTTTTCTGCAATTCCAAAAGTGTTTTTCCGTCGCATCCAGACCTCTCGGCAGGCATACGGAATCAGGCTTTACAGCAGCAGACCGAAAAGCTCTGTCAGCCCGACAGGAGTGAGGAGAGATTCCAGACGGGTGAGATTCCGGTCGGAATGCTCAATTTCCTTGGACAGGCGGTGGGCCGTCCACTGAAACAGATCCAGAGTCATTGGTTTCTTCAGATACTTCCATCGGGCGGCGGTGAGTTCCTCCGTCAGAAAGGAAAGAGCGGCGGCAAGCTTCAGCTTACCGTAAGCCCGGGCGTCATAGACAGCGCCCGCAAAATAAGTATAAGTATAATAGACCATCAGCTGTTCCCGCAGGTTTTCCAGATCAACGCCGTTGTCCCGGCAGTTCTGTCTCCATTCTGCTTTCAGCTCACGGTAGGAGGATTCTTTCCGTCCGTAAAGAATACGGCGGGCATTCCATAACTCCTCCGGCCAGTCTTTCTGGAGCACCTCCATCTCCTTCAGAAGGCAGAAAACTCTGAGCGCAGTCTCTCTCCTGAATCCGCTCCGATACTGGTCCATATCGTTCCGGAAGCGGCCGGCCGCCCCCGGATTCCGGTAACGTTCCAGCAGTTCCTGGGTTTCCCCCAGGCGCCGCCCCGAGATCCGCCCCTGGAAATCATGCGCCAGCGAGAGCGCCATGCAGCTTCTCGTGCCTGCATCGACGGTTCTGTTCTGAAGGATCCCGAACAGCGTATCGCGCACATCCAGCAGATTGGTAAACAGGAAGTAATCGAAGGATTTATAATCTTCCTCATGGCTGGTGGAAACTTCTCTGTGCAGAAAGCGTACTTTTTCATCCGTGCCGAGAATGATTCTTGCCGCCGCCATACAGGACAGGGAAAGCGAAAGTTCCCTGCAGTCCTCAAACTCTTCGATATGTCTCGGGTAGAGACGACAGGTTCTGCACAGGCTTTCGCTTCCCTGTTCCAGGCAGAGATCACAGAGATTGTCTCTGTTCAGAAACGCGCATCGCCTGTCCTTCTGACGGAATATTTTCTTTTTCCAGTCAATGGAGGCCCGGACGCGTTTTCCGAACGGACCTCTGATTTTCCGGTATCTGTTCAACGTCCTGTCGTCGATTACGATTTCCCAGCCTGCGCAGCAGGTGTCGGGACATTCCGACGCGATACAGCGGAAGCGCCGGTAATAATGTGGGATAGTCAGTTCCATTTGGTTCCTCTTCTGTTCTGTTATTCTGTAACAGTTCAGCTGGCTGAACTGTTACGTTATTTCTCTTTCAGCCGTTCCTCCAGAGCATCCACGACGGTCTGCAGGACTTTGATCCGGGCATAATATTTGCAGTTGCCCTCCACGATGATCCACGGGGCGTAGGAGGTGGAAGTCCGTATCAGCATCTCATTGACCGCTTCCTCATACTGATCCCATTTTTCCCGGTTGCGCCAGTCTTCGTCGGTAATTTTCCACTGCTTGTCCGGATTTTCCTGGCGCGCCTTGAAGCGGCGGGCCTGTTCGTCTTTGTCGATCTGCATCCAGAATTTCAGCACCACGGCACCGTCTCTGGCAAGATCACGTTCCATCTCGTTGATCTCCCGGTAAGCGCGCTGCCACTCCTCCGTTGTGCAGAAGCCCTCGATCCGCTCGACCATGACCCTCCCGTACCAGGTACGGTCAAATACCGCGATGTGGCCGGCCTTCGGCATGGCTTTCCAGAACCGCCACAGATAATGATGCGCCCGCTCAATGTCGTTCGGCGACGCCGTCGGGTTTACGACATAGCCTCTCGGATCCATCTTTTCCGTCAGCCGTTTGATGGCGCCTCCTTTTCCTCCGGCGTCCCAGCCCTCAAACCCAATCACAACCGGAATCCGTTTCCGGTACAGCTTTCCGTGCAGTTCCTCCATCCTGTCCTGAAGCTTCTTCAGCTTCCTTTTGTATGTCTCCCTGTCCATGGACAGCGTAAGATCCACCTTGGAAAGCGTGGATTCCTGCAGTTCTGCATCGGCAGGTGTGTGGGGCGGCGCCGGAATTGCCTCCTTCCCCGGGGCTTCCGCTTTCTGCAGCGCAAGCTCCAGGGCTTCCGCCACAAGCGTATAGATTTTTACCGTAGCAAATCTGCGGTCTACCGCTTCGATAATATTCCATGGAGCATAATCCGTATCCGTTCTGAGGATCATTTCCTCGTTCATTTTCTGATAACGTTCGAACTCTTCGTTTCGCTTCAGATCCTGGCGGCTGACCCTCCAGGCCGTGTCCTCCGATTCCAGAAGCTTTTTAAACCGTTTCTTCTGTTCCTTCTTGTCAATATCCAGAAAGAATTTCAGCAGGATGATTCCTCCGTCGGTCAGCTGACGTTCAAACGCAAGAATGGAATCAAACGCTTCCATAACCTTCGTCTCACCGATTTTCTGATCAAAACGGTCGTTCAGAACCCTCCGGTACCAGCTGCTGTCATACAGAGCGATCCTTCCCCCCTCCGGAATCTTTGTCCAGAAACGCCACAGGTAAGGATGCATCCTCTCCTCCTCCGTCTCATTCTTGACCGGAAATACCGTAAATCCTCTCGGATCCAGCGCATGGATCAGAGCGGCGATCTGCGCGCCCTTTCCCGACGCGCCATAGCCTTCAAAGACAATCATCACCGGAAGTTTTCGCTCCCGGCACTCTCTCTGGAGTCTTCCCAGCCTCGGCTCCAGCTCGTTCATCCGTTTTTCATATTCCTCTTTCTCCAGTTTTTTCGTCAGATCGATTTTCTCCAGCATCTGTTTTCCTCCTTTTCCCGGCGTCTGTCTGAATCTTTGGGATATTCTTTCCGGAATCTGTAAATTCATACACACAGCCCTTCGGCTGACCGGACGGTCTCTCACACACAACTGCCGGGAAGAACGTCCGCCAGAAGCCGCTCCCCGTTTCCGTGCCACATGCCTTCCAGCTCCGTTTCGGAAAGCCCCGCTCTGCAGAGCGCTTCCCAAAGAAGTTCAAACTTGTCCGGGCCATCGATCTCCAGCTTTCCTCTGATCCCGTCAAAATCACTGCCCAGCGCCAGAACCTCCGCGCCTCCCTTTTCCCGGATATGCAGAACATGGCGCACCATATCGCTGACACGGCTTTCCTCCTCTCCGCCCAGAAACGCAGGCGCAAAGTTCAGGCCGATCACACCGCCGGCCTGCGCGACCGCACGGATCATATCGTCCGTAAGGTTTCTCTGATGGTCGGTAACCGCACGGGCATTGGAATGGGAGGCCAGGAACGGCCGTTTGCTGTGCTTTTGCACATCCCAGAAACCATCGTCGGACAAATGGGAGACATCCACAAGAATACCAAGACGATTCATCTCCTCCACCGCCTCAATTCCCAGCGGTTTCAGACCGCCCTCATTTCCGTTGGGAATTCCAAATGCATTTTCATAATTCCAGGTCAGAGTGATCAGACGCACCCCCAGATCAAAAACCTTCTGCACATTGGAAAGATCCTGCCCGCAGACGCCCCCGTCCTCGATAGTCAGCAAAAGTCCTGTCTTTTTCTCCCGGAAACATCGCTCCATCTCCTCCGAACTCCGCACCGGCAGCAGGCGATCCGGATACCGGCTGATAACCGACTTCCACACTTTCTGAACTCTCAGAAACGCTTCCATACTCTTCTGGTCTCTCACCTCCGGCGGAAACATGCCGGTGGGCACAAACGCCGCGCAGCACTGCACCCGAACCCCCGCCTGTTCCAGGCGCTCCAGATCCACCATATGGCTGTTTTTCTCAAAACTCTCTTCTTCCGGTTTCAGCATTGTAAGCGTATCACAGTGAAAATCAATGATATTCATTCTTTCCTCCCTCCTGACGCATCGGCTTTGTCATCAGAGTTGATTCGGAAGTTTACTTCCAGACTTTTCTCCTCCCCGATGTACGCGCCGCGCCAGCCGTTCTCATCTGTCTTTTCAGAAACTTCTATTATTCATAACAGTTCAGCCCGCTGAACTGTAACTATTATTCTACCACAAACAGAGCCGGAAAAACAGAGTCTGTGGACATCTGGCCCATCGCGAGACGATTTTTCATGGCGGAGCAGATGCAACTCTGCGGCGGCTGCCCTGCGGCAAACGGCCGGATAAAAATGCGGAAGCCTGATCGGATCAGATCCTCCGATCAGGCTTCCGCAGAAATTTACTGCTGTTTTTCTGATTTTCCTCCTTCGCACAGGCCGTTGCTCAGCTGTTTATATGTCCACCGGATCATGAAAGCCGCAATGACAAATGTGATAATATCTGCGGCCGGGAAGGAATACAGAACTCCGTCCAGCCCGAAGAATATCGGAAGAATGATCGGCAAAGCCACACCAAAAACGATTTCACGCGCCAGCGAAATCACTGCGGAAGCCACTGCTTTGCCCAGGGCCTGCAGATAGATAAAGGTTCCTTTGTTTACCATTGCAAGAATCATCATGCACAGATAGATCCGGAAACTCTTCACCGCAAATTCCGTGTAATATACGCTTTCGTTGCCCGCGCCGAAAATGCCGATCAGCTGAGCCGGGAAGAATTCCACGATAATCGTTGCAGCCGCACCCACGGCAGCCTCCGTGAAAAGCAGATAGGTAAAAAGCTGTCTTGCCCTGTCTTTTCGTCCCGCTCCGATGTTGTATCCGACAACAGGAATACATCCTGCCGCCATGCCCACTGCGATCGAGATCGCGATCTGGAAAAACTTCATGACAATTCCGAGAACCGCCAGAGGAATCTGCGTATATTCCGCCTGACCGAAAATCTCATCCAGCGCGCCATATCTGGTACACATATTCTGCACTGCCGCCATGGAAATAACCAGAGAAATCTGAGACAGAAAGCTTGTGATTCCCAGAGCCAGGAATCGTTTCATCAGTTTTCCCCAGAGTCCGAAACTTCCCTTTTCCAGCTTTACCGCCTTCATATGAACCAGATACCAGACAGAAAGAACCGCCGTAAGAATCTGTCCGATTACGGTCGCAACCGCCGCTCCCATCATGCCCATCCGCATCGGAAAAATAAAGATCGGATCCAGAATAATATTGGCGACAGCGCCGACGACAGTGGCAAACATGGCAAATCCCGGGCTTCCGTCCGATCGTATGATCGGATTGACCGCCTGGCCGAACATATAGAAAGGAACGCCGAGGGCTATCCAGAAAAAGTATTCTCTCGCGCACTGATAGGTTTCCTCATTGACCTTTCCGCCGAACATCGTCAGCAGCGGTTCCATGAAAATCAGATAAACCGCAGTCAGAATAATACTGCAGATGATACACAGTACAATGGCGTTTCCGATGCTGCGATGTGCGTCTTCTTTTTTTTCCTGCTCCGAGGCTGATACTCACAAAGGCGCAGCAGCCGTCTCCGATCATGACCGCGATCGACAGCGCTACGACCGTAAGAGGAAACACGACCGTATTGGCTGCGTTGCCGTACGAGCCCAGGTAATCTGCATTTGCAATAAAGATCTGGTCCACAATGTTGTAAAGAGCTGCCACCACCAGTGAAAGAATACATGGTACAGAGTACTTTCGCATCAGTCTCCCGATCTTTTCGGTTGCAAGAAAATTATTTGCTTTCTCTTCCAACATCTTTACCTCCTGATTCCAAATCATCAGAGCCTGCCAAAGACCGCAGGAAAAAAGATCCCGGCAGGCTCCAACCGACTCTGCCTGCGGATTTCCGTAGCAGCTCAGTCAACTGAATTGCTATGAATTTCCTGCACAGTGCACCGGCACGGGATCCCGCATGTACCGGCGCCTCTTCCGCACGGAGTTCCTTTTTTTCAGAGAAATCCGGAATTTTCTCCAAAAAAAGAACAGCGTGCAGAAATGAGCTGGTTTTACGCTCATCGCTACACGCTGTTCTTTTTATAAATTAGCACAATTTTCCCAAAATGTCAAGGTGCCTTGATTTTATTTTCCTGTTGCAGAACAAAGAGTTCCGCTCGCGGAACTCTCGCGCCGAGCGCGGTCGCTTTAGCGACAGATTTCGCGCGAGTGCGCATCCCGCGGAGCGTTTTTATATAACAGGGAACGCAGTTTCCTGTTATACAAAAAAGACGCCTGACTTTCAGGCGTCTTTCCAACAGTCAATAGGGGAATCGAACCCCTGTTTCCGCCGTGAGAGGGCGGCGTCTTAACCGCTTGACCAATTGACCGTATCGACATGTGTTATAATACACGATCCCGAGCAAAAATGCAAGTACTTTTTTAAATTTTTTAAATTTTTTTGAAAATAAAATTTTTGCGGCAATTTCCGCCATTCCTCACCGGGTCCCGGAACACTCCGAATACCCGGTTCCTATCCTTTCTTTCTCCCCCGGAAGCATCTCACCAGGTTTTCAGGATTTCAATCATCTCCTCTTCGTAATCCCCGGTCAGGTCTTCCGACCGTCCGCTGGTTCTCAGATTCGTCTCCACACCCCGGATCTCCCCATCCTGAAACTCCCAGATATGGTATTTCAGACCGCGGTGCTCAAAATCAATACTCCCCATTCCATCCTCTTCCGTATAGCGATAAGGATAATCATGTTCTTTCAGATACTTCTGCGTTTTTTCCAGTCTCATTTTCGCGGATTCCTTTCTGGTGCCTTTTATTATGTGTAACGGTACAGCCTGCCGACCGTTCTCAATAATTATCTTATAACTCCCACTGCAAGTCAAGCTTCCAGTAACAGTTCAGCCAGCTGAACTGTTACTGCATCCGGCCATTGAAAATCGCTTCGCGATGGGCCGGATGCCCGCAGGCTCTGCGTTTTCATACGGTCTGTGCAGTAAATGCACAGACCTGGCTGAACTGTAACAGCTTCCATTCGAAAATACGCGGCTGGGGCTTGTTGTTCTCCGGGCAGAACGGTATAATGAAACTATGACTTTTAAGAAAACTCAGGAGGATATCAGTTATGAAATATGTTGTGGTTGGCGCAGGCGGAACAGGAGGATGTCTGGGAGGTTTTCTCGCGGAACAGGGGCACGATGTAACGCTGATCGCCCGAAACAGACATCTGGATGAAATCCGCAGAAACGGTCTGATTCTGAAAAGCTGCAGCCTTGGCGAGCGGCAGATCCGTTCCGTAAAGGCCTGTACGATGGAGGAATACTCCGATTCTCCGGACGTAATCTTTGTCTGCGTAAAATTCTATTCTCTGGAGGAGGTGATTCCGTTTATCCGCCGCACCGCCTCGGAAAACACGCTGGTGATCCCGATTCTCAACGTCTTCGGCACGGGCGGCATTCTGGAAGCATCCTGTCCGGGTCCGGTCATCCTGGACGGCTGTATCTATATCTACAGTATGATCGAAACGCCGGGCATTGTCGTTCAGCCCAGCCCGATTTTCCGGGTATTTTTCGGATACCGCAAAGGACAGGCGCGCCGCCTGGAATCGCTGGCCGTCCAGGTGGAGCGTGACCTTCGTGAAGCAGGCATTGACGCCGCCTTCACCGATGAGATACAGAAAGAAGCCCTGACAAAATTCAGCTATGTTTCTCCCATCGGAGCAGCAGGCATTTATCTGGATCAGACCGGAGGCGCCTTCAAGCATCCAGGGGAAGCACAGGACCTTTTCCTCGAGCTGGTTCACGAAATCGAAACGCTGGGACACGCCATGGGAATTACGTTCGAAGAAGATCTCGGTGAGCGAAACCTGAAGATTCTCGAAGGGCTGGACGACGACTCCACAACCTCCATGCAGCGGGATGTACAGCACGGCGGTCCCAGCGAAATGGACGGACTGGTACACCGGATCGTCCGTCTGGCCGACGAATACGGGCTGGAGCTTCCCGCTTACCGGAAGATCAGCCGCTGGGCAAAGGAGCGGGGGATGTAATCAGCCGGAACCGCTCAGCCGGCTGATCGATTGCAGAAAGAAGGGATTTCTTATGAGAATTTTAATTGCGGAAAATGAAAAAGATCTGAACCGTCTGCTGAAAAAGCGGCTGGAAGAAAACTCTTACAGTGTCGATGCATGTCTGGACGGGGAAGAAGCGCTGGCCTGTCTGGAAATGGCGGAATACGACGCCGTAATCCTTGATATCATGATGCCGAAAAAGGACGGTCTGTCCGTCCTCCGGGAGCTGCGCACAGGCGGGAACCGGGTTCCCGTGCTTCTTCTGACGGCCCGCGACACCATTGAAGACCGTGTGGTCGGACTGGACGCCGGCGCGGACGACTATCTGGTGAAACCGTTTGCCTTTGAGGAACTGCTGGCGCGTATCCGCGTCATGCTCAGAAAGCACACCTCAGCCAGCGACAATGTCTGCCGCGCCGCGAACCTAACCGTCTACCTGGATTCCCACCGGGTATTTCGCGGCGACACGGAAATCTCCCTGTCCAGCAAGGAATTCGCCGTCCTGCGCTATCTGATTCTGAATCAGGGGATCGTGCTGTCCAGAGAAAAAATCGAACAGCATATCTGGAACTATGATTATTACGGCGGCTCCAACGTCGTCGACGTCTATATCCGTTATCTCCGGAAAAAGCTGGACCAGAATTTCGAGCCGAAACTGATCCACACCGTGCGCGGAGCCGGATACGTTCTGAAAGCGGAGGTGTAGTTTGCGTTCTGTCAAATGGAAATTAAACCTGTTGTATGCATGCTTCATGACGCTGCTGGTCAGCCTTCTTGTGGCGATTCTTCTGTCGATCAGCAGCAGCGAACTTCTCTCCTCTGTCCAGCAGCAGATAAAAAATCGCGTCTATGACAGTCTGGAAGATATCTCCTGGAACGGCCAGGAACTGTTCATCGATTCCAACCTGATGGATGTGGACAACGGTATCTATATGTCCGTCTACAATTCCAGCGGGAAATTTATCTACGGGCGGCTGCCCTACTCGTTTTCCGCCCGTCCTGCCTTCCAGGACGGAAACCTCCAGACGATCAACGACGGCAGTACCCGATGGTACGTCTTCGACGCCGTTCACACCATTGACGGATACGGCTCTCTGTTCGTGAGAGGCATCCTGTCCGTCACAGACGCAGAACAGAGTATGCAGATTCTGCTCCGGTCCTCCCTGGTCATTCTCCCTGCGCTGGTGATTCTCGCCGCCGTCTTCGGATACCTGTTTATCGGCAGAACCCTGCGTCCGGTCAACACAATGATCAGAACCGTCCAGGAGATTCAGGAAGGTTCTGATCTTTCCAAGAGGATTCCTCTGCCCCGCGGCAGAGACGAATTTCGCCGGCTGGCGGAATGCTTCAATCAGATGCTTTCCAGTCTGGAGAACGCGTTCCAGAGGGAGCGGCAATTCACCTCCGATGTGTCTCATGAGCTGCGCACGCCTGTGGCGGTAATTCTGTCTCACTGTGAATATCTGCTGGACCAAAAGAATCTCCCGGAGGAAATTCGTCAGGAACTGGAAATCATACAGGCCAGGGCAAACGGTATGGCCAAGATGAACTCCCAGCTGCTCCTTCTCTCCCGCTCTGATCAGAACCGCCAGCCGCTCCATTTTGAACAGGTAAATCTCACCGAGCTGCTGGGCATTATTCTTGAGGAGCTGCAGGAAAGCGCCGCCGAAAAGCAGATTGAGCTTCGTTCCAGCCTTGCTCCCGACGTTCTCCTGACCGCCGATGAGACCATGATGATCCGCCTGTTCGAGAATCTCCTGACCAATGCGATCCGCTATGGGCGGGAACACGGATGGACCGAAGTAACGATGACTGTCGACGGAGAATACGCCAACATTTCAGTCAAAGACAATGGAATCGGAATCTCGAAGGAGCATCTCCCTCATATCTGGGAGCGCTTTTACCAGGCAGATCCCTCCCGCTCCGACAGCCGCCAGGGCGCCGGACTCGGGCTGCCGCTGGTTCGCTGGATCGTCCGCGCCCACCACGGCGATATCCAGGTGCAAAGCCTGGAAGGCATCGGAACCGAGTTCACACTCCGGCTGCCGCTGACACAGCCGCCCGATTCCTCCGGACCTGAGGTCTCCGGCACAGAGTAAACCCGCCGGCAGCAGAACGGAAACCTCGGACAGGCGGCAGGCTTTCATAATTTTGTGACAGTTCAGCCCGCTGAACTGTTACATAATTTTTCATTTACTCTTCAGAAATCCTTTATCCTTCCGACACATTCTGAACACATTTTCTGTCTATACTGTAGATATCAACAGAGGAACGGCAGATAGTTGTTCAGCCGGACATCAGACCGGCACATATTTGATGATTTCCTGAATTGCTGTTCCCACCCAAGTTATTTCCTTTACATACATCACTTTCTTTTTCACAAATGCCGGAGTCCCACCAGACTCCGGCACCTCCATGTTACGGCGGAATGTTGCGGCAGAATGGTCACTTTTTCTTCACAAAACCTTCAGTATTCGGACACATTCTGAACATATTTTCCATATATACTGAATTTGTAAACAGAAAGAGGACAACAGAAAGTTGCTGCTGTTGTTACTCAATAGCCATTACACCATTTTATATAACATTTTTTCTTTTTCATAACTGCCGGGGCCCACGCCCCGGCCCTCCTTTTTTATGCGGGGAAAAGCGGAAATTATCCTGTCTCTCCCCGTGGAGAAACATTTTTCAAAAAAACTGCTTGTTTTAATCTTCCTTTAATCTTTCTCCCGTATGATAAAGACAAAGAAAGAACAGAATAACAAAGATTCCATAGAAAAGGAGAGATTGATTATGAAGAAAAAATTATTAGTATCCCTCGCAGCAGCAGCTATCCTGGCGCTTTCCGTAACCGCATGCGGAACGTCCCCCTCACAGTCCTCCACATCCGGGACCACCGTCACACAGTCAGGGACCACAAGCACCTCCGGTCAGAATACTCTTTCCGCCTCCGCGATCGTCACTCCGGACGTTCCTTCCCAGACCTCATCGACACAGACCGGCGAAACCACAGGTATCACGGAAGAAGAGGCAAAACAGATCGCGCTTGACCATGCGCAGGTGCAGGAAGCAGATCTGACATACCTGAATGTAAAGAAAGATTACGACGACGGCATCTCCGTTTATGAGGTCGACTTCGGTGTCGGAGGAAAAGAGTATGAATACGATATCAAAGCAGACGACGGACAGATTCTGAAAACGGATTACGAAATCGATGAAGATTACGTGGATCCCAACACGCAGACAGCAGTTTCTGAGGCAGACGCCAGAGCCTCAGCCCTTGCCAGAGTGGATGGAGCTTCCGACAGCGATATCCGCATCAAACTTGACAGAGACGACGGCCGCCTGATTTACGAAGGAAAAATCATTTACAACAACACGGAGTACGAGTTCGAAATCAGCGCAGACACCGGAGAATTTCTGAAATGGGAACAGGATTCTGTATATGACTGACGTAACTTCCGGGAATTCCGATTTCCCGGAAAAATCCCCGCAGGAATCAGCGAAAGCCGCTCAGGCTCCCGGATTCCTGCGGGGATCTCTTTTTTCACCCTGTCTTCTTTTCCTCTTTTTCCTTTCGGAGCTGTTCCAGACGTTTCTCCGCCTTCATCAGCCCCTTCTCATACTTCTCAATCTTCTGATCGAGACGTGCAATGGACTGCTGTATCTGATCTCTCTTTTCGATCAGCTGGTTTCTCTGCTCAATCAGAATTTCCTTCCGGGCATCCAGCGTCTCATCCCCCTGATAAAAGAGCGACACATACTCGATCAGCGCTTCAATCTGAACGCCGGCGCTGCGCATACATTTCATCAGTTCGATCCACCCGCAGGATTCCTCATCATAATTCCTGATCCCGCTCTTATTCCGCGGCACCGGCGGGATCAGGCCGATCCGTTCATAATACCGGAGCGTATCCGGCGAGATATCATACTTTTTGCTCACTTCTGCGATTGTCATTTTTCCATCCATTCCTTTCAGATTCTTCCGGTCAGAACCGTTCCGCTTCGCAGCGCGGTTCCTCCAGTCTTTCTCTCAGCCAGTCAAAACTTTCCTTCAGGCAGACGAAAGGATCCCGGTCCCACCGTTCCTGCTCCACGAATCCATAGGGCACCTTTGTCTCCGCGCAGGCGCGCAGGGTGCCGGACCAGTCCGTATCCCCCTGCCCCACAGGCGTCAGACGTTCTTCTTCCCCGTCTTTCCGGAAATCTTTGAAATGTACCATACAGATTTTCCCGCGGTACTTTTCGATGGTTTCCTCCATGGACAGTCCCGCGTGGCCAACGTGGTAGAGATCCAGGCACAGCGCTGCCGATTCCGGCAGGTGTTCCATCAGATATTCCACCGGATCCTTCTGCCCGACCGGCCGGAAATCAGATGCTCTGGGATGAAAACATAGTTTCAGTCCGTATTCCTCCAGCTCATGAATAAACTCCGTAAGCTCCCCCGTGTATGCCTTCAGGCCTTCCGGGCTGAGATACGATTCCGGAATCCCGCTGACACAGACCCATTCGCTTCTGCACAGCTGATTCAGACGAATAAAATACTCTTTGCGCTCCCGGACCGTCTGATAAAAATCCTGGGTAGACACAGAGCGGATTCCTTCCGCCTCCATCGCCTCCACGATCGTCTTCGGCGCAATGGAAAAATCAATCCACTGCAGCTGCACCGTATCGCATCCCATCTCTCTCATCTTCCGGAACGCGGCGCGCACCTGCTCCTCCGTGGTCAGCACCGGTCTGAAACTGGAAACCTGTATTCCTGCGATCATAGCAATCCCTCCCTGAAATCCCTTTCCTCCGGGCAGATTTCCCGGAAAATATTTCTTCTCAGTTTTGTAACTGTTCCGTCTGACGAACGGCCACCTCATTTTTTCTGCCGGAACACCCATGTTTCCAGCGGTGAGATTCTGTTTCCTTCTCCGCCGAGAATCTTCTCGCCTGCAGGGCAGAGAACGTTCTGTTCCTCCCCAGAGAAATTCTGCAGAATCAGATAGCGGTATGTTTCGTTTTCTCTGCTCGTCACGGACAGTCCCTTCGGAATCCTCATGTCTTCCAGCAAAGGCCTGACTCCCGCCTCTCTCAGGATTTCCGGGTAGAAGCTATCGTACAGACGCTGCTCTGCATCCGCACACAGATAATAAACCGTGCCTTTTCCGTAACGATTCTTCAGAAGCGCCGGCATTCCCCCATAGAAATGGTTTTCATATACCATCAGCGTCTCAGCGGTCGTCGGCTTCACCAGCTCGCACAGATGTGCACAGGAATATCTGCCGCCTGCTGCGCCGGACGTCGTTCCGTCGGCAGGCACGATCCCGTTGGTCTCTCCGTCATAAAGACCGTCGATCTCTTCTGCACGCAGTCCGAACACATCCATCAGCCCATGGGGCGTACCGCCCAGATAGCAGCGGTCGTTTTCGTCCACAACACCGGACCAGTAGGTGGCAAACAGGGTTCCTCCCTGTTCCACATACTCCCGCAGCTTCCGCTCAAAGCCCTCCCGGAACAGGTAGACCATCGGCGCTGCCACAAACCGGTAAGGCGTCAGATCCTGTGTCTCATTGATCACATCCACGTCCACGCCCTGTTCCCGCAGCGCGCGGTAGGACTTGAAAACCGTCTCTTTATAATACATATTTTTATTTCGCGGCCCTTTGGAGCCTTTGATTGCCCATTTGTTTTCCGTGTCGTAGACGACGGCCGCCCTGGCTCTGGTTTCTGTTCCTGCCAGTTCTCCCAGTTTTTCCAGAGTCTCTCCGGTATCGCAGACCTCCCGGAACATCCGCGTATCGTTTCCTCCGTAATGGTCAATCACCGCGCCATGGAATTTTTCCTCAGACCCGCGGCTCTGGCGGAGCTGAAAATACATCACGCTGTCGGAGCCGTGGGCGACAGCCATCAGCCCTGCGGCTTTGTGAATCCCCGGAGCGGGCAGATGGCTGACGCTCTGCCAGTTCGTCGCGCCGGGACAGGATTCTATCAGCAGGAAAGGCTGTCTTTTCAGACTTCTCATCAGATCATGCTGCATGCAGGCGTCCAGCGCAATGGTCCAGTCGTCCGCCTTGTGCCAGGTAGGATAATTGTCCCAGGATATCACGTCCAGCTCCGGCGCCATTCTGGCATAATCCAGTCCCTCAAAATCATACATCAGATTGGTGGTCACCGGCAGATCCGAACCGCCGTCCCTGACTGCGCAGATTTCCTGTCTCATAAAATCAACAGTCTGCTCCGTAACAAAGCGCTTCCAGTCCAGATCCAGCGCCTGGATCGAGTCTTCCCCCAGAGGCGACGGACTTTCCACCTGAGAAAAATCCGTATACACATGGCTCCAGAAAGCAGTACACCAGCGGCTGTTCAGGCGTTCTGTTGTCTGATACCGTTTTCTGATCCATCCCCGAAACGCTTCCTGACACAGCGGACAATGGCATTCTCCGCCGTATTCATTGGAAATATGCCACATGCGGACCGCTGGATGTCTTCCGAACCGCCGGGACAGTTGATAATCGATCTGATACACTTTTTCCCGGTAAACCGGTGAGGTCAGGCAGTGATTATGCCTTCTCCCGAACAGTTCCCTCTCCCTGCGGCTGTTGACCCGCAGCACCTCCGGATATTTCTCTGCCAGCCACCGGGGTCTGGCACCGGACGGCGTCGCGAGTATTACGGAAATGCCGTTCTCATACAAATGATTGATGATTTTCTCCATCCAGTCAAACCGATAGACTCCCTCCTCCGGTTCCAGAAACGCCCAGGAAAAAATTCCCAGAGAAACGGTATTGATTCCCGCCTCCTTAAAACGCTCTGTATCCTTCTCCAGAATCTTCGGATGATCCAGCCATTGCTCCGGATTGTAATCTCCGCCATGGAGCAGTTTCCCGGTACTTTCCTTCATCACTGTTCCCCCTTCTTTCTTTCTGTCCGTTCGTTCTTCGTCAGACTGCAGCCGTCCGCCTGTGGAACGGCTGCCTCAGACCTTCTTACTGAGATGGTACCATGTTTTCCATACCATTTCAATGGATTTTCAGACAGACGGCGGCAAGAAAGCCCGGGTCCGAACGGTACAGACAAAGGCGGGCAAAAGCCGTCCGCGGCGCATCTCCTGCGCCGCCGGGACCGCTTTCGCCCGCCTTTTCTTTCTTTTTTGTCTGTTTTTCCATAACCAATAACGGTTCAGAATCTCTTGATTTTTCTGGATGTCGTTTTTTCAAATTCGGTCTCACGCACCTTCAGGCTGTAGATTCGCTTGTAAACCGGCGCGGTCTGGTTGTAATCGTCGATAATCTGCTGCAGCTTTTCCCGGATCTCATGGATATGCTTCTTTTTCGCATACTCATAATCCGGATAAATCTCCGCCTCAATCACACCCTGGCTTTCCCGCACCAGTACTTCCTGCACCAGCCGTTCCTGGCTGAGACGGTTTTCCAGTTCCTCCGGAGAGACATTTTCTCCGTTCTTTGTGATAATCAGGTTTTTCTTTCTTCCGGTCAGATAGACGAAGCCTTCCTCGTCCACATAACCCAGATCTCCGGTGTGCAGCCAGCCGTCGGTGAGGGTTTCCGCCGTCTCCTCCGGCATTTTATAGTATCCCTGCATCACGCTGCTTCCGCGCACCCAGAGTTCGTGATCCACGACCTTTGCCTCGCAGTTCGGCAAAAGCTGCCCGACGGACTCCTTCCGGATGTTCCAGCTTACCGTGGTGCTGATCACCGGTGAACATTCGGTCATTCCGTAGCCCTGCAGAATTGTGATTCCATAACGCTCAAACAGATCAATATACGCCGGATCCAGATATGCGCCGCCGCTGCAGATCGTGTGGAACTGCTTTCCGAAAACCTGGGACCTTACGATCGCTGCCGGAAGCATCGACACCTCCTCCAGCTTTTTGGCAAAGGTTTCTATCATCAGCGGCACCATCAGAATCATGTTCGGCTGAAACAGTTTGATATTTTTCGCCACCCGCATCAGGGAATCGTTGATACAGATCACACTGCCCAGGGACAGCCCTTTCAGGATATCCATGCTCAGACAGTATGCGTGATGAATCGGGAGCACAGACAGGATCACGGTTCTCGCCGGAATCTTCATATCCAGACAGGTGGCGTTCTCCGCAAGGTTCCGATGCGTCAGCATCACGCCCTTGCTCTTTCCCGTTGTTCCCGAAGTAAACATGATCGTACACAGCTGATCTGGTTCCGGTTCCTCGTCAAATACTCCGGCGTTTTCCCTGAGCAGCTGCTCCATCGACAGCCAGCCGTCTCCATGCGCCTCTTTCTGCATGGAAATCAGATGCTTCAGCTTCGGGCAGCGGCTGCGTGCTGTCTCCGCCACATCCTTGCGGCATTCATCCAGCACCAGAGCGGTAACGTCGGCCCTGTCCATCAGCTCGCACAGCTCTTCCGCCGGCAGAGAAACATCCAGCGGAACCGCCACGCTCTTTGCGTTTACGATTCCAAGATAAGCCGTCAGCCAGTGATAGGACGTATTTCCGATCACCGCCAGATGGCTGCCCTGTTCCCCCAGTGCGCAGACAGCCCGGGAAAAACTTTCGCTGTCCTCCCGAAGCTGTGAGTAGCTCTTCGACTCCGTCTTCTTCGGTCCTGTTTTATAGCGCACCGCGTCCTCATCCCCGAACAACTCCTGGGAATGTACCAGAATCTCTCGAATTGTACTGCAGACCATGTTCTTCCTCCTCATTTAAGCCGTCAGTGTTTCCAGATAGTCGACGGCTTCCTGCACCGTACGGATATTTGCCGCCTGCGTTTCATCGATCTCGATCTCAAATTCGTCCTCGATTTCACCGAGCATACTCATAAAGTCAAAGGATGTAAATCCCAGGTCCTCCATGAATCTGGATTCCGGTTTCACCTGCTCCGGCTCCACCTCCACATAGTTACAGATTATTTCCACCAGTTTTTCAAACATTTTTTCTCCTTTCAGCGCTTCTGCTTCCTGCCCCTTATACCAGCCGGATAATATCCCCGATCGTCAGATCCGGATTTTCCACGCCCTTGAACATGATCTTGCAGAGATAATAATAAAGATACTCCAGATCCTCCCTGGAAACCGCCTTCACCTGATGCTCAAAGTTAAAGTCGAGGCCGTTGTCCTCCGGACGGTGCATGACAGTCAGATACATGCCCTGGGTCGTGGCTCCGTTCGGATACCATTTCGTCTTGTAGCGGATATCTCCCAGCTGATCCAGGCCTTTTTCCTGGAGCGTCATTGGCTGATACGTCAACGACATGGGTTCATACGTCAGCCCCTGCGGATGAGGATACGTCTTTGCCCGGTGTATAAAATATTCCACAGGATTGTAGTTGGCATGGCGGAACATCTCATTCTGCTTATCCCTGATCTTATAGACGCCCTCCAGAAACGTCATGCTTTCCGGGAAAATCGTCCGGAACGGGAACGAATGAATCCTTGTTCCGCCGCTCTTCTTTTCCTTCAGAGTCGCCCTTCTGGCAATGGTCGTATGAATGCTCACATCCTCGTTTCCGTTCATCTTCTGGAAATAGGTGCGCAGGCCCATCATCAGCAGACATACAAGGGACACATGATATTTCTCGCAGAATTCCATCAGACGTCTCGTAGGCTCCGCCTCCAGATGGAAGATATCCAGCGCGGAATCCACCGAATCAGAAACGTCAAAGGCTGCCCGCAGCGTGGGATCCCCGAACTGTTCTCTCGCCGCCTCCAGTTTCTGCGGCCCGCGGATTCCGTTATAAATCGGTTCCGACTCCTCGATCAGCTTCTCGAAGAACTCTCTGTCTTTCTGCTGCGCTTTGGAATTCTTCTCATACTCCAGATCCTTCTGCAGCTGCTCTATGTAGGAAGCCATGTCTTTCGGATAGGGAACGCCCTCGTACTTTGCATTGCAGTACAGTTCGATGATGTCCTTCAGGAAACAGATCAAAGACTGCGCATCCACCAGACGGTGATCGCCCAGAAAATAAATGCCGTTAAATCCGTCGGGCATATGGATCATGACAATCCGGTTCATCGGAGAATCCACCGGCGGAAACGGCACGGTCGTCCACTCCTGCATGGTCTTTTCTGCTTCCTCCATGGTCTGACCGGAAAAATCCACAAATTCAATATCTCGCTCCTCTTTGTCGACCACATACTGGTACCAGGTGCCTTCCTTGTCCTTCGCAAAACGCACCCTCATGGATTCACAGCGCTCATATGCCTTGTAAATGGACTGACGAAGTACCTCCCAGTCGATCTCCGTCTCGATCGTCAGACTGGTTCCTATATTGAGCACTTCTTTTTTCGGACAGGTGTCCTGATAGAAAAAATGAAATTTCTGAGCCGCCGTCAGCGGATAAACCGGATGACCTTTTCTTTTTCTCATCATTTTATGATTCCTCCAGTAAATTCGTCCAGAGCCGCCTCGTAGGCCTCCGGATCTTTGTAATAGCTCTCCGCATGGCCTGCGCCGGAAACGATAAGCTTCCGCTTCGGTCCTGCATAGTTTCTGTAGATCTCCTCACACATGGAACAGGGCACAAAGGTATCCCGGCTCCCGTGAATCAGCAGCGCGGGAACCTTCGCCTTGCGCACCTCCCTGGCCGCATTGCACTCATCCAGGCCATATCCGGCTTTTTTCCGGTTGACGAAATCCGCTATGTTCAGCATGGGAAACGCCGGCAGATGGTACATGGAATGCAGCACATGGGTAAACACTTCTTTCGGAGAGGTAAACGCACAGTCGGAGATGATTCCCTTTACCTGATCGGGAAGGCGCAGGCCGCTGGCCATCAGCACCGTCGAAGCTCCCATGGAAGTTCCGTGGAGAAGAATCTGCACCGGCATATGTTCCTCTCTCTCCACCTTGCGGATCATCCAGTCGATCCACCGCAGAGCGTCCAGGCGATCCTTGCAGCCAAAGCCCACATACTCTCCTTCGCTTTTTCCGTGGGCGCGCTCATCCACCAGAAGCATCCGGTATCCCCGGCTGAGATAATAGCCGGACAATCCGATATAATCACTCATTCCCTCGCTGGTGTAACCGTGAAAGCAGATCACCGCCCGGTCTGTCCTCTCCCCGGCAAAATAAGTGCCGTGAAGCTTCAGTCCGTCCCCAGAGGTGATCCAGACATCCTCCCTTGGCCAGGACATCATCTGTTCTTTCTTTTCTTTCATCATCGGCATGTATTTGGACCAGTCCGTGCCCGACATCTTCATCGTGCGCTCCGTCTTTACCTTGGAACGCTTCATCGTGCGCCTGTAAAAATAGAAGGACGCGCCGAGCTCCGCCACCGTACATGCGCCCAGAAACGCCGCCGCTCCTCTCAGTAAATGTTTCATTCCATCCTCATCCCTTTTTGCTGTCAATCAGAGTCTTTAATTTCAACGCTTTGTCAATATTTCCTTCCACCTTCAGCTGTCCCAGGGTAAACGCCAGGATCGGATCCTTTTTCCCCTCTGCAATTTTCATCAGGGTATCCGCGGTGCAGGTAAAGATCGCGTCCCTGTCATAGTACTCATAAGGTTCCACAGAAAGTCGGCCGTCCTTTACTTCCGCATAAAAGATCCCCTCCGCTTCACCGGTTATATTGAACTGAAATGCCAGGTGCTCGTTTATATCGCTTACGTCCGCCTCCATAAACATTCCCTTTACCTTTGAAAACATCTCTGCGTACGTCATATTTCCTCCTTTTTCGACCATCAGTCAACTGTTTCTTTTGTTACAGTACCATTTTTTCGACCAACGGTCAATAGTGAAGCCGTAAGAAAAATTCCAAAAACCCGGAGCGATTTCTGTACGTTTTTCCCGTTGTCGGAGCGCTGCGGACTGTGATATACTAAATGATAATTGCCTGAAAATCCGGAGCGCATACCACGCGTTCCTCTACAGACAGCCAAAGACAAAAGAGGGAAAAAACATGCCAAGACAAGACAAATACGAAAGGATCCTGGACGCACTGCAAACTCTTCTGGAGAATAAAAATCTGCAGACCATCTCGGTCAGCGAAATTGCTCAGGAAGCCGGCATCGGAAAAGGAAGTATTTATTATTATTTTTCATCCAAGGAGGCAATTCTGGAAGCTCTGGTTGCGCGGAGCTATGAAAAGCCTCTGGAAACGGCAAAAAACCTCGCCGGACAGCAGAACATCTCCCCGTTTACAAGAATGGCGATGATTTTTCAGGCCTGCCGCAATATTTCCACAGAATTCCTGAAATCTGAGACACAATCCGCCGCAGGTTCCTCGGAAAAAGCGTTTCTCCATCAGAAATATATCAGTCATATCATTCAGGAGCTGAAACCTGTGCTGGCGGAGATTATCCGTCAGGGAATCGCCGAGGGCACCATTCATTTTGACCGGCCGGAAGCGCTGGCGGAAATTGTGCTGATCGTTCTGGCGGTGAAAATGGACAATTCTCTGACAGAATCCCCCCGCGACGAAATCCGTGACACCATTGCAGGACTGGTGACGCTTCTGGAAAAGGGAACCGGAAATCCGCCGGGCTCTCTGAACTTTCTGAACGCAATTTAAGAACCCGATCGAAAAAACGGACGCCTCACAGGCACTGCAAAATACGCATGTGCCCGTGAGGCGTCCGTTACAGTTGCATTATTTTATTGTTTTCATCCCTGACTGCCCGATTCTTTTCTTCTCTTTCATTGTTTTTCCTTTGGCTCCGCCACGAGGATCACATCGTAGGGCGCAAGGGCAGTTTCCGTTTCCAGAAGCTTACCGGACAGAAGATCTGTTTTTCCGGCAAACCCTGCCGGCAGCGGCAGGGTATCCGGCTGGAAGTTGATCAGGAAGGTAATCTTTTCAGTCTCTGTCTCACGGACGGTTACTTCCAGATCCGTTGGTTCTTTCACCGTCGGCGCTGTGCCGGATTCCGCCAGAAGGGCGGACATTACCTTGTCCAGAGACGCCTGATCCAGATTTGCCCCAACGTAGTATACGGCTCCCTTTCCGAAGGCATTTCTGGTAACCGCCGGCATTCCCGCATAGAAATTGCTGGTATATTCCGCCAGGGCTTCCGCTCCCTCCAGGTGCATCAGATCGCACAGCAGACGGCAGGTTCCCACGGTTCCGTCGCTGAACCGGATGGAATTGGTCTGTTCCGGCGCCAGAGCGTCGATCTCTTCCACCCATACGCCGGCCATTTTGCGGAGCGGTCCGGGATAGCCGCCCAGATGTACGTTGTCGGACTGTCCGACGATTCCGCTCATAAAGGTAGTCAGCAGAATGCCTCCCTGTGCCACAAAGCGTTCCAGAGCCTCTGCCATTCCTTCCTTCACCATATAGAGAACCGGCGCGATGATCACACGGTAGCGGCTGAAATCCGCATCCACGGGAATCATATCCACAGAGTAGTTTTTGCGGTACAGACTGCTGTAATACTGGTGAATCTGATCCACATATTTCAGATCGCGGTTCGGTCCGCTGGTATATTCCAGCGCCCAGTAATTGTCCCAGTCAAAAATCACGCCGATTTTCGCATCCGGCATGGAGCCGATCACCGTCTCTCCCAGACGTTCCAGTTCTTCGCCCAGAGCGGCAACCTCCCGGAAAACTCTTGTATTTTCCGTTCCCGCGTGGGCGATCACCGCACCGTGGAATTTCTCACATGCTCCCACCGAACGGCGCAGCTGGAAAAACTGAATCGTATCCGCTCCGTGTGCCATGGTCTGGTAACTCTGCGCACGCATCTGCCCCGGTTTCTTCAGGGAATTGTAAGGCTGCCAGTTCTGCTGGCTTGGGGTCTGCTCCATCAGCATAAACGGCTCATTTTTCAGCCCGCGCATCAGGTCATGGCACATGGCCGTCTGGCTCCACGGCGTATCATAGCTGGGATAATTGTCCCAGGAAACGACGTCCATCTCCTTCGCCCACTTGAAATAGTCCAGCCCCGGATAGGTGCCCATCAGATTGGTGGTTACCGGCGTCTCCGGATCGTAACGGCGGATGATATCCCGTTCCATTTTGAAATTCTCCAGGATACTGTCGGAGTTAAACCGCCGGTAGTCGATGGAAATTCCGGCAAACGCGGTCTTGTCCGGACCGATTCCCTCGCCGAGTGCGTTGGGCAGCACAATCTCGTCCCAGTCATAAAGGGTATGGCCCCAGAATTCCATGTTCCACGCTTTGTTCACTTCCTCAATGGTCCCATATTTCTTTCTCAGCCAGACACGGAATGCCTTCTCACAGTTCTCACAGTAGCATTCGCCGCCGTATTCGTTGTTTACATGCCAGCAGGCAACTTTTCCGGTCTTTCCGTACCGTTTTGCCAGCTGTTCGGTCAGCGCCGCAGCGTACTTCTGATAGACCGGGCTGTTCGGGCAGGCGTTGTGTCTCTGGCCGAACTTGTGATGGCGTCCTTCATAATCGGTGCGGGCAACCTCCGGATAACGTTTTACCATCCATGCCGGAAGAGCGGCTGTGGAGGTAGCCATCACGATATCGTATCCTTCCTTCTCAAGCATTTTCACGATCTCATCCAGTTCCTCAAAATCGTAGGTCTCCTCGGAAGGCTGAAGCTTCGCCCAGGAAAACACGTTGATGGTCGCGCTGTTGATATGGGCGTCACGGAACATCCTCATATCCTCCTGCCAGATTTCCTTCGGCCACTGATTCGGATTATAATCCCCTCCGTACAGAATTCTCTTAAACGGTTTCTTCATCTTTGCTTTTCCTCCTTCTGCAATATCATCGTTACAGTTCAGCTGTCTGAACTGTTACATATCATCCTGATCTTCATTATAAAGGAATGGACAGAAGAAAGTATAATATGTTAAACTCATTCATATAAGATTCTGAAACTCATGGATTCACGGAGGTGTTTTATGCCCATTTACTTTGGCCTGTCCCCATTCAATCTTCCCCTGACACTGGAAAGCGTCGGAAACCACTGGAATCAGGAACCGGTCCGGCGCCCCGGCGGGTACCCGCTCTACCACTGGCTCCAGACGGAACAGGGCTGCGGCACCGTTGAAATCTGCGGCAGATCCCTCTCCCTGAAAGCCAACGAAGGGATCCTGATTTCGCCGGATACGCCCCATTCCTACAGAAGAGACGGGGAAATATGGCTTACCTCCTTCGCCACCTTCACCGGCACACTGTCTGCCGACATACCGAAAATTGTAAACAAGGCGCCTTTTACGCTGATCTCCTCCGCCGACAGCCGTCCCTTCCGCAGGTTCGTCAACCGGACAGTCGCCGCCCATGAATCCCACCGTCTGGACGCTCTCTCCCTGTCCGCAGAGTGCTATGAATTTCTGCTGCGCTTTTCCTGCGGCCGGCAAAGTCACAATCCGGCGGAACATCCCCAGTACCAGAAATATGTGCTCCCTGTGATACAAAAAATCGAAACAGATTACAACCAACCGCTGACAGTTCCCGAGCTGTCGTCTCTGGTCTATGTGACTCCTCAGTACCTGTCCCGCCTGTTTCAGCGATTTCTCGGCTGCTCCGTCTACACTTATCTGCAGAACCTTCGCATTTCGAAAGCCAAAGAGCTTCTTCTGACCGAGCCGGAGACAGAAGTTCAGCACATCGCACACCGGGTCGGTTTCCAGGATTCCAGCCATTTCATCAGCGTCTTCCGCTCTGCTACCGGCTACACGCCGCTGGAATTCCGGAAGCTTCACGGATTCCCGGTATTCTGAGGCTGGAGCGGACGGATCCGGAGCACCTTTCCCATCCGCTCTGCTTCCTCCCGGCTGTGGGTCACCAGAATCACGGTCTTTCCCCTGCAGTGTTCCCGGGTATATTCCATGGTCCGGTCCCTGCTCTCCGGATCCAGGCCCTGAAATGGTTCGTCCAGAAACAGGATCTCCCATCTGGCGTACAGCGCCCGGAGCAGGGCTACTCTCTGACGCATCCCGCCGGACATTTCCCGCACCGGCTGACGTTCACAGCCGCCAAGTCCCAGCGCTTCCATTCCGCGGCTGATCTCCTCCCGGCCCTCTCTGTCCTTTTCCCAAAGCTTCGTCTTCCGGACCATCCGGATGTTGGCAAAGGCGCTGAGATTCTCGCACAACCTTGGCTCCTGAAACACAGCGCTGAGTTTCTTATGCTCCATCCCTGTGACCGTTCCGCCGTCCGCCGTCTCCAAACCCATCAGAATCCGGAGAAGGGTCGTTTTGCCCGCTCCGGACGGTGCCATGAGACAGGTGGTCGTTCTCATCGGAATCGAAAGGGAGAAATCCCGGAACACCACATGACTTCCATAGGCCTTTGAGAGATGCCTGATCTGAATTTCCCGGCCGTTTTCCATGTTCCCCGTAAGGAAGGACGCAGCCGCCTGCTCTGCGAAGCTTACCGTCTGTCTTTGTTCCTGTATCTGTCTCTGCTTCTGTGCCATCCTGTCATCTCATCCTTTCCAGATATTTCACCACACCGTCGATCAACCGCAGAAACAGCCGTTCAAACAAGACGCTGAGCATCACGATCACAATCGTCCACGCAAAAAGATCCGGCGTATTCAGATACACCTTCGCCTGATACAGCTGTTCCCCGATCGACTGGTCCGGGATCCCGATCACCTCGGCGGCAACCCCCGCTTTCCAGCAGAGGCCCAGAGCCACCGAACATCCCGTCCGGAAATATGGCAGAATCTGCGGAAGATACAGATACCGAAGCCTCACCGGCCGGGAAAGTTCAAACACCTGCGCCATCTCCAGCAGGCTTCTGTCCATCTGCTTTTCTCCGTCCAGCACGTTGGTATAGAGAATGGGAAACACCATCAGAAAAGAGATCACTACCGACAGGTTCCTTGACGGCACCCAGATCAGCACGAGAATCACAAAAGAAGCCACCGGTATCGCCTTGATGGTAAGAACAAAGGGACGCAGAAACTCCTCCGCCCGCCGGAATTTTACCGCAAATCCGGCCGCAGTCACTCCCGCCGCCGCTGCCAGCAGAAATCCTCCGGTAATCCGTATCACAGAGAACATCACACTGCGCCAGAATTCCCCGGTGGGAAGCAGTTCCAGAAGGCGTAAAAAAACAACGGCAGGAGATACCAGAAGTATCTCCTGTCCGATCCACATGCTGACCAGCTGCCAGATCATCAGCCAGGCAGCCACAGCCCATAGTTTTATTTTATTCCGTTTCCTGCGTGTAGTAGAAGTCATCTCCCGGCAGCGTACCTCCTATGGATTCCGGATTCTGTTCGTTGAGAACCGACAGATAACCGGAAAGCTTCTCTTTCATCTCATCCCCTGCAAGATACACAATATTGCACTCAGGCAGCGCCGTCTTCGCCACCTCTTCCGTGACGATATCATAAGCGCCCACCAGCTTTGCCGCTTCCTCCGTGTTGGCGTTGACGTATTCCACAGATTCCTGATAATGCTTCAGGAAGTTTTCCACCGCCTCCGGATGCTCCTGCACAAATTCCGTGCGGGCGATCGTCGCGCCGGTAATCATCGTGCCTGCCCCGGCGTCGTCTCCCTGTACCTTCTCCCACTCCTCGGTAAGGTCAAGGGCAACGCGAAGAGATTCGTTCTGTGCCTGAGCGGTTGTCACAAACGGCTGGGGCAGCATTGCGATTCCTGTAGCATCTGCCGTGATCGCCGCCACACATTCCGAATGCTCGCTCTTCCACTCAATCGTCACGTCCGTTCCGGGGACGAGGCCGTTCTGCTCCAGAACATAATTCAGCGCATATTCCGGAGTGGATCCCTTTCCGCTGGCATAGATGGTTTTTCCCGCCAGATCCGAAACAGAATGAACCGTGTCGCCGTTCTCTACAATGTACAGAACACCCAGTGTGTTCACAGTCAGAACCTGAACCGCACCGTCTGTGTTATTGTACAGGATGCTCGCAAGATTGGCCGGCACTGCCGCGATATCCAGACTGCCCTGGACGATCTGCGGCGTCACCTCGTCCGGCGAGGCGACAATGCTGAAAGTATAGTTCTCATCCGTGACAACCTGCTGATCCACATCGTCCATAAACTTGACCATACCCATGGCCGTCGGGCCTTTCAGCGCCGCAATACGGACGTCCACCGGCTGCGCCGTGCTGTCGCCTGCCGCATCCTCTGCCTCCTGCGCTTCGCTGTCCGCCTGTGTTTCTGAGGCAGAAACAGAATCTGCCTCACTTTCCTTTTCCGCCGAAGAACCCGAAGACGCTCCCGCGCCGCCGGAGCAGCCTGTCAGCGCAGACAACGCCAGCAGAACCGCCAGCAGAACCGCCGCCAGTCTCCGTCCTGTTTTTCCGCCTTTTTTCATTTTCCTCTTAACCTCCTGTTGTTCTCTGTCAGTTTCCGTTCAGCCAGGTCTGTGCATTCACTGCACAGACCGTATGAAAGAACGGTCATTCTCTGTCAGTCTACCAGTTTGTCCAGCTCTTTGACGTATTCTGTCTGGCTGGAAATCTTATGTTTTGCCTGGGCCGCGTATTTGTTCACCGCAGTCTGGGATTTCTTAATCGGCTGCATGGTTCCGGCTCCTGCAACACATCCGCCCGGACAGGCCATACCTTCCAGAAGATACCCGTTATATTTGCCCGCTTTGGCCATGGTCAGCAGCTTCCGGCATTCCCGGAGTCCTTCCGCATTGGCAATTTTAATCTCCCGGTCCGGATATTTCTCATGAATCACATCTTCCACCGATTTCGCGACGCCTCCGGCAACCGCGAAGTTCCGTCCGTCCACAGACGCGTCGTTGACGCCGTCAGGATCTTCTTCAATGTTTTCCAGGTCCAGCTGACGGGCGTCGAAAATTCCTGTCATTTCCTCAAAGGTCAGGACGAAATCCACCTCACTGCGGACGTCCTCACGCATTGCTTCCAGTTTCTTCGCCGCACAGGGGCCGATAAACACCACTTTTGCATTCGGATTATGCCGCTTGATCAGACGCGCCGTCAGAGTCATCGGTGTCAGCGCCATGGAGATGCAGTTTGCATAATCCGGGAAAAGCTTTTTGGCCATGGAAGACCACGCCGGACAGCAGGAGGTCGCCATAAACGGCAGATGCTCCGGAACTTCCTCCACAAAATCTTCCGCTTCCTGAGCCGCACAGAGGTCTGCGCCGATCGCCACCTCAAAGACGTCGGCAAATCCCAGCTCCCTCATCGCTGCACGGAGTTTTCCGGGCGTAACCTTGGGACCGAACTGGCCGACGAACGCCGGCGCCAGCGCCGCATAGACACGTTCACCGGAACGGATCGCGCGGATTACCTGGAAAATCTGAGACTTATCCGAAATCGCGCCAAACGGACAGTTCACCAGACACTGGCCGCAGGACACACAGCGGTCATAGTCGATATCCGCCTTTCCGTTTTCATCGGAGTGGATTGCATCCATTCCGCATGCGGCCGCACAGGGACGTTCCTGGACGATGATCGCATGATAGCTGCATACCTCCGCGCATTTTCCGCACTTGATACATTTTTCCTGATCAATATAGGAACGGCCATTGTAACGATCAAGGGTTACGGCATGCTTCGGACAGACCTCCACACAGGGATGCGCCAGGCAGCCCTGGCAGCCGTCTGTCACAAATACTCTCTTCTCCGCGCAGGCGTTGCAGGCAAATTTGATTACATTGATCAGAGGCGGCGTATAGTAGGTTTCCGCCTGATCCGCAAGCTCAATATTGTCCGACAGCGGCGCATGTTCCCCCGCGCCGCGGCACGGCAGTCCCATTGCCAGCCGGAGACGCTCTCCTACAATCGCGCGTTCCAGGAACACGTCGTTTCGAAAGTTCCCGATTTCACCGGGGATAATCTCATAGGGAAGTTCCTCGATCCTCTTTCCGACGTATCCGTCTGTCTCATAAGCCATACGGGCAATTTCCGTAAAAATTGAATGGCGGATTCCCTGAATTCTCGTCTCTACACCTCTCACTTGCATACCTCCTGTTTTTTGTATAAGCTTCCGAAAAGAACCACTGTAACGTTCTGTCCGGCAGATATTCTCCGCTCTTTCAGCAGTATCTTTTTTCATTATACACAGTTTACCCGCAAATTACAATACAGGGGAAAGCAGAACAAAAGATCCGCAGGATCCGAACCATCGCGGAACGATTTTCAATGGCCGGATACCATTTTCAGAATCTTTTATTGACAATCTTTATTTTCGGTGGTATCCTTACCATAATTCAGGAGGTGTTGTTTATGTGTCAGATGATTTCCTTACGGAAAACCAACAGGGACGACGATAGATAGCGCTTGTATCTTTTCACAGGTACAAGCGCTTCTTGTGGTTGTGCCTGTGTGGACGAAAAGGAAATGACCGAAAGCCCCGGGAGTCTTTCAGGGAAAAGCTCTGAGTCCCCGGAAAAGCAGAGTCGCACAGGAAAAAATTTATACTGTGCGGCTCTGTTTTTTCTGCAGAGATTCCGGATCTTCTTTCCCGAATTCTCCTGAAGGCTTTCCATTCGGCGATCTCCGAGGAATCTCCCCCGCTGTGAACATTCAGACCGTTTGCCTCACCGCTCCGGCAGGCGCCGCACAGTCTTCGGAAAGGTTGTGATACTGTGAGAGACACATAGAAGCCTGCCGGAACCGGCAGACAATATGGAAAAGAGGATACAAAGAAACTGCAAGACTGAAAGATGAAAACGCGAAAGGAGATTCCAATGAAAACAATCAAAGCAGTACAGACAAATCATCCGGCGGAAAACGCCGTACAGGTGTGGGATCTGAAAAACCGGATCGGACAGACCGCCGTCATTCACGGTTCTGTCTCCAGAATCCGGAAGATGAGAGGTTTTGCCTTCGTCCTTCTCAGGAGCGGAGGGCAGATGGTTCAATGCGTATATTCCCCGTCAGAGGCACAGTTTTCCCTTGACGCGCTGACCGAGGAATGCTGTATCAGAGCAACTGTTGACGTCCGGAAAGAAGAACGTTCCCGAAGTGGCTTTGACCTGGTCCTTCTGAATGTCAAAGTCCTCTCCTCCCCTGAGGAACACAGCCCGGTGGTCATCAGCCAGCGAACTGTGGACACTTCTCTGGAAACTCTGCTGAATTACCGGCCGATCACCCTCCGCAATCAGAGGGAAGCCGCCATTTTCAAAATCCAGGAAGCGCTCGCAGATGGTATGCGCCGTTTTCTGAAAGCCCATCACTTCACAGAGATTCACACCCCGAAAATCGTCGCAGAAGGAGCCGAAGGCGGAGCCAATATTTTTCATCTGGACTATTTCGGCCGGGAGGCCTGCCTCGCGCAGAGTCCCCAGTTTTATAAACAGATGATGGTCGGCGTATTTGAGCGGGTCTTTGAGATCGGCCCCGTCTTCCGGGCGGAAAAACACGACACCTCTCGCCATCTGAACGAATATACCGGTGTGGATTTTGAAATGGGATTTATCGACAGCTTCCGGGATCTGATGGAGATGGAGACAGGAATGCTGAGAGAAGCCATGGCTGCGGTAAAGGAACAATGTCCCGACGCCGTCTCCCTGCTTGGCGTCAGGATCCCCGAAATCGAGGAAATCCCCTGTATAAAATTCCGGGAGGCGAAAAACATGGTGCACGGAGAAAAGACGCAGTCTGACTGTATGGATTTTAGTCCGGAGGAAGAAAAGCAGCTCTGCCGTCTGATTCAGAAGAAAACCGGCAGTGAATTTGTTTTTGTCACCCATTATCCGTCGGCAAAACGTCCTTTCTACGCAATGGACGATCCGGAACATCCGGAGGAGACGCTGAGCTTTGACCTGCTGTTCCGCGGAATGGAGATTACCACCGGAGGGCAGCGGATTCACAGCTATCAGGAGCAGCTGGAAAAAATGCTCCGAAGGAATATGAACCCGGAGCATTTTCAGAGTTATCTGATGATTCACCGCTATGGAATGCCGCCCCACGGCGGACTTGGGCTCGGTCTGGAGCGTCTGACCAGCCGTCTGCTGGAGCAGGACAATGTGCGCAGAGCGTCCCTGTTCCCGCGGGACATTCACCGGCTGACGCCCTGACCTGGTTTCCTGTTATATAAAACACACAGCGCCCTGTTCCAAAGAACAGGGCGCTGTAAGACCATCCGACATATATGATATATGCCTTATGATACAGTTTTCTTCACTGATTATTTATTGTTCAGTGCAGCCTGCGCAGCAGCCAGACGTGCGATCGGCACGCGGAACGGCGAGCAGGATACATAGTTCAGGCCTACCTTGTGGCAGAACTCTACGGAAGACGGATCTCCGCCGTGCTCTCCACAGATTCCCATCTTCAGGTTCGGGTTGGTCTTGCGGCCCTTCTCAGCTGCCATCTTAACCAGCTGGCCGACACCTTCCTGATCCAGTTTTGCGAACGGATCAGACTCGTAAATCTTGTTCTCATAGTAGGAGCCCAGGAATTTACCAGCGTCGTCACGGGAGAATCCGAAGGTCATCTGAGTCAGGTCGTTGGTTCCGAAGGAGAAGAACTCAGCTTCCTCTGCGATCTGATCAGCGGTCAGTGCAGCACGCGGAATCTCGATCATAGTACCAACATGGTAATTGATGTACTCGCCTTTTTCCTTCATAACTTCCTCTGCGGTAGCTACGACAACGTCTTTGACGAATTTCAGCTCTTTCTTCTCGCCTACCAGCGGGATCATGATTTCCGGAACAATGTCGTATCCCATCTCATCTTTCACTTCGATCGCAGCCTCGATGATTGCTCTTGTCTGCATCTTTGCGATTTCCGGATAGGTAACTGCCAGACGGCATCCACGATGACCCATCATCGGGTTGAACTCATGCAGTTCGTCACATCTTGCCTGTACTTCTTCCGGTGTCAGACCCATATCTTCAGCCAGAGCCTTGATATCTTCCGGATCTGTCGGAACGAACTCATGCAGCGGCGGATCCAGATAACGTACAGTCATCGGACGGCCTTTCAGAGCTTTGTACATAGCCTTGAAATCGTCTTTCTGATAAGGAATCAGCTCGTTCAGAGCTTTTTCTCTCTCTTCTACTGTGTCGGAAAGGATCATCTTACGGATCTTCGGAATACGCTCCGGATCGAAGAACATATGCTCAGTACGGCAAAGACCGATTCCCTCTGCGCCCAGTTTTACTGCGTTCTCGGTATCTGCCGGCGTATCCGCATTGGTACGAACCTGCAGTTTACGGAACTGATCCGCCCAGCGCATGATACGTCCGAAGTTTCCGCCTACAGAAGCCTCAACGGTCTTGATGTCGCCTTTGTAGATCTTACCTGTAGAGCCGTCCAGAGAGATGTAATCTCCCTCATGGAAGGTATATCCGCCAAGTTCAAAGTATTTTGCTTCCTCGTCGATCTTGATCTCGCCGCATCCGGATACGCAGCAGGTTCCCATACCGCGGGCAACAACAGCTGCATGAGAAGTCATACCACCGCGAACGGTCAGGATACCTTCTGATGCGTGCATTCCTTCGATATCTTCCGGAGAAGTCTCAAGACGAACCAGGATAACTCTCTCACCTTTCTCATGAGCAGCCTTTGCATCTTCTGCGTTGAAGTATACTTTACCAGCTCCTGCTCCCGGAGATGCCGGCAGAGCGGAACCGATTACCTCTCCTGCTTTCAGAGCGTCTGCATCGAAGGTCGGATGCAGCAGCTGATCCAGGGATTTCGCATCGATACGGCATACAGCCTCTTCCGGAGTGATCATTCCCTCGTCTACCAGGTCGCAGGCGATCTGGATTGCAGCCGGAGCGGTTCTCTTTCCGTTACGTGTCTGCAGGAAGAACAGTTTTCCTTCCTGAATGGTGAACTCCATATCCTGCATGTCACGGTAATGATTCTCCAGTTTCATAGCCAGGCTCATGAACTGTTTGTAGCACTGCGGAAGATCCTCAGCCAGTTTTGTGATCGGCTGCGGAGTACGAACGCCTGCAACAACGTCCTCGCCCTGTGCATTGATCAGGTACTCGCCGAAGATACCTTTCTCTCCGGTGGACGGGTTACGGGTGAACGCAACGCCTGTTCCGGAAGTATCTCCCATGTTTCCGAATACCATGGTCTGTACGTTTACAGCGGTTCCCCAGTCGCCCGGGATATCGTTCATACGACGATAAACGATCGCACGGGGGTTGTCCCAGGAACGGAATACAGCTTTTACAGCCTCCATCAGCTGTTCCTTCGGATCCTGCGGGAATTCAGCGCCGTTCATATTTTCAGAATAAACAGCTTTAAATCTCTTAACCAGTTCTTTCAGATCGTCTGTAGTCAGCTCCGTATCGTACCGAACGCCTTTTGCTTCCTTTACTTCGTCGATGATTTTCTCGAAGAAGGACTTCGGAACTTCCATAACAACGTCTGAGAACATCTGAATAAATCTTCTGTAGGAGTCGTATGCGAATCTCGGATTTCCAGTCTTCTTTGCGAAGCCTTCTACGGATACGTCATTCAGACCCAGGTTCAGGATAGTATCCATCATACCAGGCATAGATGCTCTTGCTCCGGAACGTACAGATACCAGAAGAGGATTCTCGGTATCTCCGAATTTCTTGCCGTTTTCCTGCTCCAGCCATGTCATTGCCTCGAAAATCTGTCCCTGAATTTCTTCAGAAATTTTCTTTCCGCTTTCATAATAGTTGGTGCAGGCCTCTGTCGTAACGGTGAAGCCCTGCGGAATCGGCATGCCAAGATTTGTCATCTCTGCCAGGTTGGCACCTTTACCACCAAGAAGGTTTCTCATGTTTGCGTTACCTTCATTGAATAAGTAAACCCATTTTGCCATTGTTACTTTTCCTCCTAAATATGATTTGATTATAGTAGAGTATTCCCTCTTTTGCTCTGCCCATACTGCGCCGCAACGCACAGCACCGGAAAGAGATTCCGGCAGTTGAACGGGAAGGAATTCTCTGCCCGGACAACAGGGGAGGTAGCCCCTCTGCCCTTTTTATGTACTTCCGCGATCCGGTATTCTGCCGGGAACATTCTGCCATTCTGCTCCCATATCTGACCGCGGCAGTCCGCTCAATGTCGAAAAATTACCTTCCGCTGAGCACACTTCCCGGCGGCGGGAAATTTCCCGGCATACTTCAGAGCCGGCGCTGCCGTCAGCCCTGATTGCGCACACATTTATTGTACCATAAGAACGACTTTAGTCAACAAAAAATGTACCAATTTTTTAATTATTTCTTGTGCTTTGTGTCCAATACCAGGTGTCTTGGAAGGCCGTTTACCATGATCGGCTGGTAGTCTCCCTGGATCAGCGGCTTCACATAATCCACGAAATCCTTAGTCACGTAATCAGCCTCCCGGTTCATCCATTCTCTCGGAACCAGTTTTTCTTCATTGGCGATCCGGTGAACGTCGTAGATTCCTGCAGAACTCATATACGGGTCATCTGCGATCCGGTCAATCACCACCATCTTTCCGGTATCCCCCTCGTCCGCTGCTTTCACGGCAGCGCCGCCTACCATAAACGCCTCGTCGATATCCACACGGGACGCAATATGAGACGCGCTTCTCTGCAGAGTGGAAAACTCCACGCTTCTTGTCTTACATCCGATCTCCGCCGCCAGGAAGTTTGCCAGATATGCCGCCGTGCCCTGCAGCTGTTTATGTCCGAATGCGTCTACGTAATCGCCGCCTCCGGAAAGCTCGCAGACATATCTTCCGTCCGCCAGCCTGATTCCCTCAGACACAGAAATTACAATGGAATTTTTCTTTTTCAGCAGATCTTTGACTTTTTTCAGGAATTTATCAATATCGAAGGGTACCTCCGGAAGATAAATCAGATCCGGTCCCTCGCATTCTTCCGTCTTTGCCAGAGCGGTGGCTCCTGTCAGCCAGCCGGCATTCCGTCCCATGACCTCAATGATCGTGATCATCGGTTTGTTATAGGTCAGCCCCAGCGCGTCACGGATAACCTCTTTTGTGGATGCGCCGATATATTTGGCCGCACTTCCGAACCCGGGCGTGTGATCCGTCAAAGCCAGGTCGTTGTCGATCGTCTTCGGCACGCCGAGAAATTTCTGCGGCTGTCCGGTCAGGATACCGTAATCGCTCAGCTTTTTAATGGTATCCATCGAGTCGTTTCCGCCGATATAAATAAATGCCTCGATTTCCAGGCGGTTGAGAATCTCGAAAATCTTCTCGAAAATTTCGCGGTTCTCATGGATCTCCGGCAGTTTATAACGGCAGGAGCCGAGGAAAGCGGACGGCGTCCGTTTCAGAAGCTCGATGTCAAGTTCCGAGTGGATTTGAGTGGAAAGATCTACATATTTCTCATCCAGAAGGCCCTGGATTCCGTGGAGCATGCCATAGACTTTGTGAAACCCACGTTCTTTCGCATTTTTATAAACGCCGGCCAGAGAAGAATTGATCACTGATGTCGGTCCGCCGGACTGTCCCACGATAATATTTCTCTTTTTTTTCATAGCAACATCCTCCTGTCATTTCTTACAATCAACTGCTCCTATTATATCAGATCATGTGCATTTCTTACAATATCTTTTTGCATTTTCCTGATAACTCAAGGCCATAATGCCATTGATCACACCCGATCCGCGCAGAAAATCTATGGTCCGAGTATGGAGTCAGAAAAATCCGGGGCGCTCTGGCCGGCAGAAGCTTTCGAATCTGCCGGCCAGAGCGCCCCGGATCGGGTCAGGGTGTATCTGAACTATGTTTTCTGATCGGGTTCCGTCATGATGCAAGCATCGTCCGAACGCCGAAATACAGCAGTACCACCACGCCGAGAGCGATACGATACCATCCGAACACTTTAAAATCGTGCTTTTTAATATATTTCATCAAAAACTTGATTGCAAAGACGGAAACCACAAAAGCCACTGCCATTCCAACCAGAAGAACCGCCACCTCGACTCCTGTAAACGAAAAGCCATGGCTCACGATTTTCAGAAGACTGGCGCCGAACATGACCGGGATCGCCAGGAAAAACGTGTACTCCGCCGCCAGTTCGCGGGAAGTTCCCAGCAGAATTCCTCCTATGATTGTAGCTCCTGAGCGGGAAGTGCCCGGAACAATGGACAGCAGCTGGAATACGCCGATAAGAAGCGCCGTCTTCCAGTCAATCTCACGGATTTTATGTATCTTCGGCTTCCTCGTTTTGTTGTAATTCTCAATCACAATAAAAAGGACGCCGTAAAGGATCAGCATCAGGGCCACAATCACATAGTTCATCAGATGCGCTTCGATCCAGTCGTTGAACGCAAGTCCGATGACCGCTGCAGGCAGACAGGAAACCGCAATTTTCAGCCACATTACGATTTTGTTCATATAAAAATAATTGTCCGCAAAGTTCTGGAATTTCGCAAGTACGGGAACGTCGCTGGGATGGGCAAAATAACTCTTCTCTTTTCTCTTTGCCTTTGTGTGAAACGGCCACAGATCCCAGAAATAAATCACAACCACCGCCAGAATTGCCCCCAGCTGAATAACCACTTCAAATACATTCATAAAATCTGCATCCACGTTCAGCGGAAAGATTTCATCCACCAGAATCATATGTCCGGTGCTGCTGATCGGGAGCCATTCTGTAATTCCTTCCACAATTCCAAGTAAAACGACTTTCAGCCATTCGATCAAATCCATCTTCTCATACCTCGTTTCTCACTTGTTCTCTTTACATTTTTCTTATTTTATTCATGCGCCAATAAAAACTTACCATATCTTTTTAAAAAATACAAGAAAAAGTAACCGTTCCGCCGACTGAACGGTTGCAAATGTACAGAAGCAGCCGAACTGCAGCGAAAAAAATTCCTCTGAAAAACCCCGACGCGTTTTCATGCAGTCTGCGCGGAAAATGCGCAGACTGCAGAAACGGCTGCCGATGGTTTTTCAGAGGACCCGTTTCTCTTATCGTTTATCAATGGTTGCGATGTCAATCAGCGTCAGCTTCTTCACATCCGTATTTTCCAGACTGGTTACCAGTGCGGTTGCCGTGTCCAGAGAAGTCAGAACATTGACGCCGGTTTCAATGGCATTTCGCCGGATAATAAATCCGTCTTTCGCGTGCTCGATGCCCTGGGACGGGGTATCGATGACGAGATCAATCTTGTGGCCGAGGATCAGATCCATCAGATTCGGGGACGGCTGTTCCAGCTTGTTGGTGCGGATTGCATCCACGCCGTTTTCCTGCAGAACCTTCGCCGTGCTTCTGGTGGCATAAATCCGGTATCCCAGTTTCTGGAACCGCTGTGCGATCGGAATGATGTCCTGTTTATCCTCATCCTTGACGGTAATGATCATATTCTTATGCTTCGGCAGATTGATGCCTGCTCCCAGGAACGCTTTGTACAGCGCCTCATTGAAGGTTTTCGCGATTCCCAGGCACTCCCCGGTCGACTTCATCTCCGGTCCCAGAGTGATATCTGCGCCGCGGATCTTCTCGAAGGAGAATACCGGCATCTTGATCGCGATATAATCCGCTTCCTTCTGCAGGCCCGGCTCATATCCCATCTCGCGGATCGTTTTTCCAAGAATCACCTGTGTCGCAAGCGGCACGATCGGGATTCCTGTCACCTTGCTGATGTACGGAACCGTTCTGGAGGAACGCGGATTTACCTCAATGACATAAACCTCCTCGCCGCACACGATAAACTGGATATTGATCATACCGATGACATGCAGAGATTTTGCAAGTCTTCTCGTATATTCAACAATCGTCTCCTTGGCTGCCTGGCTGATGGACTGGGCCGGATATACGGAAATACTGTCTCCGGAGTGAACGCCCGCGCGCTCGATATGCTCCATGATTCCGGGGATCAGAATATCGGTGCCGTCGCACACTGCATCGACCTCAATCTCCTTGCCCTGCAGATACTTATCCACAAGGATCGGATGTTCCTGAGCGATCCGGTTGATGATTCCGATGAACTCATCGATATCCTCGTCGCTGATGGCAATCTGCATGCCCTGTCCTCCGAGAACGTAGGACGGACGCACCAGAACCGGATATCCCAGCTCGTTGGCAGCCTTCTTCGCCTCTTCGGCAGTAAACACCGTGTGGCCTGCCGGACGCGGGATCTCACATTTCTCCAGAATCTCATCGAAGAGCTCACGGTCCTCCGCA
The DNA here is from genome assembly GCA_019119555.1 of Candidatus Fusicatenibacter intestinigallinarum. Taxonomy (GTDB): domain Bacteria; phylum Bacillota; class Clostridia; order Lachnospirales; family Lachnospiraceae; genus Fusicatenibacter; species Fusicatenibacter intestinigallinarum. The sequence goes on along the minus strand of DWWU01000019.1, from coordinate 27,057 downwards.
GCGTCCACATTTTCCGCGGAGGTTCCAAGAATCGGAACGCCCATCTTAATCAGCGCCTGCGTCAGTTTGATCGCAGTCTGTCCGCCGAACTGCACCACCGCTCCGTCCGGCTTCTCAATATTTACAACATTTTCCACATCTTCCGGAGTCAGCGGCTCGAAATACAGCTTATCTGCAATGTCAAAGTCGGTGCTGACGGTCTCCGGGTTATTGTTGATGATAACGGTCTCGTATCCTGCTTTTCTGAACGCCCAGGTACAGTGAACCGAACAGAAGTCGAATTCGATTCCCTGTCCGATACGGATCGGTCCGGAACCCAGAACAAGAACCTTCTTTTTGTCATGGGTTTCCACCGCTTCATTTTCTCCGCCGTATACAGAATAGTAATACGGGGTCGCCGCCTCAAACTCAGCGGCACAGGTATCTACCATCTTATAGGCCGCCACGATTCCGTACTCTTTGCGCAGCGCCTTCACTTCTTCTTCCGTTTTCCCGGTCAGATCAGCGATCACGTAATCCGGGAACTCCATACGTTTCGCCTCGCGCAGCAGATCCTCCGTCAGTTCCTTCGTCTTCAGATCCTGCTCCATCTCCACCAGAATCGCAATCTTATCAATGAACCATACGTCAATCTTTGTGATTCCGTGAATCTGCTCATAAGAGATGCCGCGGCGAACTGCCTCGGCAATTCTCCAGATTCTCATATCGTCAACGATCGCCAGTTCTTTGACCAGCTCTTCCTCCGTCAGTCCTGTGAAATCATAGGACATCAGAGAATCCACATGCTGCTCCAGAGAACGGATCGCTTTCATCAGCGCGCCCTCGAAGTTGTTGCAGATGCTCATAACCTCGCCGGTCGCCTTCATCTGTGTGGTCAGCGTACGCTTTGCACTGATAAATTTGTCGAACGGCAGACGCGGAAGCTTCACGACGCAGTAGTCCAGCATCGGCTCGAAGCTCGCATAGGTTTTTCCGGTAATCGCATTGGGAATTTCATCCAGCGTATAACCCAGAGCAATCTTTGCAGACACCTTTGCAATCGGATATCCGGTTGCCTTGGACGCCAGCGCGGAAGAACGGCTGACACGGGGGTTTACCTCAATGACACAGTACTCAAAACTCTCCGGATTCAGCGCATACTGCACGTTGCAGCCTCCGGTGATTCCCAGTTCGTTGATGATATTCAGCGCGGAAGTACGCAGCATCTGGTACTCTTTGTCGCCCAGCGTCTGGGACGGAGCCACAACGATACTGTCGCCGGTGTGAACGCCTACCGGGTCGATATTTTCCATATTACATACAGTGATGCAGTTTCCCGCACTGTCGCGCATCACCTCGTACTCGATTTCCTTCCATCCGGCGATGCAGCGTTCCACCAGAACCTCTCCCACACGGGAAAGACGCAGACCGTTGGAGAGAATCTCGATCAGCTGTTCCTCGTCATAGGCGATTCCGCCGCCGCTTCCGCCCAGTGTGTAGGCAGGGCGCAGAACCACCGGATAGCCGATGCTGTTTGTGAATGCGACGCCGGTCTCCACATCATGTACTACCATGGACGCAGCCACAGGCTCGCCGATTTTCTCCATGGTATCCTTGAACTCCTGGCGATCCTCAGCTTTCTTGATGGTCTGGGACGTGGTGCCGATCAGGCGCACATTGTGCTCGCGAAGGAATCCGCACTCCTCCAGCTCCATCGCCAGGTTCAGTCCTGCCTGGCCTCCCAGAGTCGGCAGAACACTGTCCGGCTGCTCCTTGATGATCAGCTGCTCCACAACCTCAACCGTCAGGGGCTCAATATAGACACGATCCGCAATATCCTTGTCTGTCATAATCGTCGCAGGGTTGGAGTTCAGAAGAACAACCTCGATTCCCTCTTCCTTCAGGGCGCGGCAGGCCTGGGTTCCCGCATAGTCAAACTCCGCAGCCTGTCCGATGACAATCGGCCCGGAACCAATCACCAATACTTTTTTAATATCAGGATTCTTTGGCATTACTGATTACCTCCCATCATCTGTAAGAAACGGTCAAACAGGTATCCGGAATCCTGTGGTCCAGGGCACGCCTCCGGATGGAACTGCACAGTAAAGATATTTTTCCCTGTGTACTTCAGTCCCTCATTGGTACCGTCGTTGACATTGATAAACGCAGGCACGGCAACCTTCGGATCCAGATTGTCCGTATCTACGACATAGCCGTGGTTCTGAGAAGAAATATAGACACGTCCGGTCTCAAGATCCTTGACCGGATGATTTCCTCCCCGGTGTCCGTATTTCATCTTATGAGTATCCGCGCCGTTGGCCAGAGCCATCAGCTGATGTCCCAGGCAGATCGCAAAAATCGGCACATCGGACTGATACAGCTTTTTGATTTCTTCAATCACAGAGGTACATTCCTTTGGATCTCCAGGACCGTTGGAAAGCATGATTCCGTCCGGCTGATCCGCAAGAATCTCTTCCGCGCTGGTCAGCGCCGGATAAATCGTTACCTGACAGCCTCTCTCATTCAGTGAATGGGCGATATTATTCTTCGCGCCGAGATCCAGGAGGGCAACTTTATAACCGTCTCCCTTCAGCACATGTTTCTCACTGCAGGTGACTTTTTCAACAACTTTTCCGGTATTATATGCTTTTAACTTTGGAATGATTTCATCGAGATTATAATTTTCATTGGTGGTAATCATACCGTTCATGGTGCCTTTTTCGCGAAGAATCTTCGTTAAAGCTCTGGTATCAATTCCGGCGATCCCTGGAATGTCGAATCTTTTCAGGAAATTCTGAATCGTATCCTGAGAACGGAAGTTACTGGGCATTCTTGACAGTTCCCTTACAATATAACCGTCCGGCCACGGACGAAGGGACTCCTGATCCTCATAACAGATTCCATAATTACCAATGAGCGGATAGGTCATGCAGACCGCCTGTCCCGCATAGGAGGGGTCCGTGAGTACTTCCAGATATCCGGTCATGGACGTATTAAATACGATTTCGCTGATAATTTCCTTCTGCGAACCAATACTGGTTCCTGTAAAGACGTGTCCATCTTCCAATATTAGAAAAGCTTTCATCATTCCACCGTTTTCCTTTCTTTTTCTCTTTGTATGAGTACTTCTCTCTCTCCTGGCGAAACAGCCATCGTCTCTGCAAACTGCAGAATTGCTTCTTTACGGTCTGCGCCGGGCGGAAAATCTATACTAATCTTCAAAATTTTATCACAGACCCTATTTCATTTCAACCTTTTTCTTTTATTTTTCGACAGAGTCGTAACAGTTCTTCCAGTTGAACTGTTGCACAAAGTCCTGTGAGCGAGTGAGACGTCGGCGCCGGTTCCCAGGATGTTGCATATGTTCTTCTTTTCAGTATACCCTATATTTTCAGAAGAAGCAATTTATTTTAAGGAGATCCGGATGCCCGCAGATGCCATGTGTTTCCGGGTTCTGTGCAGGAAAAATTCGGATCTGGCTGAACTTTTACAATTTTTCGCAACAGTTCAGCCAGCTGAACTGTTACAGCGTCCGGCCATTGAAAATCGCTTCGCGATGGGCCGGATGCTCACAGGCACTATGCTTTCATACGGTCTGTGCAGTAAATGCACAGACCTGATCGAACTTTTACAATTTTTTTCAAAAATCTGAAAAAAGGTGTTGACTTTTAAGGTAATTGCTGGTATCATACATTTTGTTGAGCGGCACAGCCGGTAAGCAAATAAAAATTGAATACGCAGGAGTGGCGGAATTGGCAGACGCGCAGGCTTCAGGTGCCTGTGGTCGCAAGATCGTGTGGGTTCAAGTCCCATCTCCTGCATTCTCTTTTTGTTCTTCCTGGTTGAATCGTGATACAAATGTATGCAGGAGTGGCGGAATTGGCAGACGCGCAGGCTTCAGGTGCCTGTGGTCGCAAGATCGTGTGGGTTCAAGTCCCATCTCCTGCATCTTTTTTTTGCAGAAATACAGAAACCATAGTAACAGTTCAGCTGGCTGAACTGTTACAAATCATATATTGCAGCAGTTCAGCCGGATCTGTGTATTTCCATCAGGATCCGGCTGAATTATTCTCGCATTTGCAAAAACAGAGGAACCGCCTTTCCGAACAGCGAATTCCTCTGTTTTTTCTTTTTTCACTTTTCTTTTTACTTTTTCCTCTTTCCCGGAAGCAGCGAGCCGACCGCCATCAGAAGGGTTCCAATGAAAATAAAAAAGTCTGACAAATTAAATACCAGATTTCTGATCTCTTCTTTTCTGCAGTTTATGCTGAAGTAATCCGTCACGTATCCCTGATGCACCCGGTCAAACCAGTTGCAGCAGCCGCCTGCAAGAAGCAGGGCGGCTCCGACTTTTTCAATTTTCTTTCCGCCGTTTCGCAGAAACATCACTGCATACCCGAACACCGAAGCAAGCATTCCAAGCGTGCTTTTCAGAAGAACATCCGGCTGATCCGACAGAAAACCTCCCGCCGCTCCACGATTGTGAAGTTTTCTCAGCCAGATTCTGTCTCCCAGGATGGAAATGCGCTTTCCCATCGGGAGTTTCGCTTCCGCAGTTTTTTTCACCAGCAGATCTCCCAGAAATGCGCCCAGGAAAATATTAAGGTATCCCATACCGTCTTCCTCTTATTCCCGGTTCTCTGTCTCCGCAGAATCTCCGGACGCTGTCCCGCTTTCCGCAGACGCCGCTTCTTCCCCCTGCGCCGCCTCTTTCTCAGAGCCTGCAGTATTTTCCGCATCTTTGCCTGCCGCTTCCTTCGGCTTCTTTCCGCCGGGCTCATCTTCCGGCTCGAAGGCGTCTTCCGGCACTTCCGTAAAGTCTGCGTCCTCCGGCTTCTCTTCTTTCTTCTCCGGAAGCGGCGCTCCGCAGTACATACAGAAAGATGCTTCCTTCGGCACTCCCGCGCCGCAGGACGGGCAGAGCATCTGTCCTTTTTTCTCTGCTACCTGCTCTTTGCACATGTCGATTTCTTTCTCCATATGCATGATCTCCCGGCAGATTTCTGCCAGCTGCTCGTCAAACGCTTCCCCGTTTCTGTAGCGGCAGTAAATTTTTCGGCCGATCTCCTGGTAATTGTTTTCGATTCTGCTCTCCAGCTGTCCCTGTCTGCTGCGGATTTTCTGAATCTCCACAAACTCGTCTGTCTTCTTTCCGACCGTTCCCATTGTCTCGCGGAAAGTCTTGCTGATGTTCTTTAAAAAATCGTCGGACATATTCATATCTTATTCCTCCTGTTTTGATACCTTTTCATGACCGTTCAGTTCTCTCCGCCAAGAAGGGGAATTTCCTGTCCCCGCAGAAGAATTTTCGGTCCGCCGGTATGTTCCACGTATTCTCTGGTAATCAGAACCTCTCCGATACTGTCGTCCTTCGGGATCTCGTACATGATATCCAGCATGAAATCCTCGATAATCGCACGAAGCGCTCTGGCTCCCGTGTCCTTTTCCAGCGCCTTTCTGGCAATTGCACGAAGCGCATCGTCCTCGAACTCCAGCTTTACTTCATCCAGTTCCAGAAGCCGCTTATACTGTTTCAGGATCGCGTTCTTCGGCTCCCTCAGAATCTGTACCAGCATATCCTCCGTCAACGGCTGCAGAGTAAACACGATCGGCAGCCGTCCGAGAAACTCCGGAACCATACCGAAAACTCTCAGATCTTCCAGCGTCACCTTTGAGAGAATATCTTTATCCTGGTCATACTTGTCTCTCAGATCCGCCTGAAATCCGATGGAAGCCTGCCTGTTCAGCCTCTCTTTGATGATATCCGGCAGATCCGGAAAAGCGCCTCCGCAGATAAAAAGAATGTTTTTCGTATTGACGGTCGTCAGCGGCACCATTGCATTTTTGCTGTTGGCCCCCACCGGGACCTCAATATCGCTGCCCTCCAGCAGCTTCAGCATCCCCTGCTGCACAGCCTCCCCGCTGACGTCTCTCTGATTTGTGTTCTTTTTCTTTGCGATCTTGTCGATCTCATCGATAAAAATAATACCGTGTTCCGCACGCTCCACATCATTGTCAGCGGCGGCCAGCAGCTTGGAAACCACGCTCTCAATATCGTCGCCTATGTACCCGGCTTCCGTCAGGGACGTGGCGTCCGTGATTGCCAGCGGCACATCCAGAAGACGCGCCAGCGTCTGCACGAGATACGTCTTTCCGGAACCGGTGGGCCCGATCATCAGCATATTGGATTTCTGAATCTCCACATCATCGCCGGACGGCGCAAATACTCTCTTATAGTGGTTGTACACAGCAACCGCCATTACTTTCTTTGCGTGCTCCTGCCCGATGACATACTCATCCAGGCGGGACTTGATGATATGGGGAGGCGGAATATCTTTCATCGAAAATTCTTTTTTCGTTTCCGGCTTCTCCTCTTTTTTCTTCACCCTCTGCCGCTTCGGAACCTGATTCTGGAGGCTGGAAAGATCCACCATGCTGATATTGGGCATGTTATTCAGCATGTCACTGTAGTTCATATTGCTGTTGTTCATCGTGTCGAAGCTTTTCTGCATGCATTCCGTACAGATATTGATCCCGCCGGGCAGACTGATCATCTTTCCCGCTTTGCTCTCGGGACGCCGGCACATGAAACAGACTTTTTCATATCCATCGTCTTTTTCAGAATTTTCCGGGGACTCCGGCGTGGTTTTGCTGGTTCCCTCGTCTCCGTTTTTTTCTCTATCTTCTGACATTCATCTTTATTCCTTTCTGTTGTATGACATTATTATAGCCTAATACGTGAGAAGCCACAAGTGAAGTTTTTATAAAGATACCGATGCAAAAACAAAAGAACAACGCGTCTGCGTTTTCCCTGCCGCCGGTTAAGACAGGGACGGAAAGCAGACACGCTGTTCTGTCTGATGAGGTTTTGTAACCGTTCAGCCGACTGAGCGGTTACAAGGTTTTGTTCTTCCTCAGTTTTTTATGGCTTTTTATCTTCCGAAGTAATTTTCAATGCTGTTCTGAGTACTCTCTTTCTGCGCCTGGGTCGGTTTGTCGTCGGCGGAACCGAGAGTGATCGTCAGCGTTTTCTCTTTGTATTCTCCGTCATCGGCACGCTGTACCGTAATATCCACGGTTTCTCCTGCAGCATAGTAGGAAAGGATATCCTGAAGTCCTGCGGAGTTGGATACGGTTCTGCCGTCAAATCCGGTCAGAATATCTCCCACCTTAATTCCGGCTTCGTCTGCCGGGCTTCCGTCCACAACGCTTTCCACCCGTACGCCTGCGGGAATTCCATATGCCTCGCTGACATTGCTTTCCACATCTTTCATTGTGATTCCGATATAGGATGCGTCCGCATCATCTACCTTATACCGGGTCGTGAGGCTCATCAGATTTTCCAGAATCGGCTCTGCCTTGGCAATCGGGATTGCAAATCCCATACCTTCCACAGATGTGGAGGAATATTTCGCCTCATTGATTCCAATCAGCTCTCCGTTCATATTCAGAAGAGCGCCGCCGCTGTTGCCGGGGTTGATGGCCGCATCTGTCTGAATCAGTCCTTCGGATGTGGTCTCCTGACCTGTCGTCTCATCTGTGCTGGTCACATCCCGGTCCAGAGCGCTTACATAACCGGAGGTCACTGACTGTCCGGAACCCAGTGCGTTTCCGATCGCCACTACCTGATCTCCGACCTCCAGGGCATCCGAGTCGCCCATGGTTGCGATCTTGATCTGCGACTGTGTGTCGCTGGGGATGTCGCTTAATTTTACAGATACGACGGCAAGATCGTTGGCCTCATCGGTTCCCTTGATCTGGCCCTCGATGGTTGTGTCGTCGGTAAAGCTTACCGACAGCTGAGTGGCTCCGCTGACCACATGATTATTCGTCGCAATCAGCAGTTCCTCGTCGTTCTGTCCGACGATAACTCCTGTTCCGCTGGCGGGAACTTCCTGGCTTGCGGTTCCAAAGAAAGTCTGAACCTCCTCAACAGTGGTTGTGGAAATTGCCACCAGCGACGGCATTGCACTCGATGCAACGTCTTTCACGCTCATGCCGGAAGCGGTGGAGGAATCACTGCTCTGGGTTCCGGTCGTAGTCGTCGCAGTCGTGGGAATCGCGACATTGTTGCCGACTCCCGCACCTGTCAGCTGTGCGCCAAGCATGCTTGTGCCGGTAAACACGCCGCCGGCTACCAGCCCGAACACCGCGCCCATCGCGATAACCATTCCCCATTTCTTTCCAACAGACATTGGTTTTTTCACCTTCCTGTCATTTTTCTTTTTTGCCTGGGGTTCTTCCGGATGCGGCGTATCGATATGGTAGGACTGATACATGTGACGCTGCTGACCGCCCGTCTGCGTACCGCCCGCTGAGGTCTGGCCGCTCTGGGAATCGTTCTGATAAGCGTTCTGACCGCTCTGTCCATACTCCCCAGCTCCGCGGTAGAAATTCTGCTCCGCCTGCCCTGTATAAGAAGCGCTGTTGTCTTCTTTTCGCTCTTCGCCGGTCAGTTTCGGATTGACCCAGCTGTAAGTTGTGCCGGACGTCGGCTGACCCTTGGAGGCATCCGTCTGTCCGGACACTGTCTCAACGGCAGAAGCGTTTTCCCTTCCCTCTGTGTGCTGTTCGCTCTGTTCTGTATATCCCTCCGGTTTCTGCTGCGCGTTTTCCGCTGCACCGGTATTCTCCTCAGAAGAAACCTGTTCTGTATCTTTTCTGAATTCTTCACTCATCGCATTTCCCTCTTTTCATCCTTCTGGAACGTATTTGAAAACATTTCTGTGACTGTTCGTTACAGTTCATCCAGGTCTGTGCATCTTCTGCACATCTTTCTGTTTTCACCTTACAATGCATATTCTACTGATGAAATGTGTTCATTCTGTGATGAAACCTTTAAAAAATGTTGAAAGCCTACTCTACCGTTACAGACTTGGCAAGATTTCTCGGTTTGTCTACATCCAGTCCCTTTCCGATAGACACATAGTAGCCAAAAAGCTGCAGAGGAATGATCGCCAGAGAATTCGTAAAATACGGATTGGTTTCCGGCAGGTAGATCACATAATCCGCCACCTTCTCCACTTCCGTGTTGCCGGCATTGGTGACCGCCATCACAAACGCGCCTCTCGTCTTTACTTCCTGAACATTGCTCAGCGTTTTTTTGTAGAGAGCCGGCTGCGTCATGACCGCCACAACCAGACGCCCGTCTTCTATCAGGGAAATTGTTCCGTGTTTCAGCTCTCCTGCCGCGTAGGCTTCCGAGTGAATATAGGAAATCTCCTTCAGTTTCAGAGAACCTTCCATCGAGATCGCATAATCGATGCCTCTTCCGATAAAGAACACATGCTCTGCCGCGAGATAACGGTTGGCAAATCTCTGTACATTTTCCTTGTGGCTCAGAAGCAGTGAAATCTGTTCCGGAATCTGCTTCAGATCTTCCAGCATGCTCTCAAATTCCGCATCCCGGATCTGTCCGCGCACCTTCGCGAATTTCATCGCCAGCAGATAATGGGCGATCAGCTGCGTGCTGTACGCCTTCGTGGTCGCCACCGCGATTTCCGGTCCGGCCCAGGTGTACATCACATTGTCCGCCTCTCTGGCGATGGAGCTGCCGACCACGTTGACAATCCCCAGCGTGCGCACGCCCTTTGCCTTTGCCTCCCGCAGCGCCGCCAGCGTATCTGCAGTTTCCCCGGACTGGCTGACGATGATCGCCAGCGTGTTCTCCTCGAAAATCGGATTCCGATAGCGGAATTCACTGGCCAGATCCACCTCCACGGGAATTCTCGCCATTCCCTCGTAGACATACTTGGCCGTCACGCCTGTGTGATAGGCGGATCCGCAGGCGACAATATAAATCTTCCGGATCGCGCGAATCTCCTCATCGGACATTCCCAGCTCCTCGATCACGATATCGTTTCCTTTCAGGCGTGGATTCAATGTATCGCTGACCGCTTTAGGCTGCTCATGCATCTCTTTCAGCATAAAATGTTCATAACCGCCTTTTTCCGCCGCATTGATATCCCAATCGATATGTACGGACTGTTTCTCCACTTCCTCCTCGTCGATATTGTAGAAGCAAATGGAATCCCTGGTCAGCTTTACAATCTCCTCATTCTCCATAAAATATACGTCGCGGGTATATTTCAGAACAGCGGGAACGTCAGAGGCGATAAAGTTTCCTTCCCTGCCGGCGCCTACAATCAGCGGACTGTCCTTGCGCACAGCATAGACCTCTCCCGGATGATCGCGGAACAGAATTCCCAGCGCATAGGAGCCTTCCACCCGGTGCATGATCTTCACGATTGTATCGAGCGGATTTCCGTTGTAATAATAATCCAGCATATGAGCGACTACTTCCGTGTCTGTCTCAGACACAAACTGATAACCTCTGCTTTCCATCTTTTTCTTCAGTTTTACATAGTTTTCGATAATTCCGTTGTGGACGACAACAATAGACTGGTCTTTATTGAAATGAGGATGGGCGTTGGCGTCAGACGGACAGCCATGAGTCGCCCAGCGGGTATGGCCGATTCCCGCAGTTCCGGGGAGCACGGCTCCGTTCTGCGTCAGCTCTTCCAGCACTTTCAGCCGTCCCGTAGCTTTCACCATATTGATCTTTTCTCCGTCATATACGGCAATTCCGGCGGAATCATATCCGCGGTATTCCAGTTTCGAGAGTCCGTCCAGCAAAATCGGCGCCGCCTGCTGCTCTCCAATATATCCTACTATTCCACACATAACTCGCTTTACCTCCTAAGTCTGATAACCGTTCCAGTCATCTCTTCTTCCGAAATCTCCACCAGGTTCTGCTCATCGTACAGCGCCGAATCAGCCAGCGTGGGAGCAGACGGTAGTGTTTGCCCAGCAGATATCCCAGGTATTTGCATCCGCTCTGGAAGAACAGCGGAACCAGAAGCCACGGTCTGCCGATCCTGCACACATAAGCGGAGGTCTGCTTCACCATGCGGATTCCCTCTCCCTCCGACGGGTATTTTTCAAAAATCTCCGGATGCTGCGCCTGGGACACTCCCAGATCGAAATTCCGTTTCAGCTGCGCAACACATCCGTAATTGTGGGAGTGGTAAACCATCGCATCCGCCGCATAGGCAATGGAATAGCCCGCCTCTATCAGTCCCGCCGCATAGATCATATCCTCGTTAAACAGCGTACGACGAACAAATCCTCCCAGTTCCTCATAAGTTTTCCGGTCGTACATCGCGCATACATTGGAACAGAAAAACGTCTTCAGTCCCAGCTCCGGGAGATCTCCGTAGTCCTTGATATCGCTCTCCCTGGGATAGTTGAACCCACGGGTATAGGCCTCCAGCACGGAACATCCCTTCTTCGGCAGCTGTCTGGCATAAGCCGCCCTGACCTGTGGCAGAGAAAACTGTCTCACAAGATTCTCCACCAGCTCCGCGTTGGCCGGCACCGCATCCTGTGTCATAAACAGCAGAAGATCCGCATCACTGGAAGCAGCCATCTCTCTTCTGGTTCCTCCGTGATCGAAAGTTCTCTGGTCGATATGATCCACGTACAGATTCGGCACCAGATCCTCGAATTCCGGGTTCCACAGGGTGGCGTCAGTGTTCACGACCAGGATCCTGCGCACCGGATACGATTGTCTGAAAAGACCAAGCAGAAGTTCTTTGAACTCCTGCCCTGGCCTGTATGTCGGTATTAAAATATCTACAATTGGTTCCTTCATTATTTCTCTCCACGTAACGGTTTCCTGCTGCTCACGGCTGCGGCGCCCGACAGCTATTCTTCAGTTCCCGCAACCTGCGTTGTCGAAGACGATCCGGGACCCTGATGGAGGACGGAGTCAATCGAAGATTCCCCGTAACCGCTCTGTTTTACAATATAGTAATTGTAATCCTCAATTACCGATGAAGGCGTATACTCCACACCCGGAAACAGATATTCATGCAGCTCTGTCACATTGGAGTACAGCGTTACCGGAATGACCACATCAACCCCCAGCGCATCTATGACATGCTGTCCGTAAACAAGTTCAAACGGGAAAGCGTAGGATGTTCCCATAGAATAGGAAACCGCGTTATACGCCAGCTGAATGATCTCGTTGGTGGAAAGGCTTGTCGTAATGCTGTCAGCCGCCGTATCAATAATCGCGGGGATTTTGTCCGGACTGCTCTTTACCTTCTGCATCATCAGGTTGATCACGGTACGCTGGCGGGCCGTTCTCAGAGCGTCGTCTCCGCCTCCGTAACGGATTCTCGCATAGGAGACTGCCTGGGCGCCGGTCAGATGGTGCACCTCCCGGTACTCGTTGTCTTCCTCTTCATTATATTCAATCGGCTCATAATCTACGCCCTGCGCTGCGGATACATCCTTGTTGTAATCGTTCGCCCAGATTACTTCCGCGTTGCGCATCTCAATGTCCAGACCTCCGAGCACATCAATGACATCCGCCAGAACCTTCCAGTCCACTGACACATAATCCTCAATGGCAAGATCAAGGTTGGTGTTGAGCATGGACAGCATGCCTTCCGGTCCTCCCTTGTTGTAGGCGGCGTTTGCCTTCGCAAAATCATAGTCGACGCCCGGAGAACTGAGATTCATCCAGGTATCGCGCATAATGGACACCATACGGATTTCCTTATTGTCGTGGTCAATGCAAACCAGAATAATCGTATCGCTGTTCTGACTGTTCCGCAGATCGTCCGGATCGTCTTTTCCGTCCATGGCTGCGCCTCTTCCGTCCAGACCTGCGACCGCTATGATCTGACTTCCCGACATGGCCTCAATGTTCTGCTGAACCTCACTGTTGACTTCGACTTTTGTCGGGTCCAGATCCTGTGTCTGCATCCGGTTCATCACATTGTTCAGCCACATATACCCGAACAGTCCGACGCCCAGCAGCACGAGAACAAAAATCTCAATCCCGAAGATAATACGTCTTCTGCGTCGTCTTCTGTATTTGCGGCTTCTCTTGTTTACATTCTTTTTTGACATGGTCTTATTCCCCTTATCATTCTTTAGTAAGCGTTTTTATTGATAAAACCTTTGAAAAAGGTCAGGAACAATATTTTGAAATCCAGTCCCAGTGTCCAGTTTTCAATGTAATACAGGTCGCAGTCAATGCGCTTTCGAATAGATGTGTCCCCTCGATAACCATTCACCTGAGCCCATCCGGTCAGTCCCGGCCGGACCTGGTGCTTGACCATATACCGGGGAATTTCTTCCCGGAACTTTTCCACAAAAAACGGCCGTTCCGGCCTCGGCCCTACCAGGCTCATGTCCCCTTTCAGTATATTAAACAGCTGCGGGAGTTCGTCGATGCTCGTATGCCGCATGAATTTTCCGTATCCGGTCACACGCGGGTCATTTCTTACCGTCCACGCTTTTTTCTCCTTTTCCTCCGGCTGCACTTCCATCGAACGGAATTTGTACATTTCAAAGGGCTTATTGTGCAGCCCGACCCTTGTCTGCTTGTAAATCAGAGGTCCCGGCGAGGTCAGCTTGATCGCCAGACAGGAAAAAAGCATCACCGGTGAAAACAGTACGATCGCCACCAGAGATCCGAAAATATCCACAAGGCGTTTGATCGCAGCAAGAAATGTGTTGTTCAGCGGTACATAGCGGATGTTGACAACCGGAAGTCCCTGAAGATCCTCCGTATAAGGCTTGGTCGGAATAATGTTGTAATAGTCCGGAACAAACTGCGTATGGACGCCGGATTTCTCACACATGACGACAATCTCTTCCAACCGGTAGTATTCGCTCAGTCCCAGTGTGATCGCAATCTCGTCCAGCTTGTTTTCCGGAAGAATCACCATCAGGTTCTCAATTCTTCCCAGCACCTTGATCCCCCGGTAGGTGGTCCCCGCCGTCACATGGTCGTCAAGGATTCCCCGGACCACATATCCCCATTCGGGATTGGCCAGGATCCGGTCGATATATTCCTCAGTCGCGCGGCTGTATCCTACCATCAGGATCTGCTTCTGATTCTTTCCGCTCCTCCACATTTTGCTGAGAAAGTAATAGATCACATTTCTGACGATAATTTCCGCTACCAGATTTGTCGCACAGAACACCCAGAAAACTCCCCGGGAAAAGTGCATGATTTTCAGCATATAGATCAGCAGGCTGAGAATCAGAAGGCCGATCGTATTGGCCTTGATGATATTGGCAATCTCCAGACGCCGTCCGATCAGCCGCTTCGAAGTATATAAATTACACGCATAATACAGAATCAGATAGCAGGGAACGATGAAGAGAAGCGCCATCATATAGGTCTGAGGGGGAAGCACTCCCCGTTCCAGAAACCGGATATCTCTGGGCATCTCAATATACAGATACCAGGAAAGCACATAGGATATAACGATCACGGCCCCATCGATCAGTACCTGCAGCCGATTAAAGTATTTCTGATTGTCACTAATCAAATTTTTTCACCCGTCTGCTTCTTTTAACAGTTATTTTTCGTTGCAGTTCAGCTGGCTGAACTGTTACATTTTTTTCTCTTTTCTCATTACTATACAATATCTTTCCTGAAAGAGCAACAAAATATTTCTTTACAATGTTAATATTTTGTAATATATTTTGTAATATTTCAGCGAAGAAACCGTCGGAAAATGTTAACAAACAGCTCCCACTGGATCACGATATAGTTTGGAAGATGCCGGAAAGAAAATTTTACTTTCTTTGACCGGTTTTCCTTTTTTCTGCTGATGGAACACCCGTTTTTGATTCCGGCCGCATACTCTCTGCCATATCCCTTGGAAGCGAAAAACACAAGCTTTGCAAGAAATCCGGGTACAAGCGCCGGGAGATTCAGCAGAATCTGCAGCAGCGGCATATTCTTGTAAATCAGATAGATATTGTTTCTCGATGAATAGCGGATCTTGAAAAGATTGTATCTGGAACCGCTGGTACCGCTGCCCACATGATATACGCGCGCTTTCGGGAGAAACCAGTTCTCATATCCCAGAATCCTGGCCCGGTAACCGATATCCAGATCTTCCAGATAAGCGAAATGCTCCTCGTCAAACAGTCCTGTCTCCTCCAGCAGTTCTCTCCGGTAAATCGCCGCGCCCGCGCAGGCCGCGAAAACCTTCTGCTCCTTCCGGTATTTTTCCTCCGGCTTTCCTTTTCCCCGCGCAAACGCCCAGCCAAGCATGTTATAGTAATTCCCTGCATCATCGATTTTATCACGTTCCTGCCAGGAAAGCATCTTTGCTCCGGCGGAGAAGGCCTTCGGATGGCGCCGGATTCCCTGCAGAATCTCCTCCACAAAGGTCTCTTCCGCCTGGGTGTCATTGTTCAGTAAAATGACATACGGCTCCTCAGAACGGAGAATCCCTTCATTGACCGCTCTGCTGAATCCATAGTTCTGATCCAGCTGAATCCACTGTACCCCGGGGAAACGTCCGGACACAAAGCTCCTGCTCTGATCCGTGGAGCCATTGTCCACCAGATAGATGTTAAACTCCCGGAAACTCTGTCTTTCCAGCGAAGAAAGACAGGTTTCCAGATACTGCATCCCGTTATAATTGGGAATAACGATCGCTACTTCTTTCATTATGGTACTCCCTAATTTTTTTGTCCCCTCAGCGAATAATTCCATTTGGAAAGCGTCAGATTGGGATTATAGTTGGGATCCCCCTCTTTCAGCAGGCGGGTCCATCGGGTCCGCATAAACTCGATCTCCTGCTGAAACCGCCGGATTTTTTCCTCACTGTCCTCCGCGCCTCTGGATTTTGATTCGTAGTGGTACATCTCCACATGCGGATCATACACCACCAGATATCCCTGCTGCACGGTCCGCAGACAGAGATCCACATCGTTAAACGCCACGGACAATTTTTCCTCAAATCCGTTGATCTTCCGGAACACCTCCGCCTTCATCATCATGCAGGCGGCCGTCACCGCGCTGTAATCCATCTGCAGCGACGCCTTGTGAAGATAACCGCTTCTGGCACGGTCAAGCCCCAGAAAGGCATGTCCGGCGATTCCCCCGATCCCGATGATAATCCCCGCATGCTGAATCGTGTCGTCCGGATAATACAGTTTCGCCCCGACGATTCCCACCTCCGGGCGCTGACAGTTTCCCAGCATCTGCCCGATCCAGTCCGGCGTGATCACCTCGATATCATTGTTCAGAAACAGAAGATATTCTCCCCGCGCCTCCCGAACGCCGAAATTGTTGATCGCGGAATAGTTGAAAGTCTTCCCGGGATATGTGATTACCCGGATTCTCTCATCCCGTTCCAGTTCACGGTAACAGTCAAACGTCTCCTGCCGCTGACTGTTGTTTTCGATAATCAGTATCTCAAACTTCTTCCATGTGGACCTGTCCAGAACCGACCGGACGCACTGGAGCAGCGTTTCACTCTGATCTCTGTTGGGAATCAGGATCGACACCAACGGTTCGCCCTGAACGGGATAACGGACGTCATAAAATCCGTAATCCTGCCGCAGCGTGACCTCCCCTTTTGTCCCAGTCCGCTCCAGGTTCCCCTCGATGGCCCGTTTTCCGGCTTCATAGGCATACATCTTGCTGGCCGGATTGTCCGCAGTGGACGCACTGTGTACCCGCCAGTGATACAGAATTCTCGGAATATGGACAATTGTTCCCGCCTGCTCCGTGCACCGAAAGATAAAATCATAATCCTGCGCACCGTTGAACTCCGGACGGAAACCGCCCAGTTTCCGGGCGATCTCTCTGCGCACGACAAAAAAATGGCAGATATAATTGTTGGAACGAAGAAGATCCGGATTAAAATCCGGCTTCAGATGCGGCTGAAAATGCTCGGAGAGATCCGTGGTGACCTTGTCTTCGTCCGTGTAAAACACATCGATTCCGCCGTCTTTCTCCAGCCGGGCCGCCATCTCGTACAGCGCATCCGGTGCCAGCAGGTCGTCATGATCCAGAAAGCCGACAAATTCTCCCCGCGCCATCTCCAGTGCAGCGTTGGTATTTTCGGAAATTCCTTTGTTTTCCTGCAGATTTTTTACCCGAATCCGCGGATCCTCCCGGGAGTATCTCTCCAGCACCTCCGCCACCGTTCTGTCCTCCGGATCCGCATTTGCAATACACAGCTCCCAGAACGGAAAGGACTGGTTTCTCACAGAATCGATCATTTCACAGAGAAATTTCTCAGGCGTCCGGAATACCGGAACGACAATGCTGAACAGGCATTCCTGCACATCGCCGGAAAAATCAGACGCGGCGCCGTCTCCGTCCGAACGCCCGCTGCAGGACCTCAGAAACAAAGCGCCTTTCCTCTGCCATACGAGAGACTGTTTTCTCTGGCGTTCCAGCTCCTCCGGCTTTGCCCGGTGCTGCTCGTACCAGGGACCGTAGGGAACCTCCTCCGGCTCCATCCGTTCCGACAGACGCACCAGAAACTCCTTCAGGCCAAAATGCCTCAGATATCTGAAGCCTTTCTGTATATTATATGGTTTCAGTTTCTTCAGAAAACGTATCACGCTGTTGGCTGCCACTCTTTGCTCTCCTTCTTTTATCATCTGAATTCAGGAAATTCCCTGACCGCCTGAATCACCCGATCCACATCCTCCGAAGACAGATTGTAGAACATCGGCAAACGCATCAGACGCTCGCTCTCCTTCGTCGTATAGACATCCTCTCCGGAAAAGCGGCCAAATTTTCTTCCTGCCGGTGCGCTGTGCAGAGGAATATAATGAAAGACACTCATAATTCCATGTTCTTTCATCCAGCAAATCAGACGGGTCCGCTGCTCCAGATCCCGCGCTTTGATGTAAAACATATGGGCATTATGTACCGCATATTCAGGAACGACAGGCAGTTCGATCATTCCCGCGTCCCCAAGTCCCTTCAATCCCTGATAATACTGGTTCCACAGAGCCAGCCGCTTGTCATTGATCGTATCGCAGGCTTCCAGCTGTCCGTACAGATACGCGGCATTCAATTCTCCCGGAAGATACGAGGAGCCATAGTCCATCCACGTATACTTGTCGATCTGTCCCCGGAAAAATTTGCTCCGGTTCGTTCCTTTCTCCCGGAGGATTTCCGCCCTCTCCAGACAGGACGGATCCTGAAACAGAAGGGCGCCGCCCTCTCCCATCGTATAATTCTTCGTCTCATGGAAGCTGTAGCAGCCGAAGTCTCCGATGGTTCCCAGCGCCCGTCCCTTATACCAGGCATTCACACCCTGCGCGGCATCTTCCACGACCTTCAGGCCATATTTCCCGGCAATCGCGAGAATCGTATCCATCTCGCAGGCAACTCCGGCGTAGTGTACCGGCACAATCGCCTTTGTCTTCTCCGTCACCGCCGCTTCAATCTTTGTCTCATCAATATTCATCGTATCCGGGCGGATATCCACAAATACAATCTTCGCCCCCTGAAGGACAAACGCGTTTGCGGTCGATACAAACGTGTACGACGGCATAATCACCTCGTCTCCCGGATGGATATCACATAAAAATGCGCTCATCTCAAGCGCATGTGTACAGGACGTTGTCAGAAGAACCTCCCTGGAATGAAATCGCTCTTTCATCCAGGCAGAACATTTTTTTGTGAAGGGTCCGTCCCCGCACAGTTTTCCTCCCTCAATCGCCTGCTCAATATAAGCTTCTTCCGTACCCACATGAGGGGCCCTGTTGAATTCAATCATCTGGAAACCTCTTTTTTCTGCGTTATTTCGCTGTTCGCCACCGTCTTTCGGTTATTTGTAACAATTCAGCCAGCTGAACTGTTACGGCATCCGGCCATGAAAAATCGCTTCGCGATGGGCCGGATGCCCACAGGCACTATGCTTTCATACGGTCTGTGCAGTGAATGCACAGACCTGGTTGAACGGTAACGGTTATTTGTTGAACGCTCATTGTACTGATGCATTGCTTTATTATACCCCGAAACATGAAATTTTGCAAATTAAGAAAATCCTACTGTTTCTTACAAAAAACCTATGGTATACTAAGGACGTCTATCTGTAGGCACTATGCTGTCATACGGTCTGTGCAGTGAATGCACAGACCTGTCTGAACGGTATCATCTATTTTATAAAGGAGGTTTTCCATGAATAACCGAATTCAGGCAGGATTTTCACGCATCTTTGCGGTAATCCTGTGTCTGCTTCTGCTGCTCCCGCAGGTCCAGCCGGTCTTTGCAGCTGAAATATCAACCAATCAAATCGAAAACTGGCCCGCCGGCCCGGAGGTTCCCACCCCCAATGCCGTCGTTATGGACGCCGACACAGGTGCGATCCTGTACAACAAAGGAATGGATGAGGTTCGGTATCCTGCAAGCATCACAAAAGTTATGACCGCGCTGCTCGCCATCGAAAATTCTTCCCTGACCGATCAGGTCACCATCGGAGCGGCCGCTGCCAGCCTGGAAGTTCCCGGGAATTCAAGAATCGACGCGGTGGAAGGCGAGGTCTTCACCATGGAGCAGTGCCTGCACGCGATTCTCCTGGCCTCAGCCAACGGCGTCTCCCTGCAGGTGGCAGAATACATAGCCGGAAGCGAAGAAAATTTCGTGAACATGATGAATGAGCGTGCCAGAGAACTTGGATGCACCAACACCCATTTCAACAACTCCAACGGTCTTCCGGATCCGGATCACTATACGACGGCTCACGATATGGCGCTGATTCTGTCAGCCGCTGTAAAAAACGAGACTTTCTGTGCCATCGAAGCCGACCTGTTTTACACGATACCGCCCACGAACATGACCTCCACTCCCCGGGAGCTGCGCAATCACCACGCCATGCTTTTTGAGGGAGAATGGTATTACGAAGGCGCGTTCGCAGGAAAAACCGGATACACCGATGAAGCCCACAACACACTGGTCACCGCAGCGAAAAGAAACGACATGACACTGGTCTGTGTCGTTATGCTCTGCGATAATCTGGACTATATCAACGACACGCGGACACTGCTGGATTATGGATTCAACAATTTTACCCATGTAACACCGGAAAGCGCTTCCGGTGAAGAAGTCTCCGGCATGCTGACTCTGCCGAATGGAAGTTCCGCTTCCGACACCACCTATTCCGATACGGAAAACGGCAATTTCTCATCAGACAACACAACGGTGATCACCCGCCAGTACTATTACAACTCACAGCCGGTAGGCACCGCCCAGGTGAGCGTTACCGCAACACCCACCCCGACTGCCGCAGCTGACGAGCCTCCGGCGGAAAGCGTTTCCGATGAGACCGGATCCTTGTTCTCCAATCCATTGATCCTTGTATTCGGCATTGCCGATCTGGTCGGTCTGATTCTGATCCTTGTATTTGTCATTAGGCGACACAACCGTCACGGACGGAAAAGGAAAAAACGCAGAAAGTAAACGTATAACACGGTAAACCGGCCTTAAAAAATGAAAAAGCCGGCGCCTTGAGAATCCTCAGGATTCCTGCAAGACGCCGGCTTTTTTCATTTTTTACCGATAGTTGGGAAGAAAGACAAATACATATACCAGTACAGAAGACAGAATATACAGAAAGCATAGCGCTCCGTAAACACACTTTCTGATTCCCGCATTTCCTTTGATTCTCTCGATCAGATTCTCAAAACCTTTGGCAAGAAAATACATAAACGGAAGCAGCATCGGCATCAGATAGCGTCCCTGTGCCTGAAAATCCACGGAATACGCGTAGATCACCAGAAGAATCACCGGAATCACCGCCGCTCCCACCAGGCAGAGGTGGAAAACGCCTTCCATCTTCCATCTTTTCTTTCTGTACACGATCATTCGGGTCGTTGAGCCTTCCGAATCCTCCTGATAGTCCGTCACTTCTTTTTTTACATCTTTCACTGCCAGAAGTCTGGGCAGCAGCGGCAGCACGCACACCGCTCCAACTGCAAAAAACAGCACGTACAGATAAGACCAGGCCTTGGGCATAAAGATATTCATATACCCGAAAGTACCGATAAAGCTCACAACGACGGTGGACAGCCAGTTGTAATTCCATTCTCCCGGAATCCAGAACAGCATGTCCATAATCGATTTTCCCATTTTTTTCGGAGTCATGATATTCGAGGGCTTCAGCTCATCCACAGCGTAAAGTTCTCCGTACATGGAAGAAGTCTGCCTCCCCAGAAAATCTCCGTCGTAGAGAACCGCGTTTCTGATAAACCACCAGCCGGCAAACACCAGAACGACAGCCGTAATCAGCAAACCGAATTTCACCATCGGCTTCCAGTCCCATCTCTTTTCCCCGCACATCAGCATGCTGATGCAGAAATAGAAAATTGTACACAGCGCAAATCCATAGGCATTATAATAAGAAAGCGCACAGACAGAAAGCGCGAGTCCAAGCTCCACGCAAAGCTTTCCGCTCCATCCGTCCTGCAGCGCCTTGCACCAGCAAAGCATGATCCAGGCAGTGGAAAACACTGCGATCGAATCCATATTCACATAGGAATTGATAAACACGGCTCCCGGCAGAAAGCACACCAGCGTTGCAAACAGCCAGGCAGCTCCGGGCTTCAGCATACGCTTTCCGATTCTGAGACACAGAAATCCGGTCAGCGTGCCGAAAATCACATTTACCATGCGGGCTCCGATAACCGGCGCCAGTTCCGCCGCAGAGAAAAAAGCCGCAATTTTTCCGAAGACAGCTCCGATCATATAGGAAGTGATCGGAGAAAATGCATAGGAAATGCCCCACAGCTCATTTCGAATCTCCGGATCTCCGCCCTCCGGCAGTGTTCCATACTTCATAATATATTCCACGATCTGGTAACGCATGTGTTCATCCGGCGATACATTCAGCGGCTGAACCACAGCCCACAGGAAAATAAAGCAAAACAGAACCACCAGGAAGAGAATCTCCGGCACATATTGTTTCTTCTTCATAGTAAAATACCTTATCATTTTATTTCTCATATCCTTTTCAGCGAAAAGTCCTGGCTGTCCAGCGTGAGATTCGGATTGTAATAAGGATCTCCGTTTTTCAGGATCTCCGGCCACCGTTTTTCGAAGACGGCGATCTCCCGGTTGAACCGGGCTACCTTTTCCGGTGTGTCTTCCAGCCCCCGGGATTTGGACTCGTAATGGTACAGTTCGGCGTAAGGGTTGTAGACTACCAGATATCCGGCTTTCTGAAGTTTGAGGCAAAAGTCAATGTCATTAAATGCCACCTGGAGCGCTTCGCTCAGCCCTCCCACTTTTTCAAATGCTTCCTTCTTTACCAGCATACAAGCCGCTGTCACTGCGCTGTAATCCTGCGCGCAGATAATCCGATGGCAATACCCTGTCTCATTCCGTTTCTGCTGTACAAAGCAATGCCCGGCCACACCGCCAAAGCCAATCACGACTCCTGCGTGCTGTATGGTGTCGTCTTCATAGTAAAGTCTCGCACCCACAGCCCCTACATCTGGGCGCATTGCATACCCAAGCAGTTCCTCGATACAGTCCTTATTGATAATCTCTGTATCGTTATTCAGCAATAACAGATATTCTCCCTTCGCATGTTGCACGCCAAAATTGTTGATTGCCGAATAATTAAACACTCCATTCCAGTAAATGACTCTTACCTTCGGATTTTTTTCCTCCAGCTCTCTGTAATATGCAAATGTTTCCTCTTTCTCGCTGTTGTTCTCAACGATCAGATATTCCATATTCTGATACGTATTTACCTTTTCCAGCGACCTGAGGCACCTTTCCAGATCATCTGTGTGATCTTTATTGGGAATAATCACGGAGATCAGGGGATCATAAGTTCTCCGGTACCGGGTCCGATACAGCCCCATATATTCTCCCTGATATACTTCAGCATCGATTCCCATTCTCTGGTAATGGGCTTCGATGGCTCTTCGTCCTGCCTCAAACGCATACCTCTTGCTTTCCGGATTCTCCGCCGTGGAATCCTCATGGCTTCTCCAGTGATAGAGAACTCTCGGAATCCGATAAATCTTATTTCTTCCGGCATACTCCGTACACCGGAAAATAAAATCATAGTCCTGTGCCCCGTCAAACTCTTTGCGAAGCATTCCCACCTGATCAATCACATCCCGTTTCACAACAAACAAATGGCAGATATAATTCACGGTGCAAAGGAGATCAATATTATACTGTGGTTTGAAATGCGGCTGAAAATACTTCTTACCATCCACCGTCATTTTATCTTCATCAGAATATAACACTTCAAGCTGCCCGTTCTCGTTCAATGCTCTGACACATTCATACAATGCGTCCGGTGTCAGTTTGTCGTCATGATCTGCAAAAGCTATGAACTCTCCCGTCGACGCCAGAATTGCCTGATTCGTATTTTCTGAAATTTGAAGCGACTCTGCGTTTCTGACCACTTTAATACGGGAATCCTGCTTTTCCATAACTTCGAGAATCCCTTTCAGAGGAGAATCCGACCCGCTGCCGTCAGACAGGCATAATTCCCAGTTACTGTACGTCTGCTGCTGTACAGACTCAACTAACTGCTGTAAATATTTCTCAGGAGTTCTGTAAAGAGGTACCACGATACTGATCTTCGGAGAATATTCAAACGAGTGTCTCTTCTGCCTCTCCAGCTCACTTTTAGACGGAAGATGTTTTTCAATCCATTTATCGTAAGGGATCGGGCGCAAATGATAGTTTTTTATCTTGTCTCCACATTTTGCCGCCAGCCCGCGGGCTCCGTAAAGCTTCCAGTACCGAATTCCCTTTTTCCGGTAATCGTCCAGCTTTTCTTCCATCCTGCGCCATTTCTGCAGATATACCTTTCTCCTGATTCTCTGACCTCTAGTCTCGAAGATCAGAAAAATAGGAGTTCTGCGCTCAAATGGAACCTCCACAAAAAATCCTGTTTTTTCGGAAAGCTGAATTTCATCAAACTGTTTCTGAACATCCACCCTGTTTTGATATTCCACTTCACATGCGATCGGAGAGCCTGAGGCATCTTCTACCCGGATGCGTACCGGAGAGCTGTATGCAGCCCATCCTCTGATCCGACAACATTTCTTCTCATCAGAGACAATCACATCTTCCAGAAAATACTGAATTCTGTTCTGTCTGCGTCTGAGCCTGCTTACATCCGCTGTAAACCACGGCTTCTTTCTTCCGTCCGCCGATGCATATACCGTAAGTTTCCGATACCCGGCCAAATCCTCCGGCAGGTATACCGTTATCTGCTTCCGGCATCCCCCGACCAGATCCCTGTCTTTGAATCTTTCCAGTGCGCTGACCCGTTCCTGATCCGTCATTTCCGTTTTCAGCCGTCTGGAATCCAGCCACGCCTCCGCTTCATAATCCTCCGGCCATGTTCCCTGGAGGATATACACATTTTTATCTTTCAGAGAAAATCGATCTCTGGTGACTTCATATATTTGACGCTGCATGTTTTTCTCCTGTTTTGATCAGGAACGTATCACACAATCGTTTCTTGTCTTTGTAAGATTCGGATTGTAATACGGATCTCCTGCCTTCAATATCTTTGCCCATCTCTTTTTAAACCGTTTTGTCTCCTGCTCAAAACGTTTCGCATTTTCCGGTTTATCCTCATACCCCCGTGTAACGGATTCATAGTGGTACATCTCTACAAATGCCTGATATACAACCAGCTTGTTCTGTTCTCTTACCCTGAGACAGTAATCCACGTCATTGAAAGCTACCGCAAAGGCTTCGTCCATACCGCCAATCTTCTGATACAGAGATTTTTTCGTCATCATGCAGGCAGCTGTCACCGCACTTAAATCCTGTGTGGACGACGTTTTTCCCGCATATGTGAATACATCGTTGGGAAACGTGTAGAAAATGTGCCCTGCAGTTCCGGACGGACCAAGCCCGACAATAATTCCCGCGTGCTGAATCCTTTCATCCGGGAACAGAAGCTTTGCACCGACAATGCCAACGTCTTCCCTCTGGCAGTAACCCAGCATTTCTTCCATCCAGTCTTCCGTTTTTACCTCTATATCATTATTCAGAAGAACCAGATATTCTCCCCGGGCATGTTCCGCCCCGAAATTATTGATCGCAGAATAATTGAAAGGTTTCTTCCAGTTCAGTATCCGGAGATTTGAGTGTTCCTTTTTCAATTGTTCGTAAAAAGAAAAAATCTCCTCTGTCTCACTGTTGTTTTCGATTACCAGAATTTCAAAGTTCCTGTATGTGGACTTCTCATAGATCGAGCGGATACACTTTTCAAGATCTTCCTTATGATCCTTGTTGGGAATCAGAATAGAAATCAAAGGTTCCCCTTCCACCAGGAGACGCGTTCGATACCTGCCGAACTGATCTGTCATCGTAACTTCCGCCTTCATGCCGATTCTCTCAAAATGTGCTGCGACCGCGGCTCTTCCTGCCTCATATGCATACATTTTGCTGGTCGGATCTCCCGCGGTGGATGCAGGATGATTTCTCCAGTGGTACAGAACCTTCGGGATATGTTTGATTTTATGCGCTTTTTCGCAGCATCTCAAAATAAAATCAAAATCCTGCGCTCCATCATACTCTTTCCGAAGCAGCCCAACCTGATTGACAATATCTTTTTTCACCACAAAAATATGGCAGATATAGTTGTTGCTTCTGAGCAGATCGAGATTAAAATCCGGTTTGAAATGAGGATCATAATAGGTTTTTCCGTCCATTGTCACCTTATCCTCATCCGTATAGACAACATCCGTTTCCCTGTCCTCATTCAGCGCTTTGACAATTTCATACAGTGCATTTGGCGCCACCGTGTCGTCATGATCCGAGAACATGATAAAGTCTCCGTCGGCAATTCGGATCGCCCCGTTTGTATTTTCCGAAATTCCCTCGTTCTTTTCCAGGAGAACATAGGAAATTCTCTTTTCTTTTCCGTACATTCTCTGAATAAACGGTCCGACCTGTCCGTTATTGCTTCCATCCGCAAGGCAGAGCTGCCAGTTTGCATACGTCTGGCTCTGGATAGAATCAATCAAAGCTTTGAGAAAATCCAGAGGCGTATTATACAGCGGAATAACAATACTGATCTTCGGTTCATATTCAAACCGATGCTCCCGTTGTTTCTTCAACTCTTTTTCTGACAGTTTGTGATCCGCCAGCCAGATATCATAATCAGACACATGTCGGTTCATCTCTTTAATCGCATAGTAACGGAAATCCTGAAGACCGGTTTCTTTGATCCGCTTTCTGTTCTCCTTAAATCTGGACGGTCCCAGTACCTTCAGATACTTCCCTATTGTGGTATTGTCCCGGTCAAATTTTTTCATATCGATCGGAAATTCCTTGGAAGTCATTTTATTGCTGATTCTGATAATAATTTTTCTTGCCCTGACATCTTGTCTTCGAATGGAAAGGATGTAACCGCATTTGCGTTCTTTGTCCAAATGAAACAGACGATTTACATCATTTCTCACTTCACGCTTCATTTTAAATGGAACAGGCTGTCCATTGCTGTCCAAAACCTCAATTTTGGCGTTGTCATACTTATCATACGCCCATCCCCAGAGAATCATTCTGTCGTCTTTCTTCTCCTGAATATCAAGATTCCCTTCCAGCGTGGTTGTTCCGCCCTCTTCCAGGATCTTCTGAAGTTCCTTGTGAAAAATCGTCTGTTTCTCTTCCCCGTCGTCAGCAATCAGTTCCAGATAGGTGCATCCGAGATCCCGCAGCTTATAGATTTTATCAATGCTTACGGTAAAACCCGCATCAGAAGGAATTTCAAGTGTTTTGAGAACATTTCTGAGGTCTACCCTGTTTTTACGCTTTACCCGATATTCAAATGTTTCATCCGTATCGGCCTGAACAGAAACTGTCACTTTTTTTCCGCTTTCGGTAAGAACCCAGCCTTCTATTTCATAGCTGAAATTATCTCCAACATTACAGTTATCGAAATCAACGCTCCAGTAAAATTTGCTCATTCTTTTTTCCTTTCTTTCAGCTGGCGGTATTTTCTGTATGCCTTCCAGACTTTTGTATTCTCCATTTCACGAATCAGAGACCGTTTCTGTTCAATGACCTGATTCTTATATTGAATCACAGCATCTTTCTCGGCAATTGTTTTCTGAAGCAGCTCGGCTTGTTCCTGCTGTTTCTGAATCAGCCGTTCCTGTTCATCCTTCTTCTCTGCCAGCGCTCCGAGCACCACGGTCAGCTCATCGGATAGCGGCATCACCAGCCATTCAAGTTCCAGTGTACGGATCTCCTCTTCCTCGTAAAGTATGTTCGGGTCTTCATGTTCAAAAATCAAAAGA